>CAJOJA010000008.1 GCA_905234735.1 uncultured Bacteroidaceae bacterium | reverse complement strand
CCATTGATGACAGAGCGGAAATCCTCAATTCGTGCTTTCATCTCAGCCTGTTTCTCAGCGGAAGCATCTATCATTGACATACGATAGTACATCATAGAGGGCCCTATTTTCATATCGAACATGTAGAACTCTAAATCCTGCGTCAGCGCATTGGATGTTTTACGCTTGTCACGCATGGCTATATTATCGATAGACGGCACATATATAACTTGATTTTTATCTTCAAGATTTCCCAGTGCAAGCTTATAAATCTCATTTAGCAAGGTGGTTTTGCCACTGCCATTGATACCAACGATGATATTTACGTCTTTGTTGGCGATAATACTCACATCGTACTTGTCCCAGAGACGGGTCTTAATTTCCTTAATCTTTGAGTATGACATAATGCCGATTCTTTAATATACTTTCTATTTTGACGAGGTTGTACCTTATTATAATTAAATACGCGTACAAAATTAGCTAAATTCCTGCGAAATAACGAAGAAAAATCATCTTTTCTGCAAAATACAATCACTTTTATGCCTTTTTCTTCACTTTTGTATCCTTAAATGAGCAATTATACCTAACTATTGAAGTCTTTTTGACTATCAATGGGGTTCCTTATATAGTTCTTGTCTCTGTTTGCGAATTGCGCTATTTCGTCTATTGTCCGCCAAACTTGCAGCCTTTTCATCCAAGGTTGCAACCTTTGAACTGGAGGTTGCATCTTTTGCATCAATACTTGCATCCTTTTCTTCGTCTTGTGACAAGACTTGTGACAAGACTTGTGACAAAGCTGGGGACAAACTGGGGACAAGCTGGGGACATCTCCGCCATTTTTACCGCCAACATTACCGCCATTTTTACCGCCATTATCTGTTGCATAGCTTGGGGATAATCCCCATTCATGATGGAAGCAAAGAAAGTTCTTTGCTTGGCAAAGCGTCAAAGCCAAGCGCGGGGACATCCATTCAGTAGGGAACAAGCGAAAGATATATATTTTGCGATTTAAGTTCGATTTTTGCAAGAAAACTACAAAAATCGCACTTAAAAATTGATTGAATATCGATTTGGGGAATATTCTCTTTGTTTATCCGAAGGATGTAATGTAAAGGGAAATGGGCTGAATTAAAAAAGTGGCAGCATTGACAGAAATATAAGATGGGCAAACTTGAAGAAGGCAATCCGAATCAAGAAAAATCATCAGGTTTGTGTTTTTTCTGTGTTTTCTTTTGGTTGTTTGGGGAGAAATCTGTACCTTTGCAATGATTTTGTAACATATTGATTATCAATGGTTATTTCCGTTTTTGCGACATGTATGCAACATCCGGTGCTAACGCATTGATAGTCAGTTAGAGTCGTTTTCGAGGAGGTCAAGTAAAGTGCAAGCCTCGGCAATGCTATGCTTCATAAGCATTGCCGAGGCGCAGCATTTATTCGACAAAGTTGACAATATCACTCGCGTGGTACCGCTATAGCACTTTTATGGTAGCACGACTTCTAAATCAAGACCAGTGAGCGTGATATTGCCACTGCCCGCTACATTATCGATAGCATCTGGCTCATGCATGAGACAAGCTCCGACCATACTAATGTCCGAGCCTCGACGATACTATCGTCCGAGCCTCGGTCATAGTATCGTTCAAACCTCGGTCAAACCGGAAATCTCACAATCTCACCGAAATATCACACCCTAATCTCACTTTTCAACAGATTGATTGTCAATCTATAAACATCAAAAAAGTGGTATTGTGGTATTATTTCACAAAATATAAATTCACTATATAACATCTCACCGACAACACACACAATGATTATCTCCCTCACTCCAGATAACTACATCACTCCACAGAAATATTGCCTTTATTTTGTCCATCCCCTATTTATACGTAATAATGTAGGCATATCCTAATCTTCATAGAAGTATTAGTTTGTTTCATTGACGCTAAGGTATGATTTAGTGAGCGGAAATGAAAAAAAAACCTTGCGCTCTTTATTTAATCAGCAAAAAAATGTATATTTGTAGACGATACGAAGAATCGCATGATTACACAGCAATTCGAGAAAAATGGCGGTTAATAGAACAACCAGTATATTTCAGCACCCTGTATGGGTTGCAGTCTTGGCGTTTACAGCAGCATTTCTGTGGGGATGGGCATATCCGCTCATCAAACTTGGTTTCGCAGAGTTTGAGATTTCCACAGAGATGACGGGCAGTAAGATGCTGTTTGCCGGTATCCGTTTTTTCGTATCGGGCATTATCATCCTGTCTATTGCCTGCATGAGTCATCGCCCGTTTGGACTGAAGGAAACGGCAAAATCTCATGTTATTAGGAGTGCTTTGTTTCTGTTGGCGTTCACGTTGTTGAACACCACGCTGCACTATGCCTGCTTCTATATCGGTTTGTCGCACAGTCAGGGCAGTCGTGCCGCCATCCTGAACTCTCTGAGTGTGTTTGTGCTGGTACTTATGGCCTGCTTGTTCTTCAAAAGCGACAAACTGACTCTCAGAAAGGTGACAGGCTGTGCTGTCGGCTTTACGGGGATTCTTGCACTTAATCTGGATGGTGCAGAAAGCGGCTCGTTTACCTTACTTGGCGACGGTATGATTATCCTCAATGCGTTGTGTAGTGCCAGTGCCGGACTGATGACAAGGGGAGTAGGCAAGCGGATGGATGTGTTTGTGGGTACGGGATATAGTCTTGGCGTTGGTGGTGTCTTGTTGGTGATACCAGGTTTACTGATGGGGGGTACCTTGCCGCGTGTCACTCTCATAGGCCTCTTCTATCTGCTGATGCTCATCGGCATCTCCACGATTGGCTTCACGCTCTACAACAAACTGCTAACGTGTAATCCTGTAGGAAAGATTGCAATTTGGAACTCACTGATACCCGTTGTCGGTGCCGTAACTTCTTGCCTGTGTCTGCATGAGACGTTCGTATGGAATTATATCCTGGCAGCTGGCCTGACAACTGCTGGTATCTATGTCATCAACGCACATCGTAATTAACAGGAAAATAACCTCATGTCACCCCCAAAGCGTGCGGCTGTACGAAGGCATATCGTAGGCCATCATCTTCTCCTCTGTGTCACTCTTTGCACAGGCTTATAGTGTTGACAATGTTTTGCTTAGCCACGTCTTTGTGCATAGCTTCTTTCTGGGACATCCATTCTGGATTGATACATTTCACTTGCGAGAATCCAGCTCTCTTTAGTTCTTCGTAGTCAGAGATATGACCTGCTATCAGACATACGGGAACACCTCTTGAATGCTGAAGGATTCCCATGGGAAGCTTGCCCATCAGCGTCTGCCGATCGGCAGAACCTTCACCAGTGATAACGAGGTCGGCATTCTTGACGATTTCATCGAATCTGATGGTTTCAAGCAGGAGCTGTATGCCGGGCTTGAATTCTGCTTTCATATATTGCAGGAAGGCATAGCCTAAACCACCAGCAGCCCCTGCTCCTGCTTGCTCCGAACGGTCATAGCCGAATTGCTTGGCTGAGTCTTCGGCAAACTTCCTCGCCCGTTCATCCAAAAGAAGTACGTCTTCTGCACTTGCTCCTTTCTGAGGAGCGAATACATGTGCTGCACCACTCACTCCACAAAGTGGATTCTTGACATCGGATGCTATGGTGAAGTGGACATTTTTAAGTTCTTCTATTCCATCCCATTGACCATTCTTGCTGAAATCATCAATTAATGCATCAAGCATCCCTATTCCTGCATCGCTGGTAGCGCTTCCGCCAAGTCCGACGATGACGTGCTTCGCACCCTTCTTGACGGCATCCGCCACCAACTGTCCCGTTCCGTAACTGGTAGCTACCATAGGGTTCCGCTCTTCCTCGGACAGCAAAGTGAGTCCGCTCGCCTGGGCAATTTCTATGACAGCCTCTTTACCGCGAAGCAGATACTTGGCAGAGATAGGACGCATCAGCGGGTCTCTGGCTGTCACTTCTATCAGCCTCCCGCCAATAGCTGCCTGGAAAGCCTCCAGAAAGCCTTCTCCGCCATCGCTGACAGGTATCTGCATTATCTCCGCATCAGGGCAGACTTTCCTGACACCTTCCGCAGCTGCCTGATTAGCCTCCGCTGAAGTCAGACAACCCTTGAATGAATCTATCGCAACAACTATTTTCATGTTTGAGCCGCTATGACGCTCGCCTTGCGTGGCAGAAGCAGTGGCTTTCCCCTATAGTTTATTGTTTTTCTGCTATGACTTCTATTTCCACTAACGCGCCCTTGGGCAGAGTCTTGACTGCAACTGCAGAACGGGCAGGGTAGGGCTCTGCAAAGAATTCTGCATAGACGCTGTTCATATCGGCAAAGTCGTTCATGTCGGCCATGAAGACTGTCGTCTTTATGATATTGCTCATGTTCAGTCCCGCCTCTTCCAATATGGCTTTGACGTTAGTCAGCGACTGACGGGTTTGTTCTTTGATTCCTCCCTCAACGAACACCCCGGTTGCAGGATCGATGGGAATCTGACCAGATGTATAAACGAGATTACCCACTTCGATGGCCTGACTATAAGGGCCGATGGCGGCAGGCGCTTTCTTTGTCCTAACTGCTTTCATAATATTATAGTTTTAACATGAATCATTTATCTCCTTCATCAGTCTCATTATATGTGCAAAGTTAATTATTTTCCACAGATTTCATCGTCCGAAATAGGAAGGGCTGCCGTCATGGCAATAACTGCTCCTCAATCGGCTTTTCCAACGCTGTTGGCTCAGCTGTGGGTTCGAAGCGGCCGACGACCTCACCCTTACGGTTGATGAGGAATTTCGTGAAGTTCCATTTGATGTCGGGATTCGAAGCGTATGCAGAATCAGCCTTTGATAGCATTTCATCAAGCAACTTGGAAAGGGGATGCTCGGGAGTAAATCCGGCAAAACCTGCCTGACTCTCCAGCCATCTGTAGATGGGGTGCGCATTCTTTCCATTGACCTCAATCTTTGACATCAATGGGAATGTGACGCCGTGGTTCAGACGACAGAACTCCTCTATCTCCTCATTTGTGCCGGGTTCCTGATGACCGAACTGGTCGCAGGGAAAGCCAATGATGACAAGTCCCTGGTCCTTGTACTTCTGATAGAGCGCTTCCAATCCGTCGTACTGTGGAGTGAAACCACACTTTGATGCTGTGTTGACAATTAGAAGTACTTTCCCTCTGTAGTCAGAGAAGTTCACTTCCTCACCCTTGTTAGAAAGGGCTGTGTAATCATAAATCGTACTCATAGTGTTTACACTTTTTATCCATGTTTCCAGTTCCTTTTTACTCACTCTATTCAGCAGTTTGCCTTCCTTCCAATTAACCTGTGGGTATGTCTTTTTCAGGTCTTCACAAGACTGCTTGATACTGCTACTACCACTGGTGGCAAAGGGAATAACCGTTTTCCCTTTGAAGTCATACGACTCCATGAATGTGTTGATGATGGTAGGACAGGTGTTCCACCAAATGGGGAATCCGACATATACCACATCATAGTCTTTCATGTTCTTTAGCTTACCGGCAATGGTTGGGCGTGAAGACTTATCTTTCATCTCCAATGATGAACGGCTCTGTTTGTTCCGCCAGTCGAGGTCAGCATCCGTATAGGGTTTAGCTGGCTTAATCTCATACAGGTCGGCTCCAACTACTGTTTTCAGCTGTTTGGCTGCAGCCTTGGTCGTTCCCGTTGCCGAGAAATAGGTTACCAAGGTTTTCTTCTCTTGTTTCTGCGAACTTGCACTGAGGCCAAACATCATCAATGCTGCTAAAAATAATGAAATCTGTTTCATGTTCAATTTATTTATCATTATAAATACTTTTGCCTGACAGCCTTCGGTAGTTTTGATGCAATGAGTGTATAGGATTCTTTAATCCACTCCTTGACTAACGAGTCTTCCATCTGCTCGTAATACACGTCGCTCCAATGCGTCTTGTTCCAATGATAGGCTGGTGTTACAGCTGAATATTGTTCACGAAGTTCTATATTCCTGTCTGGTGACAGTTTCAGTGCGATTCGTGAAACACCGTCCTGCATATCATATTTGCCACCGCCAAGCCATAGACAAACGAAGATTTTACCTTCCAATCGGAAGTTAAGTATATCCTCCCCGAATGCCTGGTCTTCTGTTACACCATAGAGCGACAGTGTGTATTCTCGTACTTGCTCGACATTCATACCCATTCAATATTTTCTTTTCTAACACCAAGTTCGAAATGGCACTTTGCTATGCCTAAATCCATATGAGTATAATAACAGCGTAAGCTCTACCAATGTGTAGGAACCGCAATAGTCAGTCAACCAATGTTTGGAATTTCAGGACTCCATCAACCAGAATGACTAAAACAGCAAACTAGCAGAGGCAGAATAATGCTGAATACCTGATTTTACGTTTCTTCAGTTTCATGTTACAGCATTTCACATAGTTTATCTTCCCTAATAATTTTAGGAGCTGACTTACCGGCCAGCACCAAAACCTTCTTACCATTACGATATATATGTAGCTGGCGTGAGCGTACTGCAGCCGTCAGCTCTGGGTCGTCCTGCATGACAAACCATAGACGGTGGTAGATGCCATCCTCTTCAAACAGCTTCCGTTGTAGGTATGAGCACATGTTGGTGGTATCAATGGTCATATCTGTAGTTGCAGAGCTTTATAGGCCTGACTGTCCAGCGAAGCCATGCGGAAACTGAAAACGCGTTGGACGAAACTGCGCACGTAGCTTGCAGCTTTCACAAGGGTCCTTCATGATCTGATAAAAAGTTCTCTTTATTCGTAATGTCTGATTCTCACGTCAATGCCACTCTCTTTGAGTTCAAAAGGAATGGAACTGATATCTGTTTGGCCATAGTGATATGGGAAGAGCACTTTGGGCTTGACGGTCTTCGCAGCCTTGACGAGTTGGGTGGGTGTCATCGTGTATGGCTGATTACAGGGCATGAATGCGATGTCAATGTCTTTGATATCTGCCATTTCAGGGATGTCCTCAGTATCTCCGGCGATATATATGCGGAGGCCGTCGAGGGTGAGGATGAAGCCGTTGTCACGTCCTTTGGGATGGAACTGTGTATGTCCTTCTGTGTTGTTGTAAGCCGGAACTGCTTCAATGGTGATATCCTCTGCTATGGTCATCTTATCGCCATTGTTCATGACCTGTCCAAAGTCCAGTATTTCTGCACACCGCTTGTTTGTGATGAGCTGTGTCTTGTCATCTGTGAGCTGTTGGATAGCCTCTTTGTCAAAATGGTCAAAATGCTCGTGTGTTACAAAGATATAGTCGGCTTTTGGCATCGAAGCATAGTCTATTATCTTGTTACCCAACTTTGCCACGGGGTCAATCATGATTTCAAGACTGTTGTATTCGATGCGTATGGTGGCATGAACCAATGCGTGAAACTTCACCGTATTTCCGCCCTTGGTCTTGAATACATCGACCTCATAGGTGTCGGTGGTGACGGGTAAGCCTGCCTCCTTCCAAGCCATGATTCCACCTTTGAGATTCACGCACTTGTAGCCTGCAGTGACTAATCGTCCGGCTGCACTTGCGGAGCGCTTGCCGCTGCGACAATAGACGGCAATAGTCTTGTCTGTGGGTAATTTCGCCTTAACTTGTTCAATGAAATCACTCAGAGCCTGATTGATATGAACAGCCCCTTCTATATGTCCTTCTGCAAATTCCTCGGCGGTACGGACATCTAACAGAATGACATCAGGACCAGCAATCAGTTCAGCAAACCCTTGAACATCAGCGTCGTTATAGTTCTGATGGCCACAGGCTGTCGTCAGTCCCAACATAGCCAGAACGCATGTAATTATCTTTTTCATTACTTTGAATAGTGATATAGATTTAGTTCCATGGTCGTCTGTGGTTCTCGTCTGAAGGGCAATACTTAGGATAGGAATCCATAGTTGCCTTCGATATTGTTTATTTTGTTACAATCTTACGACCACCTTGGATGTATATGTCCCCCTTCTCGATTTTGTTGACACGTATACCATTTAGATGATAGGTAGGCTGTACATTGGCTTCCGCTTCTGAGATATGGGTTACCCCTGTTGCTGGAGAATCATCGTACTCCGTGATTTTCCAGTCGGTTGACCAGTTGTAGAGGGGAGACTGAACGCTGTTGTTTGATGCCTTGTATATACCGCCCATATCACCATTTTCAGAAGATGCAGACCATACACCATTGATTCTCATGGACAGACAACCTTCGGCAACACCAGGCTCGATGCTATAGACAGCACCCGTAGCATCCACACCCTCGTAGGTAAGGTATTTGCCTTCTGCCTTAACGCTTTCAAACTTCCATCCGTTATTCACCTTTACGGCTTTCCAGACACCTTTGCTGTCAGTTGGTACGGTTGTGCTCATGGAACGGGTCGTGCCGTCGTAGTAAACGTAATTGGTCGTACCGCCATTACGGGCAACATACCCCGCGATAGTATATAATTGGCCATCTTTTACATAGTCGGTCTCTGGCTCTGGATCTATCTCTATCTCTGTCTCTGTGATGATCCAATCGGTTGACCAGGAATAAGAATTCTGAACGGCTTGGCTTGAAGACTTGTAAGCCCCGCCCATGTCACCCGTCTCTGAAGATGCAGACCATACGCCATTGATTCTCATGGAAACGCAACCAGTGGCAACTCCTGCCTCTATGGTATATACTGCACCCGTATTGTCCGTGCCGTCGTATGTCAGGTACTGACTGATATCTTTGGCCGACTGGAACTTCCAGCCCCCATCCACCTTGACGGCTTTCCAAAGGCCCTCCTTGCTGGAGGGTGCCGTTGTGCTCATGAAGCGGCTTGTGCCGTTGTACAGTACATAGTGGGTGGTCTGCTTGCTGTAGTTGATGACAAAGCCTGCAATGGTATAGTATTTGCCGTCCTGAATATGCAGGTGCTCGAAGTCGGATGCCTCCACCTCGACAATCTTGTATTTACAGCCGTCATCACTTGTATTGCTTCCACCGCCCCAGTTCAGGATGCTGTAAGGGCTGTTGTTCTGTTGATTGAGTTGGTTGGTACCGCTTGTAATGATAAACATGCCGGGGGTATCGCTCTCCACAAATGACCAGCCGTTTGCTGGTTTTGCTTGTGTCGTGGAAATGGGCGAGGTCATTGCCATATAAGAGCCGTCGTAAGCGCTCTTGATGTCAAAGGAACCGTCGCTACGTCCCTCCATTTGCCAGACCTGATTGTCGAATATGCCCAATGGCAATCCCAACATGGTCGTGCCGCTTCCGTTATTCGTCAGATAGCGGGAACCGCGGTTGGGCGTGTAGAGGCGAAAGTACTTGCCTGTCGTGTTTTCGCTCGTAGGAGCAATCACCTCGAGACCGGCCCGCAACGCATTGACGACATTTGTAACCTCGGCATCGGTGATGGTCTGCTGCGCCAGCACATTGAATGCAGCATCCTCGGCAGTCTTGAAAGCGCTGACACCGGCTTCGGTGTAGTCGCCGACTTTTGTTCCTGCCACAACGTCGCGCCCATCCGTAATGGCTGTTCCGATGGTATTGCGACGTGTGCTCATGGCATAGTTGGTGTTGCCTGTCTCCACCGATACAGGAACCATCTGGTCAGTGTCAAAATCAGCATTGTATGCTGCAGCCATAGCATTTGCAAACACTACGCATCCCCTTCCAAGGAGATATTGGTTGCTGTTGACGTAAGCGGCATCCGCATTGTTGCCACTGAGCAACGGGGTGTATGTATCAACGAACTGGACATTTGCGTTGCCAGCAGCAAGTGTATTCTGCAGCCAACTGTTGAAGGTCTTGATACGCCCTGTATTAAGCGAGGCATTGTTGTATCGTGGATGGATGGCCATCACATAAATTTTTGCTGTCGGGGCTTTCGTCTTCAGTTTGTTAATGAGCGCAGTGTAGTTCGACTGAACAGTTGCCATATCGGTAGAGCCTGTAACATCGCTTGTCCCAGTGTAGAGAAAGATGGCTTTCGGGCAACCAGACTTATCAGCACCAGTCACAGCCCATGTGGCGTCAACCTCCTTGCTGGTAGTGGCAATGTCTCCGCTGTTATTCCAGCCTGTGCCGCGGTTCTTGACGTTGGGGCTACCAAGCAGTTCCCACCATTCAGCAGTCTTGATTTCGCTGTCGCCGAATATCATGATGTCATTGTTGCTGATAGGCATGACCGAAAACATCGTGGCACGACCGCCGTGCATACTACTCAAGCCATCCTGGCGCTGAACGCTTGCGAGGTCGCCACTGACATTGTCATACACGCTGGTGACGTTCTCACCCAGATATGGCAGAATCGCATGACACCATATCTTATAGGCTGCGGCATTGGGATGTAGGTTGTCGTTGCTCCATGCACCGCCGTTGGCCAGATTCTGCAGCGCATCGTAGATATCTACGAAAGTGAGGAGGGCGTCATTCGAGCTCTCAATATAATCCTTGAGTATCTCATTGTAGTGCAACCATGTTGCCCTGATACGATTGCTGGTGTTGTTATTCAGAATCGGGTACAGGTAGATGTGGGTGCTTGGCGAACGTCTGTGAATGCGTTTCACCATGCTCTTGACATAGCTGAGAACCTGCTCCGGAGTGAAGTTCAGACCACCGCTGGTGGCAATGTCGTTTGTGCCAATCATGAGAAAGACCTTCGACGGCCCATTGGCGATGTAGCTCTCGATGTTCTCGCTCTGTTCAGTAGAATACGAACCGGAATTACCACGATTGCAGATGGGAAGATAGTTGCCATCGGCGTCACGGAACACTTCCTGCCAGATATGCATATCGGTAATGCTGTTACCGATCATTAGGATACTGCCTGCTTTGGGAGACAACACTTTAAAACCGTCATAACGTGCTGTGCGGAAAGGTCCGTCGGCCCATGAAAAACTTATACATACAATGAGCAGTATAAGTGTGGTTAGGATTCGTTTCATAGCTATATAATTTTATAATACCTGCTGCAAATATACAAAAAATCATCCATATCACTTGCGATACGGAGAATTTTTTATGATTATTTGTGAGATTAATTACAATCTATTATCTATTCGTCGAGCCATGGACAGGGCTGTCCTATAGCTTTATAAGTGGGATGCTGTGCATTCATCTATCGGACAACTATTTTCTGGCCATGCTTGATGTAGAGGCCAGGGCGTGTGGGGGTGTTGATGCGTTGTCCTGCAAGGTTATATATATCTTCACTAACAGTTGATATCATCAGAGCATCAATACCCACTTCGTCCTCTGGTGTGAGTAACACAACAAAATTGATGATGGCCAAATACTTGGAAACATCCGTAGAGCGCACTGTGAAATAGGTGGACTTGGCCTGCACATCCTTGATGTCGAACGGTGTGTAGCCTTCGGCTCCGCCGCGATACGCAGGTTGAATGGTTGTACCGTCCTTTGCCGTAATGACAAAGTCGTTGGCAGCTGCGCCATTGCTCCATTCCTGTACCTTGAAGGAATAGTTCTTGATGAGGTAGCCTTTGGGGGCCGTCAGGGTCAGTCTCTCATCACGATTAACAGCCCCGACCTTATAGGCCAGATTATAGAATCCGTTCCAACCCGTGTAGCGGTCGAAGGTGCCAGCCGATTTCTTGAGCGTAAATCCGGCAATGGGATTGGCTGGTGTGGAAGAGGTCCATACGTTGCGTCCGCTGGTGTTGTTGACGTCCCAGCTACCCAGATCAGTTTCCTTTGTGTTCTCGTAAACAATCTTTATCAGATTAGCCGACTCCTGCTTAGTTTGAAGGACCTCCTCGGCACGAGCCTCCAGCGTCTCCCTGCTGATGACGAGATAGGTCATAGCGTAGCAGTCCATCTTGTCCTGATTGCCAAGACTGCCGTCCTCGAAAATGATAGCCAAGTCACCGTTGGCCAGCTTCTGCATCGAACTATAGGCGGCATATCCGGGCTGCAACTGGAAGGCTTCCTGCCAAGTCTGGCCCTGGTCGAAACTCATATATAGACGCAGGTCCTTGCGGTAGGTCTGAAAGGTCTTTATGGCTGTGTGGAGCATCATATCGCGTACTCCCTCGGTTTCACGGCTGTAATAGAGAATGTCGGCATTGCAGCCATTGGCATTGAGATCGGTCCAGTAGCCCTTTTCGCCCCAACTGTTGATACCTTCGGCAGAGGCATCGCCTGTGGTGTGGCTATAGGCGCGGTTAGCCTGTGAGTTCCAGCCTCCCTGTCGCACGGAAAGGATAAGGCTGTTGTCGTTCATAATCTCCAGTTTCGACTCATCGGCACTTGCACAAGCCATATTAGGGGCAATGGTCCAGGTCTTTCCCTCGTCGTCGGAGTAGAGAATATATTCATTGCACACCCCACCCACCTTACCGTTCATGGCAAAGGCGATGCGTCCGTCCGCGAAACAAATGCCCTTGCCTGCTGAGGTGAAAGCGGAAGTGATGCTAAGCCCGTTCTTGTTGATGGCGGAGTAGATGTCTCTCGGAGCGGACCAGGTGGCGCCATTGTCTGTACTTTCGGAATAACCCATATGCAACATTCCGCTGGGGAAGCTGGAACTACCCGCAGCCATCAGGCATACGAGTTTGCCGCTGAGTGTGCGAACAATAGCGGGGTCGCCGTATCCGCAAGCGGCAGCGGATGTGCCGTCGCCAGCAGCTACGACCCGCGTATTGTCCCACGTAGCACCGTCGTCCATACTCTTACGTACCACCACATCGATTTTGTGCTTCCCTGCTGCACCGCTGGCCACCTTTCCCAAGTCTTGAGTGTTGTCGTAGCGGTCGTCACAGAGTGCCACGATGCCCCCGTCGGCCGTGTTGAGAATAGTAGGTATGCGGTAATATTTCTCCTGACTCAGGCTGCCCGTCCACAGAAACCGCTGGCGTTTGAAGATTTGCATGACCCCAGTAGGGTTTCCTTTCTCCTGCAAGTCGCAGGTACTTCCACCTTGCGCATTATTATATGCGATAGCGTTCAGAGTTGCATCGATAGTCGATAGTTCAGCAGCCTCCGTCTTCACGTCAGCTGTAATCCAGAAATAAACTTTCTGACCATCAGCCAGCGAGTTTATGCTGACAGGAATTGAAAGCTTATTGTCAACGGGCGTAGCTGAACCAAGAAGAATGGGATTGGCTCCGGGAGCGTACAGTTGGTCAATGTCTGTGGAATATATTGCCACACGACTCATCTGTTCTGCTCCAGTAAGGGTGATGTCGAAGCGTGTGGGAGTACAGGCTGTAACTGTCACCAGTTGTGCACGCAAAAGAGCCTGCATAGTGTTGCCTTGACCTGCCGTTTGGTGTCCCTGACAGACGGTCACATTATCTGCAGTAAAGCTGATGTCGGAAGCATCTGATAATTCAATGGGATAGAAAGCCCAGTCGTTATTGCCGCCTGTGGAGGTCGGAACGGTGTTTCCCCATCCTACAACGGTTGCTTTGCTGTCGCCCAGGCTGTAGTCGTTGGCATCGAGGATGATCCCTTCAGAAGACTGTAGGTAAAAGTGTCCGTCCGTACCGTTTATTTTGGCCGCGGTAATGGCCTCAGTTGGGTTTGCGGTAACAGGCACATTGGTGGATTGCTGAATCTTGCCAAAGTAGTTGCCGAAGCCTGTTTGCAGAAAGAACTTGCCGTCCGTTGACTCTTCAAGACGCACTAGGTATTTTGCATTGGTTGTGGCAGAACTGGTAGGTGCGGTAGCTGTATTGAAGAGTGTATGCGAACTTGCGTTCTCCCACAGATAGCCGCGACCGCTGCCACGATTATACATCACGTACCATTGCCCTGTAGTCAGGTCTGGTGTGGCAGTCTTGGACATCGTGATCATCTTTCCTTCCACTTCCGGAAGAGGGTCAGACGAAAGTGCGCGAGGAATATCCTCGTCCTCGAAGTTCATGGTCTTCGTGGGCGAATACACGAGCCCGTCGAGAGCCTTACGTCCGTCTGTCGTCGTCAAGACGAAGGTGAACATCCATTTGTTCAGTCGCACCCCGCTTGCCGATACGTAAGGCAGTTTCAAGAAGACCTTGTTCCAACCCTGCTTGAGTCTTACGTTCACCGGTTTGCGGGCAGGGAAGTTCTCGTTCTGCAAATCAATCTCTGCACCTATGTTCTTTCCCGTGTTGGTCCATGTTGGTGGCGCAATCTCCTCACCGTTCAACCAGATGTGCGAACCCTTGCGGTCCCAGTTTCCAGCGTCGGGGGCTTTGTCGTTCTCGGAACGTCCATAGTTCTGGAACTCGATGAGTGCTCCTGCTGTCTGAGCCTGTGGTGAATAGACGTATGTCCATGCGTAGGCGGTGGTGTTCAGTTGTGGGTTGCTGAAATATGAACGCACGGTTGTACCCCAAGTGTGGCGCAGATAGATGCCAGCTCCTGTGGCCATACCTGTAGTGTAGGTCCGTCCGTTGTAGGTGTAAGTGGCTGGCAGAATGTCGTCCGTGGCAGTTTCAGGCGGGAACACGGCGGTGGCATCGCCATTGTTGGGGAATGCCTCTGTGATGCGCCAGCGCACGTTAGTTTGCTTGACGTATGGGATGGGTTCAGTGCTGAGCCACGTATCCTTATAATATAGGAAGCGTCGTTCCCAGTCGGTAAACTCGTCGTACTCCTTTCCGATGTTAGGAAGAGTGGTTCCGCCCACCTCTATGTACTGTTTACCGCCACCCATCCATCCACGCTCTGCTGTAGCCAAAGCGTTAGCGTAAAGATTGTTCTGTGTGATGATGTCCGTTTCGATAGGTGTCTTGCGGTCGTTCCACAAGGCGGTGATGGCTCCTGCGACCTCGCTGCTTCCACGCTCAGCATAGTAGATATTGCTCTTGTAGATGCCTACAAGGTCAGCAAAGACATCGAAGTGGTTCACGTAGTTGTAGCGGCAGTCGATGTTGGGAACTCCGCTAATCTTCTTTCCCGACGTACTCCACATCTCCGTCATGTCGATATAGGGTAACGTAGATGTGCTGATGCTGACTCCGCTGATGGGATTCCACACGATGCAGCGGCGACCGAGTGTTTCCTTTATGTACTGCGACATCTCGTTGACAAAGGCGGCTGTGGTGCCAGCCTCGTCAGCTCCCATGTGGATGTAGGGTGCCAGAGGGAAGGCTGCAGCCAGTTCGCCAAGCAGAGCCTTTAGTGCAGTACGTCCTTGCTCGCTGCTCATATTGTAGCCCATAGCGTTGGTGAAGGCTGTGGAATGGCCTGGCATGTCAATCTCCGGAATGATGATGATGCCGCGCTCTGCTGCATAGGCTTCCAACTCTGTGCATTGTGCCTGTGTGTAGTAGAGGCCGGCAAAACGAGTCATCGAGGAAGCGTTATTCAGCTGAGGATAAAACTTTGACTCGAAGCGGAAGCCCTGATTATCGGTCAAATGCCAGTGGAAGACATTCACCTTGAATCGTGCAAGCAGGTCTATTTCCTTCTTCAATTCGTCGAAACTGATGAACGAACGGCCCACGTCATGCATGAAGCCGCGCAGTTTGAAGGCTGGATAGTCCGTGATGTTCAGCCCTTGAATGTAGGCACCACCGGCTGCGTCAGCTAACTGCTTGAGTGTCTGTGCCGCACGTATCACACCCGTCTTTGAGGCTGCGGTGATGTTAATGGCATCGGCAGTAACGCTGAGTTTGTAGCCCTCGTTTGGAAAGTCGGCCAAGGTGTAATTGAAGGTCCCCAGTGTTGCATCATCTACGATGTTTACAGTTACTGTGGTTGAAGCTTCATCAGAAACAGTGAAGAGTGATGCCAATAGTGTGGAAGACGTAGGATCTGTCAGTTTTACGGGACGTCCGAGCGCGAACGTCAAGCTGTTTTCAGTCACGGCCTTTGGTTTTGGCATGAGCCATTGAGAAGGTTGCATACTATCTTGCGCATACACGCCCAAGGCCAGATTAACAATAAGGCAGAAGAGGAACCATCGAAGTTTTTTCATAGTTGCAGTCTTTTGAGGCTACAAACTTACGAAAAAAACGCGGTATATCCAAAAAATATTAGCCCCGATTCACACAAACTTGTTACTTGTTTTATATCATCTGTTTCTTTTGTGCTTCTTGGGTTTGGGTGCGGCAAGCTGGGCACTCTCACGAAGCAGCACCAGTGCAATCTTTTCATCAGACATATTGGGTATGAACACGAGTCAGCAGTCCTTTACCTTTTGATTGTAGAAACCTTATTATCACGTTTTTGTTTTTATAAAAGATAGAATCATTACCGTGTTATCAACTGACTGGCAATATGGCTCAATGGCGTTGTACCGTCGGTCACGCGCTCCAGAATCATCCAATCGGTGCGATAGTCGATGTGCTCTTCCACAGCGATGCGGTCTTTGGAAAGCCACTTCACTTGATTGGTCTTATTGCCGACCTTGTAGGACTTCTTGCCGTTGTATTCGATTTTGTCAACTGCTCCGCCACTTGTGGCTAACATCGTCCAGTCCTTGGGCGCGAAGATGATAAAGCAGTTGAAATATTTGCTCCTCTGATATTGTTCGTGCAACTTGGGTAGTACCTTCTTGACATCACGCAACTCATCCACGTAGCCGATGAAGCGCCACGTGCCTGTCAGCGGATTGTTTATGTCCACCTCTGCTGCTCCGGTAAGCGCGTCGAAAAACACCTTGCTCATCTCTGTGTACTGCCCAGACTCGTACTTCTCTATGCACCAGTTGTTTTGGGGGAAATGGATGTGGTTGGTATAAGTACTCCACCACTTCAGCTTGAACTGCTTGTCGTCGCTGTCGTAAATAAGCGGACTCTTATCACCCTCCGACTTTGGCTGTTCTCCAGTATAGTTGAATACCCGATGATCGTTATCGGAGATACTGAAAAATGCAGCTCGCTCCGATACCATGAGCGTCACGCTGTCAGTGCAGATTTTATATTGCTCGAATGGGGCTTTCACCTCGCCCATCTTGCCAATGAAGGCTGTCATCTTGTAGATGCCGCGCGGGTTTTTCGTCTGTGCACTTGCAACTATTGGCAGGGAAATGAATGCAGCTGCCAACAGCAATTTCGTTGCTCTATTCATTAGTATATTAGTCAAATTCATAATGCGTGATTTTTTATGCTACGGTGGCAAAGGTACAAAGAAATTCTGAAGAATGGTGCTATTATGCTGTTAAATACGCAAAAAGCGGGCGGAAGTACATTGTTTTATGCGAACATGGTGACCGATACGGCCATAAGTGTCATGGATAATAATGCTATCTTCATATTACGTCTTATTTAATTGACGTCGCAAAGTTACGCAGAATTCCCTGCAGATGCGTTACACATTAATAAGTCTGGGCGTATTGGATGAGCTGGCAATAATCATCGGACTGGCAGAGGAGAGGCAGATTGCCTACGAGAATGAACTGTTCGCGAGCACGTGTGATGGCTACGTTGAGTTTGCGGTCGATGCGCTGTCCGTCGGACTCCACAGGGGCGGACAGGATGTGGAGCAGGCCTGACGTGCGTACCACGGTGGAGAAGAGGATGACGTCGCGCTGACTGCCCTGATAACGCTCCACGGTGTCGATGGTGATGAGGTCGGTATCGGGGATGGCCATGTCCTGCAGCTGTTGGCGTATGGCTGCAATCTGACTACGGAAGGGTACGATGATGCCCAGTGACGTAGCGGGATTCCACTTGACACGATTCTGCGTATGGAGTTCATAGAGACGCTGTACGAGCTGGGCTATCACCCTGGCTTCTGCCTGATTGACTTTCGGATTAGCTTCGTTGCTGGCTTGTACGTCGATAACCGCCATACGATGACACAGGGCCTCGTCGACGATGGTCTTTGGGGCTGTGGCGGCGGTGCATTGCCACTTCAGCTTGCCTGTTTGATGGGGCAGGGGGACGATGCCGAGCTGGCTGTGATAGTAGCGTTGACTGACAAAACGGCAGATGTCTTCGTGCATACGTCCCTGACGGGAGAGCAGGCCATGAAGGTCGTCGTAGTCATTTGACACGGCATGGCGATAGAGGCGCTCAAAGAGGGAGTGACGGCAATCCAGCAGGCCCATCTCGCGCAGCAGCGGACTTTCGACGCGGCTCTCCTCGACCTCCTGTTGCACGACGGCGGGCAACTGCTTGTGGTCACCTATCATAACGAGGCGGCAATTTGTGGCGCAAAGGAGCGGCAGCAACTGGGGTTCGAGTACCTGTGAGGCTTCGTCGAGTATGGCTGTATGTATGGGTTTAAGCTGGAGTAGTTCGGTGTGCGACGATAGGCTTGCAACCGTCCCGCATAGCACACGGATGGGGGAGAGTTCGTCCATGATGGCCTGCCGGCTACGGCAATGTGCAATGGCATTGTGCATCAGCCGGTTGCGATAAGGCGGAGCACAGGATACGTCTTGTCCCATCCGCACGTAGGTGCAACCCACTGCCGCAAGGGTGGCGCAAATCTCGTCGACGGCTCGGTTGGTGTAGGCCATGAGTAGGATGTTCTCGTCGGGATACGCTTGCAGGAACTCCTCTACCATTCGGCGAAGCGTAAGGCTGGTCTTTCCGCTTCCGGGAGGCCCCACCATCAGGTAATAGTCCGATTGGGGGCTGGGACGCCGTTGCGAAAGCAGAAGACTGCGACGTTGCGGGTCGCAGGTGAGCAGGGCGAAGAGTCCACGATATTGCACGGCAAAGAGGCTGTCGCTATAAGACGGTTCGATGGCATAGCGCGCGGCGTGGAATATGTTGTGCTGCGGGAAGGCCAGTCGCAGGGTGAAGCGATGGGGCAGGATGCGTTCGATGATGCAGCGCACGCTCTGGTGATTGGTGAGCAGGTCGGCATCGGTGTTGCGTTCGTAGAGCACCACGCTGTCGCCCTCGCGGAAATTGGTTCCACTAGCTTCGCCTTCGGCTTCCAAATGCGTCACTAGGCCGTCGTGGTCAGATAGGGGGGTGAGATGCAGGTCGGTGATGATGTTGCCCTGCAGACGTTTGGTTTCGGTGTCGAACAGCCATGCCTGGGCAAAGCCCCGGTCGGTGTCAGGGTTTCCCGTCCCGACCTTGGCCAAACGTTGTTCGCGGGCCACGAAGGCCGTCATGGTGCAGAAGTAGTCGAAGGCCAGCGGCGAGGCCTGCTGCAACGTATTAAGGAACTGAAAGATGCGCGGTCGCTGGAAGTTCTCGTAGAGTTTGTTGTGGAGGTGGAGCGGATTGAAGTCGTCCTCGGTGAGTGATAGGAGGAACTCCTTCGGGCGAGTGCGCAGCATGCGGTCAATGTGTACGATGCCGTTGCGGATGCTCACGGCCTCGCGGATGACAGCGGCATTGAACGGTATGTTGTAGATGCGCGGATAGTGGCTGTAGAAAAGCAGCGTGGCTACCTCGCTTCTGGGTTTGCCCAGACAGTAGTGCATAATCTCTCGGTAGAGGTCCATCTGCCACGCATGTTCCGACTTGTAGGTGTTATGATATTCATCGCACTTGCCGCTCTTCAGCTCCACGATGTGGGGTGGGGCAAGGAGGTCGAAGCGTCCCTGAATGCCCAGCAGGTTGCACACGAAGGAGGGTTCCAGTTGTCCGCCGTTGATGCCATATCGGGGAAACAGCTGCTGAACGGTGTGCTGGATATGTGCATGCTGGCTCTGGCATTGCGAGAAAAAGTGGTGGTCGACTCCTGGGAGTGTGCAATAGTGGAGGGCATAGTCGCGGAAGGAATGTTCCATACTTGTGCGGTAGTCGGTCTGACGGTTAACGGCATCGTCGAGAAACTGATTGGCAACGTTTCCCAACTGAATGGATGGCGACTCTGTGCGCGGCAGGAACTTGGCCAGTAGGTAGTGCATCGGCGTGTTGCCACTAGGGCGCACACACTGGCAAACGGTGGTGACGTCGATGAGGTAGTCGGGGTCGAGGACGATGAGCATGGGATGCAGTACCCCGTCTCCGTCGGTTACAATGTCCAGCAACTGCAGGACGGCCTGTTCGTAGAGCTGTCCGCACAGTTCGGGGAACGATGAATAGTCGGCGCAGGCCTCCTGTCCAGAGGCAGCTGAACGCCCGAATATCAGACGATTATCCCAATGCTCTACGATGATTCTCAACTGGTCAGTCATAGGCAATGTCGGGACGTCGGATTTCGGTCTTCTCCCTGGGATTCTTTGCTGGTGCAGGTGTCGATGCTTTGCTGAAGTTCCTGGCTTGTCCGCGATACTGCGCCCAGCGGTCCATGATGCTGTTGACATATTCGTGGGTCTCCTGGCCACGCAAGTAACCAGAAGTGACCACAGGGTCGCGATAGTACTGGGGGTCGGAAAGCTTGAGGATGTAGGGCTCCACATCGCGCCATATCTTGTCGTTGGCACCATGCTTGCGCGTCAAGGCCATAGCGTCGCGAACATGATTGGCTCCACCATTATAGGCAGCCAGGATATAAGGTATGCGGGCACTCTGGCCGGGGATGTCGGCGAAGGTCTTGTTGAGTTCGTTGATGTAGCGAACGGCAGCGTTGATATTCGTGGCTGGGTCAAATATATCTCCCTCGACCGACAGATGGGCGGCCGTTCCGGGCATGATCTGCATCAGCCCTTGCGCGCCAGCCCACGAGACAGCTTGCGGGTCGAAGGCCGACTCCTGATAGCATTGGGCAGCCAGGAGCCGCCAATCCCATCCGATAGTGGAGGCGTGGTGCTGAAAGAGAGCATCGTACTGGCTGATTTGTCCGGTCTGGCTGTTCAGTATGACAGGACGGGGACTACGGCGAACTTCGCGTTTCGCTGATGTCCGTTGCCGGAGCTGCTCAAGCAGTTGGGGCGAGTACCACTGGTCGATGGATTCTTGTAAGTTGTTCCCACTCTCGGCTACGAGCCAATGGTTGCTGCAGCGTAGTGTGCCTGCAGTCGTGGGCATGTCCAGTACGGCAAGGTCGACCTCGTGGGCGAGCAGTCGACGAACTGCCTCGGCCGTGTCGTGTGCCACTTCCATGCGCATCTTAGCTCCGATGTGCTGAGCGTATGCTTCCGCTAGGTCATTCTGTAAGCCGAATCCACGACCACGGAACTCAAAATAAGTTTCAGGGCCAGAAATGGTTATACAGATTAGTTCGCCTGACTCTTGAATATCGGATAGGTCGTAACCCACACTGCTGGTATCGGCAACTTCCTCAGTGGAAAATACCGATGAGAGTTTCCTTTCCTGACGTTCTTGGCACGCTGACAGGAGCAGGACGAACAGGATTATAAGGACTGGCTTGGGCGTAGGCGATGGATAATGTAAGTACGCATGATGTCGATGGCCCGTGTGTTGTTGCCACCCTGGGGGATGATGAGGTCAGCATAGCGTTTGGTGGGTTCGATGAACTCCTCGTGCATCGGCTTCAACACGTCCAGGTAGCGGTCGATAACCATCTGTGTGGTACGTCCACGTTCCACGGTATCGCGCTGTATGACACGTATGAGGCGCTCGTCGGGGTCAGCATCTACGAAGATTTTCAAGTCCATCATGTCGCGGATTTCCTTCTTCCACAGAGCCATAATGCCCTCCAGTATGATAACTTCACAGGGCTCCACATGTACGGTTTCCGCCTGTCGGTTGCTCTCGATGTAGGAATAGGTGGGCTGTTCGATGGCCTTTCCGCTGCGTAGTTCTTCGATTTGGCGAGTCAGCAGTTCCCAGTCGAAGGCGTCAGGATGGTCGAAATTGATACGACGCCGTTCTTCCATAGTCAGGTGTGTAGTGTCATTATAGTACGAGTCTTGCGGTATGAGGGAAATCTTGTCGTCAGGCAATGCTTCCATGATTTTCCTGACTACGGTAGTTTTTCCACTTCCAGTTCCGCCTGCTATACCGATGATATACATGGTGTTGAATTTAAAGTTTATAGTTTAAAGTTGTAAGTTTTTCTATATCTTTAATTTATTTAGCAGCTCAGAGTTGATGCGCTTGATGCGTTCGCTCTGTTGTAGGAAATCGTCGCGTAGGGTCACCATCTCCTGTACCATCTTGTCATGGATGTCGGTGAGGGCACTGAAGAGTGGGAAAGTGAGTTGCTGCTCCTCGGGGTTCACGACAACATGAACGCCTCGGTTGATGAGTTCTACGTCGATGTCCGTTCCGCACTCCATGGGTTCACCATCGAAGTGCACCACACCGGGTCGCTCGCGGTGGATGTGGACACGCTTGCATCGGAAGGTGCGAGTATGGCTGTTCTTGTCTATAGTCTTGTTCAGCAGTTGCACGACCACCTGCGGAGCCTCCAGCAGATTGAAGGGTTCCAAAATGGTAACGTCCATCAGCCCGTCGTTCATCGAGGCGGCTGGGGCGATGAAGACATTATTGCCGTATTGACTGGCATTGGCACAGGCGATGAGGAAGGCTTCGTAAGTCTGTTCCTCGCCGTCGATGCTTATATGGTAGGTCTCGGGCTTATACGTGAGTCCGCCCTTCAGGGTGTTGTCGACATAGGTCATCAAGCCGCGTTTGCCGGCTTCGGCAAACTTCTGGCTGATGAAGGCATCGAACCCGATGCCACAGGTGCAGAAGAAGGGTTGCTTGTTGATAAGACCGTAGTCGAGCGTCTCAATGCTGCACTCAGCCAATATCTTCAGGGCACCGATGGGATTAATAGGAATGAAGAGATGGCGCGCCAGCCCATTGCCGCTTCCGCAGGGAATAACGGCCAAAGCCGTATCCGTATGCACAAGCGAACGCGCTACCTCGTTGACTGTTCCGTCACCACCCACAGCTACAGCGATGTCGACACCCTCTTTGGCAGCCTCCTTGGCCAGTTGAGCCGCATGACCCGAACGTTCCGTATACACCATGTCATACTCAAATCGCTCGCTGTCGAGGTATTCGGGTATCAGGTGAGCGATGGCTTCTTTGCCACGAGTGCCTGAAATAGGATTGATGATAAAACGTACTTGCTTTCTCATACTAAGGACAAAGATAGATATAATTTGTGATTTACCATTTTATATTTTAAGAATTTCTTTCCCAATGATGCATTTTTTACCCAATCACTTTCCCATTACGATTATTTTTCTTATCTTTGCACCCTGAAATATTAAGAAAACTTAGCCAGATATGGGCTTATTACAAGAAAAACTATCACATTATACTCTGCCACAGGAATTTATGGCAAAGGGTATATATCCCTATTTTCGTGAGATAGAGGGCAAGCAAGGCACCGAGGTTATGATGGGTGGTAAGCGCGTTCTCATGTTCGGATCCAATGCCTACACGGGGCTTACGGGTGACCAACGCATCATCGATGCCGGTTGCGCGGCCATGCAGAAGTATGGTAGCGGTTGTGCCGGAAGCCGTTTTCTGAACGGTACGCTGGACATTCACGTACAGTTGGAAAAGGAATTAGCCGAATACGTGGGCAAGGAGGAAGCACTCTGCTTTGCTACGGGATTCACTGTCAACTCGGGTGTCATCAGTCAGCTGGTGGGCAAAAACGACTACGTCATCTGTGACGACCGCGACCATGCCTCCATCGTCGACGGACGCAGATTGTCGTTCGCTACACAGCTGAAGTACAAGCACAACGACATGGCCGACCTGGAGAAGCATCTTCAGCGTTGCGAGCCGGATGCCATCAAACTGATTGTCGTGGATGGTGTATTCTCGATGGAAGGTGACCTCTGCAAACTGCCCGAAATCGTGGAGCTGAAGAAGAAGTATCCCGGCACGGCCATTATGGTGGACGAGGCTCACGGCATCGGTGTCTTCGGTCGTCAGGGACGTGGTGTCTGCGACCACTTCGGATTGACTAAGGACGTTGACCTCATCATGGGAACCTTCTCTAAGTCGCTGGCTTCGATTGGTGGTTTCATTGCTGCCGACTCCTGCGTCATCAACTGGTTGCGCCATTCGGTGCGCACCTATATCTTCTCGGCTTCGTGCACACCCGCTGCGACTGCGGCTGCACGCGAGGCACTCCACATCATCCAGCAGGAGCCCGAACGGTTGGAGTCGCTGTGGGACGTGACCAACTACGCCTTGGCCCGATTCCGCGAGGAGGGCTTCGAGATTGGCGACACGGAAAGTCCCATCATTCCGCTTTATGTGCGCGATACGCAGAAAACCTTCGAGGCTGTAGCGATGGCTTTCGAAGAGGGTGTCTTCATCAACCCCGTCATTCCGCCGGCATGTGCACCACAGGATACGCTCGTACGCTATGCCCTGATGGCCAACCACACGCACGCCCAAGTGGATGAATCGGTGGAGAAACTGAAGAAGGTGTTCAAGAAATTGGAAATCCTGTAAACAAGGAATAGGAACAGGGGGACTTCACATATCGGGGAGCCCCCCTTACTATATAAAATGGGTATGAGGTACAACTTACAGCACATCGGCATCGACGTCCTGAACGCTATGCAACAGGAGTTCATGCAGGTATATCGAAAGTCGGACAACATGGTTCTGCTGAGTCCCACGGGAAGTGGCAAGACACTGGCCTTCCTGCTCCCCCTACTTGAGGAGATGAAGAACGAGGGCAACGAGCCGCAGGCGCTCATCATCGTCCCCAGCCGCGAACTGGCCATGCAGATACAACAGGTGGTAAAGCAACTGGGTAGCGACTGTCGTGCCCTGGCTGTCTACGGCGGACGTCCTACTATGGAAGAGCATCGTTCCATACGTGGAACGCAACCACACCTTATTATTGGCACCCCCGGAAGATTACTAGACCATCTGCGAAAGGGTAATATTGACACTAAGACCATCCGTACGCTCGTCATCGACGAGTTTGACAAATGTCTGGAACTGGGCTTTCGTGAAGAGATGAAACAGGTCCTCCAGTATCTACTCAACATACGGCGGCGCGTGCTACTATCGGCCACCGACAACCCCGAGATAACGCGTTTCCTGCCTGAGTACAAGCGTCTTGACTATCTGGACGAAGATGCTCCGCAAGGCGAACGTATAGTGGAATATGTTATCCATTCGCCTCAAAAGGACAAGTTGGAGACCCTGCGCAATCTGCTCCTCTCTCGAGGGACAGAGACGTCGCTTGTCTTCGTGGGTTTCCGCGATAGTGCTGAGCGCGTAGGGAAGTTCCTGCACGAGGAGGGGTTCTACGTTTCTGTGCTTCACGGAGGACTGGAACAGCGCGAGCGCGAGCGCGCCCTGTATCGCTTCGTTGGCGGCTCGGCCAACATTCTTGTAAGCACGGACTTAGCCAGTCGCGGATTGGACATACCCGAACTGGACAACGTCGTACACTATCATCTGCCGCTGAATAAGGAGGCTTACATCCACCGCAACGGACGAACGGCTCGCTGGGACCAAGAGGGTAGGGCGTTCACTATTCTGGGGCCAGAAGAGCAGTTGCCCGACTATGCTCGACAGCTGACGCCATACGACGCTCTGTCACAAAGTCGGAACCCCCAGCCCCCAGTGTGGGATTGCCTCTACATCGGTAAGGGCAAGCGAGACAAACTCTCGCGAGGTGACATTGCCGGATTCCTGATGAAGGTGGGCGGTCTGGACAAGGAGAATGTGGGACGCATTGACGTGCGCGACCACTACAGCTATGTGGCCATATCCCGAAGCTATGTGAATGACATGCTGAAACGCCTGCGCGGACAGAAGATCAAGGGCATGAAAACCATAATAGAACGCGTAAAAGCTTGACGCGCGCACGTAAAAATAAAGATGTAATCGCTACGCTTGCATTTCTTGCTTGTTTCGTTTGGAGCAATTAAAGTTTTTTTGTACATTTGTGGGGTAAAACTATAAACCAAGCATACATAAACATTCTACGACTATGAAGAAGTACAATTTCAATGCAGGCCCCTCGAAGTTGCCCAAAGAGGTAATGGAGGCCACAGCTGCTGCCTGTCTCGACTTTGAAGGTAGCGGACTCAGTTTGATGGAAATGAGCCACCGTGCTAAGAATTTCCAACCCGTTGTGGACGAGACGGTAGCCCTGTTCAAGGAGCTTCTGGACATCCCCGAGGGCTACAGCGTGCTCTTCCTCGGAGGCGGTGCAAGCCTGCAGTTCTGCATGGTTCCCTATAACCTGTTGGAGCATAAGGCCGCCTACCTGAACACGGGTGTATGGGCCAAGAAAGCGCTGGCCGAGGCCAAGCTGTTTGGCGAAACTGTCGAGGTCGCCAGCTCTGCCGAAAGCATCTACTCGTACATTCCCAAGGATTTCGTCATCCCCACGGATGCTGACTATTTCCACATCACTACGAACAATACCATCTACGGTACCGAGATTCGCAAGGAACTGGACAGCCCCGTACCTATGGTTGCTGACATGTCGTCGGACATCTTTTCGCGCCCCATCGATGTGTCGAAGTACAATCTTATCTACGGTGGTGCTCAGAAGAACCTCTCGATGGCAGGTGTTACCTTCGTCATTGTAAAGGACGACTGTCTGGGCAAGGTGAGCCGTCAGATTCCCACCATGCTCGACTATCGCACCCACATCAAGGGTGGTTCTATGTTCAACACACCTCCCACGGTGCCTATCTATTGCGCCCTGCAGACCCTGAAGTGGATCAAGAAGTGCGGCGGTGTGAAGGAGATGGAACGCCGCGCACTGGAGCGAGCAAAGGTGGTTTACGGTGAGATTGACCGCAACAAGCTGTTCCGCGGCACAGTGGCCGTGGAAGACCGTTCGGTGATGAACCTCTGCTTCGTAATGAACGACGAGTACAAGGAACTAGAGGCCGACTTCATGCAGTTCGCTACAGAGCGCGGCATGGTGGGTATCAAGGGACATCGTTCCGTTGGCGGTTTCCGTGCCAGCTGCTACAACGCTATGGATATGGAAGGCGTGAATGCCTTGGTTGCCTGTATGCAGGAATTTGAGAAGTTGCATTAATATAATAAGGAATGAAAGTACTGATTGCTACAGAAAAGCCATTCAGCAAGGTTGCTGTCGATGGCATTCGTGAGGTGACGGACAAGGCCGGCTACGAACTTGCCCTGTTGGAGAAATATACTGAGAAGGCACAATTCCTGGATGCAGTGAAGGATGCCGACGCACTGATTGTTCGCTCGGACAAGGTTGATGCCGAGGTGGTTGCCGCTGCCAAACAGCTTGAGATTGTGGTTCGCGCTGGCGCTGGTTTCGACAACCTCGATCTGGAAGCATGCACCGCTCACAATGTAGTGGCCATGAACACTCCTGGACAGAACGCCAACTCTGTGGCCGAACTCGTATTCGGAATGCTTGTCTATGGAGTACGCAACTTCTTTAATGGTACCAGCGGCACAGAATTGCTGGGCAAGAAATTGGGTATCCTGGCCTTCGGTAACGTAGGTCGCAACGTGGCACGCATCGCCAAGGGATTTGGCATGAAGGTGATGGCCTACGACGCATTCTGCCCGAAGGATGTAATCGAGCAGGCTGGGGTCGAGGCTGCAGATTGTCAGGAGCAGCTCTTCGAGCAGTGCGACATCGTCAGTCTGCATATCCCTGCAACAGCTGAGACCCGCCAGAGCATCAACTACGACTTGGTGGGTAAACTGAAGAAAGGTGGTATCCTTGTGAACACCGCCCGCAAGGAAGTCATCGATGAGCCGGGTCTGTTGAAACTCATGCAGGAGCGTGCTGACCTGAAGTACCTGACCGACATCAAGCCCGACCTCGATGCTGAGTTTGTCGAGAAGGCTGCCGGACGCTACTTCGCCACACCGAAGAAGATGGGTGCACAGACGGCAGAGGCTAACGTCAATGCCGGCATTGCTGCCGCCAACCAGATTGTCGGTTTCCTGGAGCAAGGTATCACGAAGTTTAAACTTAACTAAAAACTCCCCTTTAAATCCTTAAAAAATACTATGGCAACGATTAAACCTTTCAAGGGATTACGCCCACCCAAAGATTTGGTTGAGCAAGTGGAAAGCCGCCCATACGACGTTTTGGAAAGCGAAGAGGCTAGGGTAGAGGCTGGCGACAACGAGATGTCGCTCTACCACATCATCAAGCCCGAAATCAATTTCCCCATGGGGACCAGCGAGTATGATCCACGTGTCTATGAGGAGGCTGCACGACAGTTCCAGAAGTTCCAAGACAACGGATGGCTCGTACAGGACAAGGACGACCACTACTATATCTATGCTCAGACGATGAACGGTAAGACACAGTATGGTCTCGTAATCGGTGCTCTCGTGGATGACTACATGAACGGCGTCATCAAGAAGCACGAACTTACCCGTCGCGACAAGGAAGAAGACCGCATGAAACACGTACGCGTGAACAATGCCAACATGGAACCCGTCTTCTTTGCTTATCCCGACAATGCCGTACTCGACCAACTTATCATGCGCTATGCCGCCACAGAGCCGGAGTACGACTTCATTGCGCCCATCGACGGCTTTGGCCATAAACTTTGGATCATCAGTGATGCTGCTGACATTGCCACCATCACCGAGGAGTTCCGCAAGATGCCTTCTCTCTACATAGCCGACGGGCATCACCGCTCTGCAGCTGCTGCTCTTGTGGGCGCAGAAAAGGCCAAGCAGAACCCCAACCACCGTGGCGACGAGGAGTACAACTACTTCATGGCTGTGGCTTTCCAGGCCAGCCAGCTCACCATCCTCGACTACAATCGTGTGGTGAAGGATCTGAACGGTCGCACTCCCGAGGAGTTTCTGGCTGCACTGGCCGAAGACTTCGACATTGAATGCTGTGGTAAGGAACGTCGCCATCCAGCTCGCAAGCACCAATTCTCTCTTTATCTCGATGGTTACTGGTATCTGCTGACCCTCCACGAGGGCTTGGCCGACGACAGTGACCCCATCGGAGGACTCGACGTCAGCGTAAGCAGCAGTCTGATACTTGACAAATTGCTCAATATTACTGATTTACGTGGCGATAAACGCATTGATTTCGTTGGAGGACTTCGTGGTTACGAGGAACTTGAGCGCCGTGTAGACTCGGGTGAGATGAAGATGGCCCTGGCTCTGTATCCCGTCTCCATGCAGGAGATTATGGACATAGCTGACAGCGGTAAGATTATGCCTCCGAAGGCCACTTGGTTTGAACCCAAACTGCGCAGCGGTCTTGTTGTACATAAGCTGAGTTGATATTGTAGAGTTGACGACCGCTTATTGAGTTGATGACCGATTCGTACTTTACCATTGCCGGTTCAAGTTCTGGAGAATATAGCGAGAAGCGCTCAAAGTTTCTTGCATTTGCGTTCCATGTAGAATCGACCGACGCCGTCAAAGAACTGGTACAACGGTACGAACGTGAATACTACGATGCCCGACATGTCTGTTACGCATACATGCTCGGGCATCGTCGCGAGAATTTCCGTGCTGTAGACAATGGCGAACCTTCCGGTACGGCGGGAAAACCCATTTTGGGACAAATCAATAAGAGCGAGCTGACAGACATCCTAATTATCGTGGTTCGATACTTCGGAGGTATCAAGCTGGGCACGAGTGGGCTCACGAATGCCTACAAGCAAGCCACCATAGACGCCATTGCTGCAGCGCAAATCGAAGAACGTACCGTTGATGTCCAGCTTAGTGTGAGCTTTGAATATCCGCTGATGAACGATGTCATGCGTGTCGTAAAAGAAACCAATCCACGAATTCTACAACAGGATTTTCAACTTACATGCATCATGAAACTTCAGATACGAAAGAGCGAAGTTGTCAACCTTGTAAATCGTTTGTCGCAGGTGAGAGGGGTAACTGTGGAATTAGAATCGGAAGAATGTGATTAAACATAACAGAGATTCCAATATATATGAAGAATTTGACGGGCGAACAGTACGCAGCCACCAAATATAACGAATATGAGGTGCAGAGAGAAATGCCGCTGATGGACTTTCTGATGACTGAGTTGAACGGCATCAGCCGCAATAAGGTGAAGGATATCCTGCAGGGACATGGTGTCTCCGTCGATCGAAAACTTGTGACACAATATAATTTTCCGCTGAAGCCGGGCATGAAGGTTCAGGTCAGCAAGCATCGTCGTAAGACGGAATTGGAAAGCAAATGGATAAAGATTGTCTACGAGGACAAGGACATCATTGTCATTGAAAAGGCTCCTGGCATTCTCTCTATGGCAGCCACCGCGAAACAATTCTGCGTGAAGACGATTCTCGATGAATACTTCCAGCGTCGCCATTTCAAGTGTCATGCGCATGTGGTTCACCGGTTGGATCGCGAAACAAGCGGACTGATGGTTTATGCCAAAAGCATCGAAGCTGCACAAACTTTGGAGCGCAACTGGAAGAATCGTGTGTATGACCGTCGTTACATTGCGGTTGTCGGCGGACAGATGGAGCGCGAAGGCGGAACTGTGGAGAGTTGGTTGAAGGACAATAAGGCGTGCATCACCTACAGCAGTCCGACAGACAACGGTGGCAAGTTTGCCGTCACGCATTATCACGTGCTGAAGACCACCGAAAGATATTCGCTCGTGGAGCTACGTTTAGAAACGGGTCGCAAGAATCAGATACGCGTTCACATGTCCGATTTGGGCCATCCCGTATGTGGCGACAATAAGTATGGCAGCACGCAGAATCCTCTCTACCGCCTCTGTCTACATGCTTTCCGCCTCTATCTCTACCATCCGGCTACGGGCCAGCCAATGAAGTTTGAGACCCCCTATCCTACTGATTTTATCAATTTATTTAATAAGCAATAAACCAATAAATTATGAAAAGAAATCTATTTCTTTCAGCTCTGCTTGGAGCATCGTTAGTGTTCAGTGGCTGCGGCATTGGCACCACGGGTACATTGCCCTCCGGCACCACAACAAACAACGCAACCACAAGCGTACTCACTTCGGCCGGCACCACGGTGCTGGGCACACTGATGTCCACCCTCCTGGGCAACACAACCAGCAAGAACAGCATCGTTGGCACCTGGACGTACGCTAAGCCGAAGGTTGCCTTCGAGAGTGAGAACATCCTGGCACAGATAGGTGCCTCGGTGGCCAGCGACAAGATTGAAAGCACGCTGGGCAATCAGCTCAAGCGAATCGGTATGCAGGCCGGTAAGACTAGCATCACGTTCAACAGCGACGGTACGTGTGCCATGACGCGCAACGGAAAGTCATTTCCTGGAACGTACAGCTACGACACAAGTTCGGGTGTTATGACCATTCAGGGTGCCTTTGGCCTGACCACTGTGCGTCCCTACGTCAGCGTGGTGGGTACAGAGCTTTACATGCTTTTTGACTCCAGCAAATTGTTGAGTGTGATGAACGGGTTGATGTCTTCCACTTCCTACACCAACACCCTGAGTAGCCTGCTGGGCAACTACAACGGACTGAAGCTCGGCTGGACTATGACGCGCTAAGGCCTCTGTCGCTGCACACGTCGATGATATATAGAGAACGCGCACGGACTTAATGGGTCTGTGCGCGTTGTATTACATATAACAAGGGGCTCCTACCCTTTCACACTCGGTTATTCTCTGGGAAGACCACTTTGGGTTGGAAACTCTTGGCCTCCTCAAAGTCCATCGAGGCATAAGCCATGATGATGACCACGTCGCCCACCTGTACCTTGCGTGCAGCAGCTCCGTTCAGGCAGATGCAGCCCGATGCGCGTGGACCCTTGATGATGTAGGTGTCAAAGCGCTCGCCGTTGTTATTGTTGACGATAAATACACGTTCGCCTGCAATGAGACCTGCGGCGTCCATCAGGTCCTCGTCGATGGTGATGGACCCCATGTAGTTCAGGTTTGCCTCTGTGACCCGAACGCAGTGCAGTTTCGACTTCAAGACTTCTATCATCATAGCCGTTTATCCTTTATATCGAATGTGATCTATCAAGCGTATGGGCTGACTGCCGCAGTAGACGGTGATGCACCCCACGATGTCGTCACTCTCGTTCCAGTCGCTGACGTCGGCCAGTGTGCGTCCGTCCACGATGCTGTAGTATTGCACTTCCAGTCCGTCTACGGCGTTGATTTCCGCTACGACTCTCTGTCGGACGTTCTCGAGGCTCTCCTGTTCCATCCATTCGCGGCTCCGGCGCAGGGCTTGGTAGATGTGGCTGGCCGTCTGGCGTTCCGCGTCGGTGAGCAGTGTGTTCCGGCTGCTCATGGCCAGTCCACTTTCTTCGCGCACTACGGGGCATGGAACAATCTGCAGGCAGAATCCCAGGTCGTCCACCATGCGGCGTATGACGGCAATCTGTTGGAAGTCCTTCTCGCCGAAGTAGGCACGGTCGGGCTCCACCATCATGAACAGCTTGCTCACGATTTGACACACACCGTTGAAGTGGCCTGGACGGAAAGCTCCCTCCATCACGCTATCTGTGGGTGGATAGCTGAACTGCCGCGTGTCGGGTTCCGGATAAATCTCTTCGACACTGGGTGCAAAGGCAATCGTAGCCCCATACTGCTCCAGCAGTCGGCAGTCGGCCTCCAGCGTTCGCGGATACTTCGCCAGGTCGGTTTTGTCGTTAAACTGAGTGGGATTGAGAAAGATGCTGACGACGGTAACATCGTTTTCCTCCACACTGCGGCGCACGAGCGATGCATGCCCTTCGTGCAGGGCTCCCATGGTTGGCACCAGGCCTATGGTCTTGCCGTTCTCATGAGCCAGAGCCAGATCAGCCTTGAGCTCGGCAATTGTAGAAATAACTTTCATGCTTATTTTGACTAGTCTTTCTGTTTAAGCGGTGCAAAATAACGCATAAATATTGAAATAAGGAAACAAATCGGACAATAAATCACGAAAAAGGTCGAATTTGGCTTAAAAAAGAGGAAAAGAGTTACGAGTACCGAAAAAATTAGGTATATTTGCACGAAGAACACGCACCAATAATCCGCTTGTAAAATAAACCTTTTGACTGATATGAGAAAGAATCTGATTCCGCTTTTGGCATTCGCGCTGATGAGCTTCGCAGCAAGCCTCAGTGCAGAGAACACAAAACCTTTCGTAGTGCCCGAACTGACAACATGGACCGGTGCCACTGGCACCACAAGCCCCAGCGGACGCATCATCGTGCGCAGCAAGCAACTGCGCCCCGTAGCCGAACAACTGGCTGCTGACTATGCGCTGATGTGCCAAGGACGCCTGACAATTGCTTCGGGCAAGCCCCAGCGTGGCGATATCGTGCTGACGTGCAAGAAGTTGGACACCATGCCTGCCGAGGGCTATCGCATGAGGATTGGCCATACAATAGAGATAGAATCCCCCAGCCAGACAGGCGTCTTCTGGGCCACTCGCACACTGCTACAACTGCTCGAACAAGGACTGCTGCCACAGGGCGAGGCCACGGATGTGCCGCAGTACCGCCTGCGCGGCTTCATGCTCGACGTGGGTCGCAAGTTCATCCCCATGTCGTATCTGCGCAATCTCGTGCGCATGATGGCATATTATAAAATGAATACCCTGCAGATTCACCTCAACGACAATGGTTGGCCCAAGTACTACGGAGGCGAATGGGACAAGACGTCGGCCGCCTTCCGCCTCGAGTGCGATACCTACCCTGGGCTGACGGCCAAGGACGGCAGTTATACGAAGCAGGAGTTCGTCGAACTGCAACAGTTGGCCGAACAGCTGCATGTGGAGATTGTACCCGAAATAGATGCTCCGGCCCATGTGCTGGCCTTTACGCACTACCGTCCCGAACTGGGCTCGAAAGAGTACGGCATGGATCACTTCGACCTCTCTAACCCCGATGTCTACACCTTCATGGACGGGCTGTTCCGCGAATACCTCTCGGGCAAGGAACCTGTATTCCGAGGCCCCCGTGTGAACATTGGCACGGACGAATACTCCAATCGCAACCAGACGGTGGTGGAGCAGTTCCGCGCATTCACCGACCATTATCTTACGTTGGTAAAACAGTACGGCAAGCACCCTATGCTCTGGGGAGCACTGACCCACGCCAAGGGCAAGACACCCGTACAGGTGGACGATGTGCTGATGAACTGCTGGTACAACGGCTATGCCCAGCCTGACTCGATGTTGCAGCTCGGCTACCAAGTGGTCTCCATCCCCGACGGAGCGGTCTATATCGTGCCCGCAGCTGGTTACTACTACGACTACCTGAACTGTGAGTACCTCTACAACAAGTGGACACCGGCCGTCATCGGCAATCGTACCTTCCCCGAACAGCACCCGCAGATAGAGGGCGGTATGTTCGCCGTGTGGAACGACCACTACGGCAACGGCATCTCCACCAAGGACATCCACCACCGCGTCTTCCCCGCCATGCAGACGCTTTCTACAAAGTGCTGGACGGGGCAGAAGACCACCCTACCCTATGCCGAATTTGACAAGTTGCGAAGAAACCTATGCGAAGCCCCTGGAGTGAACGAACTGGGACGCTTCGATGGCGAGCTATCTCTGCAACGACTAGAGCCCGGCAAGGCGCTGAACCTGCCGCTGGAGGACGTGGGCTACGACTACGCTCTGTCGTTCGACATCGACTGCAAAGCCGAGGCACAGGGTACCCTTTTGACCGAGAGCAGCTATGCCAAGGTCTACCTGAGTGACCCCAAACAGGGGAAGCTGGCCTTCGAGCGTGACGGCTACTTGAACCGTTTCAACTACACGCTGCCCCAGTCGGGCAAGGTCAGTATCCGCATCGAGGGCACGAATAGCGAAACCCGCCTCTTTGTCAACGGCCAGCGACGCCAGGTGCTCTCCCGTCGCGAGGTATATGCCATCACCCCTGAACAGCGCATCGAGACCATGCTCGACGACGCACCCTTTCGTCCCGTCATCTACGACATGGGGGCCAAGATGTCGTACGTCCCCACCCTGTTCTTCCCTCTCCAAAAGGCCGGCAACTTCCGAAGCACCGTCACTAACCTTCGTGTTGCCACATTGAAGTAATAATTACCATACGTAAACAAACGATTTACCTGGCGAGGTAAACCGTTTGTTCATATATGGTAAATGAATTACCTAAGTAAGGTAAAGGCTGGTAAAATGGCTGATAACCATTTACTAGAACTTGAAGCCCAGTGTGAGCATTAGCTGATGGCGGTTCAGGTCGATGTTCACGGGGTCGATGGTTGCATCCGTCAACTGAGGATTATCCTCGGAGAATTGAGTGCCAGCAGATGCAAAGCCCGTATCGAAGGCATAGAACTTGGCGCTCTGCATACGATACTTGTAGGCTAGGTCGGCATAGAAACTCTTGTGCTTGAACCCAAGACCAAAAGTCGCGATGTTCGTTGCACCCAGTGTCATGAAGTCTGTGCTCGTAAAGTAGTCCATGGATTTGGAATCCAGGTTATACTGATCGAGCGAGGGATTCTCCTTGTAGCGATTGCTGATGAAGTTGTAACCGACACGAATGGCCAACTTGTCGAATGGCTTGACTTCCAGACCGACCTTCACGGTGTGCTGTCCGCGCAATGTCCTCTTGGTCAGTTGGTTCATGGCATGGTCCTTGGAGTTGTCAAATAGGTTGTGGTAGCCGTCCTTGTCATAAGTGGGATAGCCCATTGACGTTTTTGCCATATTGGCATACTCGTATTCCACGCCCCAGGCCAGATACTTGTCGATGGTGGAGGCCAGGCTTAGGCGGCCCCTCCAAGGGGTACGCACCGTGTACTCAATATAGCTCTCCAGCGTCTTCGTGCGCTGATGCTGCACATCGTCCGTAAGGTCGTAGAGCGAACTCTGCTTCATGCGATACCACGTGGGGGTTTCCATCGCAATACCTATGCGGAAGGGACTATCCTCTATGGGACGTACGATGATGCCCAGTTTCGCATTGAAGCCACGGCCGTTTATCTCTCGGTCGTTGTAGAGCGTATAGTCGCCATAGGTGCCGTCGCGGTCTTCGTTGGTCTCGGCGTATGCGCTCCACGAGAGATATTTGACTTTGTCAAATCCGAAGGTCACACCTGCGTAGAAACGACTCCTCACATTGGCCGAAAAACTCAAATTGTAGGCCTGGATCGAGCCGCGTTGGTGGCGCGTGTAGTAGCCCTCCTGACCGCGATAGGGATTGAAATAGCCCACGTTGTCCTTCGAGAGATAACCATTGTCCACAGCCATTCCCGCCAGATTGTAGTCGGTTGCATATGTATTGCCGTTGCTGCCCACAGCCAGTTCGGCTATTTGGTCCATCTGCGATAGTCCTCCCAGTCGGAGGTTATCGGCATAGAAGCCCATGTTGTAGTTGGCCTTCTTCTGATAGTTCATGGCGATGTTGATTCGACTCAGTTGGTCGTCGCCCATGTTCATGCTCCAAACGAAACCTATCTGGTCGAAACTCGGACGTGCCAGTCGCTCGTAGTTTGAACGTCCGTCTCCGGAATTCCATCCGTTGGCATTATTGGGAATTATGGCCCCGAAGGTGAGGGCAATGTCACTCTTGCTATATAGGCCCAATCCAGCCGGATTGCTGCTGATGACCGAAAGGTCGGCTCCCAAAGCTCCCAGTGCTCCGCCCATGCCGACGTAGCGCGCTGTACCAATGACATCGTCGGTTGCCGTCAGGCGGTCGTTGAGATAAGTATCCTGTCCGTATGCGATGGTCGTTGCTGCCAGTAACGAAGCCATCAAAAATATGCGTTTCATATTATTAAGTTACGAATTATTAATTATCAATTGCACATTATCTCCGTCCGCCGCCACCGCGACTGCCGCCACCCGAGAAACCGCCTCCACGACTGCCGCCGCTGGAGAAGCCACCACTGCGCGAACTGCCACTGCTGCCGCGAGTACCACCAGAATAACTGCCCGAGCTGCTGCGCGACGAGCTGGAACTACTTCCACGATATGTGCTGGTACTGCTGCCTCGATAAGTGCTGGTCGAACGCGACGAAGAGTTGTTTACCGTAGAGCGCGACGAGCTGCCTGTGAGGCCACGCACGTTGGAATTATAGTAACTCGAACTTCCCCGACCGGCACCAATCGTGCCGCGAGAAGCACCGCGATCGCTGCGAGTGCCTATGGAATAGCCGCGAGAACTGCCCAGGCTCGTGCTGCCGGAACGTCCTGTTCGTGTGGTCGGCTGACCACCTCCGCGCATAGCTCCCGTTGTGCCACGGGGAGATGTGCCCATTGCATAACCACGACCTCCGTTGAATCCGCGATGGGGTGTGCCGCCACCGGCTATCGGGTGATGGTGATGGCCGTGACCGCCATAGTAACCCCAGCTGGGACCATAGTACCAGGGGTCGTACCAACCGTAATAGCCGCGCCAACCCCAGCCCCATCCCCAGCTAAAACTCCAGCGGGGACCATAGTACCAGGAATCGTAGTACCAAGGATCATAGTACCAAGGATCGTACCATGAATAGTAGGGATAACCGTAGCCGTGGAAACGTGCCAGGCGAGCTGAGATAGCGTAGTCGTCGTACGATTCGTTTTGATTCTCCAAGACAACATAGACCGTGTCTCGCGCCTTCTCCGGATAGACAACATCCGAAACGGCGTTGGCAGAAGACGCGCCGCGACGATTGTACTCATCAACATCGCGTAACGTACCCGTGTAGTATTCGTCATTCGAGGACGAAACATTTCCGTTGGGCTGCCGCTGCTCGTCGTTCGTCGGCTTCACGGTCTGGGTGGTTTTGCTCTTCTTCTTTGGTACGAAATACATATCATCATCGTACTGGGCAAAACTGATGATTGGCATCCATGCCAGCATCATCAAAAACATGTTTCTTGCTTTCATATTCGTTGTTTTATGGTTTCTCTGGTGCAAAATTACTGCCTTTTTACAGCATAACAAGGGGGAAATCCCCATTTTGTGTGGGGGAAATCCCTATGTTTTCGACTTTTTTGTGTAACTTAGCGCCCGTTATGAAGTACTTTGAAGCGAAATTCACCATCAAACCTTACGACGAGGTTGCTGCAGACGTGCTCACGGCCTTGTTGGGCGAGAGCGGTTTTGAGGCCTTTCTTCCCACGGAGGACGGACTCTTAGGCTATGTTCAGCAACAAGACTACAACGAGGAGGAGACTCAGCGCATCGCGTCTACCTTTGGACAGCACATCGTAAACTACACCATCCGCGAGGCTCCCGAAGAGGACTGGAATCAGACTTGGGAACAGGAGGGTTTCGAACCCATTGCTGTCGACGACCTTGTTTGCGTGCACGACACGAACCACACGGAGGTTCCACCCTGCCGCTACGATATTGTCATCAACCCACGCATGGCCTTCGGGACGGGCACCCACCCCACTACCCGACAGATTCTCCGCCAGTTATGCAACATGGATTTGTCGGGTCGTCGCATTGTGGATGCCGGCTGTGGAACGGGCGTTCTGGGCATACTGTCCGCAATGCGTGGAGCAAACCACGTATTCAGCTACGACATCGACTCGTGGAGCGTGGAGAACACATTGACCAACGTAGCCCTGAACCGTGTCGAGGGCTTCGACGTACGCGAAGGGGATGCCAGCGTATTGCCGCAGGACGCAAGTTACGACTTAGTCATTGCAAACATCAATCGCAACATCCTGCTACAGGACATGAATCGTTTTGTCGGAGCACTGAAGACAGGAGGCCAACTGCTGCTGAGCGGCTTTTACGAAGAGGACATTCCGATGCTGGAAGAAAAAGGTCATGGAATGGGTCTCCGTATAGAAAAGAAAGGCATTGCCGAGGGTTGGGCTATGTTACTCTTGCGGCTCGTCGATATCGGGCTGTAGGGTCAACTCTTTGAGCCGCTTCATGTCGCCGTTCAGCAGATTCAGGTCCACCGTCCCCCTAATACCGTCCACTCGTCCGCAGTCGGTGTATTGCCAAAGCACCCAATCGCCCTTGTACTTGAGTTGGCGTTCGTAGTAGTGCGCAATCCACAAAGGATAGCGGTCGAAGGCCGGTGCGCTAAGGTAGTCTTCCTTAAATTTATAAGAGGTATAGATGATGGGGGGCACGCCGTAAGCTTTCTCCACGATACTGAGCCATAGGAGTACGTCGTTCTGGAAGTCCTTCAACGGCTTGCTGCCACGTTTCTCTATGTCCAGAACGGGAACTAGGTCGCCCTCCAGCAGATGGGCTTGATGCAGAAAATGTTCGGCTTGCTGACGGACGTTCTTATCGGGAATATAGAAATGATAAGCTCCTCGTACGATGTCATTGGCACGCGCCCAGTGGAAGTTGTCGTTAAAATTGTTATCCACCAGACTTGTTCCCTCCGTAGCCTTTATGATGACGAAGCTTATGGGGTGGTTAGCTATATGTGCATTGCGCAACCGATCCCAGTTGATGTGGTCCTGGTGGTGACTGATATCGATACCCATGACATCGAAACCTTCGGGGTAGTCGGGTTCGCCATAGATGGCACGCCAACGGAACGAGAGCGGACTGACAAAGAAGTGATAGAAGATGGCCACATAAATCGCCACCACCAGCAAACCGCCTGCAATGAGTGCCCACCACGAGCGAAAGCGCGAGCCGCCCGAGGATTTACGTCTCGGGCGGCTTCGCTTTACATTCTTTCGTCTTGCGCCTTTAGTCATTCGACGTTTGGCATTAACCCTTAGCTTGCTCCAGTGCAAGCGTCTTGGTGCACTGGTCGCATACTTCGGTGGGACCGAAATACTGGATGGGACCGGGATAAACGTAGGCCGTGCGGCGTGCCCAGTCATCGCGCTTAGAAACGAAGTACTTGAAGGGAGCACCATCCAGCTCTACCAAAGCCTTGCGGATAACGGGCTTGTTGGCACCGTTACGGCGTTCGATGTTCATCATCATCGTGATGGGCACACCACCGGCAATCCACTCAGCAGCGGGGGCCGTAGTGTTGCGGATGACAGACATGTAACCGGTCTTGCCATTCGAGATGAGGCGACTGGCGTTGTAACCCAGACTGTAGCAGTAGTCGGCATCGTAGTTCGAGGGAGCTGCACAACGTCCTTCGTAGCCAAAGAAGTGGTGTTGGGCGCTGAACTTGCCGTTGAACTTACCCTCCTGCTTCCATGCGTCCAACTTCTTAGCAACCATAGCACTCAGTAGTTTCTCGGTCTCAATAAGGCTAACCTGTACGTTTCCGTGTGGGTCACGATCCAGACAGAGCTGACGCTTCACGTCGGCAGGCAGACTCTCCAGTACAGCCATATTTTCGGCAGTGATGCTATTCAGTACGAAGGCTATCTGCTCGTCGGCACTCTTGAATTCACGAGGCTCACCCGTTGCAGGGTCAGTTAGCACTTCGTTGAGCTGGGCGATTAGTTTCTTAATGGCAGGAATGAATTCGATAAGGCCCTCGGGAACGAGCACGGTACCGAAGTTGTTGCCGTCGGCAGCACGCAGGGCAACAGCCTTTGCAATGTACTCTACAACGTCGTCCAGTGACATCTGTTTGGCCTCTACCTCTTCAGAAATAAGACAGATATTGGGCTGGCACTGCAGGGCACACTCCAGAGCAATGTGGCTGGCCGAGCGGCCCATCACTTTGATAAAATGCCAGTACTTGCGAGCTGAGTTGCAGTCGCGCTGGATGTTACCAATCAATTCGCTGTAGGTCTTGCAAGCCGTGTCGAAACCAAAGGAGGTCTCAATCTGCTCGTTCTTCAGGTCACCGTCGATGGTCTTAGGGCAACCGATAACCTGTACGCCATACTTCTTGGCTGCATAGTATTCAGCCAGAACGCAGGCATTGGTGTTCGAGTCGTCGCCACCGATGATGACGAGGGCCTTGATGCCAAGCTGACGCAGAATCTCGATACCACTCTCGAACTGGGCTTCCTTCTCCAGCTTCGTACGACCGGAACCGATGATGTCGAAACCACCCGTATTGCGGTATTCGTCGATGAACTCGTCGGTGAACTCCACGTACTTGTGATCAACAAGTCCACCGGGACCCATCAGGAAACCGTAGAGCTTCGAATCGCGGTTCAGCGATTTAACACCGTCGTAGAGACCACTGATAACGTTGTGACCACCGGGAGCCTGACCACCGGATAGGATGATACCCACGTTGATGGCATCCTTGTTTTCGCTCTCAGCAGGCACAAACTCCACTACGGGCATACCATAGGTGTTGGGGAACAGGGCCTTGATTTCTTCCTGATTACCTACACTCTGGGTGGCAGCACCCTCTTTCACGTTCACAGGTCCCTGCAAAGCCTTCGGCAACTTGGGCTGATAGGCGGCACGGGCAATCTGCAATGCACTTTTTTCCATAGTTTTTTTTATAATTATGTATTGTTCACAAATTTTGCTTGCAAAGATAATCATTTATTTGCAAACCACAAAATCAGCAAGCAGGTTTGCTTCATTTTTATTCACTCTCGCTGTCAGTTGCCAGAATTTCTTGTACGGCCTTGTCTGCAGCATATAGTTGCTGGCGGCATTGGCGGAGGAGTTCCTGAGCCTCGCGTAGGCGGGAGGCCATTTCGTCGATGGGCATCTCGCCACGTTCCAATTGTTGAGCGATGGCTTCGATACGCTGTATGGATTGTTCGTAGGACATAGTAAGGAAAGGGTTAAGGGTTATGGAGTGATGGTCGAGTGTAGTTCGCCATTGGCGAGGCGTGTGATGATGAACTGACCAGGGGCTACCTGGGAGGTATCGCGTAGAAGACATCCGTCGGGGCCGAAGGTCATCGAATAGCCGCGCTGAAGAAGGAGCTCAGGGTCAAGTCCTCGAAGACGTTGCTCCAGAAGGTCAAGACGATGGCGTTGGCGCTGTTGCTGCTCCTTATAGGTTATGCTCATTCGCTGTAGCAGGCGATCGAGACGATGCAGCTGCAACTGACGGACATTGCAGAAGGTCAGGGGAAGCACCGTTGCAAGACGCACCATACGTTGCTCTTCGCGTGCAATCCGACTGGTAACACTGTGCCCTATACGTTGCGAGAGGTCATCGAGCCGGACAGCCAGTTCACCCATGTGGTCAATGAGGAAGGCTGCAACGGCAGTAGGTGTTTTCAGATGGGTGTGGGCAACATAGTCGAGGACAGTCTCGTCGCGCTCGTGGCCAATGCCTGTGATGACGGGAAGCGTCATTTGGGCAATGCAAACAGCAAGGGGATAGGAATCGAAATCGCTGAGATCGCTGGTGGCGCCACCTCCACGGATGATGGCCACAACATCCCACTGGTCTGCCTCCTGGGCTACCTGCTCCAGTGCCTGGATGATGGTCTCCTCTACCCTACTGCCCTGCATGACAGCGGGGAAGAGCTGGACAATAAAATGAAAACCAAAGTCGTTGTGCTGGAGTTGGTTACAGAAGTCCCCATAGCCAGCCGCCGACTGACTGCTGACGACGGCTATGCGTCGCGTAAGTAGAGGAAGTGGGAGAGTCTGATTGTCATGCAGGATTCCATCAGCCTCGAGCTGTCGCAATATCTGTTGCCGACGACGGGCCATGTCGCCAAGGGTGAAGTTGGGGTCGATATCGAGTACATTAAGGCTGAAGCCATACTGCTGATGGAATGACACCGCAACCTCCATAAGCACCTGCATGCCAGGGCGTAGGCTCTCGCCAGTCTGCTGATGAAAGCGATGAGCTATCTGACCAAAAGTGTTGGCCCAGCAGGTAATGCGCGCTTTGGCTACAACCGCTTCTGTACGTTCGTCCTTTTGAATGAGTTCGCCATAGAAGTGCCCACCATAGCCCTGACGTCCCTCGCAGAGTTCGCCTTGCACCCAAAAGGTATCGGGGAGCTCATGTTCCAGAGTTTCCTTGACCAATGAGTTTAGTTCGTAGAGTGTGATGGGCATATCCTGCAGAAAGGAATAATGTGAAAGGTGTGAAAGAAAAATGGATACTCTATTCGGATAGGCGCTTTTCAAAGAGGGCCTTTACGTCCTGCCAGCGGTAATAGGGATACTGGTTGGTGGGGAGAGGGAGTTTCTGCTCGCGCTCGTTCAACATAGCCTTAACCAGGATATCACCATCCCGAGCCTTTTTGGGTCGATAGAACACCAACTGGATGTTCGAGGCCATGGGAAAAATGCGGAAGTTGGCCCACACGCGGTCGAGAGTGTCGAGGCGTTCCATAGGTACTTCGGGATAACAGTCGCCCAGTTGCATTAGGGCAGCCAGGGGCATGACACAGACTTCGTGTCCGAAGCGCAAGGTAGCACCATGGAAATCTTTCTTGCTGACGATGGTATCTGCCGTCTCGAGGAAATTGTGCAGCAGGTTGTCCTGCGTGTGGGGTGAATACTCGCTGCTGTAGTTTACGTACCACTCCAGGTTGCGGATACGCCATAGATCGTAAAGCTCGTCTTCGGTGAAAAGGTCGTAGAGGTCGATGCCGTCATCGTGGCTCTGCATGTTGCTGCAGATGTCGAAGAGGCGTCGCATAAACGAGCCTGCATCCATACCATATCGGACAAATCCATCGTCGGTGAAGAGCAGGCGACAAAGACGCTCAGGATGGGTGTATTCTCGCTTGTAATCAAAATTAACGCGTTTCCACTTTGCATCGTTCTTTTCGTTAATGATGCGCTCCCAGGGTTCCTTGTTCAGGTAGTACTGAAAGGCCTGACTGACATCGTTGTGGATGCGCAGTTGAGGGTTGAAGGCCGTAAGTTCCTCGCATTCGGCAACCATCGACAGAATACACCGAATGACAACCGTAGACCGGGCATCCACCTGACTGTTGCTGGCACCGAAGATTTCGGGGAAGTGCTCGGTCATGCGCCGTCCGATGCGGTGGTGCTGGCGTTCGCCTACGGTAGTTAGATCGCCGCGACGGTCGATGGTGGTCTTGTAGAACTTGTCGAGCTGTTGGCGAAGAAGCTCTCCGCGCTCTGTCAGCACACCCTGTTCGTGGGCCTTCTTCAGCACCTTCATGGCATCCTGGTACTCCCAGTCTCCGATGAGCCAACGGCTGCCGTGTCGTCCGTAATGGCTGAGATAGAATGGTTCGTACCCCTTGGGGGCTGGTGTCAGTTTCTCGGTGGGGTCGACGTATGCCAAATAGTTACTTGCCGAAAGCAACTTATTTTCGTGAATCTCCTGACGGGCCTTCGTCCAGCCTTGCTGAGCAAAAACCATTAGCGGCGACACCAGTAATGCCGCCGCTATGATGGATGTAAGTTTCGTATACATTAATAAATTCTTGACTTTTAAATCTTTATTCTTAATTTACCAAATGTCCTCCGGCTCCACGGGATTATCATAGATTTCCTTCGGGCAGACTTCGATGAAGTCCATGTAGAACTGCAGTTTCTCATTGTCAAGCACATTCTTGAAACGGAGGTAATAGGTCTGGTCGGGATCCATTGTGCTGGTGACGATGATACGTCGCAGAATTCGGTCACGCTTACGTGCCGTAGAGGTGGGACTTCCGGAAATCTCCGGCCAGTAGTATTCCGGACCCTTCATGTAGCCGTTGGCACGCATCTTTTTATCAGTCTCAGCGTTGAAGTCATCGTCGTCGGTATCATCTTGCCAACCCACAAACTCACTGGGCACTGAACCACTGAGCAGATAGCGGTAGTGAGCACCCTGACGTACATCAAGAGGGATACCCATGGCTGGAAGATTGTCGCGGTCGGTTCCAAAATAAACTTGACACATACTACGCCAGCTAGAACCGCAACCGATAAGATAACGAATCTCGTATGTTCCCTTACGAGGCACGGGAGGCAGGCGGAACGTCATCTCGTACTTACCTACCACATTTAGCTCGTCACCTTGGTAATTAGCCCAGTTGCACTTATAGCCGGAAAGGTAGTAGAAGAGACTGCCATCGGCAATTTCGCAGTCCTCCAGATAGTTATAGGTGCTGGTGCAAGGGATTCCCACGTGGCGCGTGTAGGTGTTGCCGATACGGTCGATGCGGATGTCGTTATTCATGAACTCAGGGAACAGGGCAGCCACGTCATAGCGCAGGCGCATCTTCTGGAAGTTATCGCGCGTATCATTATCATATGCCAATACACGATTGATGGGGTAAATAATGGCGTTCACGAAGGATAGTGGCGACATATCGTCGGGAATGTCGAGGTGAATACCCTCCTTGTCGGGATCACAACCCGTCTCCTTGTAATTACCGCGACGACGATTGTCCAGGTTGGGGAAACGATTCAGGTAGAAACCATCCGGGCCACTGGGACCAGCCTCGTAAATCTTTATGAGACGACGTTTGCCCATCGTAGTGTAAAGTTCCCAAACGGGGATGGTGTACGTCGTGGAAGTTTGGAAGTTGTAGCCCTTTTCGGTATAGTGAATGGTGAGTTTATTCTTCGGAATGCGCATAGGTAGCAAGTGATACGTCACGAACTGGTTCAGCGCATTGTCGATGCTCTTGTAGTTGGTGTCGTCGATGGATCCTGGGCATAAGTTGTTGTCTTGAATATATGCTCGAATATCCTCAACGGTAATTTCGTCAATAGGCTTACCCAGGGTATTGCTCCAAAACTCGTCGGTCTCGGCAAATAGCGTAAATCCGTACTTGCGATGTTCAGGCAAATAACCTACGGAATTTTCTGTGTCGTGGTAGGGGAGCTGAGGATTGATGCTTCCTGTCATGTACAACTCTTCGTATGTCTCGTCCTTAACCCGGCTCAGTGTGTCAATAAGTCCACATGCACTAATCAGCTTTGACATAACTACGAAGCCTCCCTCACCCTCAGCTATCATGCTGCTAACGATGTCACCCAGCGTTTCATTACTGGGAGCGATTACGCCCTGCATCTCGTGGATGAATCCGTTGATGGCCATGATGTCACGATTGGTTTGCGAAACCTGATAGATGCCGTTGATGAAAATACTGTCGGGGTTTGTACCATAATGAACCGTCAGTTTACGGTCGTTCATGTTGCTAATTAGGAACTCATTGTTCTGCTCAGGGAAAGAAGACGTCTGGTAAATATTGTCGTTCTCGTTGCCTGCATCCAGAATGCTATTGAAGACAATAACACGCTGAATGGAGTCGAGGGCTACACCATCCTTCGGGAATCCCTCCCACGAGGGCTCGCTGATGATGCCCTTCAGGGCCAGCGTATCCAGATAGAGCTGAATGGCTTGGTTGTTGGGTGCAAACACTGTATAGTTACCACGTGCCGACAACAACTGCGACATGGTGCTTTCGGAGTACTTACTTACCCGGACGGTCTCCAGCAGTTTCACATATTCACTGAACTGGTCGTGCTTCTGCAGATAGCTGGTGATGGTCTCCTCCGTGAACGTGTAACGATTCGATGTGTCGATGTTCTCCGTACAAGAGACCAATACTGCTACAGCGGCCAAGAGAGCAATAAAATGCTTTTTCATGTTAGTTAGTTTTTAGTATTTGGGAGCAAAGATAATAATTCTTTGAAAAAGAACAAAAAAAAAGCACGGATTTCTCCGCACTTTTTAATAAAGAACTTTAAGAACCTAAAATCACAAAGGACTTTAAGATTGTTAAGGTTAACCCAAGAAACTCAACAGAATACCTGCGGCAACGGCAGAACCGATGACACCGGCCACATTGGGACCCATGGCATGCATCAGGAGGAAGTTACGCGGGTCGGCCTTCTGACCTTCTGACTGGCTGACACGAGCAGCCATAGGCACAGCACTGACACCAGCCGAACCAATCAGCGGGTTAATCTTCTTCTTTAGGAACAGGTTCATGAACTTGGCCAACAGCACACCACCGGCTGAACCCACACCGAAGGCAACGATGCCGACGCAGAGGATAGAGATAGTGCGGAAGTTGAGGAAGGCCTCAGCCGTAGCCGTTGCACCCACCGTGGTACCCAGGAAGATAACAACGATGTTGTTCAACTCGTTCTGGGCAGCCTTCGACAGGCGCTCCACTACCCCACTCTCTTTCATCAGGTTACCCAGCATGAGGCAACCAATCAGAGTGGCAGCAGAGGGAAGGATAAGACTGACGATGATGGCAACGATGATGGGGAACAGAATCTTCTCTTTCTTCGACACGGTGCGCAGCTGTTCCATGCGAATCATGCGTTCCTTCTTCGTTGTCAGAGCACGCATGATGGGCGGCTGGATAACGGGCACCAAGGCCATATACGAGTAGGCAGCCACTGCGATGGGGCCCAACAAGTGGGGAGCCAGTTTGGTGGTGAGGAAGATGGCCGTAGGACCATCGGCACCACCGATGATACCAATAGAAGCTGCTTCCTGAGCATTAAAACCGAAGAAGTCCATCTGTGTCACCAGAAAGGTAGCAAAGATACCCAGCTGTGCGGCAGCACCAAGAAGCAAGCTTTTGGGGTTGGCAATCAGCGGACCGAAGTCAGTCATTGCACCCACACCAAGGAAGATGAGGCAGGGATAGACACCTGCCTTGACACCGATGTAGAGCACATCGAGCAGTCCACCCTCAGCCATTACATGGCGATAACTATGGTAGAAAGGGCTCTCGGGGTTCAGGAATTCATCGTTCCACATGGAGGTGTGGAACAGACCCGCACCGGGAATGTTCGACAGCAACATACCAAAGGCAATGGGCAGGAGCAATAGGGGTTCGTACTCCTTCTTGATGGCCAGATAAAGTAGGAAGCAAGCTATCAGAATCATGACGGCATTCTTCCAGCCCTCGCCTGCAAAGAAATAGGTAAAGCCCATCTCGCTCCAGAACTTGGTCATAGCCGAATTCATGTCGAAGTCGGCTGCCATCAAAGGTGTGGCCATAAGGAGCAACAGAGCTAGCAAACTAAAAAACTTTATTCTTTTCATAATTGTCAATATCAATTATCAATTGTCAATTACGAAATCAGCCGATTTCGATTAAAGCGTCGCCCGACTGCACCTGTGCACCCTGCTGAACGAGGATGGCCTTGACGGTACCGTCGCACTCTGCGGTGATGTTGTTGGCCATCTTCATGGCTTCCATAACGATAACGGTCTGACCTGCCTTGACGGCATCGCCCTCCTTCACCTCGATGCTGGTGATGGTTCCGGGCAGAGGAGCCGTAACGGCAGTTCCAGTGCCAGTGGCAGCCTTCTTGGCAGGAGCAGCTGCGGGGGCAGCGGCAGGAGCAGCAGTGGGTGCGGCAGGCTTGATGGGTTGTACCTTGGGGGCAGCTGCTACGTGTCCGGGAACTTCCACTTCGTAGGTTTTGCCATTGACAGTAACTGCCAACTTTCCGTCTTCTTTTTCCTCGACATTAGCAGTGTATTCTGTACCGTCTATCTTAAATTTAAAGTCTTGCATAACTTTTATTTTTAACTTTTAATTTTTTAATTTATTAAAGTCTCTCGTTCAGTTCCTCATGCCAGAGCGAGTGTTCGTTGACGTGGATGGTGAGCACACCGCTCTCCTCGTCGTGACGACCATTCATGTACAGATAGACTGCCATAGCCACAGCTGCCTCATCGGTACCACCGGCCTTAGAAACCTTAGGAGCAGACTTCTGGACAGCGGGTACAACCCCAGCAGGTGACGCCTTCTTGCCCTGAGCTACAAGGCTGAAGACAGCCAGAACGAGAACTAACAGAACCAGTATGGAAAAGACCACGCCGACACTGATGCCAGCCATCGTCCATGCCTGTCCCCAATCAGTTGTTAATAATATCATAATTGTCAAATTTCAATTATCAATTTATTACAAAGGAATGTTACCGTGCTTCTTGGCAGGATTCTGGAGTTTCTTGTTCTCCAGCTGTGTCAGGGCACGAATGATGCGGAAGCGAGTGTTGCGCGGCTCGATGACATCGTCGATGTAGCCATAGCGCGCAGCATTGTAAGGGTTGGCGAAGAGTTTGTTGTACTCGTCCTCCTTCTCCTTGATAAATGCCTTTGCCTCGTCCACCTTGCCTTCGTCCTTCAGGGCCTTGGCCTCCTTGGCATACAGCACAGCAGCAGCACCAGCAGCACCCATGACAGCGATTTCGGCCGAGGGCCATGCGTAGTTCATGTCGCCACGCAGTTGCTTACAGCTCATCACGATGTGCGAACCACCGTACGACTTACGCAGCGTAACGGTAACCTTGGGCACTGTGCACTCGCCATAGGCATAGAGCAACTTGGCACCATGAAGGATTACAGCGTTGTACTCCTGCTGGGTACCAGGCAAGAATCCAGGTACATCAACCAACGTTACAATAGGAATATTAAAGGCGTCGCAGAAGCGTACGAAACGGGCTCCCTTGCGGCTAGAGTTGCTGTCGAGTACACCAGCCATCACCTGCGGCTGGTTGGCCACGATGCCGACGCTCTCGCCATTGAAGCGGGCGAAACCAACGATGATATTCTTGGCAAAGTTGGGCTGAACCTCAAAAAACTCGCCATTGTCCACGATACCGGCAATAACTTTATACATATCGTAGGCCTCGTTGGGATTCTCCGGGATAATCTCGTTCAGGAAGTCCTCCTTGCGGTTGATGGGGTCGGTGCAGGCCACACGGGGAGTCTTTTCCAAATTGTTCTGGGGAATGTAGCTGATGAGCTTCTTAATCATAGCCATAGCTTCCTCCTCCGTCTTGGCGGTGAAGTGGCAGACGCCCGACTTCGTGCCATGCACGCTGGCACCACCCAACTGTTCCTGAGTTACGTCCTCACCCAGCACGGTCTTCACAACGGCAGGACCCGTAAGGAACATATACGAAGTATTCTCCATCATCAGGGTGAAGTCTGTCAATGCAGGGCTGTAAACGGCACCACCTGCGCAGGGACCCATGATGGCGCTAATCTGGGGAACAACGCCCGATGCCATAATGTTGCGTTGGAAGATTTCCGAGTAACCTGCCAGGGCATTGATACCCTCCTGCAGACGAGCACCACCGGAGTCGTTCAGACCAATGACGGGAGCACCTACCTTCATGGCAATATCCATAACCTTGCAAATCTTGCTGGCCAGCATTTCGCTCAAGGAACCGGCGCTAACCGTGAAGTCCTGTGCAAATACATAAACCAAACGACCGCCGATGGTACCGCTACCAGTAACCACGCCGTCGCCTAGATAGTGCTTCTTGTCCATACCGAAGTTGGTACAACGATGCTGCACGAACATGTCCATTTCCTCGAAAGATCCTTCGTCGAGCAGCATGGCTATACGCTCGCGGGCTGTGTACTTGCCCTTTTGGTGCTGCTTCTCGATGGCTTTCTCACCGCCGCCAACACGGGCTTTGGCACGGAGTTCAACGAGTTCTCCGATTTTCTCTTGTTGTTTGCTCATTTTTTAATTGAAATGATTATTTATTAGGTTTATTTCTCAAAATTCGTGCGCAAAGTTAATACTTTTAATCGACAAAGCATCGATAAAACACTAGTTTTTTGTGAAAAAAAAAGTTAAGGGCTATGTAGAACGTGATATTTTATGTACTTTTGCACTCAAAATAAACGATATGTCTATCTACATTGCGCCACAACTTGCATCCTTGCTGAATAAACGAATAGCAATTCTGGACGGAGCCATCGGTACGCTGATACAACAGTGCGGACTGAGCCGTACGGACTATCATGGTTCGCGATTCAAGGAATGGAAGACCAATCTGGCAGGCAACAACGACATACTGAACTTGACGCGCCCGGAGGTCGTTGCCGACATCCATCGTCAATACATAGAGGCAGGTGCCGACATTATCACCACCAATACATTCTCGTCGAATCGCATCTCGCAGACCGACTATGCTTGTCAGGAACTGGCGGCAGAAATGGCACGTACAGGAGTCCAAATTGCCCGTAAGGTCGCTGACGAGAATTGTGGACGAAAAATATGGGTAGCAGGCAGTATGGGACCGACATCCAAATCCTTGTCGCTGGCACAAGATGCCAACGAACCCACCCTGCGCACAGTCGATTTCGACACCCTGGCTGAGGCTTATCACGAACAGGCACATACTCTCATGGAGGGCGGTGCCGACCTGCTGCTATTGGAGACTTGCTACGATGCGCTGAATGCCAAAGCGGCCTTGTATGCCATCTCTCAAGTGGGTGAAGCGATGGGCAGGGAAATACCCGTAATGGTGTCTGCCACCATCAACGACCGCAGTGGGCGACTGCTGACAGGTCAGACGCTGGAGGCCTTCTATACGAGTATCGCGCACTACCCCATATTGTCCTTCGGATTGAATTGTTCATTCGGTGTCACCGATATGAAATCTTTCATCGAACAAATATCGAGTAAGGTAAAGGTTTACACAAGTTTATATCCTAATGCAGGTCTCCCCAACGAGATGGGAGAATACGACGAACAACCCGAATACACGGCCCGTCACCTGCGCGAGATTGCCGAAGCCGGATTGTTGAATATCGTGGGCGGATGCTGCGGTACCACCCCGTCTCACATCCGTGCCATCCGGAATGCTGTTGAGGGCGTTGCGCCACGTAAGCTATCAAGGGCAACGAACGACGAACGCGGAGTAACAGAATTGTCGGGATTGGAGTCTTTGCGCATTGCTCCCATAGCAACGAGCGGTATCATCACCCATATCGGTGAGCGTACCAACGTGGCTGGTTCGCGCCGCTTTGCCCGTCTCATTGCCGAACACCAATACGAGGAGGCACTCCAGGTGGCACGCCAACAGATTGAGGGTGGAGCAGCCGTCATCGATATAAACATGGACGATGCCATGCTCGAAAGTCGTCAGGAGATGTGCAATTTCCTGCGATGCCTGTCCAACACCCCTGCAGTGGCTCGCGTGCCGCTGATGATTGATTCCAGCGACTGGCCCACGGTGCTGGAAGGATTGAAGAACGCACAGGGCAAGTGCATCGTCAACTCCATCAGCTTGAAAGTGGGCGAACAGGAGTTCTTGCGCCAGGCACGTCAACTGCGCCAACTGGGTGCTGCTGTAGTGGTCATGGCCTTCGACGAAAAGGGGCAGGCATCGACCTACGAACGCAAGACTTCCATCTGCCAACGTGCTTACAACCTACTGACGGCAAACGGTTTTCCGCCCCAGGACATCATTTTCGATGTCAATGTGCTCTCCGTGGCAACGGGCATCAAGGAACATGCCGCCTACGCCATCGACTTCATTCGGGCCGTAGCGTGGATTAAGCAAAACTTGCCCCTGGCCAAGACCAGCGGAGGCATCTCCAACCTCTCTTTCGCCTTCCGAGGCAATAATGTTGTGCGCGAGGCCATGCATTCCGTTTTCCTCTATCATGCTGTGCGTGCCGGCCTGGATATGGCCATTGTGAACCCCGCTATGCTGTGCGTCTACGATGACATTGAGCCCAGGCTTCTCCATGATGTAGAAGACGTTATCTTGAACACCAGCGATGAGGCCACCGAGCAGCTCATCTTCCTGGCTACACAACTGAAAGAAGAGGCGAACGCACAAGGAGAACAGAAGGGCGAGCCTCAGCAGGAAACTTGGCGGCAGAAAGACATTGAAGGCCGACTGGCTTACGCTTTGGGCAACGGCATTAGTCAGTATCTGGCCGAAGACATGTCCGAAGCCCTGAAGGCTTACGGCAACAATCCCGTCCGCGTCATCGAAGAACCGCTGATGCAGGCGATGGAGCACATCGGTCAGCTTTTCGGTGAGGGCAAGATGTTCCTGCCACAAGTGGTGAAGTCGGCCAAGGTGATGAAGGACGCTGTAGACCTACTGCAACCCACCATCGAACAGAGCGAACAGAAACGCGAAACGGCACGCCCCATCGTCGTTCTGGCTACAGTCAATGGCGACGTTCACGACATCGGCAAGAACATTGTCGGCATCGTACTTTCGTGCAACGGCTTCGATGTTCATGACCTGGGCGTTATGGTGAGCAACGAGACCATACTGAATGCCATTCGCGAATTGAAGCCTGTGCTGGTGGGTGTCAGCGGACTCATCACCCCTTCGCTCAAGGAGATGGAGAACCTTTGCCGACTGATGCAAGCCAACAACATGGACACGCCCCTATTTGTTGGTGGCGCCACTACATCGGCCGTACATACTGCCCTGAAATTGGCTCCACTCTACGATGGGTTGGTTGTTTATGGTGGCGATGCGTCCAACACTTCGGTCATGGCCAAGCGCCTCATGATGAACCCATTGGATTTCCGCATCACCATCCTAGAGGATCAGGATCGCGTACGTGAGGCTCATCAGGCCAGTCACAGCAAACTGGCATCCTACGAAGAAGCCAACCGCAAGGCTCCGCAGCTTTCAGTATACAAAGGCCCGACTCTGGAACAGCTGAAGCCTTTCGAGACACTCCAGTCCGACCTGGCATGCATCGCAGAACACATCGATTGGCGCATGTTCCTCTACTTCTGGGGATTCCGAGGCGAAACCCTACGTCAGCAACTGATTAATCCTAAGGCCGCACAGACATTGGAAGAAGGCAAAACGTGGCTCGCACAGGCCCTGCAAAATTCGCACCTCTCCCTGCGTATGGCCCTCGGATTCGAGGCGGCAACAGCACAGGGCAACGACATACGTTTGGCTGACGGCACTCGGTTGCCGATGTTGCGCAGCCAGTCGGAGACAGGCGGCTTTCGTTCGCTTTCCGACTTCTTTAGTCACGATATCCCCTCCCCGTTGGGAATGTTCTGCGTGGCAGCAGAGAACATCCATAAACCCTGCTGCGACCACGGGGCTTCGTATGACCTCTTGATGAGCCACGCCATTTGCGCCCGACTGGCTGAGGCCTGTGTCGAGTGGATGCAGCAAACCGTCTATGGACAGCATCATGTCATCCGTCCGGCCTTTGGCTATGCCACCTGTCCCGACCATTCCTTGAAACGCGTCGTTTTCGACTTTCTGCACATCGAAGAACGCCTGCACATCAGCCTCACGGACAGCTATTCCATCCTGCCCTCGACCAGTGTGTGCGGATTGCTCGTCAGTCACCAAGAGGCCAAATACTTCCCTATCGGACAAATTGATCGGTGCCAGTTTGACGACTATTGTCAGCGACGTGGCATTGATGCTGAAGAGGGAGTACGTCTTTTATCGCGATATATTCAAGCAGACTAAATATATGAACAAAGTTATTGATATTCTTAATAGTACGAGTTCGCCATTTGCATCTTTCGAACTGGTTCCGCCCCTGAAAGGGAGCGATGCCAGTAAACTCTATGCCAGCATCGAACCCCTGCTGCAGTTCTGTCCGCCCTTCATTAACGTCACCTGCCATCGCGACGAAGTGGAGTACTGTGCCAACCCCGACGGCACCTATACCCGCATGACACTCTCGAAGCGCCCTGGCACCATAGCCATCGTGGCTGCCGTGATGATGAAGTATCAGGTGGAGATGGTGCCACACGTCATCTGCGGTGGCGCCTCCAGTTCGAAGATTGAGAGCGAACTCATCGACCTCCACTTCCTGGGCATCCGCAACATCATGGCCCTGCGTGGAGATGCCGTCACGGGCCAGCGCTATTTCCAGCCCGAACCCGACGGTTTTGCCCATGCCGACGAACTCGTAGACATGATTCAGGACCTGAATCACGGACGCTATCTCGACCCCACCGTTCGCAATGGCCTTTCCACCGACTTCTGCGTGGGTGTGGCCGGTTATCCCGAGAAGCACTACGAGGCAGCAAATATGGAAAGCGACATCCAGAATCTGAAGCGTAAGGTGGAGGCTGGTGCCGGCTACATCATCACCCAGATGTTCTTTGACAACCAGTGTTTCTATGACTTTGTCAGACAATGCCGAGAGGCTGGTATCACGGTACCCATCATCCCTGGCCTGAAGCCCATCTCCAGCCTACGACAGATAGACCTCCTGCCCCGTTCGTTCCACATCGATATACCGCAGATGTTCGTCGACGAACTTCGTAAGGCTCGCACGCCAGAGGCTGTCTATCAGGTGGGTACGGAATGGTGCATCGCACAGAGTCGCGACCTGCTGGCGCACAGTGTTCCGGCCATCCACTACTACACGATGGCGAAGACCGACAACATCTGCCAAATCGTCAACAAATGCTTTTGAGAAAATGAGAAATTGAGAGATATGGCAAAATACATTCCAACCGAACTTGGTACCCGAAGCATCCCGAGGTTGCTGTTTCAATACGCTGTTCCAGCCATCATCGCAATGACGGCAGCATCGCTCTACAACATCGTCGACAGTATCTTCATCGGGCACATCGGTCCTGACGGGATGTGGGGAAACTCCGATGGCATGGCCATTTCGGGCCTGGCCCTCACCTTTCCCCTGATGAACATCAGCATTGCGCTGGGGGCAATGGTGGGCGTAGGCGCCTCTACCGTCATCAGCGTCCGTCTGGGACAGAAGGAATATGATACGGCTCAACACGTGCTGGGCAACACCGTAGTGCTGAACATCGTTCTGGGCACCCTCTTCATGCTGGTGTGCCTGGTCTACCTCGACCCCATCCTCGTCCTCTTCGGATCCTCGGAGGCCACTCTACCCTATGCCCGCGACTACATGATGGTCATCCTGCTGGGCAACGTCATCTCGCACAGCTATTTCGGACTGAATGCTGTATTGCGCTCGGCAGGTCACCCACAAAAGGCCATGTATTGCACCATTCTGACCGTCGTCATCAATGCCATTCTCGACCCCCTGTTCATCTTCAACTTTAACTTTCAGTTTTCAACTTTTAACTTTCAACTAGGTCTAGGTTGGGGCATCAAGGGTGCCGCCCTCGCAACGATTCTCTCGCAGCTCATATCCCTCATTTGGCAGTTCAAGCTACTGAGTAATAAGGACGAGATGCTCCACCTCCATAGCGGTATCTACCGGCTCAAAGCCAGCATCGTCCGACAGATTATCGCCGTGGGCATGAGCCCATTCCTTATGAACCTTTGCGCCTGCCTTGTCGTCTTGCTCATTAACAAAGGTATGAAGCAGTACGGCGGTGACACCGCCATTGCGGCCTATGGAATAGTCAACCGCATCGTCTTCCTCTTCATCATGATGGTCATGGGGCTCAATCAGGGCATGCAGCCTATTGTGGGCTACAACTGGGGTGCCCGCCAGAACGATCGTGTATGGCAAACCCTGCGACTCACCATTTTGTGTGCTGAGGTTGTCGTCATCACGGGCTTCATCATGGGCGAGTTCTTCCCTAACACACTCACCCACCTCTTCACCGACAACCTGCCCATCATCGCTATGGCCGACCGCGGTTTCCGCATCGATGTTCTGGTATTCCCCATCGTCGGTGCCCAGATGGTCATTGGCAACTTCTTCCAGAGCATCGGTCACGCCGGCAAGTCGATATTCCAAAGCCTCACGCGCCAGATGCTGTTCCTCATTCCGGGTCTCATTCTGTTGCCTCCACACTTCGGCCTCGATGGCGTGTGGATGGCCATTCCCGTCTCTGACGCCCTCAGTTTCTTCGTCAGCATCGGCATGCTTTGGTGGCTGATTAGGAAAGTGAAGAGTGAAGAATTAAGAATTAAGAGTGAAGAATTAAATGTCTAAGCGGATTGGACTTCTGAGCGACACCCACGGATGGTGGGACAATCGCTATATTGAATACTTTCAGGAGTGCGACGAGATATGGCACGCCGGCGACATCGGTTCAATGGAACTAGCGCAGCGACTGGCTGAAATCCGTCCTCTCCGTGCCGTTTGCGGCAACTGCGACGGAGGCGACCTGCGACGCATGTACCCTAAAGTCCTGCGATGGTCGTGCGAGGGTGCCGACGTGCTAATGACCCACATCGGAGGTTATCCCGGACGCTACGATCCGCACATTCGACAGCAGCTCTATGCCCGACCGCCTCAGTTGTTTATCTCAGGCCACAGCCACATCCTGAAGGTGCAGTACGACCAGCGCCTCCAACTGCTCCACATCAATCCCGGGGCCGCAGGCCTGCAGGGCTGGCACCAAGTGCGCACCCTCGTCCGCTTTGTGGCAGACGCGGGACAGTTTCGCGACCTGGAGGTGATAGAAATCCCTAGAAGTTCTTAGGATTGCCTAAGAGGAAGCCTAGACAACCACAAACCACGGGTTGTGCAGGTCCTCCTTATTGTATTTCAGTGGTTCGTCCGTGCCAGCCTGATACACCCAGCGACCGGCACAGGCGGCAATGGCATGTCCGGCCGCCGTGTCCCACTCCATTGTGGGGGCATAGCGTGGATAGGCATCCGCCCTGCCCTCTGCCACGAGACAGATTTTCAAGCTGCTGCCGCTCGAAATGGTCTCCACCTCGCCGTGTTCCCTGCGGGCTTCCTTGATGAACAGCTCCGTCTCGGGGCTCATGTGGCTGCGACTGGCCACGATGGTATAGGGCCGTCCCTCGGGGTGCGGCAGAGGCAGGCGCTGGGCACGCTGAAGCAAGTCGGGCAGGCGTTCCATCTCGTCCCACGTGTCGATGTCCGTCACCTTATACGCTCCCAATAGAGGTTCGCCGAAGTAAAGTTCCCTGCGGGCCGGTACATAAATGACTCCCACATGCGGGTGCGTGTCGAGTACCAAGGCTATGTTCACCGTGAATTCTCCGTTGCGCTTGATGAACTCCTTAGTTCCGTCCAGTGGGTCCACCAGCCAGAAGGCCACCCACTGGCGCCGCGTTTCGTAGTCGCCGTGCTCACCCTCCTCGCTCAGTACGGGTAGCCCCGTTTCGCACAGGGCGTCCATGATACACCGATGCGCAGCCTTGTCGGCCAGGGTAAGTGGCGAATTGTCCGCCTTGCGTTCTATGCCGAAGTCCTGAAGCGGATCAGTATATATCTTCATTATTTCCTGTCCGGCAGCCAGCGCCGCACGTATGGCCACGCTGAGTGCAGCCTTCATGCTATTCTGTTCCATATTTAATTCCTTTTCTGCGTACAAATTTATATAAAATTTCCGAGATTACATGCCAGTCGAGATAAAAACTGGAGGGAATTAGCCCGAAAAGTCAGGAATCAAGGCCTACATATGCTCTTATCCTACCCTTTCCGTGCTCTAAGTCACAATTATTTGTTATATTTGAGTCATTATATTTTATTTATTAATCCTCTAAATTCGTAGGAATATGAGAATAGTATGTGGCCTTGACGTGCACAGACCGACATCACTTATAAACCAAACGACCGAAACCGATGAAAAAGTTCGAATCAGCCCCCTTGTGGCGCCTTCATCCGACCCGGATGGGGAGTCGTAGAAGACCGCCACGTGGCCTGGCTCATGTCCGCCGTAGCTTGCGTTAAGTGCAGCTGTCGGTCCGAGGACGTGGACTACCATGCCATCATCCTGGACGGCGGCGCGAATCTGAAACCCGAAGACTTGAGACTGTGAAAAAATCTCCCCCAACCCTCTCTTAAGGTGGAGGGAGGAGGCCTTTGTGTAGTATCAGCGGATGAAGAGCATCTCGCGATACTTCGGCAGCGGCCAAAGTTCGTCGTCGACGATGAGTTCCAGCTTGTCCACGTGGTAGCGAATGTCTTCGAGCAGGGGAGCTACGGTATCGTGATAGGCTATGGCTCGTTCGCTCTCGCTCTGGATGCGGTTGGCCACACGGCGGGCATCGGTCAGGCGTTCGACGTGCTTTGAGATGAATGAAGTGTGAGACGATATCTGTCTGATTAGTTTTAGGTTATCAGCACTCACCTCGCGCGCTTCTTCAGCAGGGAAAATCTCGCTTATGCGATGCACGTTATCTATCAACTGACTCTGGTAGCGCGTGGCCACGGGCAGGATGTGGTTAAGGCAGAGGTCGCCGAAGATGCGGGCCTCGATCTGTATCTTCTTGGTGTAGGTCTCCAGTTTGATGTCGGTACGCGCGGTGAGTTCGGCTTCAGTGAGTACCCCTGTCTTGCGGAACATCTCAATGCTCTCGGAGGCCAGATAGCGGAGGAACATCTTCGGGGCGCACTGTTCGACGTCGAGACCTCGGCGGCATGCCTCCTCCTTCCACTCGTCGGAGTAGCCGTTGCCCTCGAAGTGGATGGGCTTGCAGGCCTTGATGTCCTCGCGCAGGATGTCAACGATGGCGTGGTACTTGGCCGTGTGGCCCGTGCCCTCGGAATATTCTGGTCGCAGGGAATACTCGGCAATTCGAACATCGACGCGCGTCTTGAAGTCGCTGAGGGCTTCGGCCACAGCAGCATTCAGCACAATCATGGCGGCAGCGCAGTTGGCCGAGGAACCTACGGCACGGAACTCGAAACGGTTGCCCGTGAAGGCGAAAGGCGAAGTGCGGTTGCGGTCGGTGTTGTCGAGCAGGAGTTCGGGCACCTGGGGAATGTTGAGTGAGAGGGCCTGCTTGCCGCTCAGGTCGAAGAGGTGGTTGTCGCCGCTCGTTTCCAGGGCCGTGAGCAGGTCGGACAGTTGCTTGCCGAGGAAGGAGGAGATGATGGCTGGGGGTGCCTCGTTGGAGCCCAGTCGGTGGGCATTGGTGGCAGAAATGATGCTGCCCTTGAGGAGTCCGTTGTGGCGATACACGCCCATGAGCGTTTCGACGAGGAAAGTGACGAAACGCAGATTGTCCATCGGCGTCTTTCCGGGTGAATGAAGCTGCACACCAGTGTTGGTGGAGAGACTCCAGTTGCAGTGCTTGCCACTGCCGTTGATGCCAGCGAAGGGCTTCTCGTGCAAGAGGCAGCGGAAGCCATGCTTGCGTGCCACATCGCGCATGAGCGACATCATCAGCATATTGTGGTCGACGGCCAGGTTTGTCTCCTCGAAGATGGGGGCCAGCTCGAACTGGTTGGGTGCTACCTCGTTGTGGCGCGTTTTGCAGGGGATGCCCAGCTCCAGGGCCTGTATCTCCAGGTCCTTCATGAAGGCGGCCACGCGTCGAGGAATGGCACCGAAGTAGTGGTCGTCCATCTGCTGGTTCTTGGCCGAGTCGTGACCCATGAGCGTGCGTCCCGTCATCAGCAGATCGGGACGTGCGGCATAGAGGTCCTCGTCCACGAGGAAGTACTCCTGCTCCCAGCCGAGGTTGCTGATGACCTTCGTCACGTCGTCGTAGAAGTAACCGGCCACGTTCATTGCCGCTTCGCAGACGGCCTTCAGGGCCTTCTTCAGCGGTGCCTTGTAGTCGAGCGCCTCTCCCGTATAGGAGATGAAGACGGTGGGAATCATCAACGTGTCGCCAATGACGAAGACGGGGCTCGCAGGATCCCAGGCCGAGTAGCCGCGCGCCTCGAAGGTGGAGCGTATGCCGCCCGAGGGGAACGACGATGCGTCGGGTTCCTGCTGCACGAGGGCCTTGCCGGTGAACTCCTCCACCATGCCCCCCTGCCAGTCGTGTTCCACGAATCCGTCGTGCTTCTCAGCCGTGCCCTCGGTGAGGGGTTGGAACCAGTGGGTGCAGTGTGTCACACCCAATTCCATGGCCCAGCGCTTCATACCCTCGGCAACGGCGTCAGCCGTCTCCAGGTCCAGCGTCGTACCGTTGTCCATGACGTCGCACATCTTCTCGTAGACCTTCGTCGGCAGATACTTGAACATCTTCTGTCGGTTGAAGACATACTTAGCAAAAAACTCACTGGGCCGGTCTTCCCTGCTGGGAATCTCCAGGGGCTTCTTCTTGAAAGCCTCGGCCACTACTTGGAATCTGAGTGTTGATGACATGTAATCTTTACTACCTTTACCCGTACCTTTTTCTTTTCGCGTGCAAATTTATATAAAATTTCTGAGATTATATGCCTGTTGAGATAAAAACTGGAACAAATTGCCTCGAAAAGTCAGGAATCAAGGCCGACATACGCTCTTGTCCTACCCCTAAGTCACAATTATTTGTTCGATTGGGTCACTGCCCCAGAAGATTTATCAAAGAGATACACAGTCGTGTCATCAACCGACATGGCAGGGACTGCTTCTTCTGCCGCTTTTCCTACCACCAGACCGTAGTCCGCAGTATTACATAATGCACAGAGGATGAGTAGGTGTCCGTGACGTGTTGTCATCTAACTATATATTGAATGCCCTTGTGACACGCGTGAGACAGGCCCATGCAATAGTAATGTTTTTCAACTATAATTGGGTAAGAAAAGAAAATGTTGCGCCTGCGTTTACAATATTTCCCGTTCGCGCGCGTTATTAATAAGGAATATAAGTAACGGCTAATGGCTAAAGGTTAAAATCGAACGAAAGATGATAGAATACGTAAAGGGGACACTGGAGGAACTGACACCGACGATGGCCGTAGTGGACTGCGGTGGCGTGGGTTATGGTCTGAACATCAGTCTAGGGACTTTCTCGGCGATACAGGGAAAGAGGGATGTGAAGTTGTATGTGTATGAGGTGATTCGCGAGGACGCCTTCACGCTCTGGGGCTTTGCCACGAAGAGCGAGCGTGAACTATTCCTGCAACTGACCAGCGTCAGCGGCATCGGTGCGGCTATGGCCAGGATGATACTCTCGGCCTTCACTCCGAGCGAACTGGTGGAGGTCATCGCCAATGGCAACGACTGCGCCTTGAAATCGGTGAAAGGCATCGGACCGAAAGCGGCACAGCGCGTTATCGTGGACCTGAAGGATAAAATCATGGGACTGGATATTAGTCCGACCCACACTACGACCACATCGACGACCGTGAACAAAGAGGTGCAGCAGGAGGCCGTAGCGGCTCTGACGATGCTGGGCTTCAACCCCGCCCCATCGTCTAAGGTGGTGACGAAACTGATGACGGAAGACCCCGGCATCCCCGTAGAGCAAATCATCAAAAAGGCACTGAAGCTCTTGTAAGTGAGGGGGCAAGAGTGAAGAATGATAATTGAGAAAATGAGAAAGCTTCGAAATATATGGATCCTGTGTCTACTGCTTGCAGTGGGTCAATCCTCATTTTCTCATTCTCCTGCTACCTCATTGTCTCAAATTCTTAATTACTCAATTTCCGAGGCCCCCAAGGACACCACGGAACGCAAGAAGCCGCGCTACACGGTCAGGCGGACCACTGTGGAGGAGGAGAGGGACACGAAGACGAAGTCGGCAGACCTGCGCAACCCCGACAACCTGCAGACCGAGGTCACGTACGACGAAAAGACGAACACCTACCAGGTGGGAACTACGCTGACCAGTAGTTCAACCAAGAAGGGTACCACGGGCACCCAGACCAAAACAAGCAAGACGACGGCCATGGGCAGCAGCAAGTCGACGTCGAAGTCGGGCACCAACCAGAGTCGTAACGCCACCAGCGTCACCAGCACTGGTACAGCCACGGGACTGGGCTACACCACCAGTCAACAAAGTCTCTTGGGGCTCTCGAGCACGTACCTCAGCGCCCCGCTGCTGATGACGGCGGAGGAGTACAAGGATTGGACGCTGAAGCAGAGTATGCAGCGATACTTCCGCGACAGAAATGCTGAATTGTTTGAATCGAAGGGTAAGTCGAAGTTCGACTTCACCGACATGCACTTCGACCTGGGCCCTGCTGAGAAAATCTTCGGTCCGGGCGGCGTGCAGATTAAGACGCAGGGTTCGGTGGAACTGAAGCTAGGAGTCAACTCCAAGAAGGTGAACAACCCTTCGCTGGCCGCCAACCGAAGGAAGACCACGGGCTTCGACTTCGACGAGAAAATCAACCTGAGCCTGACCGGTAGCGTCGGCGACAAGATAAAGCTGAAGCTGGACTACAACACCGACGCCTCGTTTGACTTCGACTCGCAGAGCCTGAAGTTGAAGTACGACGGCAAGGAGGACGAAATCATCAAGTTGGTGGAGGCTGGCCACGTATCTATGCCTTCGAACAACAGCCTCATACCAGGCGTTAGCAGCCTGTTCGGTCTGCGCACTGACGTTCAGTTCGGCCGACTGAAGATGCAGACCGTGGTCAGCCAGAAGAAGAGTTCGTCGAAGAGTGTCTCGTCGAAGGGGGGGACATCGACCAACCCCTTTGAGTTTTCTGCCACAAACTATGAGGAGAACCGCCACTTCTACCTCTCGCACTACTTCCGTCAGCAGTACGACCACAACATGAAGACCCTGCCCACCATAGCCAGTGGCATGACCATCACTCGAGTGGAAGTGTGGGTGACCAACAAAACCTCCAACACGGCCAACAACCGCAACATCATTGCGCTGGCCGACCTTGGCGAAAACGAAGTCATCGGCAACAAACCACTCTGGGCAAGTACGGCCATTACCATGCCTTCGAACAAGGCGAACTCCGAATACCAGACAATGGTGGGGCCGCTGGGCGAGGCACGCGACATCAGCCAGGCCACCAAGCTACTGGACAACTACGGACTGGTTGGCGGAGAGGACTACGAGAAACTACAAAGCGCCCGACTGCTCAGTTCGTCGGAGTACTACCTGAATACGTCGCTGGGCTACATCTCGCTGAACAGCACCCTGCAGACCGATGACGTGCTGGGAATCGCCTTCGAATACAAATACGGAGGTCAGACCTATCAGGTGGGCGAGTTCAGCAACGATGTCAACGACAACTCGAAGGCGTTGTACGTGAAGATGCTGAAGCCCTCAAGCGGCAGCCCGAAACTACCCACATGGCGACTGATGATGAAGAACGTCTACAGCCTGGGAGCTACCAGCGTATCGAAGGAAAAGTTTCGCCTCGACATCAAGTACCAGAGCGACTCCAGCGGCGTATACATCACCTATTTGCCCGAACCCCGGCTGAAGGGCACTACCCTGCTGAAAGCCATGAACCTGGACCGGCTGGACAGTAATAACAAGACGAACTCCAACGGCCAATTCGACTTCGTGGAGGGTTACACCATACACAAGGGGCGCATCTACTTCCCTGTGGCAGAACCCTTCGGAGAACACTTGCGTCAGTGGATTGGCGACGATGCGACAGCCGACCGCTACTGCTTCCCCGAACTCTACGACAGTACCAAGACCGTAGCCAAACAGATTGCCGAGCACGACAAATTCCTGTTGACGGGTCAATACAAAGGTACCAACGGCAGCCAGATTGACCTGGGGGCGACGAACATCGCACAGGGGTCAGTGGTAGTGACTGCAGGCGGTGTCACCCTGACCGAGAACTCAGACTACACGGTGGACTACAACATGGGCACCGTCACCATCATCAACCAGAGCATCATCGATGCCGGTACGACCGTCAATGCCTCCGTGGAGTCGAACGAGACCTACGGCATGCAGCGAAAGACCATGTTGGGCGTGAACCTGGACTACGAACTGTCGAAGAACTTCAGCATCGGCGGCTCGGTCATGTTCCTCAACGAACAGCCCCTGACCACGAAGGTCAGCATGGGCAACGAACCTCTGAAGAACACACTCTGGGGGGCACATGTCTCGTGGAAGCGCGAAAGCCAGTGGCTGACCAATATGCTGGACAAACTGCCACTCATCCGCGCCACACAACCCAGCCAGATAAGCTTTAATGCCGAGTTTGCCCAACTGGTGGCAGGACAGAACAAACGCATACAGGGCAGCGCCTCGTACCTCGACGACTTCGAGAACTCGTCGTTCAAGGAGTCGCTCAGCACCCCGCAGTACTGGACGCAAGCCAGCACCCCGTCGATGTTTCCCGAGAGCAAACTCACCAACGACATTCGCTACGGCATGAACCGCGCCCTGCTGGCCTGGTACTACGTCGACCCGCTCTTCACACGCCGCAGCAGCACCCTCACACCCAGCCACATCAAGAGCGACCTGGATCAGCTCTCGAACCACTACGTCCGCGAGGTCTATGAACGTGAGCTATACCCCCAGAAAGCCCAGAACAGTTACAACTCGGCCACACCGCTCACCGTGCTTAATATGGCCTACTACCCCCAGGAACGTGGTGCCTACAACCTCTCGACAGACGTCGACCCGAACGGCCACCTGCTGAATCCGACGGAGAAATGGGGCGGCATGATGCGCAAGATGGACAACACCGACTTCGAAACCATGAACGTGGAGTACATTGAGTTCTGGATGCTGGACCCCTTCATCTATAACCGCGATATACCCGGGCAGCACGGAGGCGACTTCTACATCAATCTGGGTGAGGTTTCGGAGGATATTCTGAGGGACGGCAAGAAATACTTCGAGAGCGGTATGCCCATCGACGGGGACCAGTCGTATTTCACCGAAACCACCTGGGGCCGCATACCCACAACAACGAGCGTGACCTACGCCTTTAACAACGACGGCGGAGCACGAACGGCACAGGACATCGGCCTGAATGGTCTGAACTCGGAGCAAGAGCGCGAGTTCGGAGTCTATGCCGATTACCTGCAACAGATGCAGTCCAAGGTGAACGCACAGGTCTACGACTCCATTTACAATGACCCTGCAGGCGACGACTACCACTACTATCGTGGAACGGACTACGACCAGGTGCAGAAGAGCATCCTGGAGCGCTACAAACGCATTAATATGCCCGAGGGCAACTCGCCCGACTCGCAAAACTCGCCCGAGAGTTACGAAACGGCCTATAAGACCACTCCCGACGTAGAAGACCTGAATCAGGACTACACACTGAACGAGTACGAAAAATACTTCCAGTACCACATCTCCGTACGCCCCGAAGACCTCGTCGTTGGGCGCAACCACGTCGTGGACAAACGCGTCTATACGGCCTCGCTGCGCAACGGGAACAAGGAAGAGGTGAACTGGTACCTCTTCCGCGTACCCCTGAAGAGCTTTGATTCGAAGGTGGGAAACATCTCTGACTTTACCAGCATCCGCTTCATGCGTATGTTTCTGACGGGCTTCAGCGAACCCATCGTCATACGACTGGCCACACTGGACCTCGTCCACGGCGACTGGCGCAACTATGAACAGGCGCTCTACACTGGCGAAGCCCCAGCCACCAGTGCCACAATGACTGTGAGCACCGTGAGCATTGAGGAGAACGGCAGCAAACAACCCGTCAACTACGTACTGCCCCCAGGCATCAAGCGCAACACCGACCCCGGACAGAGCCAACTGGTGGAAGAGAACGAACAGGCACTGAGCATGGTGGTTGAGAACCTGTCACCAGGCGATGCAAAAGCGGTCTACAAAAATTGCAACTACGACATGCGCCAGTACAAGCACCTGCAGCTTTTCGTCCACGCCAATGCACTGATGAATGACGTCACCAACCTGCAGGACGGAGAGACGAGTGTCTTTCTGCGCCTCGGTAGCGACTACAAGAGCAACTTCTACGAATACGAGGTTCCGCTGGTCATCACACCGGAAGGAAACTACAACCGCATGTCGGCTCAGGACTGTCGCACCGTTTGGCCGGAAGAGAATATGCTTGACATCGATTTGGAGGTGCTGACCAACCTGAAGAAGGAGCGCAATAAGCAGAAGAGCCTGGGAATGACTAGCTTCAATCAACTCTTCCATGACTACGATTCGCAACACCCCAGCAACCGCGTCGCCATCATGGGTAACCCCACACTGGGCGAGGTGAAGACCATCATGATAGGCGTCAGAAACAACGGACGAACAGTGAAGAGCGTGGAGGTATGGGCCAACGAACTGCGCCTGCAAGAGTTCACGAACGACGGCGGATGGGCTGCACAGGGCACACTGAACATACAGCTCTCCGACCTGGGAAGCGTGAACGCCAGCGGCCACGTGGAAACAGCGGGCTTTGGCGGCATCGAACAGAGTGTGGCAGAGCGCAAAGACGAGGACAACTATAACTACACCGTAACTACACAGTTCGAACTGGGTAAACTATTCCCCGAAAAGGCCAAGGTGAACATTCCTGTCTACTACTCCTTCAATCGTGAGATTGTGAAACCCAAATACAATCCGCTGGACACCGACATGAAACTCAAGGATGCATTGGATGCCCTGCAGACGAAGGAGGAGAAGGACTCGCTGAAATCATTGACCACACTGAACGAGACGCAGCGCAACCTATCATTCTCAGGCGTGAAAGTGAACATCGCCAGTCGCAAGCACCCCATGCCATACGATCCCGCAAACTTCACCTTCAACTACTCGCGACGCAGCAGTTCGCGCGAAGGCGTGACCACCGTCTACGAACACGATCGCCAGTGGAGAGCAGGCATGAACTACTCCTGGTCTCCCAACTGGAAAGCATGGGAACCGATGAAGAACGTCGTCAAGTCGAAGTCGAAATGGCTAACACTCTTGAAGGAACAAAATCTGGCATTTGCCCCGCAGAGCCTCACCTTCTCGACAGAACTCAACCGCACGTACTATGAACTGCAGGAACGCGACGTGGACAATCTGGAGGACAAACAGTCCATACCCGTTAACTTCTCTCAAAGTTACCTTTGGAACCGCGAGTTCTCGCTCAAGTGGGACCTCTTCAAGGCACTGCACTTTTCGTTCCAGAGCGGTACACACGCCGAGGTCGAAGAACCTTACGCCCCTGTGAACAAAGACCTCTACCCCGACCAATACTCGGCATGGAAGGACTCCGTACGCTACAGCTTGCTCCACTTCGGTCGCCCACTCGACTATAGTCAGACGGTGCAGCTGTCCTACAAACTGCCCATCAACAAACTGCCTATCTTCGACTGGATTACAGCAGATGCATCGTACAATAGCAACTACTCGTGGCGCCGCGGAACGGAGCAGGAGGACGGCAGTACCCTGGGCAACACCATAAACACCCAGCGTACCGTGAACATGAACGGAAAACTGGCCATGGAGACATTGTACAACCACTCGAACTTCCTGAAGGAAGCCAACAAACGCTTCACCGCATCGAAGGCCAAGAGTGCATCAAAAAAGAAAGCCGACGAGAAGAAGAAAGAACAGGAAAAGAAGAAAAAGGAAGAAGAGGAGAAGAAACAGGCCCGACTGAAAGCCGAGCAGGAAGCCAAGGAAAAAGGCGTGCCTGTGGACAGCATACTGGCCAAGCAGAAACCCGTCAAGCAGACGAATGCGAAGGGAGTGAGCCAACAAAAGAGCAAACAGCTGAAAGGCTTCGCGCAGGAGGTTCAACTGCAAACCGACACCACTACGACCGTAACCCATAACCAGAAGTCGAAACGCATCGTGGTGACGGCTCGCGACTCTGCCGGGCACGAGTACAAGCTCAAATACAAGGCTCTGGACGACAATAAGATACTGATCAAGAACCTGGACTCCATGAAAGTGCGCATCAATGTCTTAGCCAAACCCAACCTGGAGGACGAGAAGTGGTACACCGCAGCCCAGGCTGTAGCACGCTTCGCCATGATGCTACGCAACGTCAGCTTCTCGTACCGCAACACGTACAACCTCACCCTGCCCGGATTCCTTCCCAACGTGGGCGATATGCTGGGACAGAGTCGCGAACGTGGCGCCTTCCAACCCGGATTGAAGTTTGCCTTCGGACTGGTCGGTGATTCCTATATTGAGGAAGCGAAGGAACGCGGATGGTTGCTATGTGCCGACAGCGTGGCCACACCCGCTACCTCTAACACCACCCAGGACTTCCAGTTGAAAGCCTCCATAGAGCCCTTCACCGACCTGAAGATTGACCTCTCCATGTCCCACACGCGCAACCGAAGCCAGTCCGTACAATATATGTACCAAGGCAATCCTACCACCGAGACAGGATCGTTCACTATGACCACCATCTCCCTACTCTCTGCCTTTGGCGGACGAGGCAATGCACGCAACGGGTACCGCTCATCGACCTTTGAACGCTTCCGCCAGAACCTGCATACCATCCAGCAGCGTGTCGAACAGCGCTACCAGGGCGTACAATATCCCCAAGGAAGCGGCCAGACGGGAACCTTCAACCCTGAGAACGGAACTGTTGGACTCTACTCTGCCGATGTAATGATACCTGCCTTCCTGGCTGCATACACAGGCGGAAATGCTGAAAAAACCAGCCTCAACCTCTTCCCATCTCTGCTGAGGATGCTACCGAACTGGAATCTCACCTATCGTGGACTCAGTACACTACCCTTCTTCCGCGACCACTTCAAGTCTGTCAATATCACCCACGGATACAAGTCTGTGTACTCCATCGGTTCCTATAATACCTACTCCTCATGGCTTTCCGCTATGACGGGTAGCGACCTCGGATTCGTGGAGAATACCACCACAGAAACCTTCGTACCCTCATCGATGTACGACATCTCCACCGTCAGCATCAATGAATCGTTTGCTCCGCTGATTGGGCTGAATGCCACCCTGAACAACAACATGACCCTGAAACTTGAGTATCGTACCACGCGCGTGCTTGCACTCTCCATGACATCGGCTCAGATAAACGAAACCTCCAGTCGCGACATTGTCTTCGGTTGGGGCTATAAGATAGACGACTTCAAACTGAGTTCTCTACTCAAGTCCTTTAAGAATAAGGGGCAAAAGGAAAATAAGAATGGACAGAAATCAAGAGGAAAAACGGACGAAGAAGACAAGAAACAGAAGGACTCGTCCAACAACTCCCGCACATCGCGCAACGCCTTCGCCCACGCGCTGAACCTATCGTTTGACTTCTCGCTGCGCAATCAGGATGCACTGCGACGCGACATACAAACAGGGCTGACCGAGGCCACATCGGGCAACATGGCCATCAAGGCCTCGTTCCAGGCATCGTATGCAATTAGTCGCATGGTGTCACTCAGTCTATACTACGACCGGCAGCGCAACGCTCCCCTGCTCTCATCGTCGGCCTACCCCACCATCACGCAGGACTTCGGCCTCAGCATGAAAATATCGTTGACCAGATAAATAGTAAATAGCTAAATTGAGATAAAAAAATCCCCTCCAACACGCGTGCTGGAAGGGATTCTTTTCTTGAGTGTCCGTTTATTATGCCTCGGGCAGTACGCTCACAGTCGAACGGTCGCGACGACCTTTCTTGAAGCATACAATTCCATCGGTCAGTGCATACAGGGTATTGTCCTTACCCTCTGCCACATTCTGGCCTGCATAGTGACGATTGCCACGCTGGCGAACGATGATGTTACCAGCAATGCACTTCTCGCCACCGAAAATCTTAACTCCTAATCTTTGGGCAGCGCTCTCGCGGCCGTTCTTAGAACTACCTACACCTTTTTTATGTGCCATACGTTTGTCCTCCTAATTAATTGTTAAGCAATAACTTCTTTGATAGTCAGCTCTGTGAACTGCTGACGATGACCATTCAGCTTGCGATAGCCCTTGCGACGCTTCTTGTGGAAGACGAGCACCTTGTCGCCCTTTACCAGGGGACTAACTACCTCGGCTACAACCTTGGCTCCCTTAATCTCAGGGGCACCCACGGTGATGGCACCGTCGTTGTCTACCAACAACACTCTCTCAAACTCAACAGTCTGGCCAGCCTCTACGCCTACGATGTGGTGTACGAACAGCTTCTTGCCAGCTTCCGTGCGGAACTGTTGACCGTTAATCTCTACGATTGCGTACATTTGTTTTTATATTTGTTTAACGGGTTTCACCGCAGGGCGGAACCATCTCGTGATTCACTTATTCGAGCCTGTGCGGCATAAATCAGAGCCGAATGGCGGACTCGAACCGCCGACCCACGCATTACGAATGCGTTGCTCTACCAACTGAGCCAATTCGGCAAAAAAAATGCAAAAGCCTGTCTTGTTTCCGGGTGGAGAATATCGGAATCGAACCGATGACCTCTTGCATGCCATGCAAGCGCTCTAGCCAGCTGAGCTAATCCCCCATTCTGCTTTTGCGGTGCAAAGTTACAAAGTTATTTTGGAACAGCCAAGACTTTTAGACATTTTTTTTCGGAAATCTCTAAAATTGTTCCAAATAGGCGATACGACTCTCTGTACTGGGATGCGTGGCAAAGAGTCCGGACAGGAAGCTGGTGAAGCCGGAGGCAAGACTCTGGGGGTGGATGATGAAGAGCTGTGCCACATCCTGGCGGTCGACATCGGCCAGTGCAGGGTCGGCGGAAATCTTACGCAGGGCACTGGCCAGCGCCAAGGGATTACCACAGAGTTCGGCTCCGCCTGCATCGGCCATATACTCGCGTTTGCGGCTGATGGCAAAGCGCGTGAGCAGGGTGAACAGATAGCCGATGGCCGCCAGGGCAGCCGCTATGGCCAGGGCGACGAGTATACTTACGCCACCACCCTTATCGTTGCTGCTACGACGGCGCGAGCCGCTGCCTCCGTAGACGAAGGTATTCCACACGAGGCGTATGGCCAGGCTGGAGAGTGTGGACATGATGCCCACGAAGATGATGCTGACGATGAGCAGCCGGGTGTCGCGGTTACGGATATGAGTGAGTTCGTGTCCGATGACGCCTGCCAGTTCATCGTCGTTGAGTCGGTCGCATATACCTGTAGTCAGGGTCACCGTGTAACTGTCGCGGTCGATGCCGCTGGCAAAGGCGTTCAACTCGGGTGTGTCGATGACGTTTACCTTGGGCATGTCCATACCACAGGCCATGGTCAGGTTCTCTACTATATTATATACGCGCGGATTCTCGCGACGCTCCAGCGGGCGGGCTCCTGTAGCCCGGCGTATCATGGACGTATTACCGAAATAGGCCACTGTAAACCATACGCCCACACCACCTAGTACGAAGGGCGTGGTGGTTAGGAACGTGCCCAATACTTGGTACCAATCGAAATAGATGGGGTCTGTCACACTCACGCGCTGCATGATGGCAATGAAAGCAAACACCATGCCCAGCATGATGGCAGGGAACAACACGAGGAGCATCATACTCTTCGTGTTGTTCCTAACCTGTTGGGTATATAATCCGACGTATTTCAAAACGAATGATTTTACAATTTACAAATTACAGTCTATGCGCTATCGTCAACTGCTTAGAACTTGATCTCTGGAGCCTTGTCGTATTGTGCGCGTTCCACGTCGGCAATTTCGAACATAATCTCGCGCTTGAAGCCGAACATGCCTGCAAAGATGTTGCCGGGGAAGGTCTCTACGGCATTGTTCAGTTCCTTTGTAGCAGAATTGAAGAAACGGCGCGTAGCTGCGAGTTTGTTCTCTATGTCGCTGATCTCGCCTTGCAGTTGCAGGAAGTTCTGGTTGGCCTTAAGGTCGGGATAGGCCTCTACAGCAACTTTCAGTCCGTTCAATGCAGCCGACAACTGTCCCTCGGCCTTGATTTTATCGTCAATCGTTGTTGCGCCCATAGCAGCTGTGCGCGCACGTGTCAGTTCCTCCAGCAGGGTTTTCTCATGGGTGGCATAGCCCTTTACGCTGGCCACCAATTGGGGGATGAGGTCGTGACGTTGCTTCAGCTGAACGTCGATGTTGGCAAAGGCATTCTCACGATTGTTGCGAAGTTTCACGAAGCCGTTGTAGAGGCTGATCAGATACAGTGCTAAGAGCACCACCACGGCAATGACGATAATAGTTGTAGTCATAATGCTTACTTAATTAGATATTAATAAATATTACATTTTCTTCAAAATTGAACTTACAAATATAGTGCCAATAATTGAAACCACCAAATACGGAGTAAAAAAATTGCATAATATGCCTATGAAATTAAAAAAAGAAGGAAACATCTTGTACCATATTCATATTTATATTACCTTTGCATTGTGAATGAGTGGAAAGCAGACTGCCGCACTAGTTTGACTGGGATACTCATCAAATAATACTGAAAACCGAGAATGCTTGCGCATCTCAATGGCGGGCCGCGCCTCGTGAGAGGTAGTACGCGAGTACCGGCGGATTACAAAGAATGCGGGCGCTCAAAACTTATACACTCGGAGTTTCATCACATCACTGGTGCGGCTTTTTTATAGAGGAGGGTGTGTCAAAATAGGCACATCCTCTTTTTCTTTACTCAAAAAGCGGCACAAGTCTCACATTGTACTTATGCCGCTTTTTTATTATTTCGACGTTGTTATGTCTCTGTAAATGACATATTGGCTTATATGAGACTCTAAGGGATGCAAAAAGCCCTCCGTTATTGGTTTGATGGTCCTGTTTTCGGACCTTTGCAGCCATTTTCTTGATGTTGAAGGCAATGGCGAAGAAAGCAAAGTCCATCGTGACCTTGTCCTTCCCGAAGTGACGGAAGCGTTTATAGCCCATGTTGTTTTTCATCTGTCCGAAGACGGCCTCTGGTTCTATCGGACGCCGTGAGCGGTGTTCTAGTCCTTTCTCTGAGGTCAGCCTCTCTCGGGCTTTCCGTTTGTACTCCATGAGCCGGTGGTTTACCTCTGTCTCCCTGTTTCCCGTTTTTCGCTTGTAGCATCCCCATCGGAGCGGGCATCCCTCACATCTCTGTGCCCTGTAGGTGACACATTCCGTCCTGTATCCGCTGTCGGTCTTTCCATGCTTTACTCCGACACGCTTCATGTGCTGTCCCATCGGACAGACGAAGTAGTCCCCATCAGGATTGTAGAACAGGTTCTCTATGCGGAAGATGTCTTGCTTGAAAGCGCGCTTCTGCTCCTTATGGAAGAGGTTGTACTTGACATATGCCTCCATGTCGTGTGCTTCCATGAACGAGTAGTTTTCCTTACTTCCGTAGCCTGAGTCTGCGCAGACCTCCTTTGCATAACGGCCATATCGGTTGGAGAAGGAACCAAGAAAGGGTGTCATCGTAAGGGTGTCCGTTGGATTGTGGAAGAGGGCAAAGTCGGTGATGAACTGGTTCTCGGTGCCGATCTGCAGGTTATAGCCCGGCTTGGTCTGCCCGTTTTTCATCGCGTCTTCCTTCATGCGCATGAAGGTGGCATCGGAATCTGTCTTGCTGTAGGAGTTACGCTCGCCCAACGTCTCAAGGTGGATGGCATACTCGGATAGCTTGTCGCGCATCTGCTCCATCTGCCTTACCTGTTTCTTCTTCTCGCATAGTACCTTCTTCTCCTCCCTGCTCGTGGGAGCGGGCTGCTCAGCGAGCGACTGGCGCAGTTCATCGGCGATTTCCGTCAATGCCTCAGGAGTGAAAGCCACGGATTCCATCTGCCGCAACCTTGTCCTGGGCCTTGCCATCTTCTTCCTGGCACGTATCCTGGGCTGCCTCTACATCCATAAGCAGGTAGACGACCAGGCCTTCGGCCAGCACGACCGCATCATTCAGCCCCTATGGCGCAGCACCTTCCTGTTCCTGGGTCTGTTCCTTGCCTTCCTCGGCCATATACTGACGACGGAGGGATATGCCGTTGACCCCGAGACGGGTGTCATATTCATGGAGCCTTACAAATACCTCCACAACCTCCTGACGATGTGGCCCTTGCTGGTCATGCTCCTTATCGGTGTGGTGTTTGTTCTCTTCGGCATCGGCTACTCAATATGGGAGAAACGCTGGAAGAGAGGCTTTTGGGTAGCAGGCTTTGGTACGGTCGTCACCGTCACCATCCTCCTGTTGCTCACAGCCTGGAACCATACCGCCTACTACCCCTCCACGGCCGACCTGCAGTCCTCCCTCACAATGACGAACTCCTGCAGCAGCGAGTTCACCCTCCGCACGATGTTCTATGTCAGCCTGCTCATCCCCTTCGTCCTGGCCTACATCGTCTATGCCTGGTACGCCATCGACAAGAAGGAACTGACGCTTGACGAAATCAACAGCGACCACGCATACTGATGCGACTAACAAAGTACCGTCAAAAATCCGTCAACGTATTGACGGCCTTGTATGTTTGTGAAGTTGCGCCCCTGCCCAAACGACGATGGACAGGGGAACTCGCAGACTTATAAGGCATTACTCGCCGACATACTCCAGGATGTCTGCGGGCTGGCAGTCGAGGGCTTGGCAGAGTGCATCCAGCGTGGTGAAGCGGATGGCGCGGGCCTTCCCAGTCTTCAGGACGGAAAGGTTGGCAAGGGTGATGCCCACACGGTCGGCCAGTTCGGTCAGAGAGACCTTGCGACGGGCCATCATCACATCGAGGTTAATGCGTATCATACGGTCAGTTGGTTTTCTTCGCTTACGTCGGTGGCTACGTCATAGAGCAGAGCCATGAGTGTGATGGCCGAGAACATGGTGAGGTTATGCCACGACTGTGACCAGAGCACGGCCATGGCCAAGCCGGAACATCCATTCACGAAACACATATAGACGAGCCTGTAGATGAGCGTGACAATCGGTACACATGCCCCGGCATAGAGCCAGCGGGCATTGCCGGGAACGAATATCTTTCCCCGGCCAAGTCCACGGAACAGGCGGACGAAGAACACGAAGAAGCAGGCATTGAAGAGGCAGACAAGGAGCAAAAAGATGAGGTCGATGGCCCCCTTCCATTTGGTAGATAGCGTTTCAAACATAGGCATGGCGCCAGGCAGCGTCGGCGGCAACAGGCGCAGGAAGAACGGCGTCAGGAGGCTCATGAACAGGAGGATGAGCGTCAAGGCCGCCATCCATCGGATGCGTTTCACTTTACGATTTGTAGGCATAATATTACATTGTTAAAGGTTTATAATTACGTCGTTTTGCCGCTGTCGAGGGCGCGCTTCCTTGGCATTGGCACGACAAAAGTACGATAAAGTTTCGTGATAAACAAATAATCTTTATTGCTTTTCGATAATTTAACATTGAATATCGATAAGAAAGAATAGGGGAACGACGCAAAAAGCCCGCGACCTTCACAGGCCACGGACTGGGGCTCGAGCGTAATTAACTTATTTACTTAACCTAAACCTTAAAGGGACAATAAAGCTCGTCGTTATAGATCTATGTCGAGGTCGATGCCACCATAGTGACTGAACTTGCGCTGCATGCGACGAACACGCCGGGCCATTCGCTTCAAGGTGCGCTGGAAGCGACGGGTGGCTCCCTTAAACTCCTGGATGTGGAGGGCCTTGCCCTTTGGCCCCGACCACGTAATCTCGGCCTTGTAGCGCGTGGTGGGTTTGGACTTGTCGGCTTTGTCCTCCAGCATTTCGTCCTTGACTTTCGGGTCGGATGTCTCGAGGGTTTGCGGCTTATCGGGCAGGACATCGAGGGCCATGACTGCCTCGGCAAGGCTCTCGCGCGGCACCGAAACGATGTTACGGGGCAGGTTTGGGTGGGGCAGATTCACGATGCTGTCCAGTTTCTGATACATCCCCAGACGGACGGGGCGCGAGGCTTTGTCGCCGGCCATCTCGGCCATCTGGCGCAGGCGCTCGGCCACCAGGGCATCGTGTTCGGAGACATCGCTCCGGTAAGCCATGACGAGGGCACCAAAAGTCGCGCGAAATACGTCGCTGGGCAAAGAGTCTTGGCGGAAGATGCCGTAGTCCTGGGCGTGATGACGACGGGCAATATTGTCAACATACTCCGAGTACATCTTGTTCAACCGGTCCAACTCTGCCTGATACTCCTCCCTGGCCTTGTTGTTGTAATCCATACGCTCCTGCTGGGACATGCGTTGGTAGTCTTCATCCTTTATGTTAAGCTTCAGCATGCCGCGAAGGCCCTCGAGTGACTCGCGATAGCGGTCTTGTATGTCCAGTATCTCTACGTTGAAGGCATCGAGTTCGCGTGTATATCGCGCCATCAGGGTATCGAGCATGAAGCGCAGGGGCTGCAGGTCGAGGTTGGGAAGGTCGTCAAGGACGTTCCGCATGCGTGCGAAGTCGGGTGACGTAACGTACGAGGGCAGGCTGACGACGTCCTGGCCGTCCATCCGGCGATAATCGTAGGGGTTGACGGTCATGCGCCACAGATATGTGGGCACCGTCGTCTGCACGAAGGGGTGATCGACAGTACCGCCTTCGGGGCGCAAGGTATTAATCTTGATGAGTTCGCCAACGATGCGCTGGCGTGGAACGTCGGGCTTATACCACAACGCATATACGTACCTGTTTTGCGGAAAGTCCTCATCATTAAAGTACGCATACACGATGTTCCAGCCCTGCTGGCTGCCCAGTCCGATGGTACGTCCGTTTTCGTCGCAGACGATCTGCACGTCGCTGGCCACCTGCCCCGCGGGTTTATTGAGGAAGCGGTAGGCGTGTTGCTTCTCGTTGAGGAAAGCCTTCCAGAGCGGTCCAAGCAGACGCGCCTCGTCCTCGAGGGGGAGGTTGAAGCCCAGGGTGCTGTGGATGTGGGTCCACTGCCCCGTGGCTGCGGCGCGACGTTCGCTGAGGTTGCGGCGCAACTGCACGTTATTGTCAGCACCGAAGGCCGTGATGGCATTAATCAGGGGCTGGTATTTCGGGGTACCGAGTTGCTGGATGTGCGGCTCCTGCGTATCGGCGTCGAAGGTGATACGCTGTATGAATCCCGTCGCCATGCCATCGACCTGAATCTGATACGACAAAAAATAGTATCGGTAAAGCGTGGGACGTGGCTGGCCGTCGGCTAGGACCTGGGACGGCAACTCCACCTTCTCGTCGGTCCCGACAAAGAAACCTCCCCACAGCACGTTTATCGACTCGTCGGTCAGCCAGAACGACTGGTGGTGTGGTGTGTCCATACGGATGGACCGCTGCTCCGCCGAGAATGCGTCCTGAAGGTAGTACTGTGTGCGCATCGCGTGGTCGGACTCCATGGCCTCATATACGGCCGTCAACAGCCTTTGTTGCTCGGGACGGAGGTAGAAGTTCACGTGCATGCTGAGTGTAAACCGCGAGTCCGTGGTTGAGGAATGCACTTTTTCCTCCGGCATCTCCCCGTGGTTGGCCTCCAGGGCCAGTGCCCGGAAGGCGGCGTCGACGTGGGGTTGGGCCCAAAGGGAATTGACAATGGATAATTGACAATTGACAATTAAAAGCAGAAAAACAAGGCGTTTCATATCTGATACATTTAACATTTTACATTCTACATTATATATTATGACGGTTGTTCGGCAGCGACATTGCGCGAGAGAGTCTCTATCGTCAGGCGCTCAGCCTCGCGGAGTGCCTGGTCGGTCATCGCATCGATGGTGGCGTAGAGGTCGGAGACCCCAGCCACATCCTCCTCCGAAGACCCTCCCCCAGCCCTCCCTGTTGGGGAGGGAGCAGAATGTACGGTCTTTTTCGAACTAACATCCTGAGGCTTCACCTCTGCCGTTATGGGAGTGGTTGTAACTACGCCCTCCTCTTGCTTTGGTACAGGGGCAGGGGTTGGCATCTCTGCTATCTGAGGCTGTTCATCTATCGTCCTAATCTTCGGCTCGTGCTTCAATATGAACAATCCGACAACGACGGCCGCTGCTGCCCCGATAGCCGGAACCATGAGCCACCAACGGCGCAACTTTCCCCTTCCCTTTAAGGGAGAGCTGGGGTGGGTCTTCCGCAGCCTTGCCATCACATTGGCCTGAAAATCATCCGACAATGCCGGAACCTTGGCTGCCCGCCGCTCCATAGCTGCGCGCAAAACCCTGTCTTCCTGTTTATTCATCGTCTTGTTCATAGTTGTATGAGTTTACTGAGTTTCTGTCTGATTCGTTGCAACCTGCTGGCCAAAGGCCCTGCGGCTACGTCCATAACTTCAGAGATTTGCGCGAGCGACATGCCGTTGTAGTAGCGCAGGTGTAGCAGCGTCCGCTCCTCGGGGCGCAGGCGGTCGATGGCCTCGTCCAGAAGGGTGAAGCGCCCGGCCTCGGAGTCCGGCTCTTCCAGTTCATCTAGATAGTCGAGATTGTCTAGTAGGTCTAGTTCCCTTGGTCCCCACCCTCGCACTGCGTTCATCGCCAGATTCCAGGCTATTCGGCCTATCCATGTGGCGAATGTGCCCCGGCCTTCGTCGAACGTGTCCAGCCTGTCGAAGGCACGGACAAAGGCATCCTGCGCCACCTCCTCCGCATCCCTGGCGTCCGGAATCACCTGACTGACTAGCAGATGCACCCGACGACCGTACCGCGTCATCAGGTACGTATAGCCCTCGGGCTGGCCCCTTCGGGCCGCATCTATCATTCGTTGTTCCAGGTCTTCCATAGGGTTTGACAAATCACATTCACAAGGATGCTTTCCTACCCTTATATACACCTATTTAACGGGAATATGTCGGTTAAATTGAAAAAAAATAGAGTCAACGACGAAAAAATGTAATTATCCGGCACTATGGGAACGGCTGCCAGGCGTTGACTTCATCGGCAAGGCGATGCATGGCCGGGGCGAAGTCGGCGGGATAGATGAGGGTTTCCACAAACCAGAGGCGTTGCTTCAGGACATACTTCGCCTGAAGGCGGTAGGCCGTGACCTTGGGGTCGCGGCTTTTTAGTCGGGCCGTCATCAGATACTCCGTGGGACTTTTGCGCAGGCACACCCCACCGATGTCCTGAGCACGTTGGCGCATTTCGTGGTAGGGGTTCAGCGTGTCGCGGCATACCTCGGTGGTAACATCGAGCGTGATGTACACGATGCTGCGCAGGGGCAACTGCTCGACGTAGGCGAAACGTACGCTGCTGTCGCCCTCGGCCTCTGCAGGCATGAAGCACGAGGGATAGCGCATCGCGTAGCCGAGGTCGGGGTCTTCGTAGGTTTGCCAGTCGGCACACGCCAGGGTATGTTCCAGCGTTTGGAGGTACGAGTCATCGTCGTGGGCGTGCTCACGCCGGTGGTTCAGGTAGACGAGTGCCGCATCAAGCAGCACGAGGAATAGGAAAGCAAGACGTAAACCTTTCATTGTCAGTCGTCCATCATTATTTGTTTAACATGGAATGATTAGCGGCTTTTCGCGATGCCGCCCACGAGGTCGTCGTTCAGGATACTGGTTTCGGTCTTGCGGACATCGGATTGCAGGCGGCCAAAGCGGTAGGAAACGGAGAGTCTGAAAAAACGACCATTAGCCCTATTGGCAGTATCACCCCACCCGAGGATGTCGCCCTGCGTGGTGCGGTTCTCTTCGTGCTGGTACTTGCGGAAGGGTGCATTGGCCGTGAGACGAATGGTGAGACGGTCCTCCTTGAGGAATGAACGTTGCAGCGTGAAGGCATAGCCATACCAGGATCTGCCATAGGAATAGATGTTCATAGGGGTGCGCCCAAACTGCCCGTAGGCGTATGCCGTCAACAGCAGTTTCCACGGAAGTTTCTGTGCAACATTGACGTAGTAGAACATCGAGGTCAGGTGTTGCGTCAAGCCCGATGCAGTGTTTTTGGCATGGTTGTCAACGACGTTAAAATTAGAGGCCAGCGTGGTTCCGTCGAAAGGTTTTCCACTGCACATAGCCCTCCAACTGCAAGCGGTGTTGTCTGAGGTTGTTACCGTATGTGCTAAAGCGCACATCGCCTTGCGAATAGACCATCGAGACTATACCATTGTGGTAATACGAATAATGAGGAGCAAACTGCAAGGTCAGCCGCCGACCGACGTACATATACGTAAGGCCAAGGGTTTGCTGGCGCGTGCTGACGAGGTGGGCATTGCCGAAGTCTACGCTCGTCGGTGTGTTCACGACAGCGGGATTCAGATACGTGATGCCTGGGCGCGTGATGCTGGTGGTATAGCCCAACTTCAGCGACTGGTGGTCGCCAATCTGGTATTTCATGCTGACCTGAGGCACCCAGTCGTGGAGGTGCTTGTCCCATCTGGCTCCATCCCCGTCTGGGTAACTGCCTTTCAGATAACTGTATTCGTAACGCATCCCTGCACGTGCCGACCACTTGCCTATACTATACATATAGTCGGCATACGCGGCTGCTATCTGCGTGCTGTGGTCGAACGAGGTCGTTACCGAAGGAAGTAGGGAATTGTAATACTCCTGCCCGTTGCGACTGCTGTTGCGGCGGTCGATGTACTTGACTCCTACCTCCAGTTTATGTCCTGTGGCAAACGGGCGGACATAGTCGGTCTGGAACGTGTGCTCGGTGAAGTGCTCGCGACTATTGAGGAGCATACCCGTATAATCGAACGGAGCGTTCAGCGCATTCGTATAGATATCCTCCTGCTTGGAGTGCTGCCGCGTCAGTGCCAGCATATACGATAGCGTCAGTTGCTCGCCCTTGCGATGTGTCTTATGCTCATAGTCCAGGCGACCCTCCCACGAATGGTGGTTGTAACTGGGCAACCAGTAACTGTTGTCGTAGCGATAGAGCAGAGTGCCTGTGGCATCCAGCATCGAGGACGTGCCGCTGCCTTGCACGTTCACCTTGTAGAAGTAGCCGCCGAACGAGGCCGACAGCAGATTAAGCGTGTCAATGTCGAAACTGGCGTTCATGTCTACATAATGGAGGTTGCCAGGATTCTTGCCCTCGCTGGTGATTTGCTGCGTGTGACCCGTTTCAAGGAAGGTACGCTCCGTATAGACGTTGTTGGCCGTCATCTTCTTCGACATATGGTTATAACCGTAGTCGACCGACAGGATGGCCTTGCCCATTTGTGTCGTAAGATAGGTGCTAAGGCCAGCCTCGTTAAGAGTATTATAATTACCTGACAACGAACCTGTCACGCCTTCCATCTTCTTGTTATCCATCATGACGAGGTTCAGTATGGCATTCACCCCTTCGGCATCCTCGCGTGCCCCGGGTTCGGTGATAACCTCGATGCGCTTGACCGCCGAGGCAGGCATGGTCTTCAGTATCTCTTTGGCGTTACGCGTCAGACTAGGGTCGAGGTGACCGTTTCGGTATATCTTGTAGTTGCTGTTGCCCCGCACGAGGATATTGTCCTCGCCGTCCACGGTCACCATCGGCACCTTCCTGAGCATGTCAAGCACGGTCAGTGTGCGGCTTTCCTCGTCGTGCTCCACGTCGTAGCCCACGCGGTCGATGTCCTGTTTTATCAGTTGCCGCTGCGCAGTAACCGCCACGCTCTTCAGTTCTGCCGCCATTTCGATACTGTCCAGCCGGGCTTCCAAGGCAGAATCTTTCTTTTCTTCCGTTTCCTGTGCCACAGCCACAATGGCCATCAGACACAGCCAATAAATCACAAATATCTTTTTCATGTCGTCGTGTTTTTGTTTCGACGGCAAAGGTACGTCGTTTCGTCAGGGTGGCAAAATTAGGACACTGACATTTCCCTGACATTATACTGACAAATAGAAAAGCCCCGATGAAACGGGGCTTTTTAACTATCGGCAATAGTGTTTACATTACTTCGATTCGGTATGAACGTCCGCGCTCCGAGGCAATGCTGATGCGGCCCTCGGCTTCCAGGGCCTGCTTCGTGCGGCGGACCAGGGTGTAGAGTGTCTCCGAGGCATCGGGCTTTCCAGGCCACAGGGCCTGGCAGAGGTCCTGCTTGCTCATGGAGCGTTCGGGGGCCGACATCAGGAGGGTGACAAGTTGCTCCTGCATGGGTGTGAGGCGGAGGCTGCGATGTTGGTCGCTATTGAGTGGCGGCATACGGAACTGCCGCAGCGACCATGCCATGCAAAGCAGCGTGAGCAGGGCCAAGAAGGCCGCCATCCGCTGGTCGGAGAAACGCCAAATCTGCATCGCGCTGTAACTGAGACAGCCCCGTGCACGCAGCGACGACGAAATGCGCAGTTCGCGGCTGCACACGCCCCGTGCCCTGACATTCGCATCGCCGACATAGAACGACAGCGTGGCACCGTCGCGCAGTTCGGCCGTCGGGATATGGCTCCTGAACTGCCGTATCGTGTCCGTCGACAGCCAGTCCACGGGCCTTTCGGCCTGCGTCAGAAGCAGGGCCTCGGTCAGTTCGTTACAGATTTCGCGCTGGGCTATGCGGTAGTTCTGCACGCTCGTCCATACAGCCGTGAGGCCGAAGACCAGCATCAATAGCATGGGGTATCTGCGTTTCATCTTACTTGAAATTAAGGATTATGAGTGAAGAATTAAGGATTATAGGTACGTGTTTTTACGTTATCGGCCACGAAGATACACAAAAATCCCGACTCATCGCCGGGATTTACATCATTTAACAATATTACTCTGCCATCGGAAGGACACGGCCTATGGCCTCCCGCACCTCGTCGTTGGTCTGCATATAGCCGATATGTTGCCAGGCAAGGGTCCGTCGGCAGTCTGACATCGGTAGTAACATGAAGCCCGAAGGGCTGGAATGAACCAATGTCATCATTAGTAACATGAAGCCCGAAGGGCCGGCAAGAGTCAATGGCATCATTAGTAACATGAAGCCCGAAGGGCTGATGGATTACAGGCAGGTGGTGTAGCGAAGCGGAACCCCTGTATATGGACATACCATTTTATATACACAGCCCCGAAGGGGCGGCGGAGCGTCCGTCACCCCTTCGGGGTTCTAAAGGTGATGTGTGTCCATTATCAGGGGATGAATCCCCTGCCTGTGGTCTTGTCAGGCCTTCGGCCTTACTCTGATGCCGCACTTTCGAAGATTCCGCTTAGCTTCGACTGGATGTCGGGGCCGCGAAGAGCGCGAGCCAAGACGGTGTCGTCGGGCGAAAAGAGGATGATGTGCGGAATGCCACTGATGCCATATATATCAGTTGCGACGGACTGCGTTTTCAGGATTTGGGGGTAAGGGATGTGGAGGTCGGCGATGGCCTTCAGGGTGTTTACAGGATTGTCCCATGCTGCTATGCCCAAGACGACGAGACCCTTGTCATGGTAACGTTCGTAAGCCTGGATAAGGTTGGGTATCTCCATGCGGCACGGCCCGCACCACGATGCCCAGAAATCGACCAAGACATACTGCCCGCGGCCCACGTAGTCCGACAGGCGATGCCGCTGGCCTTCGTACTCCACTTCAAAGTCGATGAAACGCTGTCCCTCGGCTGTCTTGCGCGCAACGAGGGGAGATCCGACAGTCTCATATACGATATGGTTGCTCTGCATCCGCGACGATAACATCTCGACGTACTGAAGCAAACGGTCGGTGCCCAGTTCCTCCATCGTCGAAGCCACGTAGGCTCCGAGCAAATCATCGCGATGCCGGCGCACGAGGGGCTCGGAGATGCTGTCCAGACTTCGGAAGGCTTCGGCCTTGCTGATACGTCCTTCGTCGAACGCCCTGCCGAGGCTGTCGGCCCGATGATAGTAACGTAGCCACTCGTCGTTCAGTGTCGTGCCCATGAAGGCTCCACGGCGCTGGGTCATCGGGGCCTCGACCATGCGTATCGTACCTTCCTCGATGAAGAGGGGATGGAACTGGATGCTGATGTCGCGACTATGCAACAGTGCGATAAGCGGCTTCCTGGCCTTGAGTTCACGGGGTTGTATCTCTCCGGCCTCCACCCACAGGCTATCGACCGTCTTCGGTTCTTTGTCTGTCTGATCCTGGATATAGAGCCACCCCGTGAAGTCCGGCGTCCCCACGTTGCCCTCGATACAGTAACGAAAGCCCCATGCCACAGAAGTCGTGAGGCCGAAGACCAGCATCAATAGCATGGGATATCTGCGTTTCATCTTACTTGAAATTAAGGATTATGAGTGAAGAATTAAGGATTATAGGTACGTGTTTTTACGTTATCGACCACGAAGATACGCAAAAATCGCGACACGACATCGCGATTTACATCATTTAACGTTACGACCCTGCACACCGAACATCACGATGTTTAACGACCAAGGCTACGATGTTTAGCGTTCAAGGCTACGATGTATAATGTCTAAGGCTACGGTGTATAACCCTTAACATTACTAAAGAATACTCTGTTTCTCGACGTGGAATGTGTGTTCCTCGTCGAGGAACACACGTTCTTCGTCGGGGAACTTGCGTTCCAAGTCGCGGAACAAAGAATACAAACATCTGGAACTTCGTATCTTTACATAGTAAAGATTGAAGATGAATCACGATATCGCCGACCAGTCGATGGTGCGCTTGTTGAGGTCGGAGAGTGCGCGCCACATCGGGGCATGTTCGGGGCGTTGGCCGTCGGGGTCGCTGTCGAGGACGCGCCGGGCTACGTCACGTGCCATCTGAACCACCTGACCATCGCGCGCCAGGTTCGCTATATGCAAATCGAAAGGTATGCCGCTTTGCTGCGTGCCCTCCAGGTCGCCGATGTCCCAACCAAGTTCACGAAATGGATAGCCGACATCGTAATCATTGAACGTCACCTTTGGTTTGTCAAGCAGGATGAGCAAGTCCCAGTCCGACCCGTCGTGGATCACATCCCCAATGGAAACAAATCGGAAGGTTGACTTGCCAAGGCCATCCCCGTCATCCCTTGTATGCCAGATATGCCCCGCTCAACGATTGCGATAAACCATGCCTTACGATACGACCGATACCCCTTGAAGTCAGGATGATAGCCGAACGGGAAGTTTGCAATAGCATCGAATATGCAGGGGCTTACGGCGGAAAGGACGTGTATGCCCTCGGCGAGGTCGGTGACGACGGACTGCCCGTTCCTACGGGGTTGCCCCTGCTTGTCCTATGGGATGGCAGGCATATAGATATAGTCTCTGGTATGGAAGGTTTAAAGCTTCTCGAAAAAATAGATGCGCAATAAAATAGCGAAAGGGCGAGAATATGTCGCCCTTTCACCATGTTTTTTCAAAAGAAAGTCAAGAATTATTCCGTCGCATCAAACGAGCGGCTCTCCCACTCTTCCCAGTTGGTTTCGGCTAGATAACGGGCAACGGTATCATGTAAGAAAGGCATATCCTTGGTGGCTGTGTTCCATAGTTTCATGTCTGATATCTGGGCATATCCGTGCACAAGGACATGACGCATGCCTATGATTTGTGCCCAAGGCAAGTCGGGATGCTGCTCACGAAAATCGCTCGTCAACATATTGGCAGCCTCACCGATTATCTCTACATTCTTCATAATGGCCGGTCGGCCACGAAGTCTTCGAACGTCAGGCCCTCGGAGAAGCGAATGGCATTGCCCGAATATTCGAGCATATCCATCAGTCGTCCACGGTCTCTAATTGGCTCTCTCATATATCAGTCTTTTATCGTTATTTACCCTGTCGATAGCCCATGGGCGGAGCGTCCCCTCCTCCACGAGGTCCACTTCCCGGTTGAGCAGGCGGCGAAGGTCGGAATAGATGCCGCCGATGGTAAAGAGCGACACGTCGGCATCGTCGTCGTATGCGACCAGCAAGTCCACGTCGCTGCCGGGCCGTTCCTCGCCGCGTGCGAACGAACCGAACAGCCATGCGCGAACCACGGGCTGGGTCTTGAAGTACTCTTGTATGGTCTCTATCATCTGCTGGCTCATAGCGTTTGGGATTAGATGTCGCAAAGATACGGAATTATTTCGACATTCCGCTAACGATGGGGCGAAATTCTTATCATGTTGCCGTCCGTAGCTCCCGCCACTCCAACACGGGGTTTATCTCATTCATCATGTCGTCGAGGTTACGATAGCCGGTGCATAATGGTAAGCCTGAACCTCCGTCATCACATACGTGCGGGCAAAATTAGGAATCAGAGCCACTATATACTCGGCAATGTCGTGAATGCTATACATACGTCTTTGGGCTATGATTCTGGGTGCTAATGTACACAAATTCTCGGAGATTGTAAAATATCCACAGGAGTTTTAACCTTTCTTTTCCTTAACCCTCACCCACCAGTTCCCGGATTTGCCGTCGGAGAGCATCGGCGGTGAGTTCAGGAGAAAGTTGGAGCGACTGACGAAGGAGGCGACCATCGGGCGTGAGGGTCACAGCGAAGGGGAGCGCACTGAACTGGAACAAGTCCATGAGGAGGTGGAGTTGGTCGTCGTTTATCGGGACGACGGTCTCTCCATCAAGGTATGTTCGGACAAAATCGACGTAATCTGGGCGGTCGGGCTTCGGCTCGTGGGCAATGAAGACAAGCGAGAGTTCAGGACAATCGTCGTGGAGACGGCGGCGCAAGGACTGGGTAGCTTGTATGTTGGCCTTACAGGGAGCGCACCACATGGCCCAGAAATCGAGCAGAACAACCTGCCCGAAATGCTGGGCAAGAATGCTGCGAATGAGGTCGGAACCCTCGCCCATGGGCAGGGGTATGGTCAGGGAGGCGGTTACCTCTTCATCGAAACGTTGACGTGCACGAGCGCGAAGCACAGGGCGTGACAGATACGACCATGTGGCCTCGAAGTTATGGATTGCAGGGTGGTAAAATTCCGTCAGTTCGCGGCGTTCTTCCTCGTCTGCCTCTGCCAACCATTCGTCGATGTGACGGTCGGCCTCAGCCCATTCGCCGTAAGCCTCGTCGGAGAGCAGGCGCAACATCGCCACCTGCAGGAGCAGAGCATCATGGTCTTGTCCCAGCAAAGCGCGGCCCGTGTGGCGCAGGGTCTCCAACTCTGCCAACGTCTCATCCAGTTGCATGAAACTCTCTCCCTGCGTCCTTACGAGCATGGGGTGATAAAAGGGCATAAGCGAGGGCAGTGTGGCCAGTACGTGAGCAGCCTGAGGTTGAGCCAGCAGCCACGGGTCGTCGGCATGGAGCCGTCGCAGAAGTGGATAGTTATCGACACGACAGAGGCTGTCCACTGTCGCATCGCCCTCAGTGAAAAGAGCCTGCGGTCGCTCGTTCTGGATATAGATATCGAGGTCGATGAACCGTAGCAAATAGGCTGACATGAACTCCATCTCGGCCTCCCGTCGCAACAGCATTGCCTCGAAATCGGTCAATCCGTGCTTCCGTATGTGTCCGTCGGTGCGTTGTTGCAGTTCGGTCCATACGGACTCAGCCTGACGGTTATAGTCATCCAATGTCCCTGGCGTCCGCCGCATATCGGCCAGCCATCGGTAGTCCATGGGATGCAGAAGCAAGTGCTCAACGTCCCGTGCATGGCCGCCGCTATATTGGCACGTGAAACCGCCGTCTTCACGGGGTTGCAGCGTGATGTCCAGCGTGTCGCCCGGGCAGAGATAGAACGGTACGGGCCGACGTCCCATGCTGGCGTGCGTGGTCGATAGGAAGTTGAGGACAGGATGGCGCAGGAGCACCGTGCGTTGGAAACGTCCGTCCGTTCCGATGCCCAGGGTAATCATCGCTGGTTGTCGGCCACTCATCAGGTCGGGAATCTCGGTCGCGAGCGTCGAAAAACCCGTTTCAGCCCCGTATCCGACGATGCGCCCGCGAATCACGGCCGAGTCTGTGCGGAAGAAGTCCTCCGTCGTCCATTCGGCAGACATAGGAGGATTCCCATGCCCTCTCGCTATTGCTTCGAGGACAAGGAACAGGAAAAGAATCGTTTTCTTCATAGCATTTGCCTGTTGTCTTTATTTCCCTGTGGCGGGAAGGGCACGTTCTATCGCGGCACTCGCTTCGTCGTTTGTCTCCATGTAGCCGATATGTTGCCAGGCGAGGGTGCCGTCGGGGGCATAGAGGGCGTAGGTGGGTATGCCCTGAGAATGGTAGAGTTGTTCGAGCAGATAGGAGAACTGCGGACGGGTGAGGTAGTAATGTTCGCCCGGAATCTCCTTAATCATGTCGCCCCACGATTGCATGGGCGACGTGTCGTTGGTCAGGTAAACGAATACGACGGGCTGGTTCTTGAGATCCTCTTTCAGGGGGGCCATAGTCTGGTGGCCCATACGGCAGGGGCCGCACCATGTGGCCCACAGGTCGAAGAGGACGACACGACCGGGGTAGCGTCGCAGGATTTCGGGGACGACACGCTCGGGGGCCACGGTGTCGAGGTCGTGGAGATAGACGCCGCCCTGGCTGGTCAGGGCCTGCTCGGCCTGCTGTTGTTCGGCGCGGAAGTCATCGACCAAGGCGCGGCAATCGGGGGACTTGATAGAATGATAGATGCTATCGACGGCCGACCTGTCGACGGCATCCTGGATGATGCGCTGTGCGTTCATCAGGTCGCGGCTATACTGGGGCGCGTCATCCCTGCTCCAGCCATGGACACGCCAGAATGCCGGACATGCAGGGGCCTTGGCCGAGGTCATGATGAGGTACTGACTGAAAGGTGCCAGTGCCTCCGCTCCCTGCCTGACGGGCAGGAGGTCGGCATATTGGCGGTAGAGTGCCTTATAATCTTCTTCGTTGTTTATAGAGACGGCCCTCATGTGCTGGGCAAGATCGAGGTATACGCCCCCGAAAACACCGAGCCAGTCTATGAGCATTGCCTCCTCTTCCATCGTAAGGAGCATACGGGTGGCTTCGGTCGCTTTCATCTTGCGGATGCGGGCGATGTTCTGCTCATAGTCGTGACGGAGGAATCCGATACGCTCGTCGGGGGTGGTGCATTGTTGCAGACCGTCGTACATGCGACGGCTTATCGTTTCGCGGTCGCGTTCGCAGCGTTCGTATTCCGCCGCCCGTTCCATGTTGGTGCGAGCCATATAACCCTTGAAGGCCAAGAAGCAGCAATCGCCGCCCCGAGCATCCATCAGCACCTCCACCGTCTCCCCAGGGGCGAGCAGCACAGGAGCGAAAGCCACGTCCTCAATGCCAACGATGGCAGTGCGCACAAGTCGTAGGGGTACCCGTACCGTGGCCGTACCGTCGTCGGCCAAGGGATAGCTCTTATGGAAACTTTCCTTCTGACCCAAAGGCTGGAAGCCCCCGACCATCAACTCGAGTTTCTTACTGGGGTCGTAGTTCAGCAGCCTGACCTTCACGACGGCCTCCCCCTTGCTTATCCGAGCATCGGGCAGAACTTCCTGCTTGGCATACTTGACGTTGCGCCACTCTTCGGGCCACGTTGCTTTCCCTTTATCACCAGCCCACAGGCTCACGGTCGCGAGCATCGCGACCAGAAGGATAAGGATTCTCTCTCTCATGTTCGTATTGTTTGTGATTAACAGATGCAAAGATACGGAATTATCGGCACATCGTCATCGGTTAAGGGGTCAGATTATGATTAATTAACATCGGGAGCGCCCCCTGAACGGTCACGGCCATGAGGGCGCAGCATAGTAAGCACAAGATCTTTTGCATAGTAGTAAAGTGATGTCCTTCTACTATTACATTGATGCCGAAATTGCCTCGTTGGGAAAAGAATAGGCGAGGAATTAAAGGATAACAACACATTACTTTAAACGGCAAGTCTCTAACGGTAGAAGATTATCGTCAGGGACTTGTCAAATCACTTCCCCATTACTCCAGCACGGGGTTTATCTCCTTCAGCATGTCGTCGAGGTGGCGATAGCCAGTGAAGGCATGGTGGATGGTGCCGTCGGGGTTAATAAGGAGCCAGACGGGAACGGCGTTGGTACGGCAGGGAACCTGGCGATGGACGGACAGCAACTGCGGCTCGGTCAGGCGGTAGTGGTCGCCGACATAACTGGCGACGAGGCGCTGCCATGTGGCCTGGTCGCTACGGGTGCTGGCCACGGAGACGAAGTACATGCGGTCGCGAAGTCGGAGCTTTGTGTCGTGCATTTCGCGGAAGGCCAGCCGACAGGGACCGCAGGTGGTTTCCCAGAGTTCCAGCAGCACAGGCCTACCACGATAGGGAAGGAGTAGTGCGGACAGTATGTCGCCTCCGTCGCCGACGGGAGGAAGCTGGCGCACGTGCGAGAGGCTGTCCCCGGCGATGGCGGCAAGTTGCTGTGTCAGGCCCTCATTGTAAGACAGCAGGTCCTCGGCCAGTTCGGGCAGGTCGCGCTGGATGTCGGCTTTCTGGGCCTCGGAGAGGGGTTGCTTGTCCTGCCCCATCTGCTTCAGCAGGTTCGAGGCCTCGCAGCACTTCCAATAGCCGGCCGGGATGTCAACGTCTAGATTGAAGTGGTCCTTGGGCAGGTTGCCAAAGCCCCACATCACGTAGGCTGCTGCTGGATGGGCCCAAGGGTGCGACTGCATGTAGCGGACGATACGCTCGCGCATCCGCGACACGTAGGCATCGTAGTCCGCCTCCGAGTCGGTGATGCCCTGCCATTGTATGGCCTGCCCACACCAGTGCATGTGGTTGCCCCACTCGTAGAGGTTCACGCCTTGGGCATACTCGCGATAGGCATCACCCATGTGACGGTCGGCCGCAATGTCTGCCTCGATTCGGCGATAGGTCTGCTCCAGGAAGTCAAAATAGCCCTGTTCATCGCAACTTGGCAGCAGGTCGATGAGCGTGCCTCCGTTGCGCTTTTGCTCAATGTCAAGCCAGAACTGCTCGGGGTCAGTCCCCGACTCCCAGGCACGGACGAGGTCGCGATTGAGACTCGCCAACGGGCCGCTGAAGGTGATGCCCTCAGGAAGTCCCGCCTCACGCGCACGTCGTTCGTCAATTGTGAACGTGACCGTAGCGCCCGGCACGACGTAGCACGGAAAGCGGTACGGCCCGAACGTGACGTCACAGCGGTGCGTCATGTGCACAGGTATGGTCAGGGTGAAGTCGGCGTTGCCACATGTCGTCCAGTCCGTTTCCCAGAGGCCGTCCCAGGGCAAGCCCGAGCAGTAGCGGCGCATACAGCGCAGATGCAGGGCATACTTCGTCGTGTCCTCGCTGTGGACAAGGCGGCAACGTAGCGTAGCCGGTCGTGCATCGTAACGCACATCGGGCAGATGTTTCTGGCCCCACACGGCCACGGCCATGAGGACAAAAAGAAGTAAGCATAAGGTCTTTCTCATCCGTGTATTATGGTTTATAGTTATAGTCTTGCCTCTCTACCTATATATACACATGTATAACGGAAATATGTCGATGGATATTGCATAAATGTGAATCACGATATCGCCGACCAGTCGATGGTGCGCTTGTTGAGGTCGGAGAGTGCGCGCCACATGGCGGCGTGTTCGGGGCGTTGGCCGTCGGGGTCGCTGTCGAGGACGCGCTTGGCCACGTCGCGTGCCAGCTGAACGACCTGACCGTCGCGGGCCAGGTTGGCGATGTGGAGATCGAAGGGTATGCCGCTCTGCTGCGTGCCCTCCAGGTCGCCGGGGCCGCGCAGGCGCATGTCTTCCTCAGCAATCTCGAAGCCGTCGTTCGTCTCGCACATAATCTGTATGCGGCGACGAGTGTCACCTGAAAGTTTGAAGCCAGTGACGAGGATGCAGTAACTCTGGTCGGCTCCGCGCCCTACCCTGCCGCGTAGCTGGTGCAACTGCGCCAGACCAAACCGCTCGGCATTCATAATGGCCATGACCGAAGCATTGGGCACGTTGACGCCAACTTCGATGACTGTCGTCGCCATCAGTATTTGCGTCTCGCCCGAAACAAAGCGCTCCATCTCGCGGTCTTTATCGACAGGTTTCATCTTGCCGTGCACCATGCTGATGCGAAGGTCGGGAAAGGCCTTTTGAAACTCCTGATATCCCTCCTCCAAGTTCTGGAGGTCCATCTTCTCACTCTCCTTTATCAGTGGATAAACGATGTAGGCCTGGCGTCCGAGCGATATTTGCTGGCGGAGGCCACGATAGAGCTCCTCGCGCCGGTTCTCGTAGTGGTGGATGGTCTGGATGGGCTTCCTGCCAGGCGGCAGCTCGTCAATTACCGACACATCGAGGTCGCCATAGACCGTCATGGCCAGGGTCCTGGGAATGGGAGTGGCGGTCATTACCAATACATGGGGGGCTTTATAGAAGGAATGGGCCCCTGCTCCTTGCCCCTTATTCCACAACTTCGCCCTTTGGGCAACACCGAAGCGGTGCTGCTCGTCGATGACCACGAAGCCGAGCTGACGGAACTGTACGTTGTCCTCGATGACGGCGTGTGTGCCCACCAATATCTGCACCTCGCCCGTCTGCAGGCCCGAGAGTATGGACTCGCGGCGCTTACCCTTGATGCTTGAGGTCAGGAGCTCCACGCGGACAGGCATGTCACCAAGGAAGCGACGGAACGTATCGAGGTGCTGCTCGGCCAGTATCTCTGTGGGGGCCATGATGCAGGCTTGGAATCCGCAGCCCAGGGCGATAAGCATCGACATCAGGGCCACCAGCGTCTTGCCGCTACCGACATCGCCCTGCAGCAGCCGGTTCATCTGGCGCCCCGTGCGCGTATCGTTGTATATCTCACGTATCACACGCTTCTGCGCCCCCGTCAGCGGGAAGGGCAGGTGATGGTAGTAGAAGTCGTTGAACAACTCCCCCACCCTCGTGAACACATACCCGGCATAGCGGCGGTTACGCTCGCGCGCGTACCTTAATATATTCAGTTGGATGAAGAACAGCTCCTCGAACTTCAAGCGGTACGAGGCCTGACTGAGGTGGTCGGCCGACTGCGGATAGTGCATAGCACGGATGGCCTCGTCGCGCGACATCAGCCGCAACTCGCGCAGCAGGTATTCGGGCAGCGTCTCGGGCAACGGCTCGTGGATGACGCGGAAGACCGTACTGACCCACTGCTCCATCATGCGTGTGTTGATGCCGCGCTTCTGCAGTTTTTCGGGCACGCTGTAATAGGGACGAACGCCCAGACCCGAACGCGAAAACCGTTCGGCACTCTCAATTTCGGGGTGAGTGATGTTGAAGCGGTCGCGGAACATCGTGGGCTTGCCGAAGACCACATAGTCCGTCATGAGCTTATACGTCCGCTCCACGTACTGCAAGCCGTTGAACCATACGAGGTCGATGATGCCGTGTCCGTCGGAGAAGTGTCCGACAATGCGCCGCTTTCGCCCTACACCTTCCTCCTCAAAACTCAGTATCTGCCCCCGCAGTTGCACGTAAGGCATGTCCGTCGTCAACTCGTAGGTGTAGTAGAAACGACTGCGATCGATGTGCTTAGAGGGGTAATACTGGATGAGGTCACCGTAGGTCGTTATGCCCATGCCTTCCCGCAGTTGCTTGGCCCTTGTCTCGCCGACGTTGGCCAAATGGGTAACGGGATAGTCAAGAACGTTCATGGGATTGGGCACGGAAACTTTCAACTTTCAGCTCTTAGCTTTCAACTTTCAATTTTCAACTTTCAACTACATAAGAACTCAGCATAGCGGATGTCGGACGGCGTGGTCAGTTTGATGTTCTCGCGATTGCCCTCGACCAAGGAGATGCGGTGCCCGAGGTGCTCCACCACAGACGCATCGTCGGTGAACCCAGGTTGGTAAGGCTGACGCATAGCCTCCTTGAAGAGCGGGATGCGGAATGTCTGGGGTGTCTGCACAAGGCGGTAGAGCGAGCGGTCGACGGTCAGGCTGTCGCCTTCGGGCAGCAACTGACGGACTGTCTCAACCACTGGGATGACGGGCACCACGGCCCCATGCTCCCGTGCGGCATCGTAGCAACGACGGATGACCTCCACCGAGACGAAGGGCCGCACACCATCGTGCACCCCCACTACACCCTCGGCATCGTCGGGCACCAGGGCCAGGCCGTTCTGCACAGAATGGAAGCGCGTCTCGCCGCCAGAGGTCAGCCGATAAGGCACCGAGAATCGGTACTCGTCGCACAACTGCTGCCAATATTCCTGCTGATCTTTAGGGAGAACAAGAATCAAGTCCATATCCCCGTCGGCCTCATGGAATACCTTCAGCGTCCGCATAAGCACGGGCTCTCCACCCACAGGCAAGAATTGTTTGGGCACGCCCCCACCCATGCGCAGGCCCTTGCCTCCGGCAACTATGATGGCATAATTCTTTCTATGCATTATGAATTATGCATTATGCATTAAGAAATTGTACATCATACCTTCGCGCAATGCATCGGCAGTTTGCTTGTCCTTCAATAGTTCGACAAGCGCATAACCTAATGCCATCGCGGCTCCAGGACCCTTGCCCGTGATGAACTGACCATCCTGCTCCACGAGGGCAGCGGTATAGTCTGCGCCCTTCAACTCCCCTTCGAAACCGGGATAGCAAGTGGCCTTCTTCCCTTCGAGGATGCCCAGATGACCCAATACCAACGGGGCGGCACAGATGGCAGCAATGGGGCGACCTGCCTTGTAGTGCTGCATCAAGCCCTCGCGAAGGTCCTGACAAGCATCCAGGTTCGTTGCGCCGGGCAGTCCGCCAGGCAGGAACATTAATTCGGCATCGTCGAAGTCTATCTCGGCCAACGTGCGGTCAGCTACTATGCCCACACCGTGAGCACTTGGCACCACAATCTCGTCGGTGATGCTCACAGTTTCTACATTCAGGCCTGCACGGCGCATGATGTCAACGGGTGCCAATGCTTCTATGTCCTCGAAGCCTTCGGCAAGAAAGGTGTAAATCATATAGATTAGGAATTAAAGATTAGAGATTAGGGATTAAGACACTCACGATAGCGACGGATTGTTTCCTCAAGTCCAAGATAAAGGGCATCGCACACCAGGGCGTGACCTATGCTGCATTCGTCGATGTAGGGCATACACTTGTGCATATAGGCCAGGTTCTCAAGACTGAGATCATGCCCCATGTTCAGACCCAGGCCCAGCGCCTTGGCCCGTTCGCCGGCACGGACGAAGGGAGCTATGGCCGCTTCCCTGTCCTTCGGATAAAGCGTGGCGTAGGGTTCGGTGTACAGTTCCACGCGGTCGGCACCTGTACGGGATGCATACTCCACCAACTCCTCGTCGGCATCCACAAATATGCTCACACGTATGCCACGTTCGTGGAACCGGCTCGTCACCTCCGTCAGGAAGGCCTGATAACTCTTGGTGTTCCATCCGTGGTTGCTCGTAAGCTGGTCGGGACTGTCCGGCACCAAGGTCACCTGAGCAGGCACAACTTGGAGCACCAAGTCTATGAACTCGGGCGAGGGATAGCCCTCGATGTTAAACTCCGTAGTCAGGCGAGGGCGCAGGTCTAAGACGTCTTGTCGGCGTATGTGCCGTTCGTCAGGTCGGGGGTGAACGGTGATGCCTTGGGCACCGAAGCGCTCGCAGTCGAGGGCCACCTGTACGACATTCGGATTGTCACCGCCGCGTGCATTGCGCAACGTGGCTATTTTGTTAATATTTACACTTAGATTCGTCATAGTCTTATCGATATTTCATTAATATTTTTACAAAGTTACGAAATAATTCTCAATTCTTAATTCTTAATTTTTAATTTATTCGTACCTTTGCCCACAAATACGCCAATATGACCACGCATAAACTACGATTTGCCCTGTTTGGGAACATATACCAAGCCAAGAAGTCGGCACTGGTGAAGAAACTCTTATGCTGCCTGGAAAGCTACGGAGCAGAGGTATTCATCGACCGTTCCTTCTACGACTATCTGACGCGAGAACTGCAACTGGACATCAACTACAAGGGACTCTTCGAAGGCAACCGCTTCGATGCCGACTTCGCCATATCGATGGGGGGCGACGGAACATTTCTGCAGACGGCTATGCGAGTGGGCAACAAGCAGATTCCCATCATCGGCATCAACATGGGCCGCATGGGTTTCCTGGCTGACGTATCTGGCGACGATATCGAAGCCACCATCGATAGCATCTACAACGAAAACTATCGGTTGGAAGGTCGAAGTGTGCTGGAAGTGGAATTATTGGGGCAAGGAGCAAGGGGCAAGGGGCAAGAGGATACGTCTGCATCTTGTAAGGCTTCATCAAGTCAAATACATTCCTCTCGCCCCTTGCCACCTCATTCTTCTCACTATCCCTACGCCCTCAACGAAGTGGCTGTATTGAAGCGCGATAATTCGTCGATGATAAGCATCCGTGTGGACATCAACGGCGAGTACCTGACAACGTACCAAGCCGATGGCCTCATCATCAATACCCCAACGGGCTCGACGGGCTATGCCCTGAGCGTAGGGGGTAGCATCATGTCGCCCAATGCCGCCGTACTGGGTATCACACCCGTTGCGGCACACAGTCTGAACGCGCGGCCCATCACCATCTGCGACAATGCCGAGATAACCCTCAGCGTAAGCAGTCGCAGCCACAATTTCCTGGTGGCCATCGACGGACGTAGCGAGACTTGCACCGAAGATATGCGACTCCGCATACGCAAGGCCCCCTACACCATACAGGTACTGAAGCGGTACAACAGCAGTTTCTTCCGTACGCTACGCGAGAAACTGGCCTGGGGAACAGACATCAGGAATTGAGAATTGAGAGTTGAAAATTGAAACTTAAGAGTGAGAACGAAGGCTAATAGACTAAAGTCAACAGGCAGCATTCTGCGTTGGTTCTGGCAGACATCCAAGAACCTACGCCTGCAAACCACACTGAACGCCATCATAGGCATCATCAGTGTGGGCTTGGACTTTGCGTTTATCTGGACCACGAAGCTGTGCATCGATATTGCCACAGGACGAGCTACAGACGTTTCGCTGCGCACGGCATCCTTCGTACTCATCGCTATCATGGTGTGCAACATCAGCATCGGTTTTACCCGTCGTTGGATAAGTGCCTTGCTGGGCGTGCGCTCGCAAAATCACATGCAACTGAGGCTCTTCCACCGGCTGCTTGCCAACGAATGGAACGGACGTGAGTCGCGACACAGCGGCGACGTGCTGAACCGACTGGTGCGCGACGTGAAGGACGTCACCGATGTGATTACTGAGACGCTGCCATCAGCCCTGAGCGTCACTACACGTTTCATCGGTGCCTTCCTATTCCTATATTCTATGGATTCGAAACTGGCCCTGCTCATCATCAGCATCGTGCCCGTATTCATCTTTGTCAGCAAGTACTACGTCCGCAAGATGCGAGCCATCACTCGTGACGTGCGCGACACGGAGAGTAAGATCCAGAGCATACTGCAAGAGAGTATACAGCACCGTATCATACTGAAGACCCTGGAGCGCATCGGCACCATGACCGAACGGTTGGACCATACCCAACAGCACCTGCGCCGTCAAGTGCGCCACCGCACGCTCTTCTCCTCCGTATCCGGCACACTCATTAGCACGGGCTTTGCCACAGGCTATCTGATAACCTTCCTATGGGGGGTGACACGTCTGCACGAGGGTACCATCACCTATGGTATGATGCTGGCCTTCATACAGTTGGTGGGTCAGATACAGGGACCCTTCCGCGATATGACGAAGTTCATACCCATCATCATCAGTGCCTTCACAGCAGGCGAACGACTGATGGAACTGGAGGAAGCACCCGTCGAACAGCAAGGCGATCCCATAAAATTCGCTGACGGTGCTGGCCTGCGCATGACCCATGTATCGTTCCGCTACGACGAACGCGAACGCTACATCCTGCGCGACTTCTCGTTCGATTTCCCCCCCGGCAGCAGTACTGCCATACTGGGTGAGACGGGAGCTGGTAAGACCACCCTTATTCGCCTCATCTTGGCTCTGCTGAAACCTACGGAGGGAAAGGTGGAGATGTACTCTGATTCTTCACTTTCCGTAAGCCCTCTCACTCGCTGCAACCTTGTGTACGTACCGCAGGACAACACCCTATTCTCGGGCACTATACGCGACAATCTGTTGCTGGGCAATCCCGATGCCACAGACGACCAGATGCGCGAAGCCTTGCGAACTGCCTGCGCCGACTTCGTCCTATCGCTGCCCAACGGGCTCGACAGCAGTTTAGGCGAGAACAGCACGGGCCTCAGTCAGGGACAGGCCCAACGTATCTGCATCGCCCGTGCCCTCCTGCGCGAAGGCAACATCCTGCTACTCGACGAGGCCACATCGGCACTGGACACCGCTACCGAGACCCGTCTGCTGCAAAACCTTGCCCAATGGAAGCGAACGAACCAAACCCTCCTCTTTGTCACCCACCGTCTGGCCGTAGTCGAACATTGCACACAAGTGCTCCGTCTCACCAAACAGCACTAACAGCTGTTACCATAGTTCGTTAATTGACGACTTGACGGGAAGAAATGCGCGTCTACACTTTGCTATGTGCAAATTTATTCGTAACTTCGCGAGGAATTTTAATGATACGATGAAACAGAAGAATCTATTAATGGTGGTGGCCCTGGTCCTTTGTATGATAGGAACCATAGGCTACCTGGCCTATCGGAATCACAAGTCCGCACAGGCCTACGAACAACTGGAAGAACTGCAGCAACTGGCCGAGATGGACAAGCTGGAGATGGAGAACGAATACGAAGAGTTCGCCCGCCAGTATCAGGAGTTACAGACACAAATCAATAACGACTCGCTGATTGCCCAACTGGAGTTGGAGCAGCAGCGCGTAGAGGAACTGCAGGAGGAACTGAAGCGTACACGGAGCAACGACGCTGCCGAAATCATGCGGCTGAAGAAGGAACTGGCCACGCTGCGCGAAATCCTGCGTAACTACGTGATGCAGATAGACTCGCTGAACCGCCTGAACCAGCAGCTGAACATGGAGAACCAGAACCTGCGCACCGAGAACGAGCAGGCACAGCAGCACATCTCGAATCTGACAACGGAGAAGGAGACGCTGACCGACAAGGTGGCCATTGCCTCACAGTTGGATGCAACGGGCATCTCGGCCTTTGGCAAGAATAAGAAAGGCAAGCCCACCACAAAGGTGAAGGACGTGAAGAAGTTCCAAATCTCGTTCACCATCAGCCGCAACGTGACGGCAAAGACGGGCATGAAGAGCATCTATGTGCGCATCATGACACCCACGAACGAGGTGCTGACACAGGGAGGAACCTTCCCCTTCGAGAACCGCACCCTGGAATACAGCATCCGCAAGGACATCGAATATACGGGCGAGGAACAGTCCGTCACCGTTTACTGGGATGTAGCACAAACGCTGCTTGCCGGCCAGTATCGCGCCGACATCTTTGCCGACGGACACCGCATAGGAGGAACAACATTCTCTTTGGAATAATTGATAATTGACAATTGATATGGAACAAGTCTTTTCTTACATCATCAGCCTGGGAGCATCGGTCATGATGCCCATCCTGTTCACCATCATCGGTCTCTGTATCGGTATGAAGTTCGGCAAGTCGCTGAAGTCTGGTCTTTACGTAGGTGTCGGTTTCGTGGGTCTGGGCATCGTCACCGCCCTGCTCACCAGCAACTTCGACAGTCCCCTGAAGACCATTTCAGAAATCTATGACCTGCAACTCAAGGTCTTCGACATGGGTTGGCCCGCTGCAGCTGCCGTAGCCTACGGAACAGCCGTCGGAGCACTCATCATCCCCATCTGTCTAGGTGTGAACCTGCTGTTGCTGTTCACCAAGTGCACGCGTACCGTCAACATCGACCTATGGAACTACTGGCACTTCGCCTTCATCGGCGCCGTTGCCTACTTCGTCATGGACCAGAGCCTGTTGTGGGGCTATTTTGCCGCCATCGTCTGCTACATCATTACATTAGTTATGGCCGACCTCACGGCAGAGCGTTTCCAGGAACACTACAACCTGCAAGGCATCTCCATTCCCCAGCCCTTCTGCCAGAGTTTTACGGTCTTTGCCGTTGCCATCAACTGGCTGCTCGACCGCATCCCAGGTTTCTCGAGGCTCGACATCGACGCCGAGGGTCTGAAGAAGAAGTTCGGTGTCTTGGGCGAACCCCTGGTGCTGGGTGTCATCGTGGGGGCCCTCATCGGTTGGGCTGCACAACTTGACATCAAGAAGGTCATGTTCCTGGGTGTGACGATGGGTGCCGTGATGGAACTTATACCCCGCATCACCAGCCTCTTCATCGACGGTCTGAAACCCATTGCCGAGAAGACACAGGAGGTGGCCAAGAAGCGCTTCGGTGGCATGAAGGTGCACATCGGCATGTCGCCCGCTTTGGTTATCGGTCATCCCACCACACTGGTGTGCTCCGTCATCCTGATTCCCGTCATTCTGGCCATAGCCGTATTCCTGCCTGGTAATCAGTTCCTGCCTCTGGCCTCGCTGGCGGGTATGTTCTACCTCTTTCCCCTCATTCTGCCTTACACCAAGGGCAATGTGGTGAAGAGCCTCATCATCGGTCTCGTGGCCCTCATCGTAGGTCTCTACTTCGTTACCGATATGGCCTCCGCCTTCACGCTGGCTGCCAACGAGGTGTATAAGACCGACCCGACGGCCTCTGCTGCCAAGATTCCCGAGGGCTTCGAAGGTGGTGCACTTGACTTCGCCTCGTCACTTTTCGGCTACGTCATCTATGCCTGCGTCAAGTACCTGCGCTGGATAGGCATGGGCGTGCTCTCGCTCATCACCCTCGCCATGCTGGTGTGGAACCGCATGCGTATTGTGAAAGAAGAAAACGAAAATGATAACAACTAAACATTTAATAATATGAAACGTCTTATTGCATTAGCTCTGCTAACTTTCAACCTTCAACTTTTAACTTTCAACTTATCTGCCCAAGAGGCCGACCGCTACGTGGGTCGTCAGCACGTAAAGTTCCAGACAGCTTGCCATCCAGAGGATGTGAAGCACTACGACACCAAGACGCTTCGTGAGCGCTTCGTAATGGAAAAGGTCATGGAGGCCGACTCCATACTGCTCACCTACAGCCACTACGACCGCTTCATCTTCGGTGGCGCAATGCCCGTGAACCAGACCTTGAAACTGGAGAACTTCTGGGAACTGGGGCTCGATGTCGACAAGACTATAAAGGACAAGTACTTCCTCTACAACCGCGAGATAGGCGTAGTGAACTGTGGACAGGGCGACGGTGTGGTCATCGTCGACGGCAAGGAATATGCCCTTTCGCCCAAAGAGGCCCTTTACATTGGACGCGGTCACATCGGAAAGGACAAGGATGTGAACAAGGAGGTGCTCTTCCGCTCAAAGGATGCCTCGAAGCCTGCCAAGTTCTACCTGAACAGTGCTACTGCTCATCAGCACTACAAAACTCAGTGGGTGACGCTCGACGGCCGCAAGGGTTCGCTGAAAGCTGCCGTATGGGGTCCCGTAGGCACTGTTGAGGAGGCCAACAACCGTACCGTATACAAGCTCATCGTGAACGACGTTCTGGAGGAGGGGCCCTGCCAGTTGCAACTGGGTCTGACACAGCTGAACCCCGGTGCCGTATGGAACACGATGCCCCCTCACACCCACGGTCGCCGCATCGAGGCCTACTACTACTTCAATCTTCCCGCCGAACAGACCATCAGTCACGTCATGGGACAGCCGCAGGAGAGTCGCAACGTATGGCTCCACAATGAGCAGGCCATCATGTCGCCCGAATGGAGCATGCACGCTGCAGCAGGCACCTACTACTACACCTTCATCTGGGGTATGGCCGGTGAGAACCTGTACTACAACGATAAGGACAACATCCCCGTCATTGACATCCGATAATGAGCAAAGGAAAGCTGGCTAAGTTCGCCGATATGGCGGCAAACCCATTGGTAGTGGAAGCCCCTCTCTTATCCCCCCATGAGGGGGGAAGATTCACACCCACACAAGAGCACTCCCCTTTATGGGGGAGATGGAGGGGGCATTTCTTCCACAACGCCAACCCCATCGTACTGGAACTGGGCTGCGGACGGGGCGAATACACCGTTGGGCTGGCACGTCGTTATCCCGACAAAAACTTCATCGGCGTGGACATCAAGGGAGCCCGCATGTGGACGGGAGCACAGGAAGCCCTGAACGTCGGCATGCAGAACGTGGCCTTCCTGCGCACCCACATCGAGTTCATCGACTGTTTCTTTGCCCCCGATGAGGTCAGCGAGATATGGCTCACCTTCTCCGACCCACAGATGAAGAAAGCCACGAAGCGCCTTACCAGCACCTACTTCCTCGAACGCTACCGCCGTTTCCTCACCGATGGTGGTCTCATCCACCTGAAGACCGACAGCAACTTCCTCTTCACCTACACCGAGGAAATGCTGAAGGCCAACCAAATCATCCCCGAATACGCAACCCGCGACCTGTACGGGGAAGACACACCCCCCCACGGGATGAGCGGGGAGAGGGGTTTGGAAGCTCGCTCAATCCAGACCTACTACGAGCAGATGTGGCGCGACCGCGGCATCAACATCAAGTATCTTCGTTTCCGCCTGCCCCACTCCATTCCGCTCGTAGAGCCTGACGTGGAAATTCCGCTGGACGAATACCGCAGCTATAACCGCTCCAAGCGCAGTGGTTCGGAGACGGGGAAGTAAAACACCTAAGCTTATATTCATTTAAACATCCAACCCAGGCTGGCTGCTGCCGTAGGTGCAGAAAAGCATACAACGAGTTTGTCAGGCTGGGTAATGCCTGAAGGGGACGGATACGGCCTGAAGACTTGAGGTAATAAAATGTCCGAAATGTTTGCATGTTTGCAAATAAATATGTATCTTTGGCCAGAAATGCACACCATTAAACCATACGACTATGGCAAAGAGACGTGAACTGAAGAAAACAATTAACTTCCTATGCGGAGAGTTATTTGCTGAATGTGTGGCAATTATGCATTACCAAAAGCCAACGCGCCAGGAGGATGTGGACAGCGTGATGACCAGCATACTGCGTATGCAAGACGACATGCTGAACCGCGTCAGCCACACCGAGCCGGGCATGAAGGCAAGTGTTTACTTTAAGCAGTTGCGTGCCGATATGGGTCAGCAGACTGACGACATCGTTGAGCACATCAAGGGACTACTATGATACAGGTTTTCTGCCGGTGGCTACTCTATAGCAGACTCGGATATCGTTTCGAGGAGACGGTCAAACGCCCACGAAGGTATATCATCGCCCTGGCCCCACACACCTCAAACTGGGACTTCATCATGGCCCTCCTGTTTATGGGGGCCGAGAAGTTTCAGTGTGGGTTTATGATGAAAAAGGAGTGGTTCTTCTGGCCCCTGGGGCCCATCTTCCGCAGCATGGGAGGCATACCAGTATATCGGGAGAAGAATCGTAGCGTAACTGACATCCTCGGCCAGAAGGCACTTGAAGCCGAAGACTTCCATCTCTGCATAACTCCTGAAGGTACAAGGCGTTATCAACCCGAATGGAAGAAAGGCTTTTACTATATTGCCCTGAAAGGCGAACTGCCCATCCTGCTCTACGGATTGGACTACAAGCGCCGGCTCATAAGGTGTACCAAGCAGGTCATCCCGACAGGCGACTACGACACCCAGATTGTTGAAATCAAACAGTACTTCGAAGGTTTCAGTGGCAAGTACCCGGAGAAGTTCACTACCGGACTGGAGGAAAATGTAGGAATGAAAGAATGAAAGAAGCAAAGGTATTCTGGATATGGTTTCGCACAGTGAGAAAGCAGTTTATTCTACTACTTTCTCATTTTATCATTCTTTCATACTCTCTTTCTATATATGCTCAGTCCAATGCTTCTACGCAAATCAAGAAACAGCTGGCGGGCTATTTCCAGAACTATACGACCACGGCGTACTCCAGCAATGACCCCATACGGTTGCTGAATGTAGTGATGAACGATACGGCTCGCTGCATCACGCTTTCGGTCAACGCAGGTTTTGCCTCGCAACCTTTTACGCCCGAAACGGTGAGGCAGATTTACAGCAGCGTTGAGCAATTCATTCCCCAATCCTACAGCACCTATAAGATACAAATTCTCGCCAATGGTGTTCCCATCGAGCAATTAGTCCCTATTGCATGGAACGACACGTGCGCTCAGAACCGCCAGTGGGGCAATGTTGACCATAGAGGCAATCCCTGGGTTACCCGTTTATCTCAGCCCGTAGAAATTAACCGCGGTCTTTCGGGCCGGCATCTGGCCGTATGGGCCAGCCACGGACACTACTTCGACTCCAGCAAGGGTTTCTGGAAATGGCAACGTCCACGAATTTACTGCACCACGGAGGATATTTTCACCCAGTCGTTTGTCTATCCCTTCCTCATCCCCATGCTGGAAAATGCCGGAGCCGTAGTCTTCACCCCCCGTGAACGCGACTGGCAACGCCACGAAGTCATCGTGGACAACGACATCAACTCGCCCGATGCCACCTATACAGAAACCAACGGCACGAATGAATGGACACAGGCAGGAACCGGGTTCTGTAAGCTACAGGACATATACTTCGATGGCGAGAACCCTTTCACAGCAGGTACTGCCCGTATGGCCGAAGCACAATCGCAAAGCCGACGAGCCAGCCAAATCATGTGGACGCCCCGACTGCCAGCTACTGGGCGCTATGCTGTCTATGTCAGCTACGTCAGCCTGCCCACCAGTGTCAGCGATGCCGAATATACGGTGCGTCATCAGGGAATCGAGACACGTTTTCGCGTCAACCAACAGATGGGCGGCAGTACATGGGTCTATCTGGGCACATTCGACTTTGATGCAGGTTCTTCGGCAGGAAACTGCGTCACACTCAGTAACCAGAGTAGTGAACATGGTATGGTTACAGCAGATGCCGTGCGCTTTGGAGGCGGCATGGGCTCTATCTCACGAGGTGACGACAACCATGCCTTCGTACGTAGCGGATTGCCCCGTTTTCTGGAGGGAAGCCGCTATTATGCCCAATGGGCCGGTATGCCATACGCGCTGTACAAGAACAAGGAGGGAGTGAATGACTACGCCGAAGACATCAACGTACGCTCGCTGATGACCAATCGGCTGGCACGCGGTTCGGTCTACCTGCCCGGCGACAGTGGACTCTGCGTTCCTCTGGAACTGTCATTAGCCGTACATAGCGACGCAGGATACCGACAGGACAGTACCCATATCGGTACACTGGGCATCTACACCACGGGGCAACATACAACGACCAGCGAGATTTTCGAAGGACCTCTTGCCGAAGGGTTGTTACCCATCGGCCGCTCCCGACTGATGTCGCGCGACCTCTGTGACCGCATCATGACGCAGGTGGACAACGACATCCGCCAGGTCTACGACAACTGGAACCGCCGTCAGATGCACGACCGCAACTACTCGGAAACGCGAATGCCCCAAGTTCCGAGCATCATCCTGGAAACTCTGTCGCACCAGAACTGGGCTGACATGATGCGTGGGCACGACCCCAGCTTCAAAATGTTGCTTTCGCGCGCTATTTATAAAGGTATACTCAACTACATGGCCTCGGCTCACGGATGTCCTCCGCTCGTGGTTCAACCGCAGCCTGTTGGCAACTTTGCAGCCGTGCTCACAGCTACAGGTGACTCTGCACGCCTAGGTTGGCATGCGACCATGAATGGGAACGAGCCTACAGCCATGCCCAAAGGTTTCATCGTTTATACCAGCGAGGGCGAACAGGGATACGACAACGGGAAGGTGGTCTACGGTACACAAGTAGCCGTGCCTGTCCGCAAGGGTACGCTCACCAGATATCAAATCCGAGCTTTCAACGAGGGGGGAGTGAGTCTGCCCAGCGAGGAACTGTGCGTCTATTCGGCTCCACGTGAGCGCAACAGACTGCTCATCGTCAACGGCTTCCAGCGTCTGGCCGGACCGCAGCCCATTGACAATGACTCGCTACGAGGTTTTGATTTCACCATTGATCCTGGCGTTGTTTATCAGCACAGTCCCAGCTACTGCGGCCAGCAGACGAATCTGTACAAAGGCACGGGCGAGGACTTCGGTCAAAGCGGGGATGAATTAGAAGGTATGCTCATAGCCGGTAATACGTTCGACTTCACGACCCAACACGCACGCGATTTCCTCATTGCTGACAAAACGACAAGCATCTCGTCTTGCTCCGCTGGTGCACTACCCAACGAGTCGTGTACCAACTATCAGGTAATAGATCTCATTCTGGGCGCACAACGGGAAGACGGCTACAGCCTCTCTTCTGCACCTGCCCTACCCCCTCGGATCTGCCAGGCGATACATGATTTTACTCAACGCGGAGGCGCATTGCTCCTAAGCGGAGCATACATCAACGAAGGGGTGGACGTGGATTTCGCTGCCAACGTGCTTCATTTCATCCCCAACGGTCCTTATGAACTCAATGAGTATACCTGCCACCTTTCAGGCATGAACACCCACTTCTCCATCTACAACGAGCCCAACGAGGAGCGGTACTCCGTACGCCGACTGAGCCAAATAAATCCGATGCCGGATGCCTTTACCTCCATTATTTCCCAGCATGTGGCTTCGTCACTGGCCGTTGCCTATCAGGGTTCCTCCTATCGTTCGCTGACATACGGTTTCCCTTTGGAGTGCATTCGTGAGTCGGCAATACGTCAGGCCATCATGGCAGCATCACTCGCATTCCTACTAAACAAATAAAACGAACAATATGACTATTCAGACAAACGAAAAGGGCACGCGAAGCATCGAGGTATCGGATGAGAACCTTGAGACGTTGCGCCACTATGCCCTGCTGTCCGACCTGCTGGACAGCAATGGCATCGTAGACGAAAATGTGCTACAAAAATTACGCCTCAACGTACGTTCTATCCTAGAATACCATAGCGATGATTCTGCCCTACTGAATCTCTGTCACGATGTGCTTTTCCATGACAACATGAAAGCCTACGGCCTGCATCAGCTGATTCTGCTCTATCTTGCACGATTCGAAGATATAGAATAGCGCAACCATGGGCGATGCCTTATCTGCCTTCTTGCCAACCACCCGTCGCGAAATGGAGATGCGCGGATGGGACAGAGCTGACGTCATCCTATTCTCAGGCGATGCCTACGTTGACCATCCCTCGTTTGGCGTGGCCGTCATCGGCCGTCTATTGGAGGCCGAGGGGCTGCGCGTGGCCATCGTGCCACAGCCTGACTGGCACGGCGACCTGCGCGACTTCCGTCGCCTAGGCCGTCCCCGCTTGTGGTTCGGTATTTCCCCTGGGGCTATGGACTCGATGGTTAACAAGTACACCGCAGCCCGCCGCTTGCGTTCCGAGGATGCCTATTCGCCAGACGGTCGCCACGACATGCGCCCCGAATATCCCACTATTGTATATTCCCAAATACTGCGCCGACTCTACCCCGATGTGCCCATTGTGCTGGGAGGCATCGAAGCCAGCCTACGCCGCTTGACCCACTACGACTATTGGAAAGACCGCTTCCTGCCCAGCATATTGGTACCCAGCGATGCGGACATGATTGTCTACGGCATGGGCGAGAAACCTACTGTGGAGATAGCCCGACGACTTACGGCACTCATTGAAGACTATGATTCCACACTGTCTTATGACGAAGAAGGGGAGGCCTGCATCGGACGCGAAGCTTTCCACAAGGCATTGCTTGGTGAGGCCCAGATTCCGCAGACCGTAGCATTATACAACAGCTTGGAACCTTCGACAAAAAATGGCAGCCTAGTGCTGTACAGTCACGAAGAATGCCTGGCCGACCCTAAAAAACAGGCAGACAACTTCCGCCACATTGAAGAGGAGAGCAACAAACTTCACGCACAAACACTCGTTCAGCAGGTGGGTAGCCAGTGGCTTGTAGTCACACCACCCTATCCGCCGCTGACCACTGAGGAGCTGGATCACTCCTTCGACCTCCCCTACACACGCATGCCCCACCCCAAGTACAAGGGCAAGCGCATACCGGCCTACGAGATGATACGCCACTCGGTATGCCTCCATCGTGGCTGCTTCGGAGGCTGTGCTTTCTGTACCATCTCGGCCCATCAGGGCAAGTTCATCATGAGCCGCTCGAAAGAAAGTATCTTGCGCGAGGTACGGGCCGTCACACAGATGCCCGACTTTCGTGGCTATATCAGCGATCTCGGTGGCCCGTCGGCCAATATGTACAGAATGGAAGGACGTGACAAGACGAAATGCGAACGCTGCAAACGTCCTTCGTGTATCCACCCGCAGATTTGTCCTAACCTGAACGGTGACCATCGTCCCCTGCTTGACATCTACCGTGCCGTAGATGTCCTGCCAGGTATAAAAAGAAGCTTCATCGGCAGTGGAGTACGCTATGACCTGCTACTCCACGACTGGCAGGACAAAGCCCTCAACCAAGCTGCGCGCGACTACACCCGTGAACTCATCATGCACCACGTAAGCGGTCGGTTGAAGGTGGCACCAGAGCATACTGAAGACCACGTTCTGCAGCTCATGCGTAAGCCGTCCTTCACACTTTTCCACCAATTCAAGTCGCAGTTTGACCAGATTTGCCAACGTGCAGGTTTGCGCCAGCAAATCATTCCTTATTTTATCAGCAGCCACCCCGGATGCCGCGAGCAGGATATGGCCCGACTGGCCCAGCAGGTGCGTCCATTGGGTTTCCATCTGGAACAGATACAGGACTTCACACCAACACCCATGACCGTCAGCACGGAAACGTGGGCCACCGGTTTCCATCCCTACACGCTAAAGCCTGTTTTCTCAGCCAAGAACCCTGAAGAGAAACGACGTCAGCGCAGCTATTTCTTCTGGGACAAGTAAGTGCAAAAGAAAAGAGGATATGCCTATTTTTGACATACCCTCTACAGCTTTGCGCATATACTTCTACCCTATTAGAAAGGCAGATCGCTGTCTTCTCCGGCTTCGCCACCGAACGGAGTCACATCGGGTGCTGCATTACCAGGGACAGCAGCCACGGAAGCCGGAGCCGCAGACGTAGGCAGAGGAGCGCCCTCAGGCATGGGAGCACCTGAAGCAAGAGCAGGGGATTCCTGCAAGTCGCGGCTTACACGAAAAGCGCGTATAGAATTAAACCAGCGGCCGTTGTACTCGTGAGCGTCAATATCGAACGACACATTCAACATCTCGCCTACTTGAATATTGAAATTCTGAATGCGATCGGTGCCAAAGACCTCGAAACACATTTTCTTAGGATATTGCTCCTGAGTTTCCAAAACATACGTTGCTACCTTCCACTCGGAACCACTGCGCTGACTAACCCCCGAACGCTCCGGCAGGACAGCAATAATTCTTCCAATAATTTCCATAATTAATAATAATAACTTGTAATGATTAAAATCTCGACAAAATTACAAAATATTTGTCAATTATCAATTGTAAATTATTAATTATTTCGTACCTTTGCGTAGAATATAACCCAAATAAACTGCGCAATATGAAATTCGTTGTATCAAGTACGGCCCTGTATGGCCGCCTCGCTGCTGCAAGCAAAGTGATGACCTCAAAAAACAGTATGCCCATACTGGACTGCTTCCTCTTCGATATCAAGAACGGGAAAGTCACAGTTACGGCCAGTGACGGGGAAAAATACTTCATAACCTCCACTCCTCTGGTCGATAGCGACAATAATGCCGAATTCTGCATCACGGCAAAGACTATCATGGACTCCATGAAGGAACTCGCCGAGCAACCCCTGACGTTTGAGTTCAATCCCGAGTCGCACGAGTTGCAGGGATACCACCAGTCGGGTGTGTTCTCGCTGATGACATTCGATGCTGCCACTTATCCCAGTCAGCAGCCCATGAATCAGGAAAATACACGTCTGGAACTGTCGAGCAACATTCTGCTGACAGGTATCAACCGCTGTCTGTTTGCCACTGCCAACGATGAAATCCGCGTGGTCATGACAGGTATCTTCCTGGACATCCACCCAGAGGATATCACCTTTGCAGGAACCGATGGCCGCAAGCTGGTTCGCTACATCAACCGTGAAGTGAAAACTGGCCTGGAGACGAATTTCATCCTGCCGAAGAAGGTGGCTGCCATCTTGAAGAACGTACTGCAGAAGGATGCACAGATTACAATCTCATTCGACAATGAAAAGGGGCAGGTTCACTCCGACGATTTCGATATGTTCTTCCGTCTCGTAGAGGGCCGCTACCCCAACTACAATGGTGTCATTCCTACGAACAATCCCTACGTGGCTACTGTCGATCGCAGCAGCCTGATTTCTGCCCTGAAACGTATCAGCGTCTTCTGTAACCAGTCGAGTGGACTGATGAAGCTGCACCTTGAGAACAACCAGATGCGACTGACGGGCGAGGATAACGACTACTCAACGCGTGCCGAGGAAAACCTGACATGCGACTATCAGAGTGCCCCCATTAGCATTGGTTTCTCGTGCATTTTCCTCATTGAGATTGCCAATATCATGGAGGGTGAAGCCCTGACCATCCAGTTGGCCGACCCCAGCCGCCCTGGCGTGGTCATACCAGCCGAACAGCCCGAGAACGAAGAGACACTGATGCTTCTGATGCCCATGATGCTGAACGACTAAGTACATGAAACTGCAACTTACACGCCCCCTCGTATTTTTCGACCTGGAGACTACGGGACTTGATATTGCAAACGATCGCATCATACAGTTGTCATATATAAAGGTATACCCCGACAACCACGAGGAGCGGGGCGATTACTTGATAAATCCCGAACGTCATATCCCTACGGAAGTGGCAGAACTGACCCACATCACCGATGACATGGTCTGCGACAAGCCCACCTTTGTGGAGCTGAAGGACCGCATTTGTGACATTTTCTTGGGCTGCGACATCGCCGGTTTCAATTCCAACCATTTCGATGTGCCCCTGCTGTCCGAGGAATTCGTACGTGCCGGCATCGACTTTGACTTCTCGCAATGCAATCTTATTGACGTACTGGCCATCTACCACAAGAACGAACGTCGCAATTTGGCTGCCGCATACAAGTTCTATTGTGGACGCGAGATGGATGAGGACTTCCAAGCCCACCGTGCCGATCAAGACACGGAGGCTACCTATCGTGTGCTGATGGGACAGCTGGACAAATATTCGCCAGAGAACGAGCCTAAGCCCGAACGCCAACTGAAGAACGATGTGCAAAGTCTGGCCGATTTTTCGAAAACGAACAACAACATCGACTTTGCCGGACGCATCGTTTGGAAGGAGGAAACGGGAGCCGACGGACAACTCATACGCACAGAGGTATTTAATTTCGGCAAATACAAAGGCATGTCCGTGCGCGACGTTCTCCTACGCGATCCTGGGTACTACAGCTGGATTCTGGGTGGCGACTTCACACAGAATACCAAGAAGGTCCTGAAACAACTTTGGCTAAAGTATGCTAAACGGTAAAAAGATAGTCCTGGGCATAACGGGAAGTATCGCGGCCTACAAGGCCTGCCTCATCATTCGCGGCCTTATCAAACGCGGAGCAGAAGTGCAGGTAGTCATCACACCCGCAGGCAAGGAGTTCATCACCCCGATAACCCTGAGTGCACTGACCTCGAAGCCCGTCATCAGCGATTTCTTTTCACAACGCGATGGCACATGGCATAGCCACGTAGACTTGGGATTGTGGGCCGACGCCATGCTTGTGGCACCAGCCACAGCCTCAACCATCGGCAAGATGGCCCACGGCATTGCCGACAATATGCTCATCACCACCTACCTCTCGATGAAGGCTCCCGTATTCGTGGCTCCGGCTATGGACTTGGACATGTACGCCCATCCCTCCACTCAGGAGAATCTGGACATCCTGCGCCAACGCGGCAACCACATCATCGAACCCCAAAGCGGAGAACTGGCCAGCCACCTCGTAGGCAAGGGACGCATGGAGGAACCGGAGGAAATCATACGCGTACTGGACGAACACTTCTACGAAAAGGACCTGCAGGGGAAGCGCATTTTGTTGACAGCAGGCCCCACCTACGAACGCATTGACCCCGTACGTTTCATAGGCAACTACTCCACGGGCAAGATGGGCGTAGCCCTGGCCGAGGAATGCGCTAAGCGGGGAGCCGAAGTGGAACTGGTATGTGGTCCCATGCAAGTGCACCCCCAGCATGGAAACATCCGCATCACGCCCGTCGAGAGCGCCCAGCAGATGTATGAAGCTGCCACACAACTCTATCCTACCTGCCACGCAGGTATTCTCTGTGCGGCTGTAGCCGATTTCACCCCGCAAACTACGGCTACGCAAAAGATAAAGCGCGAGGGGGAGGAACTTACACTTCGCCTAAAGCCTACGCAGGACATTGCCCAGGCACTTGGTCAAATGAAGCGCAACGACCAGCGTCTTGTAGGCTTCGCCTTGGAGACGACCAACGAGAGCGAACATGCTCGCGAGAAACTAAGGAAGAAGAACCTTGACTTCATCGTACTGAACTCGCTCCGCGACACAGGGGCCGGATTCGGGCACGACACCAACAAGGTGACCATCATCTCCACACAGGAAACCGTGGCCTACGAGCTAAAGTCCAAACAGGAGGTCGCTCGCGATATTATAGACACCCTCATATCGTCATTACCTTTCGGCGTACAGCAATAGCATTTAATACGGAGACTAACAGGAAGAGCACACCACCAAGTATGTATACCGGAATGAACGAGGTTTCCGACATCGAGGGGAACATAGTCCACAACAGTTCCATGTAGTACGAACGAATCACCCATAGCAGCAGAAGCGCCAAGACGAGCACCAGGAGATTCATGCCGATGGTGAGCAACTGATAAGGCAGACTGACACGAGCCGGACTGTAACCAATGAGCAAAAGATTTTGCAACTTCTGCGTGTTCTTCTGCACCAGAAGGTAAATGCTAAGCATGAGGATGAAGAAGGAAAGCATGCTGATGAGCAAGCCAATGGCCATCACGATGCCACTCATTACCTTCAGGAAATAGGTGGTCTTTCCAGCCTTTAGCTTATCCTCGTCGATTTCAAGACCATGCTCCTTGACGTACTTAGTAATGCGATCATCTGTTGGATTGCCCACTTCGACAATCAATCGCGTGGGCGAAGCATCACTGTCAGGAGCAAACTCACGATTGCTCCACTCCATAAACGATTCGGGCACGAGTATGGTTTGCAGGCGATTGGTAAATCCAACGATTTTACCTCGCATACGTCGTTCTGTACCGTTGCCACGAAGGAGCACCGTCATCTCGAGCATCGACACCACCCCCTCCGAAAGTTTGGGCAGCGAACGGCTTTGGGCAAACCCGAAGTTATAGATGGCTAGATAGGAACGTGGCAGGATGATGGGCACTAGGTCACTACCCTCCTCATAGAACCACTTACTATGGTCGGTATCGACATAGCTGTCTGGCACACTCTCGAAATACATCTGCGTGCCAAAGTTAGCCACACCCTCGATGCCCATATAGCAACTTACCTTGTATTGGCTGGCCGTAAAGGCTCCGACGCTCTTCGTGAAGGGTTGCGACCTCAGTTCGTCTATCTCACGTTCTGAAAAGGATGTGACTGCCAGTCCCATCGTGGATATGCGCTTCGAAAGAATGAGATAATCGTTGTTAATAATGCCGTCGTCCTGCGAGAAAATGGGTTTTACATCGCGATAGAACTGCAGGGCAAGCAACACGATGAGCATGCCCAGAAGGTTGGCAATGAAGAAACCGAGCAGTTGCAGGGGGGAGATATGCTGACGAAGTAGTTTCCAGATCATAAAAGGGATTAGAAATTATAGATTAGGGATTAAAGCTTGAGTATGCAATCGTAGTTCATCTCCACGTGTTTACCAATGCTGGTGACAATGACACCTGCACCCTGTCGCGTAGCTTCTTCCATCATGATGTCAGCCATCGTGCGGGCATTCTGATCGTCGAGATGACTGATGGGTTCGTCGACCAGCAGGAAGTCGAAGGGCTGCACCAAGGCACGCATCATGGCCACACGCTGCTGCTGTCCGAAACTCATTAGGCGCAGGGGGGTACTCATCTTGTCGCTGATGCCCAGTTCCTCGAACCACTGTTGGATATCCTTTTTTTTCTTGAAGTCCGTCAGACGATTCTTGATGAGTACGTTCTCCATTGCCGTCAGTTCAGGAAAGAGGCGCAGCTCCTGCCACATGAGCGAAAGGTGGCGCTGGCGCAGGCGTGTCCAGTCTGCGACCCTCAGATTACGGATGTTTTGACTGTCGAAGGAAATCATACCCTGATAGTCTTGACGATAACCATAGATGAAGCTGCATAGCGATGACTTGCCGGTGCCGCTACTGGCCTCAATTAAGTACAGTTTTCCCTTCTCGAATATCACATCTTGTAGCCACACTTCACTATTCAGGTCATTGCGGTTAGCAAAGACCTCTGGAAAAGTGCGCTCGAGCCTAATGGTGTTCATTCTTTCGTAAGTTCTTTAAATATGTCTGTTCCCTTGGAGACCACCAGTTCCACTTGCACATCGCGAGCGTCGCGCAGGCTGAAGTTCATGCGTTCGAAGTGTTGAAGCAAGGGAATAAACCTTGTCACACCATTCTTATCCAGCAACGGGAAAAGGTGGGCAATATCCAGCGTTGCAAACAGACGCTTCCCCTTCATTTCGGAAGCGAGGCTCCACTTCGCGTCGGCATTGCCGCCCCTTATCATAGCTTCGCTGTCGGAAATGAGTAGGCGTTTATCCTTCGTTCCGAAATAGATGGGTGTGCCATTATACATGCAGACGGCCTGATTGTTATCTTGTGCATAGAAGCTGAAGCCCATGGAACGCGATGTAGCATCGTTCCACTCGCCCACTTTCTTCATAAATTTATCGTTGTCCAACTTGGCTTGGAACAGTACATTGGGCGTATCATTGTCCATGTTGAGGACCGATAAGGCCACATCACCATCAAGGCTTTTCAATATCATGTCAAGGTCGAGCACCATATTGGCTGCTAACAGGGCGGTACGCGACACCTTATTCTCACGCAGGCGTTCCACCAGGTCCTCACCATCAACGCCCATCACGATGCTGAACAGCGCGTTTGCAGGCAGCGTCTGATTCAGATCGCCATCAATCTCCTCCAGCAGGTCTTCTAAATGGTCCAGCTGTTTGTTGGTCTCGGCATAGTCGGACTGTAGGCCAAACTTCAGAGTCAGGCGTTCCTTCTCAGCTATGAAACCAGCCGTAAGGTCCAGTTGTTCCAAGGGGATGTTCAGATACTTGGTGTACGGCTTCAGCATATCGGCTGGCAGCGATGAAAAATTGGCCACCATAGCCACGGGTTCTTTACGTTTGTCCAGTATCTTGTACAGGCGTTCCTGCTTGCCGCTCTCGGAGGCCTTCTGCTTCATGCAGGCATAAATGGTGTTGCGCAGACCTTCCTGCTCACTCCCGACAGCCGGGCCCATCAGCATGGCCCGATCGTCATCAAAGCCCACCAGCACATTTCCGTTTAGAACACCCCACTTCATGCCGCGTTGCTCCTCTATCGAACATCCCTGTTTCTCAAGCATGGCTTGGAACTCGTCCTCATCACTCAGGGCGACAATAGCCCCCAACTGTCCCTTCGAGGCAAACACGTAGGCCGCTGTCTGATACTTAATGCCCGTCTCACGGTCTTCCGAAAGCATCTGCTTCAGGTCGGCAAAGTCCATACCATAGTCCACAACCAGCGTCTTCAGGTCCAAACGGCCCACCATCGTAGCATCGACAGGAATGGACGAGGCCATACTATCATCACGACCCTTGAACAATTGCCAGCAAACGATGCCAGCCACGACTACAGCCACCAGGGCTGCCAGTATTCCATATTTCTTCATATTATGTGGTTTTTAATATTCATAAGATGTACAGCCACCAAGGCGGCTGTTTCAGTACGCAACCGACTACTTCCCAACGATACAGCCTTGTAGCCTTGGGCCTCTGCCAAACCTACCTCTTCTTCTGAGAAGTCACCTTCGGGACCTATGAGTACAGTGGCATCCTCACCTGTTTCCATGACATCAAGCAGATAGGGTCGTTCCCCTTCGTGGCAGTGGCAAATGAATTTCTGTCCGCTGCGTTCCTGCATAACGAACTGCTTGAATGCCTGCATCTCGTTTACTACGGGTTTCCACGCCTTGCGACTCTGCTTCATGGCTGCTATGACTATCTTGTCCATACGCTCCGTCTTCAATGTACGACGTTCGGAGTATTGACAATCGAGGAACGACATCTCGTCCATCCCGATCTCCGTAGCCTTTTCTGCAAACCATTCCGTGCGGTCGTTCAGTTTCGTGGGGGCCATTGCCAGGTGCAGATGTCCGCGCCAGGCGCGTTCCTGGGGCAGTGTCTCCAGTATGCGGTAGGCACACTTGTGGTTCGACGCTGCAGCTATCTCTGCCCTGTAGAACACTCCCCGACCATCCATAAGCCACAACTCGTCGCCCTCCGTCATACGCAGGACACGTACAGCATGCTGGGTATCCTCCTTTGTGAGTTCACCCAATGCGATATCTGGTTGATAGAAGTAGCGTTCTTCCTTCATTTTATTTCAACTTTCCTTTGGCTCGTGCTTATAGCGGAACAGGATCGCAAACAGCACAGCCACGACAAGTGCATAGCCGGCAAACAGCCACCAGCAGGTCTGCCAACCGGGCAGTGGGTCAGCACCTTTGGGCAGGTTAAAGACATAGTGGTTGACTACCACCTGGGCACTGAGCATTCCTACGGTAGCACCAAAACCATTTGTCATCATCATGAACAAGCCCTGCGCAGAGTTGCGAATGGCGAGGTCGGTTTCCTTGTCCACGAACAGCGAGCCGGAGATGTTGAAGAAGTCGAAGGCCACACCGTAGACAATCATCGAAAGAATGATGTATACGAAGCCACTGCCCGGATTGCCAATGGCAAAGAATCCGAAGCGGAATACCCATGCCATCATTGCCATGAGCATCACCTTCTTGATGCCGAAACGGCTGAGACAGAAGGGAATAAGCAGGATACACAACGTCTCACTCATCTGCGAAATGGAGGTAATGATGACACTGTACTTCACCATCAGCGAGTCGGCATACTCCGGCAAGCCTCCCCATGCTTCGAGGTACGAAGTAGCATAGCCGTTGGTGATTTGCAGGCATGAGCCCAACAACATAGAGAAGATGAAGAAGACTGCCATACGATAGTCCTTGAACAGGGCAAAAGCACGAAGCCCAAGGGCATCTACCAGCGATTTCTTCTCCCCTGACTGGTTGGTTGGACAGGCAGGCATCGTAAGTGAGTAGATAGCCATCAACAGGCTCAGTCCTCCTGAAAGAGCAAACTGATAGGGCGTGTTCTTGAAACCCAGCAGATTGACGGCCCACATCGAAGCGATGAAACCAATTGTTCCCCATACACGAATAGGCGGGAACGCTTTCACAGTATCAAGCCCCTCCTTCTCCAAGGCATTGTAGGCTACGGAATTCGTAAGGGCGATGGTGGGCATGAAGAAGGCCACACTGATGGTGTAAAGCGTGAACAGCGGCCCGAAACCCACATGACCGACAGCACTGAGTCCATAGGAACAGGCAGCAATCATGGCGGCTCCAGCTATGGCGTGACAGAGCCCCAACAAGCGCTGTGCCTGTATCCACTTGTCTGCCACAATACCCATCAGGGCGGGCATACAGAGACTGACGAAACCCTGAACGCTGTAGAACCAGCCAATATTGGCCCCCAAACCTTCCTTGCTCAGATACAGGCCCATTGAAATCAGATAGGCCCCCCATACAGCGAACTCCAAAAAAAAGAACAGCGATAGACGAATTTTGATGTTCATAGTACAATATGATGTTAAATGTTTAATGCATAAAGATATAATTGTGTTTTTTACTCCACATACAACACTAAACCCTTCAGGTATTCTCCCTCAGGATGATAGATGTTGACGGGGTGATCCGCTGGCTGGTGAAGCTGGTGCAGGATACGAACCCGACGATGGGCCAATGTGGCAGCCGTGAAAACAGCCATGCGGAACTGTTCCTTAGAGATGGCCTGTGAGCACGAAAACGTAAACAGAATACTGCCCGCGGGCATCTTCTCCATGGCACGGGCATTCAGTTTCGTATACCCCTTAATGGCGTGGCGTACAGCATCGCGATGCTTGGCAAAAGCGGGCGGGTCGAGTATCACTAAATCGTAGGAGCCATTTGTCGGGGAGAGGCTATTATTTATTGAGTCGAGATACTTGAAGGCATCTTCGGCAAAAGCCTGATGTCGGTTGTCCCCTGGGAAGTTCAGTTCAACGTTCTGGTTCACGAGGTCTACGGCTTTCTGGCTGCTGTCTACAGAGTGTACCAACTGGGCACCGCCGCGCAGGGCATAGACGCTGAATCCTCCTGTATAGCAGAACATGTTCAGCACTCTCCTACCCTTCGAGTATTGCTCCACCAAACTTCTGTTATCTCGCTGGTCTACAAAGAATCCAGTCTTCTGACCCTTTAGCCAATCGATATGAAAGCGGAGGCCGTTCTCCATCGCAATATTCTCTGGTGTACTGCCAAGAAGGAAACCATTTTCCTGTCCTAAGTCGGCCTTGAACGGCAGGGTGGTTTCGCTCTTGTAATAGATGTTCTGCAGGGGGGCACCCATCACCTCCTTCAGCGCCTCGGCTATCTCCATGCGGTCGACATGCATCCCCACGCTATGGGCCTGCATGACAGCCGTCCGGCCATACATGTCAATGACCAATCCGGGCAACGAATCCCCTTCGCCATGCACCAGTCGGTAGGTATCGTTCCGAGGATTGTCGGCCAGCCCTATCGTGCGCCGCACATCCAAAGCCGATTGCAAGCGGCGCACCCAGAAGGCGTGATTGATGGGTTCGTCTTCGAACGTGAGCACTCGCACGGCGATACTGCCTATCTGCCAATGCCCAACGGCGATGAACTCGCCCTGCGATGTCAACACACGCACGCGTTCGCCCTCTGTCGGCTGTCCCTCTATACGTTGCACAGCACCCGAGAATACCCACGGATGGAAGCGGTGCAGGCTTTCTTCCTTATTCTTTAATAGATATAGGTTCTTCATGTTTCAATAGTTTCCATTCTCCTGTTTTCTTCAGTCTCGACAATTCGTCGTACAAGCGCAGACAGGCCCACGCATCAGTGGCAGCATATAGTTTTTGCTTCTCTGTGAGCACGTCGGCCTCCCAGTTTGTGAGTTGCTGTCCTTTCGATATCTTCTGTCCGAAGACGTTGGCATAGAGTTTCTGCAAGCTTAGGTCTTCGATGCCGAACTCGCCCACGTGGGTTTGCAGGTCAAGGAATTCGCCAACCTGGAACTTGCGCCGTCGCTGCAATTGCGCCACATCATCGTGCCACGACAGAGCAGCCTTTGTCACGCTTCTGTCACTTAGCAGTCGAACCAGACTGTCCGTTATGCCCATCAAGTTAAGCCGGAACAGGAAACACGCATCGTCACATGCCACCTGCAAAAGGGCTACGGGGTTCATCGGACCAGGACGGAACGAGGGACGCGTTTCCGTATCAAATCCCAAGACAGGTTTTCGGAGCAGATATTCGACGGCCTTACTTGCCTCGAGCTCCGATTGTACAACGATTATCCGCCCCTCAAAACATGCCAGGGGCAGGTCGTTTATTCGTGTCTTGTCGAATCTATCCCATAGTTCCTTCATCGTTTAGAACACCTTATCCGTTGTAATACGATACAAAAGTACAAAAAAAACATCATATTACAACGCGATATGCAAACTTTTGTTCGATACATAAGTAAAGAGTGTGCCACACGTTTGCGACACACTCTTTACAAGATTTGTACCAGAAACTGAGATTAGAGCTCTGCGAAGTACTTGATGGTGCGAACCATCTGGCTGGTGTACGAGTTCTCATTGTCGTACCAGGCAACAACCTGTACGAGAGAGTTGCCGTCACCAATCTTGCTGACCATAGTCTGGTTGGCGTCGAACAGAGAACCGAACTTCATACCGATGATGTCGCTGCTGACGAGTTTCTCCTCGGTGTAGCCGAAGCTCTCGTTCTGAGCGGCCTTCATGGCTGCATTGATGTCCTCAACAGCTACCTCACCCTTAACAACAGCGTGCAGGATGGTGGTAGAACCCGTAGGAGTCGGAACACGCTGAGCAGCACCAATCAGCTTACCGTTCAGTTCAGGAATAACCAGACCGATGGCCTTGGCAGCACCCGTCGAGTTGGGAACGATGTTCTGAGCACCGGCACGAGCGCGCTGCAGGTCACCCTTGCGCTGAGGACCGTCAAGAATCATCTGGTCGCCAGTGTAAGCGTGTACAGTTGTCATGATACCGCTCTGGATGGGAGCGAAGTCGTTCAGAGCCTTGGTCATGGGAGCCAAGCAGTTGGTGGTGCAAGAAGCAGCGCTGATCACAGTGTCAGCCTTTGTCAGCGTCTTGTGGTTAACGTTGAACACGATGGTGGGCAGGTCGTTGCCGGCGGGGGCAGAGATAACGACCTTCTTGGCGCCAGCAGTCAGGTGGGCAGAAGCCTTCTCCTTGCTGGTATAGAAACCTGTGCACTCCAGAACAACGTCTACGTCCAGCTTGCCCCAAGGCAGCTCTGCAGCGTTAGGAATAGCGTAGATGGTGATTTTCTTGCCATCAACTACGATGTTGTCCTCACCAGCTTCTACAGTGTGCTTGTTCTCACCGTACTTGCCACAGAAACCGCCCTGAGCGGTGTCATACTTCAACAGATGAGCCAGCATCTTGGGGCTGGTCAGGTCGTTGATTGCAACTACTTCATAACCTTCAGCCTCGAACATCTGACGGAAAGCGAGGCGACCGATACGGCCGAAACCGTTAATAGCGACTTTTACGTTTGCCATTTTTTGTGTTGTTTTAATAGGTTAATTGAAAAAATGTATAACTTTCTTTAACTTTTCTTTTGAAATTCGATGCAAATATACAAAATTCTTTTTATCTTTGCATAACGAATCAATAAATTTTTAACAATTAATTTTTCTAACAAACGATTATGGCAAAGTTTATTCAAGAGTTCAAAGACTTCGCAATGCGCGGAAATGTGTTGGACATGGCTGTCGGTGTCATCATCGGCGGTGCCTTTGGTAAGATTGTTTCGTCTCTGGTTGACGATGTTTTAATGCCTGCTATCGGTATGCTCACGGGCAATGTGGACTTCACCGGTCTGGTTGCAAAAATTGGCGATGGCGAGGGGGCTGCCGTGCTGAAGTATGGTCAGTTCATCCAAAACGTCATCGACTTCCTGATTGTTGCATTCTGCGTATTCCTGATGATTAAGGGCATCAGCAAGATGACTGCCAAGAAGGAAGAGCCCAAGGCCGAGGAACCTGCCGCACCTGCTGGTCCTACACAGGAAGAGCTGCTGGCCGAGATTCGCGATTTGTTGGCAAAGAAGTAACTTAACCCCCAATACCACTTACTATGAAGAAATATTTAGCCGAAATGGTAGGTACGTTCGTACTTACGTTTCTGGGGTGCGGCACTGCCGTAGCTCTGGGTTGCGGTAGCGACACTGCATCTATCGTTGGTACCGCCATTGCTTTTGGTCTTTCTGTTGTAGCTATGGCATACGCTATTGGCGGCATCAGCGGTTGTCACATCAATCCAGCCATTACGCTGGGTTGCCTCCTGACGAAGCGCATCAGTGTGAAGGATGCATGCGGCTACATGCTGTTTCAGGTGATTGGTGCCATCTTGGCAGCAGCCCTGCTGTATGCCGTTGTTAGCACGGCTGGCGCCGAGGCAGTCATCACCACCTCTACGGGTGCCAATGTCTGCTCCTACGGTGTTTGTAACGGTATTCTTGTGGAAATCGTCCTCACCGCCCTGTTTGTACTCGTAGTTCTGGGTTCTACTGATGAGAAGAAGGGTGCAGGCAACTTTGCCGGCCTGGCCATCGGTCTGAGCCTTATCCTCATTCACCTTGTGGGCATCCACTTCACGGGCACCAGCGTGAATCCCGCTCGTTCCATCGGTCCCGCTCTGTTCCAGGGTGGTCAGGCCTTGCAGGAGCTGGGGGTCTTCATCGTTGGTCCTTTCGTAGGTGCCATCTGTGCCGCCTGCATTTGGTGCATGATTGGTTGCGACGGCAAGAAGTGTGAGAAATAACAAAGCATAAATCTATATAATAATTAATAAGGAATAAGAAAAGATACAATGAAAAAGTTTTTTTCTATTGCATTAGCCGTACTGTTTGCCGGCAATGCTATGGCACTTGATAACGTGCCCGAGAGTGGTTTCTCAATGGTTGCCTTCGGTGGCATGACGGTTAGCAACCTAAAGGATAGCGGAATGAATCCCAAGGTGGGTGTAACATTTGGCGTAAAAGTTGATTATGTATTGCCGAATGCTTATGGCACCTACGTTAGCGCTGGAATTGACTGGGTAGATAAAGGTGCACGCAAAACCGGCGACTGGGGAGCACCTGTAGGAAATGTCACTCAGAAGATGCTGTCTCATTATCTGGAGATTCCCTTGCATGTAGGTTATCGTTACAACTTCAGTGACAAGCTCGGTGTCTACGGCGAAATAGGCCCCTACTTCGCTCTTGGCATTACAGGTAAAAACAAAATCAACTACGAGGATGACTTGATTCCCGATGAGTCGGCACAGTTTTTTGGCAAGCATTTCGGTGGTCTCATTGACGACGACCTGGACAACATCCGTGCTATACAGCGCTTCGACTGCGGCTTCGGTTTCCGCATAGGTGCAGAGTACAACCAGCAGTATTCGCTGACCATCGGCTACGACTGGGGCTTCACTGACATGTACACCGACAAGTTCCGCACAGCCTTTAAGACCTTTTCCGGCGGTATCTCTCTGTCCAAGATGAAGAACCACAATCTGTCCATCACCTTCGGCTATCGCTTCTAAAGACAAGCATCCGAAAATAAAAACAGCCCTGTAGTATAACGCTACGGGGCTTTTTTTGTGTATTCACGAAATATTTTGTAACTTTGCACGCGAAATTCGCAAATGGTACATAAATCGTACATTGTAAACTGTTAAATTGTAAATTACAAATATGTTTGAAAACTTAAGCGAAAGACTGGAACGGTCTTTCAAGATATTGAAGGGCGAAGGCCGCATCACCGAAATCAATGTTGCCGAGACGCTGAAGGACGTACGTCGCGCCCTGCTGGATGCCGATGTCAACTACAAAGTAGCCAAGACATTCACCGACACCGTCAAGCAGAAGGCACTGGGACAGAACGTGCTGGCAGCCGTCAAACCCAGCCAGTTGATGGTGAAGATTGTACACGACGAGCTTGCACTTTTGATGGGAGGCGAGACGTCCGAACTCAACCTGCCAGGCCGCACGGGCGACCCCAGCATCATCCTGATGGCTGGTCTGAATGGTTCGGGTAAGACCACATTCTCGGGCAAACTGGCCAAGATGCTGAAGGAGAAGCAGTTCAAGAAGCCCCTGCTGGCTGCCTGCGATACTTTCCGCCCTGCAGCTATGGAACAGTTGCGGGTACTGGGCGAGCAGATAGACGTTCCCGTCTACATGGAGCTGGGGGCTACCGATCCCGTACAAGTAGCCCTGCACGCCATCAATGAGGCACGCCAGAAGGCGAACGATGTGGTCATCGTCGACACGGCAGGTCGCCTGGCCATCGACGAGGAACTGATGCAGCAGATTCAGGACATTCGCGATGCCATACATCCTCACGAGATACTCTTCGTCGTGGATGCCATGACGGGTCAAGACGCCGTGAACACGGCCAAGGAGTTCAACGACCGTCTGGACTACACAGGTGTTGTACTGACCAAACTTGACGGCGATACCCGTGGTGGTGCGGCGCTCTCGATTCGCTCGGTGGTGGAGAAGCCCATCAAGTTCGTCGGAACGGGCGAGAAGATGGAGGCCATCAGTCCCTTCCACCCTGCCCGTATGGCCGACCGCATCCTGGGCATGGGCGACATCGTCAGTCTGGTGGAGAAGGCACAGGAGCAATACGATGAGAAGGAGGCCCGCCGACTGGAGCAACGCATTAAGAAGAACCAGTTCGACTTCAACGACTTCTATGCCCAGATACAACAAATCAAGAAGATGGGCAACATCAAGGACCTCGCCTCGATGATACCCGGTGTGGGCAAGGCACTGAAGGACATCGACATCGACGACAACGCCTTCAAGAGCATTGAGGCCATCATCCTCTCCATGACTCCCAAGGAACGTGAGAACCCTGGACTGCTGAACACCAGCCGCCGCACCCGAATCGCCAAGGGCAGCGGTACGGATATCCAGGAGGTGAATCGCCTCATCAAGCAGTTCGACCAGACACGCAAGATGATGAAGATGGTGACCGGCGCCAACATGTCCCGAATGCCCAAAATGCCTAATATGCCTAAATTCAGATAACATGCAACTCATCGACGGAAAGGCGACGGCTGCCACCATTAAAGCCGAAATCAAGCAAGAAGTAGAGGACATCGTAGCCCGTGGCGGTCGACGTCCCCATCTGGCTGCCATACTGGTTGGCCACGACGGAGGCAGCGAAACCTACGTCAAGAACAAGGTGCTGGCCTGCGAAGCCTGCGGCTTTGAGTCCACACTCATCCGCTTCGAGGACAACATCACGGAGGATGAACTCCTGGCCTGTGTGTCACAGTTGAATGAGAACCCCGACGTCGACGGCTTCATCGTCCAGCTCCCCCTGCCCCGCCACATCAACGAGCAGCGTGTTATCGAGGCCATCGACTATCGCAAGGACGTCGACGGATTCCACCCCATCAATGTGGGCCGTATGGCTATCGGTCTGCCCTGCTTCATCTCGGCTACACCGCTCGGCATCCTCACCCTGCTCCAGCGCTACAACGTACCCACGCGGGGCAAGAAGTGCGTCATTCTGGGCCGCTCAAACATCGTCGGTAAGCCTATGGCGCAACTCATGATGCAGAAACAGTGGGGCGACTCCACTGTCACCGTCTGCCACAGCCGCAGTGAGAATCTGAAAGAAGAATGCCGCCAGGCCGACATCCTCATTGCAGCCATCGGACAGCCTGGTTTCGTCACTGCTGATATGGTGAAGGAGGGAGCTGCCGTCATCGACGTAGGCACCACCCGCGTGCCCGATGCCACACGCAAGAGCGGTTTCCGTCTCTCTGGCGACGTCTGTTTCGACGAGGTTGCCCCCCGCTGTTCCTTCATCACCCCCGTTCCTGGCGGCGTAGGTCCCATGACCATCTGCATGCTCATGCTCAACACCCTTTCCGCTGCCAAAAAGGAGTTTTATAAATGAATTAGCAATAAATTACACATTAATACGAAAATTTTTAATTATTAATTTTTAATTTATAATTTATTTTCGTACCTTTGCACTCGCAAATGAGGGGAAGCCCTTATATGGTGCCTATAGTTCAGTTGGTTAGAGCGTCAGATTGTGGTTCTGAATGTCGTCGGTTCGAGTCCGACTAGGCACCCAAGAAGAAAAAGACTGCGTCCATTCCCCATGGCGCAGTCTTCGTTTTATACAGATTGACACTACCATTATGACAGAAGAAAGAAACAAAGACTTCCACCATGTGATGCCCCTGCAGATTCGTTTCAACGATGTTGACAAGTTTGGGCATGTCAACAACACCATCTACTTTCAGTTTTACGATACTACCAAGACTGACTATTTCGCTCATGTTTGCAGGGGAGTCGACTGGGAGCACATTGCCATCATAGTGGTAAAGATTGAGGCCGAGTTCCTGGCCCAAATCAAGGGCGACAGTCGCATTGCCGGACAAACCCGCGTTGTCAAGCTCGGCAACAAGAGTTTCCACCTCGAGCAGAACATTGTCGACGTCGACACACAGGAGGTCAAGAGCCGCTGCCACTCCGTGATGGTACTCTACGACCTCGAACGTCAACAGACCATTCCCCTACCCGACGAATGGCGCCGTGCCATCATGGCCTACGACAACCTTCCCCCAGTCTATGACCGATAAACAAATGGGATGGCGTGGTAGCATTAAAGATGAAATAAACATTACTAATGCATGGGTTTGTGACACGCGTGACACAGGCCTATGCATTAGTAATGTTTGAGGCTCGACAATACGTCGTTGAACGGTGCCCTTACACTACGTGGAATTATCGGCTACCTCAATTGTATAGTAAAATAATGTAGAATTGGAAAAAACGACATAAAAAATTTGTCATTACGCTGTTTTTCCCTAACTTTGTGCGAACAATCTTACTAACCAATAAACAAACGACAATGAAGAAATTCTTATTCGCAGTCATGGCCGCGGCTTCGCTGACGGCCAATGCTGCACCGAAAGCTACGGGCAAGCCCTATTGGCTGGATCCCAGTGTGAACCGCGTGGGAACGGAATTGCCGCGTGCCAGTTTCTTCGGCTTCGAGAGCCTGGAATATGCCCAGCGCCTCGACAAGACACAAGGGAGCATTCGCTACATGTCGATGGAGGGACAGTGGCGCTTCCGCTTCGTGACCCACCACTATGATGCCCCCAAAGGCTTCGAGGCTGTGGGCTACGACGACTCCGGCTGGGAGATGTTTCCCGTGCCTGGGCTGTTCGAACTGAACGGTCACGGTGACCGTATCTACAAGAACGTGGGTTACGCCTGGTGCACACAGTTTGCCAATCAACCGGGCTTTGTGGAGGAGAAGAACAACTACACGGGTTCGTATCGCCGCTCGTTCCTGGTGCCTGACAGCTGGAAGGGCATGGACATCTACATCCACGTGGGTTCTGCTACCTCTAACGTGCGCCTGTGGGTTAACGGCAAGGAGGTGGGCTACGCTGAGGATGCCAAGGTGGAAGCCGAGTTCAACGTGACGAAGTTCATCCAGCCCGGACAGGACAACCTCGTGGCCATGCAGGTGATGCGCTGGTGCGACGGCTCGTACGGCGAGGATCAGGACTTCTGGCGCTTCACGGGCATTGCGCGCGAAGTATATATGTATGCACGACCCAAGACGCATGTGCAGGACCTGAGCATCGTTCCCGACCTGCTCGACAACTACCGCAACGGACGACTGACCGTCAAGGCCAACGTGGCTGGTGCCAAGGGCAACACCATCGAGTTCCTGCTCTTGGATGCCGAAGGCAAGAAGGTCTACGAGACGGCTGCTCCCAGCAAGATGGCCAACGAGAAGCAGATTGCCACCATCAACGTGGAGGCCTGCCGCACATGGACGGCCGAGACACCCTACCTCTACACTCTCTTCACCACGCTTAGGAATGCCAAGGGCGAGGTGCTGGAGTGCATCCCGCAGAAGGTGGGCTTCCGCAAGATTGAAATCAAGAACGCCCAGCTGCTGGTCAACGGCAAGCCCGTGCTCTTCAAGGGGGCCGACCGCCACGAGCTCGACCCCGATGGCGGCTACGTAGTCTCTGTGGAGCGTATGATTCAGGACATCAAAATCATGAAGCAGCTGAACATGAACGCTGTGCGCACCTGTCACTATCCCGACGACCCACGCTGGTACGACCTGTGCGACGAGTACGGCATCTACGTCGTGGCCGAAGCTAACTTCGAGAGTCACGGCATGGGCTACGGCGACCGCCGTCTGGCACAAGACCCGCTATATAAGCAGACCATCATCGAGCGTAGCGTCAACAACGTGGAGGTGCAGAAGAACCATCCCAGCATCATTTTCTGGAGCTTGGGTAATGAGAGCGGCTACGGCGATAACTTCGAGGCTGCATACGAGCGCGTGAAGGCTCTCGACCCCTCGCGCCCCTGTCAGTACGAGCAGGCCGGACAGAACGGTAAGACCGACATCTTCTGCCCCATGTACTACGGCTACGACGGCTGCGAGAAGTACAGCCAGGGCGACAACCCACGTCCGCTGATTCAGTGCGAATATGCCCACGCCATGGGTAACTCGATGGGCGGATTCAAGGAATACTGGGACCTCATCCGCAAGTATCCGAAGTATCAGGGCGGTTTCATTTGGGACTTCGTGGACCAAGGCATTCGCGGCACGTCGAAGGTGACTGGCAAGCAGATATGGATGTACGGAGGCGACGAAGGCCGTTATCCGGCATCGGACCACAACTTCAACTGCAACGGCGTCATTGCTCCCGACCGCTCGCTTAACCCCCATGCCTACGAGGTGCAGTACATCCATCAGAACATCTGGGTCAAGAATTTCGACCCCGAGAAGGGTACGATGGACATCTATAACGAGAACTTCTTCACCGACCTCTCGAACATTCAGGCTGTGCTCACATGGCTGGTTGAGGGCAAGGAGGTGCAGAGCCTGACAGTGGACAAAATGAACATAGGCCCGCAGGAGACCAAGAAGGTGAACATCGCCGGCTGCGCTGACGCGAACGAAAAGATAATGAAGGCCTATCCAGGCAAGGAAGTCCTGTGTAACATCGACTTCACGCTCAAGGGCCAGGACGGCCTGTTGCCTGCCGGCGAGGTGGTGGCACGCCATCAGAGCGTAATCCGTCCGTACGACATGCCCAACCCCAACCTCCTGCTCACAGCAACCATGGGCAGTGTGCAGCGCACGGGCGGCGTGAAGGCTGACTCGATGCTGGCATGCTACACGCTGACCGCCAATGGAGTAGCTGTAACAGTGAACCGCTGGACGGGCGAACTGGACTATCTCGATGTCGACGGCAAGCCCATGCTCGAGGACGGCTACTCGGTGGTGCCCAACTTCTGGCGCGCTCCTACTGATAATGACTACGGTGCTGGTCTGCAGAACCGCTTCCGCGCCTGGAAGGATGCCGACCGCCAGCTGAAGAGCGTCACTCTCACTGGTGACAAAAAGGCACGCACCATCACCGCCAGCTACAAAATGCAGCGTACGGATGCCACCTTGGCCATCAGCTATACCCTCAACGCAATGGGCAACCTCATTGTCAACGAGCACCTCGACGTGAACGAGGAGGCCAAGGAGAAACCCCAGATGTTCCGCTTCGGTATGCAGTGGGTACTGCCCGAGGATTATAGCACCATCCAGTACTACGGCCGCGGCCCCATCGAGAACTACATTGACCGCAACAACTCACAGCGTCTGGGACGCTACACACAGCAGGTAGGCGACCAATACTGGGGCTACATCCGTCCGCAGGAGAGCGGCAACAAGACCGATATCCGATACTGGCAGATGCTTGACAACAGCGGTCGCGGACTGAGGTTTGCAGCCGTAGGTCCCATGGAGGCCAGCGCCTTGAACTTCCTGCCCGAAGACCTCGACGACGGTCCTCGCAAGGATGCCCACCAGAGCCACTCCGGCGACCTGACACCACGCAAGTTCAACGTCGTACAACTGCAGGCCCGCCAGTTCGGTCTGGGCTGCGTCACCAGCTGGGGCGCATGGCCTCGCGGCGAGTACCAGATGCCGTGGAAGGATTATGACTTCACCTACATCGTGACGGCCGTCAAGTAAATAATGACACGTCGCAGGAAGATAACGTACGCCATAGCAGGAACAGCACTCTCACCAGTAGTGCTGTTCCTGCTACTCGTTGCGGCGCTCTACATTCCTGCGGTACAGAACTGGGCCGTACGTCGGGCGGCCGAATACGCCTCGGCACAGACGGGGATGCAGATTCAACTGGAACACATACGCATCAAGTTCCCCCTCGATATCGACCTACAACACCTCTCCGTCACCACCCCACCTGATACCATCCTGGACGTGCGCCACGCTATCGTTGACCTCGACCTCACAGGCATACTCCGCAAGCGGATAGGCGTAGAAGCCATTGACCTGCAGGAGGGCGTCATCGACACCCGCGACTTGATAGCCACCGTCGTGGTGAAGGGCGACGTAGGTAATCTGCACCTGAGGGCCGACAATATAGCCCTCGGCAAACAAAGGGCACGCATCAATGGCGCACGCCTCGACCGTTGTTTCCTCGACATTGCCCTGCGCGACACCACGGTCACGGACACCACGGAGTCGGAACCCATCCCCTGGAACATTGAGATAGACGGTATAGAAGCCCACGACACACGCCTGGCCTTCCACACCGCTGGCGACTCGCTGTGTGTCAGAGGCGGCGTGCGCGACCTGGTTGTCAACGGGAGCTACGTCAGCCTGGAACGGGGTATTTACCAGGTGGAATACCTGCTGTTGGATGCTGACTCGCTCAGTCTCACGCCCACCTTCGCCCAGACGCTCTACGAGCTGCGACTCGAGACCAGTAACCTGCTGATTGACGACACACACATCTGCGTACCTAAGCTGAGCCTGTCAACACCATCGAGCCAAATCAACGGCAACGCCAACCTCGACTGGGCGGCTTTGACAGCCAAGGAACGTGGACACATGGACGTTGACCTACAGGCCCGTATCGGATGCACCGACCTCCTGGCCATAGGCTCGAATTACCTTACGCCCGAATGGCGCAAACTCATGCCCGATGAACCTCTCTCGCTCGTAGCCAAAGTGCAAGGAAACGTGGACAGCCTCTGCATTGATGAGTGCCGGATGGATCTCTTACCATACCTTGAAGCAACGATTGATGGTTATGCAACGAATATTCTGAATACCAACGAACTGGGAGCTGACGTGTCGCTTAACATGCAGACCCACGACCTGCAACCCGTCCATCGTATGCTGGGCATCGACAGCAGCATCCGACTGCCCCAGATGAGACTCACGGGCAAGGCCAGTTGGCACGAGGCGCAAGCCCAAGCCGACCTGCGCCTGACCCAGGGATACGGTAGTGCGCTGCTTCGTGGAAAATACGACACGCGAAACGAATCCTATCAAGCTCGTCTGGACATACGCAACCTAAACGTGCGCAACTTCCTGCCGCGTGACTCCATCGGACTGATTACAACTCAAGCCCAACTGAGCGGACGAGGCACCGACCTGCTCTCGCACCGCACGAAGGCCAAAGCCGACGTGAAGGTAGAGCGCCTGCAATACGGTTGCCAGCAAATCGACAACGTACGGCTGACGGCCAACGTACAGAATGGCGAAGCACTGGTGAACCTGAATAGCAACAACGACATTCTGCAAGCCGACGCCTGTGCTACACTACAACTGGACCGTCCCATCTCGGGAGCTGAATTCAGCCTGGGACTCACCCGTATCGACCTATATGCCCTGGGCATAGCTGACACACCCACAACGGTGGCCATGCACCTGAACGCTGAAGGCAATACCAACCTGACAGACACCCACGAACTGCGGGGCAACATAAGCGCCATAGAACTGGCGGTGAAGGACACCGTATTCTACCCCACCGACATCGAGTTGGCCCTGCTCATGAGTCCCGATACCATACATGCCGAAGCCGCGTCGGGCGACCTGGAACTGAACTTGACTTCGAGCGATGGATGGGAGCATGTGATGGACAAGGCCAATCTCTTCAGCGAGGAGGTGCAACGCCAGTTTGCCAACCACCACATCGCACAAGACACCCTGAAGACGTTGCTGCCCCGACTCAACCTGCGTCTGCGAAGCGGAGACGAGAACACCGTGGCCCACATCATCCGCACCATGGGCTACACCTTCGACCTACTGTCCATAGACCTGGACAGCGACCCCGACATCGGACTGAACGGCTACGGTTACCTGCACGCCTTCAACACGGGAGCCATACTGCTTGACACCATACAGTGGCACATCTATCAGGATACCACCGACATCGTCCGGCTGGGCGGAAGGGTCAGAAACGGACCACGCAACAAACAGGTCGTCTTCGAGTCGAACATCAATGGCGAACTCACATCGTCGGGGGCCAATGCCTACATAAACTTCTACGATGCGAAACGCGTTAAGGGCGTAGACCTGGGGGCACAGTTGCTCATGCTGGACGACGGCTACCGGCTACATCTGAGTCCTCTGAACCCCATCATTGCCTACCGGCGCTTCACGCTGAACGAGGACAACTACATCCAGCTCCACGATGACAGGCGCATAGAAGCCAACATCGACCTGCTGGCAGACGACGGGACGGGTTTCAAACTCTACTCCACCCCCAACGACGATGCCCTGCAGGACATCACCCTGTCGGTTCACGACTTCAACCTGGGCGAACTCTCGTCTGTCATCCCCTACATGCCCCAAGTGGGCGGACTGCTGGCTGGCGACTTCCACCTGGTGCAGAACGAGGAGTCGATGAGCGTGCTGGTAGACGCCAGCGTGGACCAGTTCAGTTATGAGAATGCCAAGATGGGCAACGTGGGACTGAATGCTGTCTACCTGCCCAATGCCGACGGTACACACTATGTGGACGGCATTGTCAGCCACTATGGCAATGAGGTCATGACACTGGCCGGAACCTACAACCCCAAGGACAATGGAACCATCGATGCACTGGCCTCCCTGCAACGCCTGCCGCTGGCCTTGGCCAACGGATTCATCCCTGACCAGACGGCCGAACTGCAAGGCTATGTCACTGGAGCGATAGGTGTCACCGGCCCCGTATCCAGCCCGCTGCTTGAGGGAGCCATAGCCACCGACTCCATGTTCCTCGTTAGCAACATGTACAGCTTGCACCTGCGCTTCCCCGACGATACCATCCGCGTCAGTCAGAGTCACCTTAGCCTGAATCGTATCGAGGCGTACAGCACAGGCCGCAATCCCCTTGTACTGGACGGTAACATCGATTTCAAGGAACTGGACCGCATACAGCTGGACCTGAATCTGTCGGCCAAGAACTTTGAGCTGATTAATGCACCGAAAAGCCGTAATGCGGTGGCCTACGGTAAGGTATTTGTTGATGCACACGCACGACTTCACGGCACACTGAACGATATGATACTGGGCGGACGACTGGCCGTGCTAGGCAATACTGACGTCACTTACGTACTCACCGACTCACCGTTGACTGTCGAAGACCAATTGGCCGAACTTGTGACCTTCACCGACTTCTCGGACACCCTGACCGTGGAGGGGCCAGAGAAAACCTCCCCGCAAAACATAGACATGCAAATGGAGATAGCCATCGAACAGGCAGCACATGTGCGATGTCTGCTGAGTGCCGACGGCACGAACCACATCAATCTGGAAGGCGGTGGTGACCTGACGATGAACTACACCACGCAGGAGGGACTGAAACTTTATGGTCGCTATACCATCGTCAGCGGACTGATGAACTACACGCTGATGGTGATGTCGCTCAAGAACTTCAGTATACAAAGCGGCAGTTATGCCGAGTTCTCAGGCGACATTCTGAACCCACGGCTCAACATTAAGGCCAGCGAGCGCATAAAGACCACCGTCTACGAAAACAACGTGCCGCGCAGCGTGAACTTCGATGTAGGGCTGGCCATCTCGCAGACGCTGAACGACATGGGACTTGAATTCACCCTTGCGGCCCCAGGCGATCTGACTATCTCCAACCAGCTGGCAAGCATGAGTATCGAGGAACGCGGCAAGGTGGCTGTAACGATGCTGGCCACAGGCATGTATCTGGCCGAAAGCGGAAGCGGTACCAGCGGATTCAGTGCCACGAACGCCCTGAACTCGTTCCTGCAGACACAGATTGCAGCCATATCCAACAAGGCCCTCTCGACCATCGACCTGAACTTCGGTATAGACAACACCAATACGGCTTCAGGCGGCACGCAGACCGACTACAGTTTCAGCTTTGCCAAACGTTTCTGGGGCAATCGCATCAGTCTCATCGTTGGCGGAAAGGTAAGCTCCGGCAGCGAAGCCAAAAACACGGGAGAGAGTATCATCAACAACGTGTCGCTCGAGTACAGACTGGACAAGAGTGCCACTCGCTACGTGCGCATCTACTACGACCGCGACTCAGAATCGCTGCTCGAGCGCGACATCATGGAGATGGGAGCCGGCATTGTGCTGCGCCGTAAGAGCAACCGCTTGGGAGAATTGTTTATATTCAGGAAGAACGAGAATTTGAAACAATGAGAAAGGAAAAGAATCAGATATGTTTATGTCGATTTAGAAAAAGAAAGTGGGCGGTTCTGCTTACTCATATTCTCATTGTCTCATTTTCTCATTTTCTTTTCTCTTGTTCCGAGACCAAGAACCTGGCAGAGGGCGAGACGCTGTACACGGGCATCAAGCACGTCAGTTACGACAAACTGCCGAAAGTGGAGGCGGAACGCGACTCAACGGGTGTCATCAAAGCACTGGGCGACGCCTATAATACGGTCGCAGATTATCTTGGGGGCAAGGAGCAAGGAGCAAGGGGCAAGAAAAATGGACTCGACCCCCTAAAAACCACTCAAGAGGAAAACATATCCCCCTCCCCCTTTCCCCTTTCCCCTTCCTCCTTTAAGCTTGACAAAGCCGCCTATGCTCTGGCGAAGAGCGAGGTGGAGGGTGTGCTGGCCTATGCGCCCAACAATTCGCTGATGGGTTCGTCGTACTATCGCCAGCCGTTGGCCATCGGTCTGTGGATGTGGAACCGCTATGTGAACAGCAAGAGTCGCTTTGGGCGCTGGATGTTCAACACCTTTGCCGCAACGCCAGTTACACTGACCAGCGTCAACCCACGTGTCCGCACACAAGTGGCACAGAACACACTGCGCAACTACGGATACTTCCGTGGGACAGCGGCATTCGACACCATTCCACAGAAACATCCACGCAAGACTAAGGTCAGTTATGAAATCCATCCAGGACCGCTCTTCCACCTCGACAGCATCGCCTACCTGAACTTCCCCGAAAAGGCGGATTCCATCATCCGTGCCACACGCCACTGGACGACGCTACACCGAGGAGCTCCCTTCAGCGTGCCGAATCTGGACGAGGAACGCCAACGCCTGTCCAAGGCCTTCCGCAACAACGGCTTCTACTACTTCCGCCCTGAACACATCGTCTACCGAGCCGACACCGTGGCTCAGCCCCAAACTGTGCAGTTGCAGGTAGTACCCTCTGCCGATATGCCCGAACAGGCTCGTCGACAGTACATCATGGGACGAACCCACATCAATGTATTCCAATACGATGACCACGAGATTGTCGACACACTGCGTCGTCCCCAAAAACTCAGTTGGCGCATGCGCAGGGCTATAGCACGCTACCAGCGCAAGCACCCACAGAGTGACTCCGTGAATCGAATCCGACGTACCCCTTCCATCACGATGGCATATAGCGGCACACCCGGCCGTACGCCTCTGAAACTCCGCGCCATCTCGCGCTTCATCAATTATCGCACGGGCGACCTCTACAAACTCGACGTCATGGAGGCCATGCAGAACAACCTGGCTTCGATGGGTATCTTCTCGCAAGTCAATGCCAAATATCATGTTAGGGAGAAGGGAGAAGTGCCAAGGGACAAGAGAAATGAAATAGACTCGCTGAATAATTCTCATGAGGAGATTGTATCCTCTTGCCCCTTGCCCCTTACCCCTTGCTCCTCAGATACTCTCGATGTCGACATCACCCTCCGCCTCGATAAGCCCTACGACGCTGAGTTCCGAGGCAATATCGCCACGAAGAGTAATGGACTTGTTGGTCCAGGTTTGAACTTCAATATGTCGAAACAGAACGTGTTTCGCGGTGCCGAGAAACTCAGCCTGGAGGCATACGGTTCATACGAATGGATGACAGGAGCAAACATGAAGGGCAAACGGAGCCTGATGAACTCCTACGAATGGGGCGCGTCCGTCAATCTCACCTACCCACGCTTGCTGCTGCTCGGATTGGGCTATCGTTTCAACCACCGTGCCCAGGCGACTACATCATACAAGATACATGCCGACTGGTTGAACCGGTCGGGCTATTTCAGTCGTGTCTCATTCGGAGCCCGTGTCACCCACACCTACCAGCGCAACCGCCGTTTCATGCACGAGGTCGTGCCTCTCCGTCTCGACTACGAGAAACAGCTCCACACCACGGCGAAGTTCGACTCCATCATAGTCACCAACCAGGCTCTCTATGCCTCACTGCGCAATCAGTTCGTACCCTCGGCACAGTACACTTTCACTCACACCAACCCGGACAGCCGCGACCGTAAACGCCGTATCACACTCTCCATCAAGGAGGCGGGCAACCTGACCAGTCTCATCTACCGCATGGCAGGTAAACCCTTCAGCCAGCGTGACAAGTCTCTCTTCGGTGTGCCCTTTGCCCAGTATATTCGTTTCACTGCCGAGGCCACCCAGCAATTTCGTCTGGGACATACCCAAACGTTCCTCGTCGGACGTTTCTTCGCTGGCATCATACACAGTTTTGGTAATGCAACCACCCCACCTTATGGCGACATGTTCACCGTAGGCGGTGCCAACAGCATCCGAGCCTTCGGTGTGCGCAGCATAGGTCCTGGCAGCTACCATCCCGCCAACAGCAAGTACAGCTACATCGATCAGATGGGCGACTTGAAGATTGAGGCCAATCTGGAATACCGGTTCCCGTTGGTCAGCAAGCTCGGTGGTGCCCTCTTTGTGGATGCCGGCAACGTGTGGCTCTTGAGCCGCGACCCCGAGCGTCCGGGTGGGAGCATACACCTTGGCAGCATCGGTTGCGAAATAGCCCTGGGCACAGGTTTCGGTCTACGTTACGACCTCGACTTTCTGGTCATCCGCTTCGACGTGGGCATAGGCATCCATGCCCCCTACGATACGGGCAAGTCAGGCTATTATAATATGACCAAGTTCTGGGATTCCCTCGGTTTTCACCTCGCCGTTGGCTACCCCTTCTAAGCCTCTGGTTTCACCCCCAATTCTTACGGGAAGGTTGCAAGGCAAAAGACGTCACAACAATGTCGTCTCTCATTTTTTTTTCATCAAAGACAAGAAAAATGAAATATTTTTCGTAACTTTGCGCGAAAATTCAATAATTAATGATTAAAAACATATAATATATGTCAGACGAAAACCTTTTGGACGATTTTGAGAACCTGTTGAACTTAGGAAACGAAAAAGAGGACACCAAACCGAAATTTAATATTTCAACCGTCTTTTCGATATTTATATTGAATTGGCCGTATTTCCTATTCTCTTTCATCATTTTTGTCAGTGGAGCTTTGCTTTATCTTCGCTATACCGAGCCCACTTACAAAGTTTCAGCCCGATTGTTGATAAAGGACGACGAGAATCGCAAGGGTCGCAATGTGTCGCAGATGCTCAACAGCATGGTTGATGGCGGTATGTTGTCCAAGTCATTTGGAATCCAGAATGAGATAGAGATTCTCAAGTCGCGCATCCTGGTTCGTGATGTGGTAAAAGACCTGAAGCTGTATGCGGAATTCCGACGCAAGGGACGTGTGAGGGATGTTATCGTATATGATAGCCGCCCCTATATTGTAGAAATGGATCCTTTCAGCCTTGACAGTTTGGACAAGGTTTATATAGAGGGAGGCTTAATCAACAAGATGACACTGAAGATTAGTCAAAAGGATGGTGTTAACACGGTAGAGGGTACTATTTTCCAGCCAGACTATCAGGAGGGCATAGTCACCCATAACTTTACCCAATCACTTGACACACTTCCCGCTCAGATTCAGACACCGATAGGTTTCCTGACCATTGCCGCCTCGCCCCGTTACACGATGAAGCCCGAGGAAACCTATTTTGTGACCATTGTGCCCCCCATGGTCACAGCAACACGCTTTCTTGGCAATATGACGGCAGAACAGATATCCATGGAGACGGACATCGCTGTGTTGAAACTCGTAGATCCAAACATCCAGCGTGCCATTGACTTCTTGCGACAGTTGGCAGTATGCTATAATCGTCAGGCAAACAACGACAAGAATGAAATCGCTCTCCGCACGGAAGAGTTCATCAACGAGCGTGTGGTTCAAATCAATAAGGAACTGGGCTCTACGGAAGAACAGATTGAAAGCTTCAAACGCCAGAATTCCGTGACGAGTTTCTCCGTTGATGCTACACAGTCCGTCCAAATGGCCAACCAGTACACTACACGTCTATCAGAGGTTGACGCACAAATTCGGATGCTCGACTTCCTGCGAGAGTATGTAGATAATCCGAAGAATCATAATCAGATAATCCCCTCCAACGTCGGTTTGACAGACGGGGCTTCCACCCAACTCATCGCCAGCTATAACAAGGCGGTGCAGGAGCGTAACCGCCTGCTGACGGCACTCAGCGAGGATGCTCCCCAGGTACAGACCCTCACGGCAAGTATCCAAGATTTATCGTCCAGCATCAAGGCCGCCTTGTCGCAGGCACGTCGTTCTGCAGAAATCTCCCGTCAGAGCGTCATGGAACTCTTTGGCAAATACCACGGACAAGTTTCCAGGACCCCCCTTCAAGAACGTGTACTTACCCAGATTGGCCGTCAGCTGGATGTGAAGTCGGGTATCTATCTGTTGCTCCTGCAGAAACGTGAGGAAAACAGCATTGCGATGGCAGCCACCGCCAATAAGGGCAAACTCATCGACGAACCGGTATACGAAGGTCAGATAAAACCAAGGAAGTCGTTTATCCTCTTTACTGCACTGCTCACGGCTTTTGCGTTTCCTCTCGCCATCATCTTCCTCATCAGTCTGTTGCGCTATAAGATTGAAGGTCACGATGATGTAGAGAAACTTACCCGTCTGCCTATTATAGCAGACGTACCGGTTGCCAACGACGCCGCTAAGACCTCTGCAGGTATTGTTGTCCATGCGAACAAGAATACCCAGATGGACGAGATTTTCCGTTCTCTGCGTACGAACATCCGGTTCATGCTCAAGGAGGATCAGAAAGTCATTCTCTTTACTTCGTTCACGACTGGAGAGGGAAAGACCTTCTGTGCGGCCAACCTGGCAACCAGTTTCGCCCTGCTCGGCAAGAAGGTTCTGCTCTGCGGTATGGACATTCGAAGACCGGCCTTGGGACGCTTGTTCTCCATCTCCGACAAGATTAAGGGCATCACCAACCTTCTGACAAAAGACCACCTCACATGGGAGGATCTCAAGGAGCAAATCGTCAACTCGAATGTCAACGGTAACTTCGATTTGCTGCTGGCGGGTCCCATCCCCCCTAACCCCACAGAATTGCTGGCTCGCGAGGTATTCAAACAGGCCATCGAATTGATGAAGGAAAAGTACGACTATGTGATATTTGACACCGCTCCTATCGGACTCATCACGGATACCACCCAGATAGCGGCCTATGCGGATGCCTGTGTGTATGTCTGCCGCGCGGACTATACCCCGAAGACGTCCTTCAACCTGTTAAACAACCTAACCAGGGAGGGCAAACTGCCCAATGCCAGCGTTGTTGTCAACGGCATTGATATGTCACGCCGCAAGTATGGTTATTATTACGGTTTTGGAGTATACGGCAAATATGGCGCCTACAGTAACTACGGCATGTATGGCAGATACTCCGAAAGCCACTACGGTCAGAAAGATGATAAATCAATAAAGAAATGATAAATACAAAACGTATGAAAAAGATGAATATTCGTGGAGCACTGGCAGTCACCCTTAGCATGTTGCTCATTGGCTGCACTTCACCTAAAAAGGTTGCCTACATTCAGAATAGTGACACCATTGACTTAGAGAATTCCGCATACCTGTATGATGCCCGCATCATGCCTAAGGATGTGCTTACGATTACGGTCAACACCATCAACCCAGAGGCCTCCGAACCCTTCAACATTGTTGTTCCCCCCTCGCTAAGCAACAGGGCAGCTTCCCAGACGATTGGTTCTGGTCGCGCCCTGCAGACCTATCTGGTCGGCAACGACGGCACCATCAGCTTCCCTGTCTTGGGCACACTGAAGGTGGGAGGTCTCACAAAGGTCGAATGCGAGAAGCTCATTCACGACGGCATCCTGCCCTATATGAATGCCAGCGAGAATCCCATTGTCACAGTTCGCATGGCCAATTACAAAATCTCAGTCTTAGGCGAAGTGGCTCGTCCGGGTATGTTCACGGTGAGCAACGAGAAGATAAACATTTTTGAGGCGCTGGCTCAGGCAGGCGACCTCACGGTATACGGTGTTCGTAGCAGGGTGAAGCTCATCCGCGAGAACGACAAGGGCAAAAAGAAGATTTACGTCCTCAACCTCAACGATGCCAACATTATCAACTCCCCCTACTACTATCTCCAGCAGAACGATATTCTCTACGTGGAACCCAACAAGGTGAAGGCTCGCAACTCCAGTGTAGGTCAGACAACCTCCATCATGCTGACATCGATAAGCATATTAATCTCCGTGGCCTCACTCCTATATAATATACTGAAGTAAAATGTCAGAGCAATCTTCTCATAAGCACCACCATCATCACGAGGATTATGCTTCGCGTTTCAAGCGCAGGAGCCTTCTTTCTATTGCCATCCGCCGCAAGGCCGAAAAGTATCTGAAGATAGTTCTCTTCATCCTCTCCGTCATCATGATTGCCCTTGTAGCAGTGGTGTACAGCATGGGATAACTCTAAGTAAACTGATAGTCTTTGGCAAAGAAGATGGATAAGAAGATATTTGCAGCAGCCTCTCTTGGCGGACATTGGCAGCAGTTGTTGCGCATCACCCGTCCCTTGGAAGAACGTTTTGAGGTGGTCTATGCGTCTACCCATCCCAAGTGCGTCACGATGACAGGCGATGCCAAATTCTATCTGATGCCCGATTTCAGTCGCAAAGATGCCTGGCGCCTATTGCCTGCATTCTTCCGGCTCCTACGTATTCTGAAACGTGAACATCCCGATGCCATACTCACGACGGGGGCTGCACCTGGACTGGTGTGCATCTTAGCCGGTTGGCTGTTACGCTACAAGACCATCTGGGTGGACAGTATTGCCAATGCCGCCCATCTGTCAGCCAGCGGACGTATTGCCCGTTGTTTCGCATCGCGTGTCTATACCCAGTGGCCCGACTTGGCCGACTCTAAAGTAACTTTTGCAGGAACAGTGTTATGATATTTGTAATCACAGGCACACAGCTGCCCTTCGACCGCCTCATACGCATGCTCGACGAGCTGGCCCCTCAGCTCAACGAGGAGATTGTGGCCCAGGTTAACGGCAGTGGCTATCTGCCACATCATATCAACACGATAGACATACTGCCTCCTGACGAGTTCGACCGGCTCTTCAATCGGGCCCGTCTCATTGTGGCTCATGCCGGCATGGGCACCATCCTGTCGGCTCTCACCATGCACAAGCCCCTCATCGTTTTCCCGCGTATAGCCGCCTTGGGCGAGCACCGCAACGAGCATCAGCTTGCCACTGCCGAGAAGGTGAAGGAGGCGGGCTATTGCTATGTGGCTACGGATAAAGAGGAACTCCAGTCACTACTGCTAACCCCCGACCTTCGCCCTCTCTACTCCATTGGCGCATACGCCACAGATAGCCTCGTGCAGTCAATAACAGAATTCGTTGAGAATTGAAAATTGAAAATTGAGAATTGTCTATGGAACAAATCGGAATCGGAAATAACAACTACACCAACCGCCTCATCAAGTGGTTCATCATTGGAGTCGATGTACTTTTGTTGTGGATAGTGCTCTACTTTGTGGTGGACACCATTCCTCTCTCTGAGGACTGGGACGACGACAAGGAGCGTCTGTTCTGGATGGTATGCACCGCAGCCATGATGGTGGCAGAATACTTTTTCTCCACGGTCATTCACCGACGCCTAATTAGTGTTGGAAACATTTTCCGTCGCTGCACGATGCTGGCATCCACCCAAGTACTGGTGTCCTATCTGGTGTTGCGTGCACTCAACTTCAGGGCTCATCTGGGTTGGCAATTCTTCTACATGGCTGTCAGTATGATTGTGCTCCTGATTGTGCTGAGGTTCCTTGAGCGTTGGCTGTTGATGCATTTCCGACGTTTGGGCTATAACACACGCTATATAACAATGGTGGGTAGCGACCCTGAGCTGCAACGGTTGCATAAGCTGCTCTTGGACAATCCCTCCTACGGCTACAAACTTCGCAGCAGTTTCGTGTCTCCCAGCGACTTTGCCTCGCGTCTCTCTGCTCCCGATGAACTGCGTCTCGGCAACGAACTCTATCTGTGCGTCCCACGCAAGGAGCGCGAACTAATAGAACGCACAATGCTTCTCTGTCGTCAACAGAAGGTAAGATTCTACTATGTACACACTGCCAACGAGAAACTGAACCTTCACCCTGTATCGGTGAGTGACAACATGGAGGTGTTGACAGAATTTGTACGAACCGAGAAATAACGTAATGAAGAAGTTCAACATAATCGGTAAGTGCATACCTGAGCAACTGACAATAAAAACATTTTCAACAGTTGGGATTTATGATAGGCTGCATATAGGACGTCTCCTATTGTTCAAGCTTGTGTGTCTCATGTTCTGTATGGGATGTCGTTCTGATGACTTCACCAACGATGTTGAGGTGGTAAACAGCAATGATCCTGAAGCCATATTCAACAACAATATCCGAAGCATCAGACAACTGCTTCTGCATGAAGAGAACGATGGAATCTTGTCTTCAATCGATTCAACAGATATGAGCGTCTATGCTCTTTATTACATGAGTCAGGCGACCCCTGTTGTTTTCCGCCGCAATAATCAAGAGGATGGTTTCCTATGGCCTCGGCTTTCCATCAAGCCCAACGGTTCGAAGTATTACTGGACGTTGGGAGATGATTTTCTGCTGAACAAGGACGGTAAGATGCTCCTTGTGACAGATGCTCGTAACACCCCCTCGTTCGCCTATTCCAATGGCAGATGGCTGTTGCAGGAGCAACCCCTTCCCGACAGCATTCTGTCAGAAGTTTTTCTAAACATATCGACTTATGAAAGTAAACTGACTTGCATTAGTTTCCCCTCGACCTCTCAGCTGACCATCCCGATGGAATCGCTTCATCTGCCATTGGTACCTCAGAAAGCTTTCTATAAAGACATTTTCCTCGATGCCGGAATCGGTTTGACATCACGTAAGTCATTGTATGCCGCCAAGTATCTAGGTCTCTCTACAGAGGGTATTAGCCTTCCGCGTTCAAATGCGTCTGAGGAAGACATCTTGCTGCAGAACGAGATTATAGCTGGCGATGCTAACGACAACAATGGCCGTCTTCTTTATCCCGACGGGCAACCACGATACAAACTTCTTTTTGTTAATGGAGGAGACTCAAGGATGCATGGCCAGTCTTTAGGTTCAACCGCCAGAGAGAACATGAAAAAGTTTGTTATAAATGGCGGAAGTTATGTCGGAACCTGTGCCGGGGCCTTCTTTGCCTCTAATGGTTATGATGGTAATCCTGATTACCCCTATTATCTCTCACTATTCCCTGCCACGATGAACCATACAGGCTTGTCTGGTACGACAACAGGGATGTTCATCGAAAATGAGTCGCCATTATTGGACTACTATGACTTCGGTGGAGACTATTACGTGAGCGATGTCCGGCACAACAAGGGCGGCTATCCTGTAATGCTTCCCACAGGAACGACAATACTTGCGCGTTTTGACTATCCTCAAAAAAGTGATGTCCACATGCAGCCCAGTGTCTGGTCGTATAAAACAGATGATACGTCAGGACGGCTTGTCTTAGAAGCTTCGCATCCTGAAGAAGAAAAAGACGGTGAACGTCGCGACTTGACAGCGGCCATGATTCTGTATGCCATGGATGGAATCGGTTCAACTCCCTTAAAAGGTTTCCTTCAAAATGGTAAGACTCGCATGATGGACTGCGGCTCCGAAGCCAACATCCCCGGTCATGCAAAACTCGGAGACCTTCAGTGTCATCATTTTGCGGTAATGATTCCAGAAGGCGCAGAGAATATTTCCGTAAATGTTGAGAGTCAGGTCGAGGGCGATTTCTCCCTCTCTATGAGCCGCATCACTTTTGCATATCCGGAGAGCGCAGACTTTCTCTCAGCCAACAAAGGTTCGCATCCCTCCTTGTCCTTTTCCTCGCTTGATTCTGGCCTTTGGTTCGTGTGTGTTCAATGCCTTTCAAGCGTCGAAGCCAGTCAAACAGATTATGGTCAAACCTATTCCGACCCACTTAGTGTCTTGAACGGGTTTCCCTATCAGATTACCGCATCTTGGCAACAACAATAAAAGCTAAGTAAGCATTGCAAATGGACATGATATAACATATAATAATGGCACAGAAGAGTCTCAAACATAAAGCTGCATCAGGCATTGTTTGGACAGCCTTGCAGAAATACTCGAAGATGATTATCCAGTTCATATCGGGTATCATCCTTGCTCGTCTGCTCACGCCTCATGACTACGGCTGCATAGGAATGTTGATGATTTTTATGGTGATGGCTGAGGCGTTCATTGACGGCGGTTTCGGTTCTGCACTGATTCAGAAAAAACGACCTACTCAGGAAGACTATTCTACCATTTTCTGGTGGAACCTCGGCATGGCAATCGTAATGTACGCTATCCTCTATGTCTCAGCGCCCGCCATTGCCCGTTTCTATGATATTGAAATATTGCGTGATGTCCTTCGTATGCAAGGCATCGTTCTCTTCATCTACGCCTTCAACATCATCCAGCGAAACCAGCTTAGGAAAAAACTGAACTTCAAAGTCCTTTCAATTATTTCCATCTTGACGTCGGTTATCTCTTTGACCATCACCATCATCATGGCGTATATTGGGTATGGCGTATGGGCATTGGTGGCACAGAATCTTTTAGTGGCGGGCATCCCAGCCCTTGCCTTCTGGTTTTATGTAAAGTGGCGACCCATTTGGACCTTCTCCTGGCCATCTTTCCGGGAATTATTCAGTTTTGGCTTCTACATGTTCCTGACACATCTGCTTAATCAATTCGGCAATCAGTTTCAGGGATTGCTGATAGGCCGTTTCTACAACGCAAACACCATGGGCTACTACTCCAAGGCACAGGGGACGGAGAAACTCGCATCAAACAGCATCTCTCAGGTATTGACGCAAGTCACTTATCCTTTATATGCAGAAGTTCAGGACAACAAAGAGCAACTAGGAAACATGATTAAGCGGCTTACCATGACCCTTGCATACATCACGTTCCCCTTGTTGTTCATCCTTCTGCTGTGTGCCAAGCCCATTTTTCTTTTTCTGTATTCTGAACGTTGGCTCTTCAGTGTACCCTATTTTCAGGTGTTATGCTTAGTAGGGTTGGCCCATTGCTTACAATCAGTCAATTACCAGTCAATTGCAGCCATAGGAAAAAGCAGGACGATGTTCGTATGGACATTCATTAAACGTGCAATGGGAATTGGTTTCGTGGTGGCAGGATTAGCTTTATTTGGAATGAATGGTCTTTTATGGGGCATGGTGTTGAATGCATGGTTCTCCTATTTTGTAAATATATCCTTGGTTTCCAAACATGTTGGGTATAAATGGTGGAAACAGCTGATGGACATCTTGCCTATGATGGTAGTTGCGGCTGTCGCTGCTGTTGTTAGTTATGTAACGGCAGATTTGCTTCATCTTTCAATCTATCCTGACGGTCTTGTCAAACTGTTCATTTACTGCATCGTCTATTTAGGTTGGTCCTTGCTGTTCAAACCAGAAGCATTTCTATATACAAAGAGCATTGTTACACCCATGTTATCTAAAATTAGAAAACGGTTTTCCAAGAAATGAAAGATAAAATATATCGTATAATCATAGGTGGGGATTTATTGCCCAGCAGTGCAAACATTAAGTTGTTTGAAGAGGGCAATATAGAAGCACTCTTTGGCAAGGAATTATGCCAATTGTTTGCAGATGCCGACTTTTCCATAGTCAATTTGGAGGGAGTCCTAACTGAGTCAGATGACAGGCAAGAAAAAGCGGCAGGACCTTCTTTGAAGGCTCCTCGAAAAACTATCAAGGGTATCTATGAACTAGGAGTAAAGGCTGTTGCTTTAGCAAACAATCATGTGACAGACTATGGTAGTCTGGGGTGCTGCAACACCATAGAAACGTTAAAGAACAGTGGGATACAGTATGTCGGTGCTGGCGATAGTATTTCAAATATTCAGAAGTCGCTGACAATAGAGTTTGGCGACCAGAAAATATGTATCTACAATGTGTCAGAAACTTTTTTTGTTGTTCCTGATGAAAAGACGGCAGGCGCAAATCTGTATGATGAATGGATAGTCTTGAATGAAATCAAAAAATTGAAGGAGAAGCATGACTACCTTATCGTGATTTATCACGGCGGGGCAGAATATCTTCCATATCCCACACCGCAGACAAGGACACGTTTCCATCGCATGGCAGAGTGCGGAGCAGATTTCATTACAGCACAACATACGCACTGTATAGGTTGCGAAGAATGGTATCATGGTTCGTATTTATTGTATGGACAGGGAAACTTCCTTTTTGCCGGGCAGAAGAAATATCCTCGTTTGACCAAAGAAGGCCTTGTTACCGAACTACTCTTTTCAGAAAACGATGTGAAGATAAAGCATCATATTGTGAATATTGTTGGCAATGTCCTTCAATATGATACCGCTCAAGACTTTACGTCTTTCAAAGAGCGCAGCGCCAGAATTGATGATCAGGATTTCATCATGGATGAGTTTATGAAAATCAAGGTAGATGATGTGATGACCAAATTCCTGGCTGGTTTAAAAGGACAATACCCTTTTAGGCGGCTCCTAAGCAAGTTATTTCCAAAGACGATGAAGAAGTTTGTTGGCCGTTCTTTTACAAAGCGTCAGACTCTTCTGAACTATTTTATTATGAGAAGTGATAGAGCCCGTGAGGATATGCTTGCAATATGGCAATACGTACTACCAACAAATAGATAAGAAGTTTTATCAACGTGAACTAAATAATATTATTGATGGAACATACTGTTCAAATCATAGAGAAACCCGACTGGGTGTCATGGGAAGAAATACGAGAAGTCATATGGGCATCTCATGCAGAGAACAGGGAAAATGGTATCATAAATGCTTTCCCCTCGCTGCCAAGTGATGAGATACGAAAAAAAGTCGGTGACGAGGGAAAAATGTTTGTTGCTTTGGACGGAAAAAAAGTCATCGGGACTTGGGCTGTTCTGATTAAGAATAACCGAAAATGGTTCACGAGTGGCGAATATGCATACGAATGTTTTGTAACTGTGCTTCCAGAATATAGAAGAACGCGCGCCTACTTTCTCCTCTCAAGGACAGCAATGGATTATATCAGATGGAAAGGACTTTCTTTAACAACGGGTGATGCACATGAAAATAATAAGACAATTCTAAAATTGAAGTTACGCGAAGGTTATCAATATGTTGCATATAAAGCCTGCAAAGACCATTACAATGTGGTAATAGCTAAATGGCTCAACGAATGCCCTTATCCATCTTGGTACATCAAATTCCGTTTTCAATTGTCAAAACTGTATTTGAAGACTCGTTACAAGATGGTTCCAGGAAAGGGTAAGGTGAAACGTTTTGGGATATAAACACAAACATTATTGGGTAATATGATGAACGACTCAAAAATTCAAGTCATAGAGAAGCCAGACTGGGTGTCATGGGATGAAATCCACAATGTGCTATGGGAAGCGCATAGACAGAATCGAGAAAAAGGGATGAACATGCGATTGCCGGCAATGAGCGGTGACGAACTCTGCGTGTTTATTGGAGGCCGTGGGAAGATGTATGTGGCGATGGATGATGAAAAAGTGATAGGTACATTGGCACTAATTATTAAAGAAGGAAAACAATGGTTCAATCGTGGAAGGTATGGTTATGCGTGTTTGGGGGCTGTTTTGCCAGAATATAGTGGAAAAGGTGTGTTCAGAGCTTTATATGACAAAATAGAAGCGGAAGCGATACGCATGCAATTACCTATAATCACTCGTGACACGCATGAAAGCAATGTGAGGATGCTGAAAATATCCAAGCAGGAAGGCTACCGTTTTGTGAGTTATAAGGCATGTAAAGATCATTTCAATATCGTTCGTGCTAAATGGTTGAATGATTGCCCATTCCCATCTTGGTACATCAAGACTCGTTTTGTTTTCTCAAAAATTTTTGTTAAAGCACGTTACAGAATGGATTCCCAAAAAGGAAAAGTGAAGCGATTTGGCATCTGAATTATAAGTTTTAACGAAAAAACGAAACCGCGAAAATAACAGCGGGGAAATTTGGTAATGGCAAGGATTTTTTGAGATTCCTGAAGACATGACGCAAAATAAAGAATGGTTAAAATATTTGGTGGTTTAATAATAATGATGTAATTTTGCATCGAAATAGTCATTTCCGAAACAGAGATTTCGGATGACGAATTGCCGAATTATGAAGTTTTATGACAGAGAACAAGAAATAGCCTTCCTCAGGGAGGCACGGGAAACAGCTAAGAAGGTGGCCCGCTTTACCGTGGTGACCGGAAGAAGGCGTATCGGCAAGACAACGCTGATAAGGGAGGCATACAAGGACGAGCCCTTTGTGTATTTCTTTGTGGCCAGGAAGGCGGAATCAGACTTGTGCGAGGTGTATCTGGAAGAGATTAGCGAGAAGTTGGCTATCCCCACATTGGGCAGCAGCAGGCATTTCAGCGAGATTTTTCGTTACTTGATGCAGCTGTCGCAGTCAAAGAGCTTTACGTTAGTGATAGACGAATTCCAGGATTTCTTCAGGGTGAACAAGGCAGTCTTCAGCGAGATGCAGGATATTTGGGATGAATACGAGAAGACGTCAAGAATCAATCTGGTCGTGTGCGGCAGCATCTACTCGCTAATGTATAAGATTTTCAAGCACAAGAAGGAACCCCTGTATGGTAGGAATACTGCAGAGCTGAGGGTGAAACCTTTCAAGCCCTCAGTACTGAAGCAGATTATGGCGGATGCGAACCCCTGCTACACCAAGGAGGATTTGCTGGCGCTGTTCACCTTTACGGGTGGAGTGGCTAAATACGTCAGCCAACTGGTGGATGGCGGTGCTCTGGATAAGGATGCCATGATAAGACACATCATCAGTCCCAATTCGACTTTTCTAAACGAGGGAAAGAACAGCCTGATAGAGGAGTTCGGCAAGGACTACGGCATCTATTTCTCTATCCTCTCGTGCATTGCCAGAGGGAAGAATACCCGCAGTGAGATTGAGGACATAATAGGCAAGGAAGTGGGGGGCTATCTGACCAACCTGACTGAGGATTATGAGCTGATTTGCAAGCGACAACCAATGTTTGAGAAGAGCGCGAACAAGAATGTGCGCTACGAGTTGGATGATGTATTCTACTGCTTCTGGTTCCGATTTATCTTCAAATATAGTTATATCATCGAGATTGAAAACTATGCGAAGTTGCAGGAGATTATCGGGCGCGACTACAACACGTTCAGCGGACTTATGCTGGAGCGTTATTTCCACCGTGTGGCGATGGAGTCGGGTAAGTTTACCCGCATAGGCCGCTGGTGGGATCGCAAGGGTGAAAATGAGATTGACATGATTGCCGAAGACGAACTTTCAGACTGCGTGACATTCTGCGAAATCAAGCGTCAGGCGGATGATATCTGCATTGGGGTGCTGAAGCAGCGAGCTGAAGTGATGCTACAGGCAACGCATGAGTGGAAGAACTATGACATCCGATACAAGGGGCTATCTATGGGGGAAATGTAAGATTTAGGAACAACATAGAGATATAAACAGAGTGAAACAGAAAGTTGTAGTCATAGGACATAGTTATAGCATCCGATTAGGTGTTATAAGAGGTGTTGCCCAGATAGGTTGTGAGGTAACAGTCATACATGTCGGGCATCCGACAAAGCCTATTGACGGATATAGCAAATATGTAAGCGATGTCTTGTACTTCAATCGGCAAGAAGGAACGGAGGGCTTGGTCAAACTTCTACTTGAAAAGTGCACGGTGGCCGGACAGAAGCCAGTCATTATCCCTACAAGCGACTTCTCTGCCCTTGCCATTGATAATGAGGAAATCAAAAAGCATTTTGTCGTACCACACATCAACAATAAGTCCAGTTCTATTGGCTATTGGATGAACAAGACACGCCAGAAGGAATTGGCACTTTCCGTGGGTCTAAATACTGCTGGCTCTGTTGTGGCAGAAAAAAGAGGGGAAGAGTACTTGATTCCCGATGGTATCAAGTACCCTTGCTTTACTAAGCCCGTGGCATCCATTGGAGGCGGAAAAAAATGTCAGCGGCGTTGTAATACTCCCGAAGAGTTGAAGACAGTTCTTGCTCTAGCAGAAAAGAATGATATCACTAAGGTTCTCATTGAGGACTTCATAGATATCAGTCACGAGTATGCTGTACTTGGATATTCCGATGGGAAACGGGTTATTATACCGGGAGTCATCAAATTCCTGAAGGAAAGCAAGAGACATAGAGGCGTGGCCTTGGCAGGTGAAGTAATGTCTATAAAGGGCTTTGAGAACCTGATAGACAAGTTCGCCGAGTTCGTCCGCAAGATGGGATTTGTCGGCATCTTCGATATAGATTTCCTTGAGAGTAATGGTGTATTCTATTTTGATGAGATGAATCTACGTACAGGTGGCTCCGGTGCAGCCATTCTGAAATCCGGCGTCAACCTACCTGCCATGTTTGTGAAAGCAATGCGTGGAGAGAGTACGGACAATTTACCTCTTTCGGTCACTCGTTCAGCTACATTTGTGAATGAGAAAATGGCCTTAGACGATTTCGTTGATGGAAAAATGCTATTACGTGAATATAAGAGATTGGTTAACAGTTCTGATATCCTTTTTATGAAGGATAATACAGACAATGCACCTTACAAGGAGTTAGAGAAACTTTTGAGAGATAGCATATTTAGTTATAAAAGGATATTGAAGCGTCTGCTTCATGTAATTGGAATATGAAACCTACAATCATAATCATAGGAAGTGCTGACATAATTAAGTTAGGGTTGATTCGCTCTTTTGGTGAGTCGGGATATAAAGTTATCTCTATCCATATAACCGGGGCAAATAAATTCAAATTGAAGCCTCTTGACTATTATAGTAAATACGTCAGCGCATATTACTTTACCAAAACGACAAACTTAGTTGATTTGCTGATTGACAAATGTAGGGATGAGGTGCAAAAGCCCATACTCATGCCATTGACAGACAGTATGGTTTATCTAATCGATCAGTCATTGTCAAAACTGAATAAATATTTTATTATTCCTAATATCAATCTGCAAGAAGGAGGTGTCACAAGGCTGATGAATAAAGTCCTCCAAAAGAAGATTGCAGCTGAAGCGAACTTGAATGTGCCCAAAACATGGGATATACCTTTCGTTAACGGAGACTTCATCATACCAGAAGATATTGAATATCCCTGTTTTGTAAAAGGCTCTTTGAGCTACAAAAGCAAAAAGCAATATCAAAAGAGATGCAATAATTTACAAGAATTAAACGAATTATTAACTCTATGCAAACGAGCAGGTTTCTACAACTTGTGTGCGGAGGAGTATCTGGAAATTGACAAAGAAATAGGCATCATCGCATTTTCCTCAGAAACGGGATGTGTAATACCTACCTTTGTGGAATTCCTTGAAATGGGAAAAAGCCCTAAAGGCGGCATTTCTATGAGGGGCCAAATCTGTCCAGCAAACGAACAAAAGTTTCTGCAAGCAATCAAATCATTCTTGACAAAAACTTGTTATGTTGGCATCTGTAATTTTGATTTTATAGTGAGTCGGGGAAAATACTATTTTGTAGAAGTGAATTTCAGATATGCTGCATATGGATATGGTGTTTTCAAATCTGGGGTTAAAGTACCCGACATGATTACTTGTTCTTTGCTTGGTGGCGATTTGGACAAATATGACACATTGCCGAATTGTAACAAAACGTACTTTAACGAAAAAGTCGGGCTCATCAATGTCATGGAAGGTTCAATCACATACAAGAAATATAAGGAGATGAAAGAACGGTCAGATATTCTAATGATTGCAAATCCTTCAGACCCTAAACCTCATAACATGGTGTGGTCGCTGATTATAAACTACATGATGAATTGTGTGATTAGAAAAATTAAGGCAATAGTTACGCTTATAAAGTAAGTTGTTATCCAAATGATTATTCGTCACAATATATGCATTTACGACATCTGTTGGCTAAATCATGCCCAAGGTGGGATGATTGGCACTTTCTATGAGCCGGAGAACATAGATGAACTCAGAGATATATGCTCGTCACTATATATGGAAGGGAAAGACTTCGACCTTATTGGTCATACCAGTAACATCTATTTCCTTCCAGATTATAGTGTTGATGCGATGGTGTCAACTCGTAAATGCAAACATTATTCTTTGACTGAGGACGTAATTGAGTGTGATTGTGGCGTTCCAGTAGCGAAATTGGCACGGAAGATGGTGGAGGAAGGAGTGAAAGGGTTTGAAGGATTAATAGACTTACCTGGAACTGTTGGTGCTGCCGTCTATGGTAATGCATCCTGTTACGGATGCAGTATCAATTCTCTGCTGTTATCATTCGACTTGTTGAAACCGGATGGAACTATCGAAACCATGTTCCCAAATGACTTAAAGCTCAGAAAACGCTCTTCATCATTAAAACGTAATGAACTCAAAGGTATAATATTGTCTTTGAAACTAAAGAAAAAGCAAGGTAACGCCATTTCATTAAAGAATCTTGCAGATAAGAATCACCATGCAAGGAAAGTTTCCCAACCATCACCAAAGGATAATTTGGGTAGCATTTATGCAAATGCAAAAAAGAAAACCCCCATTGGCTTGATTGTGAATGGCATAGCAAAAGGTCTCGCTTTATTATACGGGTTCACAGGAAAGAACAAAAAACAGATTAGAGACAAGCAAAAGGAAATAGTGCTTTCATTATTACAAGCAAGAGATTTACTGCCCTATGTTTATGGATGGAATCGATATATTTGGAAAGATGAGCTCGCCCATACACTGTTCTGGAAATTCGACAAAATCCATAAACTATTATATAAAAACAATATGTTTGAAATAGAAATTAAACGAATGACATAAGAAATGGTATTATTAATAATCTGTACTTTCATTTTGTTATATGGCTTCGTTCAGTATCTGGATGGCCAAAAGGGACGAGGGGCATTCGTGTTCTTCTTCTTCCTTACTGGTGGCTTTCACCTGTTGAACAAAAATTGGTGTCCAGTAAAATATGCAGACTTTGCTGTTGTATATCTTATTGCTGTTGCCCTGTTTCATGCGTATAATGGCAACTATAAATTCTTCTATCCGCAGATTAAGATTTATAAAGTCGTTACAATCATTGGCCTATATATAACATTAGAATTTGTCCGCACCTTAGTCCTACAAGAAGAATCCCTCTCATTCGCTCTTGCAAACTATCGCACCTATATACCTCTCTTCTCCTTCTGGCTTGTTCAAGAACTGAATAAGCGGGAAATAAGCAGTCTGTTGAAACAGATATCCGTCATCACTATTATATCAACCGTGCTTTTTGACTTGCAGCCTCTTCTCGATATAAAAATCTTTCAGCACGCAAACATAGGCAGACGAGTTAATGAGCTTGGCCTTGAACGTCATCGCAACATTCCCTATCTCGCTTATTTCTTTCTGCTTTTAGCTACTGTTAGGATGGATTTCAATAGGTGGAAGACGGTTGCCCTTCTCTTTGTATTTCTGATAGCCATAATCCTTACCCAGCACCGGGCAGTGATGATAGCATACGTCTTTTGTGTAAGCCTATATTTACTTATGACTCAAAAAGGAGGAAAATTTGTTCAATATAGTATGGTCGGGGTGGTTGTACTCCTATTTGCAGGTGAGGCAATCATGACTCGTTTTGAGAAAGGAGGTAGAAATAGCTCAACTCTGGATGACATCAAAAATGTGATAGCCTTGAACTATGAAAGTGCCGTCCAAAACGAATTTGAAGATGAGAATGGTACATTGTCTTTCCGTGTTCTGCTTCTTTTGGAACGAGGGGACTATATGCTCCACCACCCACGTTACGCAGCATTTGGAATAGGCACACGCCACGAAGATTCACCCAAGACAAAACAGGAGTTTCATTTTATCTTGGGCACTATTAATCACAGAACTAATCTTATTGGACAGATTTCCTCTGGTGACCTTGCGTGGGTAAATCCCCTGATGCGCTTTGGATTCTTTGGCATTGCGCTTTTCCTCTACCTGTCTTGGGCAATCGTCAGATTCCTATATAAAAACAAGGAAATATCCAACGTGACCATGACCGCGTTACTGTTCTACCTGTTTTTGATAATCACCTCTTTCAAAAACGACCACCTCTATGGGAATATGCAGTTGTTCTTTATCTATCTATTGATAGAATATATACGCTATTCTAACGTAAAGTATAATAAATTAAAACTCCTAAAGTTTATAATTAGGAAAGGGCGGAACTTAAATAAAAAATATTCAGAAGTATGAAGATATCACTTTTAACTTTCTCTAAGGAGTCAAACTTCGGAGCCAATCTGCAGTGCTATGCTCTTTGCCATACACTGAAGGAAATGGGGCACGATGTGGATGTCATCGACATTCAGCTGCACAAGAAAGCTGCGAGTTGGCATGATGCTCTACTTCAACTACCCATGAAACGGTATTTCCATCTGTTCAGGCAAAAGTACCTTAACTTTTTTACCAGAAAATTCAAAACGGTTGCTGACTTGCAAAGTGCTGAACATAAAAGTGATTTGTACATCGTAGGCTCTGATCAGGTATGGAATCCAGCTATCACCAGACAATTAGACCCTCTTGTCTATTTCTTCTCATTCTTGCCTGATGGCGTACGTCGCATTTCGTATGCTGCCAGTTTTGGCACAGAATCTTGGCAATCTTCAGTTCTGACAGAAGAAGTGAAAATGTTGCTCCACAAGTTCAATGCCGTGAGCGTGAGGGAACAGACAGGGGTGACAATATGCCAGGACACATTCGGCATTGATGCGCGACTTGTTGTTGACCCCACATTGCTGCTCACCTCATACGATGAGATATGTGGGAAATATAATCCCCAGCGTGAGACCAATGAACTGGTCTATTTCACATTCATCCGCAATCAGGCAGAGCAGAGCATCATTGCAGAGTTCGCCAGGGCCAACAATCTGCAGGCGATGGCCTTGCGCTCTAACCGTCCAATCCCTGGGTTCAAACGTCGGATATTTCTCACTGTTCCAGAATGGCTCAATTCCATCAGATATGCCAAACTTGTTGTCACCAACTCTTTCCATTGTATGGTTTTTTGCATCATCTTCCACAAAAAGTTCGTTGCCGTTCCTGCAAAAGCTGGACGTACCACACGTCAGGTAGGGCTGTTGGAACAGTTGGGATTGTCTGATCATTTCTGCAAGGATACAAACGATTTGTATAGTACAATGGAACACGTTGTCAATATTCAGTAATAGACAGGAAAATTAGAGAGATGAGAGAAGAGTCTTGTGACTTTCTTAAGGAGGTTTGTTCCGAAAGGTATTGAACCATGAAACTTGAAGCCTAAAATTTGAAACTATATGAGAATAGCACATTTGACATGGTCAATGGGAGTAGGTGGAGCACAGACGTTACTTACCGGAATTGCCAATATACAAGTTCGGATGGGACATGACGTCGGACTTTTTATTCTTGACAATCGTATTGATGAGACCATCATGAACAAACTTGACTCACGCATAAAGGTGTTTCCCTTTGGCCGAACCAAGGGTGAATTCTCCGTTATGCCTTTTGTAAATTTGAACTGGCAATTGTGGAAGTTCCGTCCTGACATTATTCACTCACATGCCGGAAAACTGTCAAAGGCAATCTTTACCAACAGTCCTATGGTGGTCACG
>CAJOJA010000007.1:8511-101825 GCA_905234735.1 uncultured Bacteroidaceae bacterium | reverse complement strand
TTCCCATTCCGCATCACTCATGCGGTGGTAGTGTACGTTGTTGGGCATCTGCCAGTCCTCGCAAATCATGATATCGTCACCCTGACGCACAAGGTGTATGTGGAGATAGCGCTGCTGGTCGAGCATCTGTTGCATGGCTCGCAGGAACCTTTGCGCTGATGATCGTTCGAAAGGCATGCAGAGTGTGACATTGTGCTGCGTCAGTTGTGGGTCTTCCAAAAACTCATCATAGGTCTCCCATTGTATGGCGCTCAATGGGTAAGTAATACTTTCTTTCATATCTTTCACTAGTGGTTATATTTATTGTTTGTCCATGCCACCACCCAGTGCTTTGTACAGCTGGATGTAGGCACTGATCATTTCGTAGCGACGGGCCAGCAGTTGGAGCTGTGCTTCGAGCAGAGCCTGGCGTGCCAGCAGCACCTGGAGGTAGTTCACGTCCTCGTCGTAGGCCATCCTCATCTTCGAGGCATCGACGATGTGCGAGAGTTTCTCCACCTGTTGGCCGGTGAGTGCGATGGCACGGCGTGCATATTGCTGTGTGGCCAGGATGTCGTTGACCTCACGTCCTGCTTCCAGCACAGTCTGGCGGAAGGCCACCTTGGTGGCCTCCTGTTCTGCCTTGGCACGCTCCACCTCAGCCTTCAGCCTTCCTCCGGCAAAGAGTGGCTGCGCCAGCGATGCCAGGGCACTCATCAGCAGTCCTGCAGGGCTGACAATCTCACCCGCATTGTTTGTCCAGCCCAGGTTGCCGGAGAGGGACAACGAAGGATAGAGAGCTGAGCGGGCTGCGTTGGTGGTATAGAAGGCTGCCTTCAGCTGGGCTTCAGCCTGTCGGACATCGGGTCGACGGGCCAGTGCAAGGATGCTGACAGAGGGGATGCTGTCTATGGCCAGGCACGATGTGTCGAGGCTGTTGCGCTCTATGTGCTGACAGGGACGTCCCAACACCGCACAGAGGGCATTCTCGGCCTGACTCCGTTGCATACAGAGTTCCTCGAGCGTGGTCTCTGCCTTGAGCTTTGCTGCCTCGGCCTGCTCCACATCGCTGCTGGTGGCTTCGCCCACCGAGAGCAGTACCCGCTGGGTGGCTATACTCTCCTCCCAGCTGCCGATGATGGCACGGGTGTCGGCAATCTGAGCGTCGTACATCTCCAGTTGGTAGTAGGCCGTGGCCACCGTGGCAATGAGCTCTGTGCGCACTGCCTGCTCGTAGGCCATCTGTTGTTCCACGGTAGCTGCAGCAGCCCTCTTGGCATTGCGCATCTTGCCGAAGATGTCCACTTCCCAGCTGACTTCTGCACCCAGGTTGAAGTCTGATGAGGTCTCTGTGAAGTCGCGGTTCTGGAATCGGGAATTATTCGAGCTGGCCGCAAGTCCCACCGAAGGAAACAGCTCGCCCTTGGCCGAGCGGAGTGCAGCCTTGGCAGCCACTACTTGCAGATGGGCCTGCTGCAGTCCGCTGTTCTGCTGCAGTGCTTCGTCGATGAGTGCTGCCAGATGTGGCTCGGTGAAGACCTCACGCCAGTCTGCAGGCAACGTGCCGGCCACACTGTCGGCAGGAGATGAACTGGCCGCGCTGAGTTGTTCCTTCAGCACGTCGGTGGCCGTGGAATCCGAGTGGTAGGAGGAGTAAATGCCGCAACTCGAGAACAGACTGACGGCAGCCAGCAGAACCAGTGCGGCAGGTGCCTTGCGGGGTTTCAGCCGTTCCTGAAGTGACTGGAAGAAGATGAAGAACACGGGCACGAAGAGCAGCAGGGCCAGCGTACCCACCAGCATACCGCCGACGACACACAGTCCCAGGGTGACATTACCCATGGCTCCTGCACCCCGTTCGAAGATCATGGGCATCAGACCCACAATGAGCGTCAGGGCTGTCATCAGAATCGGGCGCAGACGTGCCTTGGAGGCATCGAGGGCAGCATCCACAATGCTCATCCCCTCACGCCGACGTTCGCAGGCATATTCCGTTATCAGGATTGCCGTCTTGGCCAGAAGGCCGATGAGCATGATGATGCCCACCTGCATATAGATGTTGTTCTCCAGCCCTACTGCGTTGATGAACAGGAAGCTGCCGAGCAGTCCGAAGGGCACGCTGAGCATGACGGCCATGGGGATGAGCAGACTCTCGTAGAGGCAGCAGAGAACGATGAACACGAGCAGCAGACTGATGGCAAAGACCCAGGCTGTTGACGACGACGTGGAGGCCTCCTCGCGGGCTGTGCCTGTGTACTCATAGCCATAGCCCTGGGGCAGGGTGGTGGCCGAGACTTCGCTGACGGCATTGATGACATCGCCGGAGGTGTAGCCCTCGGCGGGTGTCAGTTCCACGCTGATGCCCTGGAAGAGGTTGAAGCGGTTGATTGACTGGAGGCCATAGGTCTTCTTCAGCGTGATGAGTTCGTTGATGGGGGTGTAGGCTCCGTTCTGGGTGACGACATAGATGTCATTCAGGTCGGCCTTGGACATACGCAGTCCGGGGTCGGCCTGCAGCATGACGTGATAGAGCTTTCCGAAGCTGTTGAACTGCGAGGCATAGTTACCGCCGATATAGCCGTTGAGCACACTGAGTACGGTGGCAGGCTCGATGCCATAGCGTTTACAGAGCGAGGCATTCACCGTGACGGTGTATTGCGGATAGTTCACCTCGTAGGGCGAATAGACCTCTTCTATCTCTGGCCGTGCTTCCAGTGCTCGCATGAAGTCGTCGGCCACGCTCTTGAGCCGGGTGATGGAGCCACCACCGAAATCCTCAACATACAGTTCCACGCTGTTGCTGTAGCTGTAGCCGAAGACGGTGGGCAGCAGGAAGACAAACATCGAACCGCTCTTCACCTGATGTGTGGCTCCCTCTATGCGGTCGTAGATGCTTTCTATATCGTGGCCGTCGCCCTGTCGCTGGTCCCAGTGCTTCAGGCGTCCCATCACCAGTCCGGTGTTGGGTCCGTCGCCACCCAGGATGTTCCATCCGGCCACTGAACCAGTGACCAGCACGTCGGGGTCATTCTCCAGGAATTCCGACATCCGCTTCACGGTCTTCTGGGTCTGTGCCAGAGTGGAACCGGAGGGTGTGGTGATATCGACGAAGACGATGCCTGTGTCCTCATCGGGAACCAAACCCGTGGGGGTGGTACGGAGCATCCAGGCCAGCAGGACGATACTGACAGCCGTCAGCACCCACACAATCCAGCGGCGATGGAAGAGCCATCCCAGCGCACGGCTGTACTTGCCCAGCAACGCACTGAAACCCCTGTTGTAGGCATGGCGGAAGCGTGTGGACCACGAGGTGGACTGCTGCCCGTTCTCGGCAGAACGAGGTTTCATCAGCACGGCACACAGGGCAGGGCACATCGTCAGGGCACAGAACGTGGAGATGGCCACGGACACTGCCATCGTCAGACCAAACTGACGGTAGTAGGCTCCGCTGAGGCCACCCATGAATGCAGCGGGGATGAACACGCACATGAAGACGACAGTGGTGGTGATGACGGCGTTGGAGATACCGTGCATAGCCTGGTGCGTGGCTCGCTCGGAGGTTGTCGTGGGGTCTTCCAGCTTCTCCTGTACGGCCTCCACCACCACGATGGCATCGTCGACCACGGTGCCGATGACCAGCACCAGGGCAAAGAGGGTGATGAGATTGAGCGTGAAGCCCACGAGATACATGAAGGCAAAGGTACCCACCAGCGAGACCACGATGCTCACGGAGGGAATGATGGTGGCGCGCCAGTTCTGCAGGAAGAACAGCACCACGAGTACAACAAGCAGCAGGGCTTCGAACAGCGTCTTGTACACCGCTTTCATCGAGGCATCGAGGAAGTCGTTGGTGTCCAGCAGTACCACGAACTCCAGCCCCGCTGGCAGATGAGGCTTCAGTTCCTCCATCAGGCGGTCTATCTCGTGGTTCACCTGTTGGGCGTTGGCTCCTGTGGCAGGGGTGATGATGGCAACGGTGCCATTGTGGGAATTGACCCAGCTGTCGCAGGAATAGCTCACGGAACCCAGTTCCACACGTGCCACGTCACTCAGCCGCAGGTCGTAGGAACCATCGGTCTTGACGACGATATCCTCGAACTCCTGCTCGTTCTCCAGACGTCCCCTGTACACCAGCGTGTACTGGTAGGTGCCCTTGGAATCCTCACCCAGAGTGCCGATGGCAGCCTCTACGTTCTGTCCACTCAGGGCGTTGACGATGTCTTCCGGATTCAGCTGGTACTGCGCCATCTTCTTCGGGTCCATCCAGATACGCATGCCGTAGACATTGCCCATCAGCTGGATATTGCCCACACCGGCTATGCGCTGCAGACGTGGTTGCACGTTGATATTGAAATAGTTGGTGATGAAGGCATTGTCGTAGCGGTTGTCGGGGCACTCCAGGGCAATGATGCGCAGCATGCCCTGCTCCTCCTTCTCCACCTTCACGCCCAAATCGAGCACCTCCGTGGGCAGGTAGCCCTCGGCCTCCTCCACACGATTCTTGATACGTATTTGTGCCAGGTCTGGGTCAGTACCAGGTCGGAAAGTAACGTTGATGGTGGCCATGCCGCTGCTGGTGGACGACGAGGTGATATACTCCATGCCTTCCACACCGTTGACGGCCTCCTCAAGGGGCGTGACCACACTTTTCATCACCGCCTCGGCACTGGCTCCGGTGTACTCCGTGCTGATGGTGACAACGGGCGGAGCAACATCGGGGAACTGCTCCACGGGCAGACTGAGATAACCCACGATGCCAGCCAGCAGGATGAGCACCGAGAGGGCACAGGCGAAGATAGGACGAGTGATAAAGAAACGACTGATCATGATTGTTCCCCTCCTTTCTTTTCTTTCTTTTCTGTTACCTCTATTCCGTCGGTCACGAATCCGGCTCCCTCGGCAATGATGACATCGCCCGGAGCCAGGCCTGCTGTCACCACAAAGTTCTGGCCGTCATCGTAGTGCAGGACGTTCACCTCTGTCTCCACAGCCTTTCCGTCCATTACTTTATATACGAGGTACTTATCATGGATATCCACCACGGCTTCCTGCGGTACGACGATGACCCCGTGCATGACGTAGGGCATCTCGATGTAGCCGTTGCTGCCGCTGCGGAATATCTCGGTGGTATTAAAGAACGAAGCACGTATGTAGGTGGCACCATTCTCGGATTCCACGGTTCCGCTGATGGCATCAATGTGCCCTTCCACGGGCATCTTTTCGCCCCAGTTACTGTAGAGCGTGACGGCGGGCAATTTGGTCGGGAGCTCGTCGAGGGAGCTGCAGCTGAAGTCTCTGAGGAGTTCCGACAATGCTTTCTCCGAGAGGGCACCATAGGCATAGATGTAATTGCTCTCTGAGGCGAGGGTGAGGTAGGGGCCAGAGCCGGGATCTACGAGGTCACCCACGCGATAGGGTATCATGCCAATCACACCATCCACGGGACAGCAGATGGTGGTAAAGCCCAGCTGTGTGCGTGCCGAGACCAGCTGTGCCTCTGCAGCCTCCACTTGTGCGCTGGCTTCCTCCTTGGCATGGCGGGCCCTGCGGAGGTCATACTCGCCCACCATCTGCTGCTCATAGAGCTTCTGCTTGCCCTCCAGGTTCAGCTGTGCCGTGGAGAGAGCGGCGCGGGCTGTGGAGACCTGAGCCTTGGCAGCATCGACGGCGGCAAGGTAGGGAGCCTGGTCAATGACGAACAACGGCTCGCCTTTCTTCACACGGGCACCCTCCTTCACGTAGATCTTTGTCAGCCTGCCGCTGACTTGCGGGCGCAATCTTATGTTTTTCCGGCTTTCTAACTTCACGGCAAAACTGCGGTACAGGGTATAATCCTGACGTTCCACCCGCAGAGTGCGATAGCAATCCTTCGTTTGCTGGCTTGCCTCTTCGCCACAGCCGGTACAGAGCATCGGAAAAGTCAGCACGGCTGCCAAATAGAGTATAGTGTGTAGTCTTCGACGCATAACAGACTTTTATTTGGATTCTTTCTCTTCTCTTTCCTGGGTAATAGCCATCCCCTCGGTCACCAGCCCCACATTCTCGACAACGATCACATCGCCATCCTCGAGACCCTCGGTCACCACAAAGCTCTGCTTATCAGAGGAAAGCTTGCCCTTCACCTCCGTAAACACAGCCTTGCCCTCGACGACACGATAGACGAAGCTCTTGTTCTGAATGCGGATGGTGGCATCCTGAGGAATGACAATAACCCCGTGTTTCGTGGTTGGCAACACCAGATATCCATTGCTGCCGTTGCGGAACAGTTCCGAAGGATTGTCGAACGATGCACGCAGCAGGACTGCTCCAGTAGCAATGTCCGCGTTTCCGCTGACGGCATCCAGATGGCCTTGCTGCGGAAGCTCTTCGCCCCAGATGGTATAGAGCCTCACGGCAGGCAGCTTGCGCATCAGTTCTTCCGAAGAGCTGCAACCATACTCCGCGAACAACTCGACCAGTATTTTCTCCGACAAACTGGTATAGGCATAGATATGTTTGTTCGCTGCGATGACGGCAATAGGAAATTCCATGGACGGTGCCACAAGATCGCCTTCGCGGCACCCCAAAATGTTGATTGTGCCGTCAACCTGGCTGCAGATGGTGGTGTAGTCCAGATTGGTGCGTGCCGAAGCCAGCTCTGCCTGAGCAGTCTCGAGCTGTGCTGCTGCCTCATCCTTGGCATGGCGGGCCCTGCGGAGGTCAAACTCGCCCACCATCTGCTGCTCATAGAGTTTCTGCTTGCCCTCCAGGTTCAGCTGTGCCGTGGAGAGTGCGGCGCGGGCTGTGGAGACCTGAGCCTTGGCAGCATCGACGGCGGCAAGGTAGGGAGCCTGGTCAATGATGAGCAGCGGCTCGCCTTTCTTCACGCGAGCTCCCTCCTTCACGCAGATCTTCTGCACAATCCCTGTAATCAGCGGACGGACGTCTATGTTCTGCTGGCTCTCGATCCTGGCTGTGAATTGGCGGTCCTGGGTAAGGTCCTGCTGCTCCACCCTCAGCGTCTTGAAATGGCTAGTCGACGAGCCTGGAGACGTTTCGCCACAGCCGACAAGCACCACCAGCAATATGCCCCAAAGGATATGTTTCATTTCTTCTTGTCTTTTTAATTATTTCCCATAAGGAATCCGATGGTATCGCACATTCTTTTTGTGCAATAATAAGATTTTTGACTGCAAAGTTAATGTTTTTCCATGATATCGCGTCCATTCTGCCCGTTTTTCTTGTGGAATAAGTCTGTTTTCAATATAAATTAAGGTAGAATGGACGACAAATCAGCCCTTGCCTGCTTCGGTTAAAAGAAAACATTGCTGTCCATTTTTCTTTCTTGATGTGAAAATAATATAAAAACAAGAAGTTATGGATGTTGTTGATGTCGTTAAATGGAAGGCTTCGAGTGAAGAACTTGCATCAAAATTTCCCTCCGACAATATAAGGATAGATTCTCAGTTGATAGTTTATCCGAGCCAAACGGCATTTTTGTTAAGGGAGGCAAAATCTTAGACGAGTTTCAGTAGGGTGTATATATACCATTAAGTCGGCAAACATTCCTTTTTAATAGTGGACTACTTACTTCGTCTACGTTTTCCTGGTATCGCCAAACACCAAACTGCTTTGAACGAGTAAAAGCCCACGCCATCGGCGTGAGCATCCATGCTTTTACTCTTGCAGTTTTCTTCAATTGGCGATTTAGGAAAACGCTTCTTCCTATATGTCTTTATCTATTTTATCTTAGCCCATAGGCAATTTATTTTAGTTTAGAGTGTATGGTTTATTGTTTAGGGTTGGCGGTGTAGTTGAAATCCTGCTCCAGCTCTTCTTTTGTCAAGGAACCAGCATGTTTCTGCAATCGGTCGATAGCCTCAAGGATACTGTGTCTTGAAGTATTCGATTTGTCCTCTATCTTCCTCTATCTTTCTTAAAAATCTTATTTTTCCAAAAAGAAATATCATAATATCATATTCTTTGTATAACATCTTGATGTATAAATAGGTATGAAATGATATTTCCTATGATATTTCTATGATATTATGATATTTCTTTGGTCAAAAATTTGGATTTACGTGAAATATTTCGTATCTTTGTAGGTATAAAAGTAACACCAGAAAATATACGAAAAGATGAGCAATTTTAATTATTCCGATGCACCCCGAGGCTGGGAAGTCTGCCTGCGCGAGGGGTGTCCGAAGGGTGACACGTGCCTGCGCCGACAGCTGGTTGCCCGTATGCCGAAGACGGTCGTCAGTCAACCCTGCATCATGCCCACGGCCTACACCGACGAGGGCTGCCGCCACTACGTCGAGACGCAACCCGTGACGGTGGCCTGGGGCATGAAACAACTGCTGGCCAAGGTCAGCCCGTGGCACTTCGGTCCCATGAAGCGGGAGCTGGAGCAATACTTCGGCAGCCACAGCACCTACTATCGCTACTGGAACGGTCGCTTCCCCATCAGTCCTGCACAACAGGCATGGATTGGCGACCTGCTGCTGCGCTACGGCTACACGACGCCGCCAACCTTCGACCGCACCGTGTCGACCATTCACTTCGCCAACCTGTTGACCGACTGAGTTCCACACGTGGAACTGATGAGTTCCCACGGTGGGAACTCGCTGGTGTCACGTATGGAACTCCCTTAGACTTAATTATCAATTATCAATTGTCAATTATCAATTAAATAAAGTATGAAATTTACTATTGTCAAGACAAAGAAGGGAAGTGTGCAACATGTGCAGACACGCGAGGCAAGCCTGTTGTTCGAACGCATAGCCACAGACGTCGGCAAGTCGCAGGTCTTTCAGTATCGTCAGAACTCGCCAAACATGCTGTACCCCGAAACCTCCTCGCTCTATCGCGAGATAGCCGAAGTGTTTCCTGCCCTGGAAATGCATCGCCAGCAGAATGGCGCGCTGGGCATGAAACGCTTCAACGGGCTGGTCTTACTGGAGGTTCGCGAACTGGCGTCGCAGCAGGAGGCCGAGGACCTGAAACGCAGAGCGATGGATGCCGCCAGCACGATGGCCGCCTTCGTCGGACTGGACACGCGGTCGGTGGTGATACTGGTGCGGGTGACACCTGCCGAGGGGAGCATGCCTGCCAGCGAGAGCGAGGCGGAACTGTTCTACCAACAGGCCTATCAACGTCTCCTGCCCATCTACGACGGCATCCTCGGCATGCGTGTCACACGCATGGAACCGCAGCTCCGACACTCGTTCAAGATGACCTACGATGCGCAGCCGCTGATGAACCCCGAGGCCGTACCCTTCCGCATCGCCTCTACGCCTGTCAGCACTGAGACGGACGAGGCCGACAACCACCTGCTGTCCCTGCCCGAACCCGAGCGCTCGCAGCAGGAACTGAGCTGGGAGGCATTCGAGGTGTACGAGAACGTCTTCCGGCTGACAGCTGAGGAGGCTGGCCGGTCGGCGACGGGGGAGTACGACAGCGATGAGTGGATGCAGTCCTACCTGACGGCCTTGGCCCACGGGATGCAACAGCGTGGCGTACCCGAAGAGGAGGCCGTGCTGCACATCTGGCGACACTTCAAGTTCAGGATCGAACAGCGCCTGACGGAGGACGCCGTGCGCGCCAGCGTGGGGGCGGCATACGAGGCTTCTGCGTCGCACGGACGCTGTAACGCACTGGATACCTGTGAGGGACAACTCATGCGACAAATCATCCGTCGCATGACTGCGCGCTACTGTTTCCGCCTGAACACCATCATGGGCTACGTGGAATACCGCCCCAACCACTCGTGGCCCACCCCCTGGCAGGCTGTGACGGAGAAGGTCATCAACACCTTCACCACCGACCTGCAGCTGGCAGGCCTCACCGTGTGGGACCGCGACGTGCGCCGGTTCATCAACTCCACCCGCATACGCGACTACAATCCCCTGGAGGAATACCTCTTCCGACAGAGCGGAAAATGGGACGGGAAGGACCACATCGGAGCACTGGCCGACACCGTGCCCACCGACACGCCCCAGGAGTGGGCCGCATGGTTCCACACCTGGTTCCTGGCAATGGTCGCCCAATGGCGTGGCCTGGACAGACGCTTCGGCAACAGCATCGTGCCGCTGCTCATCTCCAAACAGGGGTTGGGCAAGAGTGCCTTCTGCCGACAACTGCTGCCGCCCGAGCTGCGGTCGTGGGGCTACACCGACCATCTCTCGCTGGGCGAGGATCGCAGTGTCCATCTGGCTATGGCGCAGATGCTGCTCATCAACCTCGACGAGTTCAATGCCATCTCACAGAAGAAACAGGAGGGATTCCTGAAGAACATCGTACAACTGCCCGCCGTCAAGGTGAAACGGCCCTACGGGCGGCACATCGAGGACGTGCACCGACTGGCTTCGTTCATCGCCACCACCAACCTGACCGACGTGCTCACCGACCCCACGGGTTCGCGACGTTTCGTGGGGGTGCAGGTGACGGGGCGTATCGACCTCAGCCAGACACCCAACTACGAGCAACTCTATGCCCAGGCGATGGACGAACTGGACAACCGCGTCCGCTACTGGTTCGACGACGAGGAGAACGCCCGCATCATGCAGCACAACCAGCGCTTCCAGCAGCGGACAAGCGAGGAGGACTTCTTCTACGAATACTTCACCCCGGCAACCGATGTCCGTCAGGGCGAGTGGATGACGGCTGCCGCCATCCTCACCTACATCAAGGAGCGTGCGCGTGCCAGTTTCCGTCCGCCCACTTCCTACCGCATGGGCCGACTGCTCAGCAACATACCCGACATCCTGCACAAACACGCCACCCACGGCGAGCAGTATCTGGTCATAAAACGCTGAAAACCGAAAAAGAAATATCATAATATCATACGAAATATCATAGATAAGTCTCTATGAATCAGCGTATTTGATATTATGATATTTCTTTTTCGGTAAAATTCCTAAGTAGCAATTCTATAACTGGACCGGGTGGTCCCAACTTATTTCTTGCACTCCGTAGCGCATTTCTCTACAGGCAGGGCTGCCTTGTAGTTCTCGATGTAGCGGTTGAAGCCGGCCACGTCCTCGGGGGTGGGGCGGACTTCGGTGCCCGTGTTGCCGGCGAAGACCACCTGGTCGAGATAGTCGGCCAGAGAGAGTTTGTCGGGATTGTTCACCACGTAGGCTGCGAGCAGGGCAATGCCCCATGCGCCGCCTTCGCCAGCGGTGGACATGACGCTGATGGGCGAGTTGAGGGCTGCTGCCAGCATGCGCTGACCCACCTGCGGGGTGGTGAAGTAGCCGCCGTGGCCCATGATGCGGTCCACACGGATGCGCTCCTCGTTGAAGAGGATGTCGTTGCCCAGCTTCAGCACGCCGATGGCGCCGTAGAGGTGGGCACGCATGAAGTTGGCCAGGTTGAACTTGTCGGTAGCCGAGCGTACGAACAGGGGACGGCCGTCCATGAGTCCGGCAACGGGTTCGCCCGAGAAGTAGTTGTAGGAGATGATGCCGCCGCAGTCGGGGTCGCCCTTGGCTGCAATGTTGAACAGGGTGGTGTAGAGTTCGTTGGTCGACTGCTTCACGCCCAGCAGCTGCTGGTACTCCTTGAAGATGTTGACCCAGGCGTTGATGTCGGAGGTACAGTTGTTGCAGTGTACCATAGCCACGAGGGAGCCGTCGGGCGTGGTGACGATGTCGATGGGTTCGTAGGGCTTCGACAGGGGGTGTTCCAGGACAATCATGGAGAAGCTGGAGGTGCCGGCCGAGACGTTGCCCGTGCGCTGACGGACGGCGTTGGTGGCTACCATGCCGGTGCCTGCGTCGCCCTCGGGAGGACAAACGGGGATGCCGGGCTTCAGATGGCCGCTGACGTCGAGCTTCAGGGCACCCTCGGGGGTGAGGAAGCCTGCGTTCTCGCCTGCGTTCAGCGACTTGGGCAGGATGTCGAGCAGTTTCCACGAGAAGCCGCGTGGGGCGATGAGTTCGTCGAACTTGCGCACCATCTCGGCATCGTAGGTCTTCGTGGCGGGGTCAACGGGAATCATGCCCGAAGCATCGCCCACGCCCAGGACGAACTGCCCCGTCACCTGCCAGTGAACGTAGCCTGCCAGGGTGGTCAGGTACTTGATGCTGGGCACGTGCTCCTCGTTGTCGAGGATGGCCTCGTAGAGGTGTGAGATGCTCCAGCGCAGGGGGATGTTGTAGTTGAAGAGTTCGCTCAGTTCGGCAGCAGCCTTGCCCGTATTGGTGTTGCGCCAGGTGCGGAAGGGCACCAGTATTTCCTGCCGTTCGTTGAAGGCCATGTAGCCGTGCATCATGGCCGAGAAGCCGATGGCGGCCAGGGTCTCAATCTCGCAGTCGTATTCCTTCTGCACGTTCTTGCGGAGGTCGGCGTAGCAGTCCTGCAGGCCGTACCAGATGGCCTCGGTCGAGTAGGTCCAAAGGCCGTCCACGAGTTGATTCTCCCACGTGTGGCTTCCCTGTGCGATGGGCTTGTTCTCCTGGTCGATGAGAACAGCCTTGATGCGGGTGCTGCCGAACTCGATACCGAGGATGGCCTTACCCGACTCAATGGTTTGTTTTGCTGTCATAGTAATTAAGGTTATAGTTACAGTTAATGATAATGTCCTTGAAAAATTAGACAAATATATTCATTTTCCCCGACACCCACAAAGTTTTCGGCCTCAAATTGATAAAATCCCCTCCATTTTTACTCGTTTCTCGGAATTTGTTTGTATATTTGCCTGCAGAAAAACAATAGAAGTATAAGTTTATGGCAATAGTTTCGGCATCAATGCCTCGCCCTGTGACACTCAATGTCAGTCTTGAAGATGTTTCGATGTTACGAGATGTAAAGAAGGCCATCTCCATGTTACGCGGTGTAACTAAGGTAAGCGTACCGCGTACGAAAAAGTATGATATCACTAAGACCGCAGGTTTTCGTGAGGCTATGGAAGATGTAAAGTGTGGACGCGTGACACACTACGACTCTCTTCAGGACTTTTACAAAGAGATGGGACTGTAAGATGGAATATCATGTAATCATTTCCTCACGCTTCAAGAAAGACTTCAAGCGTTGCATGAAGCGAGGGCTTGACATGCGGCTCATCACAACTGCGATGGATACGCTCAAGGCAACTGGGACATTGCCAGCGCAATACTATCCCCATAAACTTGTTGGAGAAAAGCGTGGTATCTGGGAATGCCATATCCAGCCCGACTGGCTGATGACGTGGGAACAGAACAATCAAGAACTCACCCTCCTGTTCCTACAGACAGGTACGCACGCAGACCTGTTCTAATTACTTAATCCTTACGCCCATGAACAGATAAACAGACGTAAAGACATATAGGAAGAAGCGTCCGCTTTGATTCTTGTTTCCGAATATCGCCAATATTACAGAAATTGTCAAGAACTGAAGGAAGGATGCTCACGCCGATGGCGTGGGCTTTTACTCGTTTAAGACAATTCGGTGTTTGGCGACACCTCGGAAACGTAGACGAAGTAAATAGTCCACGTTTTCTTTTTGTGTATGCATCAACATTAAGCCTCCATATAAAACGAACCTATCAAGAACGAACAATCAAACAACCCATAATTATGAAAAAGCAACTATTATTCTTATTATTTTCCTATGCCTTCATAGGATTGTATGCACAAACCTATACTGTATACACATCTATCAAGCCCCGCTTTGTTTACCATGCATCACCTGATTGCCCAAATCTTAAAGGCGACCCAATGGAGAGGAAAATTGATTTTTCAAATGAATTGAAAAGGAGTGACAAGAAATTAGTAGAGAATTATTTCGCATGTTCGACTTGCAAACCGATAAATCTTTCATTGGTGAAGCATGGGATTACAAGGTACGGTGAATATGACTTACATGATGAGAAACAAGACTACATTGTCAGTTATGAGGATTCGATTGATGCTGAAAACGCTATTACCATAATACCACAAGGTATGATAACATCTTCAAATGTTATCGCTTCACATCAAGTACTATTTTTTGTCCATGATGCTATTGATAAGGATTTGATAGGTTGTCCTGTGGTGTGTAAAATCATTCAAGTCCGGAAATCCAACATATCCGGCAGTGAAGGGCGAATGGTGATACGCCCTCTGTACATTGACAAGAAGGGCGAGAAAATAAAAGTCTATGGTGACATGCACGTCAGAGGTCTGAACAGGGCGAATGTGAAGTTCTGGTTGGGTATCCTGCCTCCTATGTGGTTCATACCAGGCACTGGAGCAAAGATCTATCCAACAGACCGATTTACAATTTACTTGAAATGAGTTATTGGGCAAGAAGGATGCGAGGTGTGGATTTCAATATAAATAGTAGAATGGTATTTGAGAAATATGCCAAAGAATACAAAGTTTTCGCCCTCAAATTGATAAAATCCCGTCCATCTTTCCTCGTTTCTCGGGATTTGTTTGTATAAACTATTAAAGTTGCAATAACAATTCACACGGGCAGTTCTCTCTCACGCGCACTTAAATATTTTCTTTTCAGCAAAATACGTAAATGCGCGCGCGAAAGCGAGCCGCCCGTGTGAATTGTTATTCGGGGCATGGCGCAGGAAGTTGAAAGTTAAACGAACAAGGGCAGCAAGTCGGAGTGACCTGCTGCCCTTGAATTTTTAATTTACTTGAACTTCGTTCGAGTCACGTCGCGACTCGGCAAAGCCGATGCAAGCATCGCTCTGCGCTCGCTGCTCCGTTACTTCAGTGCCTTGTTCAGCATGTAGTAGACTTCGTTGTTGCGGAGGGTCTGCTTGAACTCGCTGGTCTTCGTCTCCTTGTTAATCTTGACGTACTCGATGCCGCAGATTTCGGCGAAGTCTTCCCAGTATTCCTCGGTGATGTCGTAGGAGAAGGCGCTGTGGTGCGTGCCACCGGCTAGAATCCATGCGCCGGCACCGATCTCGAACGTCGGCTGGGGTACCCACAGGGCACTGGCCACGGGCAGTTTGGGCATGGGCTTCGGCTCGATGCACTCAACCTCCTGCGAAATGAGGCGGAAGCGGTTGCCGAGGTCGACGACGGTGGCCTTGATGCCAGGACCGGTCTTCGAGGTGAAGACGAGGCGAGCGGTCTGCTGCTTGCGGATGCCGATGCCCAGGAAGTGAACCTCCAACTTGGGCTTGTCCTCAACGGCGATGAGCGGGCAAACCTCCAGCATGTGGCTCTGCAGGCAAGAAGAGCGGTCGCCGGCGAAGTTCAGGGTGTAGTCCTCGAGGAACGAGCAACCGGTGGGCAGGCCCTGAGAGATAACCCAGAGGGTGCGATAGAGGCAAGCCGTCTTCCAGTCACCCTCGGCACCGAAACCGATACCCTCGGCCATCAGGCGCTGAGAAGCGAGACCGGGAATCTGGTCGAAGCCGAAGAAGTCGGGAGCGTCGATGTTGGCATCGCCCAGGTCGTCGAAGTTGGTGGTGAAGGCGGTAGCACCCTCATCCTTCAGGACGCGACGGATGGCGATTTCGGCCTTGGCGGCGTTCTTCACCTTCTCCCAGTAAACCTCTTCGCCCGACTCGTCAATCTTGATGGTGTACAGGCGCTTGTACTCGTGAACCAGAGCGTCGGCCTCTTCGTCGGAAACGGCCTTCAGGTACTCCATCAGGCTGCTGACGGGATAGTAGTCAACGTGGTAACCCAGACGCTGCTCGAACTCCACGCGGTCGCCGTCGGTAACGGCTACGTTGTTCATGTTCATACCGAACATCAGGCAGCGTACGTTGTGGGCATCAGCCACACCGGCAGCCACGCGAGCCCAGACGGCAATCTGCTTCTGAGCCTGCTCGTCCTTCCAGTAACCGCAAACCACCTTGCGAGGAACACGCATGCGGGTGCAGATGTGACCAAACTCGATGTCGCCGTGAGCCGACTGGTTCAGGTTCATGAAGTCCATGTCCATCGTAGCCCAGGGAATCTCGGCATTGTACTGTGTGTGGAAGTGGAGCATGGGCTTCTGCAACTGCTGCAGACCCTTGATCCACATCTTGGCAGGCGAGAAGGTGTGCATCCAGGTGATGATACCGATACACTTCTCGTCGTTGTTGGCAGCCAGCATCACCTGCTCTACTTCCTTCGAGCTGTTGGCTGTGCCCTTGTAAATAACCTTCACGGGAATGTTGCCGCTGGCGTTCAGGCCCTCGACCATTTCCTTTGAGTGTGCGTCAACTGCGATGACTGCATCGCCTCCGTAGAGCAACTGTGCACCAGTCACCCACCAAATTTCATAATTTTCAAACATAATTCGGCCCCCCTCTTATCCCCTCATAATGGGGGAAGACCTAACAGGGGCAATGGGTCTATGGTTAGTAATTAAGGTTTAATGCTTTTGTCCTTTTTGACCGTAGTACGCGTTGGGTCCATGCTTGCGGTTGTAGTGCTTCTCTACGAGCAGGGGGTTCATGGTCAGGTCGGGATTTACGCTGAAGGCTACGAAGGCCATCTTTGCGCACTGCTCCATGACCTTGGCGTTGTAGACGGCATTGTCGGGAGAGGTGCCCCAGGAGAAGGGTCCGTGGTTCTTCACCAGCACGGCAGGCGTGTGGTCGGGATTAATCTTGCGGATGTTCAGGATTTCGTCCACGATGACGTTGCCCGTCTCCAGCTCGTACTGTCCCTCTACCTCTTCCTTCGTCATGTCACGCGTGCACGGGATATCCTTATAGAAATAGTCGGCGTGTGTGGTGCCGATGTTGGGGATGTCGCGACCAGCCTGTGCGAAGGCGGTGGCGTAGGTGGAGTGGGTGTGGACCACGCCCTGGATGTTGGGGAATGCTTTGTAGAGCACGAGGTGCGTGGGGGTGTCGCTCGATGGGTTGAGGTCGCCCTCTACCACCTTGCCTGTCTCCAGGTCAACGACCACCATGTCCTCGGCCTTCATGTCGTCGTAGCTGACGCCCGAGGGCTTAATGACAACGAGGCCCTTCTCACGGTCGATACCCGAAACGTTGCCCCAAGTGAAGATGACCAATCCCTGCTTAACCAAGTCAAGGTTGGCCTTGAAAACTTTTTGTTTGAGTTCTTCTAACATAATCATTTCATGTTTATGCACAGAGCACACAGAGAAGACAGAGCACACAGAGCTGTATAGGGGAAGTCAACCATTGACTTTGCGAGTAATTCCGTCAATCAAACGTGGAACATTAAAGTTTATGAGTAAACCAAGATTTTTGTTTGTCAGCTTCATATATGTCATGAGTTGATGTCCATAGACGTTGGTAACCCTATCCACTGATTTCAATTCCACAATAATCTCGTTTTCTATAAGGAGGTCGATAATGAAATACTTGTCGGTTATTTGTCCTTTGTAATATAAAGGTAGTCTTACCTGCCGCTGTACTTTCAAACCTCTTTGTTCCATTTCTTCTACGAGACATATTTCATAGACAGACTCGAGTAATCCTGGTCCGAGATATTTGTGAACCTCTATCGCTGCACCGATGATGGCCTCTGATATTATATTCAGTTGTTCCAGTCTCTCCTGTGCAATCATCTTTCTCTGTTATGTCTCCTTTATGTCTCTGTCTCTGTGTTCTCAGTCTCCTCTGCGTTCTCTGTGCTTATTCATTTACCAGAAATACCAATAGAAGGTGGCGCAGAGGCCAACGACCACCAGGGTGCCGATGATGTCGAATGCGCCCCAGCTCTCCTTGATGCTCTTCTTGAAGTCGGAGGTGAAGGTGATGGCATCAATCTGTTCCTTGCTGGGAGCAGGGGTGAACAGAGAAACGGCATAGATGAATACCAGCAGGAACACCAGCAGCCAGCACTCGAATACGAGCCAGTTGGTCTGCCAGAACCACGTGGTGTTCTCCCAGAAGGCACCCTCCATCGTGGCGCGACCAGTGTCGGTGAAGACGTTGGTGACCAGACGAACCATACCGATGAGGAAGCCCACAATCATGGTGTACTCACCTGCCTTGGGGGTAACCTTCTTGCTGAGGATACCGCAGGCAAACACAACAGCCATAGCGGGTGCCAGCAGCGACTGGATGCCCTGCAGGTAGTTGTACAGCGTGTCCATACCCATCATGATGGGCAGCCAGGCAAAGCCGAGGATAACCACAACGACGGTAGCCACGCGGCCTGTGAACACGTAGTGAGCCTCGCTCAGACCCTGCTTCAGAGGCTTGTAGAAGTCCTCCACGAACAGCGTTGCGCAGCTGTTGAAGAAGGCAGCCAGCGAAGCCACCAGAGCGCAGATGAAACCGATGGTCACGATGCCCTTGATGCCGGCGGGCAGCACCTGCTGCACCATGATGGCAAAGGCAGCGTCGGTCTCTTGCAGTTGGAAGGCACCCTTCTCTGCCAGGGCAGCGGCAATCATGCCAGGGATGAGGAACATGAAGCAGGGGAGCACCTTGAAGAAACCGGCGGCGATGGTACCGCGGCGGGCACGCTTCATCACCTCGGCATTGTCCTCACCAGGCACCTGACCCAGTACACGCTGAACGATGTGCTGGTCGGTACACCAGTACCAGAAACCGATGATGCAGGCGCCCAGGAACACCACGAAGCCCGGGTATTCAGCGTACATCGAGTCGCCCTCCTCCCAGTGGAACATGTGGGTGGTTCCGTAGCCGTTGTTCAACTGTCCGCAGTAGTCCATCATGCTGGTCCAACCTTCGGCAATGCTGCCGCCGCCCAGGGTGGCAAGACCCAGGAACAGCACGAGGAACGAACCGATGATGAGGATGGGAGTCTGGATGCTGGAGAGGGTCATCACACCCTTCATGCCACCGAATACGGTGAACACGGCGGTGATGAGAATCAGACCGATGGCTCCGTACCAGAAGTTCAGGCCCCAGAGATACTTGAAGAAGATACCACCTGTCAGGGCGGTCACGCTCACCTTCGTCAGGATGTAAGCCACCAGGGTGATCACCGACAGCCAGTAGCCTGTGCGCTTCGTGTAGCGGAACTTCAGGAAGTCGGGCATCGTAATGATTTTGCCCATCTTGTTAATCAGCAGCTGATAGAAGGGAACGAACAGCCAGCCGAGGATGAGAATCATCCAGCCCTGCATCTCCCAGTGGGCCATGCCCACACCGCTCTTGGCACCCGTACCGGCCAGACCTACCAGATGCTCCGATCCGATGTTGGCGGCAAAGATAGCCATACCGATTACATACCAGGGTTCGCCCTTACCGAAGAGGTAAGCGCTTGAGTCTTCGCCCTTCTGGGCTTTCTTGTCCTTCACGATAGCGTGGTATACTGCCCATACCACACCAATCAGGCCGATGGCGAGTACCGCCCAGTCGAGCCAGATGAATTCAGTTGAATTCCAGTTCATTTTTTATAAGGTTTAAAGTTTAACTTTTAAGGGGTTAGCGGATGCTGAACTTATAAGCGCAGTGGCTGAAGTACTTCTCACCCGGCTTCAGGTTGGCCGTCGGCCATTCGGGATGGTGCGGTGTGTCGGGGTACTTCTGGCTCTCCAGGCATACACTCACGTGCTTCGGATACTTCAGGCCGTGCTTGCGCAAGATGTCCTTGTCGCGGCCCACGCCCTGGAAGTTGCCCGTGTAGACCTGTATGCCCGGTTCGTTGGTGAAGACCTCAAGCAGAATGCCCGTCTCGGGGCTGTAGAGACTGGCGCACACCTGTGTGTCGTCGCCCTTGCCGTCCTTGTAGGTGTTCAGGCAGAAGTTGTGGTCTATGCCACCAGCATTCTTGATTTGCTCAAAACTGTCGTCGTCCACCACTTCAGCCAATACGCGAGCCTGACGGAAGTCGAAGGGAGTACCCTCTACCGGCAGAATCTCACCCGTGGGGATGTACTTGGTGTCGGAGGGAGTGAACGAGTCGGCATTCACGTACAGCTCCATGTTCGTGCCCACGTCTTCGAAGCGTCCGTTCAGGTTGAAGTAGCAGTGGTTCGTCTGGTTGATGACGGTCTCCTTGTCGGTAGTAGCTTCCCAGGTGATGTCCAGGGTGTTGTCGTCTTGGATGCGATAGGTCGTGTAGGCGGTCACCTCGCCGGGGAATCCGTTGTCGCCGTCGGGGCTTACCATTTTCAGCGTAAGGTTAGCTCCGGTGTAGTCCACCACTTCATACACCTGGTACTGCCATCCCGTTGGACCGCCGTGCAGACAGTTGTCGCCGTCGTTGGGGACGAGTTCGAAGGTCTCCTCGCCAATCTGGAACGAGTGCTGGCTGATGCGGTTGGCATAGCGGCCAATGCTTGCTCCGTAGTCGCTGGGCGAGTTTTCGGAGTCGGCATACTGAGCCACATTGTCGTAGCCCAGCACCACATCCTTCATGTTACCGTCGCGGTCGGGCACCATGATGCTGACCACGCGACCGCCAAAATTGGTGATGCACACCTCCATGCCGTTGTTGTTGCGCAGGGTGTACAGGGCTGTCTGTTTACCGTTGATTACACTCTCGAAGTCTGCGGGATTCAGTCCCGAGGCCAGTTCGGCCTTAGCGTCCTTCTTGCTGCAGCACGATGCCAGGAGGGCAGCCGTTGCTAAACCGAGGAACGCTGTTTTCAAGGTTCTTTTCATGACGTGTTTTTATAGTAGTTAGTTAATTGTATATGCGCGCAAAATGCACTTAAACCTCACAAATTTAGCACAAATCAGGCGAAAAGCCAAATTTATTTCGACTTTTCCTAATGCGAGTATTCAAAAAAGAGGTCTAGGACCTGTTTTTAGGTCAGCTATTTGCAAAACTTGTGCCCCGAGTTGGTGATGTATATGCCTCGATGAGAAGGAACGGCAACACGACGGCCCTGGGGGTCGAAATAGGTTTCGGTTTGCGCATCGGCGGGGATGTCAACGACGGGCACAACGCGATCAATCTGATTGGAACGGATGGCTTCGAACTCAGCACCTTTCGTCTTATTGGCATAGACGTGTGCTCCCTCGGTATTGGTGTCGAAGTTGAAGTACAATTTGTCCTTCTCGGCCCCGCGCAGGCGGATGTAGCCATCCTCCATTTGCTCAAGCAGAATCCATTGGTTGTGGGCTGAGACGTCGCGTGTCTCGCTGCAGTTGATGTTACGGTTGTCGACCACCATATAACGGGAGGGACTCTGCGAACGAATGGTGTAGTAGGCGGTGTAGCCTGTCACCTTGCCGAACTGAAAGCGGTAGCTCAGGTCATCCGTGTTTTCCGTGCTGACAGCCCCCAGTGCAAAGTCCCCCTGATTGTTGCCTGCGGAATAGTGGAGGAAGAGTCCGGAAACCTTATCGCGCAAATAATAGTATGCAGAGGTCGTGGGAATGGACGAGGTGAGCGTACCGGGATTTGATACTTCCTCCTCAGGCACGATACCCAGTTCGGCGGCCGAGGCGTAGCCTTGATTGTCGTGGGTAGAAGTGACGATGAAGCGGAAGTAGCGACCTACGGGACGGCTGGGGAGGTCCACCTTCTGGAGGTCCGACGTGTTCAGCAACGTTCCCGTGGCAACGGGCGGCCCCCAGACGGTGGGATTGGTGCTGACATACAACTCGTAGTTGGCCACACGGCCGTTCTGACCATCTTCGCGACCCTGGTAGGTGAACTGTGCGATGCGGTAGAACTTCTTCATGTCAATCACGATTTCGTGGGGGCAGGTGGGTTTTGAGGGATTGTACTGGGTGTGCCAGATGCTGCCCGGGTCTTCGTCGATGACGTTTTGAACCTTCTCGTTGCCTCCTTGCTGGCTGCTGACGCTATATACCGTCCAGCTGCTTTTGCTCAGGTAATATTCTATGAGTTGTTCGTTCGTGGGGCCTGTGTATCGTCCTTCGGCTGTACTGTAAGCCACAACAAGTCCTCCCTTCTGCAGGTCGAAAGGCCCTGTATAGATTTGTTCCTCACCACCGTTTACCGAATAGTGGATGGTGGCATCAGAATCTGTGCATGAAAGTGTGACGCGGCCCTTTTCGGAACTAATGTTGACGGGGGCGGAAACGGGCGAAGCAAAGCGTGCGCGTTCGGCCAACTGTCCGTCGGTCAGCGGTGTTGTCAGAGGGAGAATGGTGAAACAGAATTGTGTCTTCTCGGAACGACGTTTGTACTTCTCGATTACGTCGGGGCCGCAACTGGCGTTGCCCAGGGCCCGGTTATAGGCATCGAGGTTCAGTACCGTCTCCTTACAGAAGGAAACTTCGCTCGGATGGCGCTTACGATTGTCGCGGTTGGTGTAGATGTCTTCGGGGCGCCAATGTCCCACGCTTGCAGCCATCTGGTAGGGGGCAACGACGAGCAGGCCCTGGCCTTCATCATCGGTCACAGCTATCCAGCGTACTTCTTCCTTGTTACCTTGTTCCTGAGGCTTTACGTAGTTTGTCCATTCGTCGGCCACAAGGGTGTGGTGGAGGCCAACGTGGCACGCTTCCTTTCGGTCAACATAGCTGTCCCACGGACCTCGGCCCAGCCAACGCACGTTTTCTGCGCCTTGAGGCAGTTGGGTGCGCAGGCCCAGTCGGGGCAGTTCGCTTCCCTTTGGCGACGGGTCGAACATGGCGTTTACGGTGATGGAGCCATCAGCCAGAATCAGGAAGTGCTCACGGACGGTGAACGTGGTGCTGTTCTGGCCCTTGTAGGTGTTTGTGATGGCCACGTCAACGCTCTGTCCGTCCTCGGCTTTGTTCACTTCCCACTTGCCGGCGGTCAGCGCCAGTGAGCGAAGTCCCATATCGTCGTAGGTGCTAGCCCGGCCGCCTTCGTTGTCCGTCGGCACGCGGAAGGCTTGGAAGGTGAGTGGGGCAGCCAGCATGGAGCGCTCGCCTACAGTGTACTTGCTGAGTACGCCGTTTTGGAACAACACGCTGAAGTTCTCGCCTGTCACCGTCACTCGGCTACTGTTTCCGCTTGTCGTCAGGCTGGTTCCTGTGGCTTGGGCGGTATAGGGTTTGCGGCCGGTGTCCTGGCGCAGGCGGAATCCCTCGCTGGCCACTTCGAAACCTGCTTCAGCCCATTCCGTTGCCTGTTTCTGTGTGGCGGAGAAACGGATAAAATATTCTGCCTCGGGCTTTGCCGGAGCGGTCACCACGTTCTTGACTTCGGTCAGGGTCACCGTCTTTGTTTCGCCAATGCCAATGTTGATGTCGTCCAGCTGGCCGTTGGCTACAGCTATACCGTCCTCGAGAATGGTATAGGACACATTGAGGTCGTCAAGAGTTCGCTGCTGCAGTTTACTTTTCAAGATGAACACGCCGCCCAGGCTGTCCTTCATAACGAAGTCGATGGGCTGGTATATCTTCTTCATATTGTAGCTCTTGGCCGTCGGGCTGTTGTCGGCAAGGACTACGCCATTGCAATTGAAGTTGCCGTCGTTGGGCAGGTCGCCGAAGTCGCCGCCATAGGCCCAGTATTCCCCTTTTGAGATGTCCAGTGTCGAGCGGATGTCGGTCCGTTGGTTGCGTCCGGGGGCCGAGAAGGTGAGGCTTTGCATATCGCTGCCCACCTTCAAACCCTGGTCCTTCCAGTCCCATACAAATTCGCCGGCCATAGCGGGATATTTTTCGTAGATGTCAAAGAACTCGCGCTGGTTGCCCATAGAGTTGCCCATGGCGTGGGTGTTTTCGCACTGGACATGGGGACGGATGCCCTTCTTCCCGCTTTGGTAGTCTTGCAGACGTTCGCGACCGATGCTCTCCATCCATTCCAGATTGCCGTACATCGTGCTGGTCATCGAACTCCATGTGCTGTTGCCCTCATAGTGGGTCAGTCGGGTGGGGTCGAGGGCCTGGATGCTGTCCATGACCGTGTGGAAGTTGTCGCCGCCACCACTCTCGTTACCGCCACTCCAAATGATAATGGCAGCGTGGTTGCGCAGGGTCAGGACATGGCGGACGTTGCGCTCCACCATCGGATGGCGAAAGGCTTCTTGGCTCGACAGTCCCATGTTGCCGTGACACTCGACATCGGCCTCAGCCAAAACGTAGAGGCCCAGTCGGTCGCAGAGGTCATAAAGGTAGGGATTGTTGGGGTAGTGTGAGGTGCGGATTGCATTCACGTTCAGACGCTTCATCTGTAGAAGGTCGGTTTCTATCTCCTCTTTCGTCAGTGTGCGACCGCCCTTCTCGCTGAAACTATGGCGGTCTACGCCATGAAAGATGACGCGATTGCCGTTGACCAGCAGGGCTCCGTCTGCCCGGACACTGACAGTGCGGAAACCGACTTTCAGTACGCGTGTATCCGTCGAACCGTCGCCGTTTTTCAGGGTCAGTACCATGTCATAAAGTCGGGGATGCTCGGCACTCCATGCCTCAATGCCGGAAATGCCGGAGAAGGTCATCTCCACGCGGCCTATCTTTGTCACGCTCGTCTTTTTCGTGCTCAATACATTGCCGCCGTCGCGCAGTTCGGCTTCGAGTGTTGCATTTAGCGGTGCTTCACCGCTGATGTCGATGCTGAGTTTAGCCTCCGCCTCGGTGTTGCCGGCATTCAGGGCTGTGGTGCGGAAGAAGAAATCTCCGATTCGCGTCTTGGGGGCGCTCCACAGAAAAATGTCGCGAGTGATACCCGTCAGTCGCCAATAGTCCTGGCATTCAAGAAACGAGCCCGATGTGAAGCGATAGACCCGAATCGCAATGTTGTTTGTTCCTGCCCGCAACTTGTCTGTAACATTGAACTCGCTGGGCAGGTATGAATCCTCGGCATAGCCGACGAATTCACCGTTAATCCAGACGTAGTAGCCGTGACCGCATCCGTTCAGGCGCAGGAAGATGTCGCGTCCCTGCCAGTCATCGGGTAGGGTGAACTCGCGTCGATACGAACCTACAGGATTCTTCTTTGTTCCTGTATAGGTGAACCATCCCGGCCGTTCGGCCATAACGCTCCAGGTGTTGCTGTCGTAGCTGAAGGGGTATCCTGTATTGCAGTATAGCGGTTTGTCCCACGACTTTCCGTGTCGGAGTCCATAAACCTGCCATGCTGAAGGCACTTCTATGTCGTCCCACGAAGCAGCGTTGAACGCGTCACGGAAGAACGTCTTGCTGGCCTGAGCCGGTGTGCCTACCCATTGGAACTTCCAGGTTCCGTTCAGGCTCAGGAACCAGGGTGAAGCCTCCAGCGCATTTGTTGGTGTATAAGCGTTTGCTGCCGTCGAAGCGTCGCCGACGGGGATGTCCAAAGTGTGGGCTCTCAGCCGGTTGAGTTCGGTAACGTTCACGTCGTCCCATTCGGTCAGGGTCTGGCCGGTGGCGGCCATGGAGACAATTAGTAACAGGAGGTAAAGTTTTGTTCGTTTCATAACGCGGATATGGGTTAGTTGTTACATGTTACGACCTTCCGGCCATTGATGATGAATATGCCCTTGACAGGACTTTTAACGCGTTGGCCCTGTAGGTTGTAGATGTGCTCTGGATTGTGCGTGGATGATACAACGTCACCGATGCCCACGGCCTGTCCAGTGGTCAGGGTGAAGTGAGTCTCGCAAGTGGCTCCCGTGAAGTCGGGGTAGCTGATGACGACCTCCCCACAGCCTTCTCCTGTAACTCGGACAATGTTGCCGTTGAAGGAGAGGAACTCAGGGCCTGAGAACTGGACCTCCTTGGTTACGTCCTCGCTGTGGCCGTCCATGAAGGTGGCGGTCACGTTTACGCGCTGGCTGCGACCTTTTCTCAGTGTAAGCACGCTGTCCACGTCTGCCGTCAGGCTGGTGACAGTGAAAAACTTTTTTAGATTATTGGGTAGGTTATATTCTTCGTCTTTTATAGTGGGTACCCCCATGACTTTCAGGGCCTCAAAGGCGTAACGCTTGCCCATCATGCGGTACCCCATAGCTGAGAAATGCCAGGGGTCAGTTCCGTTGCCTGGACAGCCTTGGGAGGAAATTACGTGGGACGTGGGAACAACCTTGGGCATCTTGGCCACGACGGTGTTGTGATACCAGCAGGCTCCACCCTGGTCTTCACGGAGGGTCTCGCCGACAAACAGGGGTACGTCCTTGGCCTCCAAACCCAGGTCGGAGAGCATATCCTGATAGATTTTCTTTACCATCTCTGGCCATTTCGAATCGCCGTTGTTCGAGCATCCCTGATGGAGAAGGATGCCTTTGATGACACCAACCTCCTGGGCCTTCTTGCCCATGTCGATGAGGCGTTTGTAGGGATTGCTGTCGTAGTGCTGCCGAGCCAGGATGGCCCACCATTCATTCGGGTTGTCGGCCAGTTTCTGTTCATACAAGTCTTTGTCGAACATCTCGATGGGACTGCCGCCCATAGCTACGGCCACAACGCCTACTTTGGCCTCTTTGGGCAATGCGGCAACGAGGGTGCGGCCGAAATAGTCCGAGGGACCCAGTCCGCCAGCCGGGTTTACGATGGGCACCTTGGCCGTGTACCATTGTCCCAGGTTACGCTGTGGGTTATCAAAATCACATGTGGCCAGCATTTTGAAGCGCGAATCGACGTAATTGTCGATACTTTCGGACTTGGCGTTACCTTCCATATTGGATTGGCCGAAGCAAAGATAGATGTAGAAGTTAGGGTCCACCTCTGCACGAACCGAAAGCATAGGCAGGAAATAGAGAAACAACGATGTGAGTAAGATTTGTTTCATGATAGTTGGTATTTAATTCATGTTTTTTTTGTCGACAAAGATAATGAATTAATAGATATGAATAGGAAATACGACATCTCGAATTCTACCGATGAAACAAAAATGAATAAGTTTGAAACATCCTAAAAGTGGAGTAGTCTCAGCAAGTCCGCCACGACAAACGAGGAGCCGCCGACGAAGATGAAGTCCGACTCGTCGGCATCGGTCAGAGCTGCGCTGTAGGCTTGGTCGACGCTGGGGTAGGGCTGCCCTTCGAGTCCCAGTTTGTGGCCCAGTTCGGCAATCTCTGCTGCTGGCATGGCGCGCCGCACCGAGGCTTGAGTGAAGTAGTAGGTCGCCTGCTGGGGCAGTAGGGAGAGGGAGTTACGCACGTCTTTGTCGCCAGCCATACCGAGCACGATCCTTAATTGCCCCTTTCCCTTTGAATGTTGAGCATTGATAATTGTGTTCAGCTGTGTGGCGATGTATTGGAGTCCGGCCGGATTGTGGCCGGTGTCGCAGACTACGGTGGGATGGGCCTGCAACTTCTGCCACCGCCCCATGAGGCCCGTGAGCGAGCAGACGTGGGCAAATCCCTCGCGAATGGCTTCGGGAGACAGGGGGAATAAAGCGTTTATGGCAGTTAGGATGGTGGCCGTGTTTTTTTGCTGGCAAAGGCCTTTCAGTTCCGGCTCCACGTCAATGGGCTGGAGGACTTGTTCGTCGGCAAATGTTATAGGGGCTCCCATTTCGAGGGCTTTGTCGAGAAAAACCTGGCGCACTGCATCATGGCCTCCCGTTTCGCCGATGACGACGGGGATGCCTTGCTTAATGATTCCGGCCTTTTCGCGTGCAATTTGTTCCAGCGTGTGGCCCAGGAACTGTGTGTGGTCGAAGCTGATGTTGGTGATGACGGAGAGGATGGGGGTGATGATGTTGGTGCAGTCGAGGCGTCCGCCCAGACCTACCTCAATGATGGCGATATCCACCTGCTGTTCCTTGAAGTAGAGAAAGGCCAGGGCTGTGGTGAGTTCGAAGAAGGAAAAGCCGCCCTCCAATCTCTCCGCAAATGGAGAGGCTTTCAGCTCCGTCACGAAGTCCACGACGCGCTGCTCGGGAATCATCTGGCCGTTGACGCGAATCCTCTCGCGGAAGTCCACAAGGTGGGGACTGGTGTACAGCCCCACGCGGTAGCCTGCGGATTGGAGTATGGCCGCGAGGGTGTGGCTGACGGAGCCCTTGCCATTAGTGCCGCTGACGTGGATGGTCTGGTATGCACAATGCGGATGGCCGAAGTACTCGTCCAGGGCCAGCGTGTTGCTGAGGCCTTCCTTGTAGGCTCCGCCACCGATGTTCTGGAACAGCGGGGCTACATCGAAAAGAAACGCTATCGCTTCGGAATATTGCATGAGTTAATGAAACAAACTCTTGAACTTCTCAAATATCTTTGTTTTGCATGACTCGCTAGGGCGGAAGTTGTCGCTTTGGGCAAAGCGTTCCATCGCCTGCTTCTCGTCGCGCGAGAGCGTTTCGGGAATGTAGACACTGATGTGGACAATAAGGTCGCCCGTTCCGTAGCCGTAGCCTTGAACGGCAGGTAGACCCTTGCCACGCAGGCGAACCACCTTGCCGGGCTGTGTGCCAGGTTCTATCTTGATACGGGCCTTGCCGTCCAGCGTGGGGACTTCCACCGTGCCGCCTAGTGTGGCCGTGGGCACGTCGAGCAGCAGGTTGTAGACGAGATTTTGTTCCTCGCGCACGAAATCCTTGTGCGACTGCACCTCGATAAACACCTGTATGTCGCCCGGCACGCCATTGCGCTTGGCGGCGTTACCCTTTTGGGGTACGGTGACCACCATGCCGTCGGCCACGCCTGCGGGAATCTTCACCTCCACGAGCTCCTCGCCTGTGATGACGCCCTCGCCGTGGCACTTTGTACATTTGTTCTTGATGGTGTGGCCCTCGCCTCCGCAAGTGGGGCAGGCCTGCTGCGTCTGCATGCGTCCGAACATCGAGTTCACGGTGCGAACGGTGTAGCCCTTGCCGCCGCACGTCGGGCACGTCTGGGTCTGTCCGTCCTCGCTCCCCGAACCGTGGCAGTGGTCGCAGGTGATGTTCTTGCGTACCTTGAATTTCTTCGTCACACCCGTAGCCACCTCGTTCAGCGTCAGACTCACCTTCAGGCGCAGGTCGCTGCCGCGATACACTTGTTGCTGGCCGCGACCGCCTCCGCCGCCGAAGCCGCCGAAGTTGAATTCAAAGCCGCCTCCGCCCATGTTCATCCGGCCGCCGAAGATGTCGCCGAACATGGAGAAGATGTCGTCCATGTTCATGCCGGCGCCACCGCCGAAACCGCTGCCCATGCCGTTCAGGCCTTCGTGGCCGAACTGGTCGTATCGGGCGCGCTTCTGCTCGTCGTGCAGCACGTCGTAGGCCTCGGCCGCCTCCTTGAACTTTTCCTCGGCCTCCTTGTTGCCGGGGTTGCGGTCGGGGTGGTACTTGATGGCCATCTTCTTGTAGGCAGCCTTTATCTCCTGTGGTGTAGCGTTTCTCTGGACGCCCAGCACCTCGTAATAATCCCTTTTTGCCATAACCTATACTCCTCTTAAATACCTACAACAACTTTTGCGAATCGGAGCACGGTGTCGTTCAGCATATAGCCCTTCTCGGTGCAATCGATGACCTTGCCCTTCAGTTCGTCCGATGGGGCGGGGAACTGGGTGACGGCCTCGTGGAAGTCGGTGTTGAAGTCGGCTCCCTCCGTCTTCATCTGCGTCACGCCCTGCGTCTCCATCACCTTCAGGAATTTCTTATAGATGAGGTCAACACCTTCCTTTACGGCCTCGACGTCTTCGGCCGACTGCATGTGCTGCAGTGCGCGCTCCAGGTCGTCGATGACGGGCAGCATGGCCTCCAGCACCTTGCGACCGCCGTTCAATATCAGCTCAGCCTTCTCCTTGATGATGCGCTTGCGATAGTTGTCAAACTCGGCCTGCTTGTACAGGCGTTCCTTCTCCAGTTCGGCTATGCGGGCCTCGGCAACTGCCAACTTGTCCTCAATAGTTTCCTCGACGGTATCCTCTGCGGTCTCCGTGGTTTCCTGTTCGTTCTGCGGGTTCAGGTTTTCCTCGTTGGCTGTGGTCTCCATTTCTTCCCTGTTCTCCGTGTTTTCGGTGTCTTTGATATCTTTGCTCATAATTTTACAGTTTTTCTCACTTTCCTACTTACAAAAACCTTGCCAATGACACGTTTCTTTGTGACGAATTGCCAAGTGAGGGGGAGAGTCTTCTTTGTTTACCTCCGTTCAGGCTTCCGAAACGAGATAAAAAATCCCGCTCCTCCAAGTGTAGGAAGGGCGGGACTTCTCAATTCTCAATTGTCAATTACAAAAGACGGCGTGCACCCGGACCAATGACAACGTCGATGACGATGGGCTTCTTGCCGTACTTCTCCTGGAAGCGCTGCTGTACGACTTCCTTGAAGTGGTCGTACATCTCCTCGGCTACGAGGTTGATGGTGCAGCCGCCGAAGCCGCCGCCCATGATGCGCGAACCGGTGACGCCCTCTTCCTTAGCAACGTCGTTCAAGAAGTCAAGTTCTTCGCAACTAACTTCGTACTCCTTGCTGAGGCCGTAGTGGGTCTCGTACATCTTCTGGCCTACGAGTTCGTAGTCGCCCTTCTCCAGGGCATCGCAGACTGCCAGCACGCGGTCGATTTCGCCGATGACGTAGCGGGCGCGCTTGTACTCAACCTCGCTGATTTCGCCTTTCACCTCGTCGAGCATCTCCATGTTGGCATCGCGCAGGGTGTCCACTTCGGGATGGTGCTTCTTGATGACCTCAGCCACGTGCTCGCACTGCAGACGGCGCTCGTTGTAGGGCGAGCCTGCGAGTTCGTGCTTGACGCAGGAGTTGACGAGCATCAGCTTGTAGCCCTTGGGTTCCCAGGGGAAGTAGGCAATCTCGCCGGAACGGCAGTCCATGCGCATGAGGTGGCCTGCCTTGCCGAGGCAGGAGATGGCCTGGTCCATGATGCCGCAGTTGCAGCCGATGTACTTGTGTTCGGTGCGCTGGCCGACCTTGGCCAGTTCCATGCGGTCGATCTTGTTGTCGCCGAACATGTCGTTGAGTGCGAAGGCGAAGGTGCTCTCCAGTGCGGCACTTGAGGACATGCCGGCACCGAGGGGTACGTCGCCTGCGAAGGCGGTGTTGAAGCCCTGTACGGGAACGCCCAGTGCCATCATCTCGCGGCAAACGCCGTAGATGTAGCGTGCCCAGGTGGCGTTGGGTCCCTTCTCATCGTCGAGCGAGAACTCCACTTTGTCCTTCAGGTCGATGGAGTAGGCGCGGACGTTGCGGGTGCCGTTGGCCTTTAGCTCGGCTATCATGCCCTGCTCAACGGCTCCGGGGAATACGTAACCGTTGTTGTAGTCGGTGTGCTCACCGATGAGGTTGATACGGCCAGGAGAGGCATAGACGTTTCCAGTGCTTCCGTCGAAGTGCTTGATGAAGCGACTCCGAACATCTTCGATTGTTAGTTTCATCCTTTTAAGTTGAAAGTTGAAAGTTGAAAGTTGAAAGTTTTGGGCTTCCGCGTTCCAGAGTTGAAAGTTGAAAGTTTTGGGCTTCCGCGTTCCAACTTTCATGGTTAATAACTATATTAATTTATTTGTTTCTCTCTTTTGATGTTTTGATGATGCTTGTCAGCATGGCGGTTAATTCCTTGTTGTCGGCAATCATTGATTCAAATATGCGATCAGAGATGAACTCTGTCTCGTGGAGTATTTCTAACCAATATTCCGTTTCGTCTGATTCCTTGAGTGCAATCTCCAGTTTATGGATGAAGTCAGGTGTACTTTCGGCATTCTTGCTTTCACGGATGTTCGCTCCAATGCTCGTTCCGCTTCTCAATACTTGCTTTGAAAGTACAAACTCATGCTTTTCTTCTTGAAGAAAACGCGACATATTTACAATTCGTATGGCAAAAGCCTTGCTTTTTGTTCTTATGCCTTGGCCTTCTTGCATGGGCGTAACCTTGCTTTTTGTTCTTATGTCTTGACCTTCTTGCATGGGCGTAGCCTAACTTTCAACTTTCAACTTTCAATTTTCAACTCAATCCACGGGTATATCCGTATTGACGTTCTTCGAGCCGATGAGGGCGTAGTAGAGGATGTAGATGGCGCAAGCCAGAGGTACCCAGTAGGAGGTGAGGTAGGAGCCTGTCCAGTCGGCTACGAGGCCCTGGATGCCCACCATGATGGCGAAGCCGCAGACCATGGTCATGAAGGCGCCGGAGGCGATGGCGGTGTACTTGCCCAGGCCCTCGGTGGCGAGGTTGAAGATGCCGCCCCACATGACGCTGGCGCAGAGGCCGACGAGGAGGAAGCAGAAGATGCCGACGGGCACGTCGCCCCAGAGAATGGCCATGTTGGTGTAGTCGATGCCGGGAACGCTGACTGTGGTGGTGGTGGGCAGGTAGATGCCCAGGAGGATGAGGATGACAGCCGAGGTGCTGACGAAGGTGATCATGGCCTTGGTGCTGACCTTACCGCCCACGCTGGCTCCGATGAAACGGCCGATGAGCATGAAGAGGAAGTAGATGGAGGCCAGGGTGCCTACGTAGGCTGCGTCCATGCCGAGACCCGGAGTGGGTGCGTCGCCGGCTGCGGTCAGATACTGCAGGATGTAGCCGGGGATGCCCATCTCGACGCCACCGTAGAGACCGATGGCGAGGATGCCGAGGTTGAAGTGGCGGAAGGAGAAGGCGCTGTGCGGGTCTTTCTCAGTCTTCTTGACGGCTGCTGCCTGCTGCGGTTCCTCGATCTTGGTGAAGAGGATGACGATGAAGGCGATGACGAAGATGGCGAGGGCGATCATCAGGGCAGGTGTGGCGTCGGAGATCTTGGCCTTGGCTGCGTCGCCGATGAGGGCACCCATGATGATGTACACGGCAACGGCAGCGGTGGAGTTGAACACGCCACCGGTCTGGATGAGCTGGTTGCCCTTGTTGCCACCGCCGCCCAGAAGGTTGAGCATGGGGTTGACAACGGTGTTGAGGATGCACATGCAACCGCCGGAGATGAGGGCGCCGATGAGGTAAACCGCCATGCCGCCCCAGCCCGAGAGCCACTGGACGATGATGCCGGTGATGCCCACCAGGAGGCCGACGAGGGCAGTGCGCTTGTAGCCCCAGTGCTTAATCATGAGACCTGCGGGGAAGCCCATGACCAGATAGGCCATGAAGTTGCCGTAGTTGCCGATCATGGCCATGAAGTTGGTGGTTCCGAACTGGTTCTTCACGATGACGCCCATGGGCGAACAGAGGTTCGTCACGAAGGCGATCATGGCGAACAGGGCTATCATGACGATGATGGCACCCCATTGTTTTTGTTGTTGACTCATAGTTTTTTAATTATCAATTATGAATTATCAATTTATCTGTCGGTACCGAACTTGTAGATGGTCTTCTGGGTGTAGAGCTCGCCCGGACGGAGTACGACGCTGGGGAAGTACGGACGGTTGGGGCTGTCGGGGAAGTGCTGTGCCTCGAAGCAGAGACCCGAGCGGCGGGGGAAGGTGGCTCCCTGCTGGCCAGGATAGCCCGTTGCCCAGTTGTCGCTGTAGAACTGCACGCCGGGTTCCGTTGTCCAGACTTCCATGGTACGTCCGCTTACGGGTTCGGTCATCTCGGCAGCGAGCGAGAGTTCGCCGGGTTCCTGCTTGTTCAGCACGAAGCAGTGGTCGTAGCCGGCGCCGTTCTTTATCTGTTCGTTGTCGGCGTCGATGTCCTGTCCGACGGGCTTCGCTGTGCGGAAGTCGAAGGGTGTGCCCTCAACCTTGCGGATTTCGCCGGTCGGGATGCTGGTGTCGTCGATGGGCACGTAGAAGTCGGCATTGATGCGCAGCACGACGTTCGTGGCTTCGGGGGTGGGGTTGGCAATACCGGAGAGCGAGAAGAATCCGTGATTGGTCATGTTCACGATGGTCTTCTTGTTGGTCATGCCGCGATAGTCAATAACCAATTCGTTGTCGTCGGTCAGCGAGTAGCGCACCGTCATCTTCAGTTCGCCAGGGAAACCTTCCTCATAATAAGCAAAGGTATAGCGCAGGACAAGTTCGCGCTCGTTAATCTGTTCGGCATCCCAAACGCGGGCATGGCATCCCGTGGGACCGCCGTGGAGCGAGTTGGGACCGTTGTTGATGGCCAGCGTGTATTCCTTGCCGTTCATGGTGAACTTGCCCTTGCAGATGCGGTTGCCGTAGCGCCCGATCAGGGTGGACAGGAAGGGTTCGGGGCTCTCCACTACGCCCTTGATGTTGTCGTGGCCCTGAACGACGTTGGCGTACTTGCCGTCGCGGTCGGGTACCATTATAGACACGAGAGCACCACCATAGTTGGTGATGTCCACTTCCATGCCGTTATTGTTTACTAAGGTAAACAGGTCGGTCTCCTTGCCCTGTATTTTGGCCTGAAAATCTTCGCGTTTCAGGCCCGAAATGTGTTGTGGTGTCATTGTATTATGTATTAAAGTTAACCAATGTTGCTACAAAAATAGTGGAAACCGAAGACAATTCCAAATCTTTTCGGGATTTTTTGTCGTAAAAAATCTCGAAGGCCTGAAAACGCGTCGTGCAGGGAGCGTTTTATTTGTCCAAAGTTTCGTAGATGGAGTTGTTGCTTTTGTATTCCGGAACGATTTCCTTCATCTTGGCAACGGTGGCCATATCGTCATAGTTCCTGGCTATGGCGATGAGCTCGTCTATCTGCTTGCAGGCATCGTCGTAGTTGTAGCTGCGGACGGATGCAATGCGTATCTTTTCGTGGAACGTGGGTTTCGTACCCTCCAGTTCGTTGAGAACTTCCTCGTACAATTTTTCGCCTTCGCGCAGACCAGTGTATTTGATTTCCACGTCCTTTGCGCCCGACAAGGCTATCATGCGTTTGGCCAGGTCGGCGATTCTCACGGGTTTTCCCATGTCGAACACGAAGATTTCTCCGCCGCGCCCTTTCGTTCCGGCTTCCAGTACCAGCTGGCAGGCTTCGGGAATCAGCATGAAGAAGCGGACGATGCGTTTGTCGGTCACGGTCACGGGGCCGCCATTCTTTATCTGTTCCCTGAAGAGGGGTATCACGCTACCGTTCGACCCCAGAACGTTTCCGAAGCGAGTGGTGACGAACTGGGTGGAGGAGATAAACGTTGTTCCGGAATTATGTTTCTTCATGGATTCTTCCCTCAGTCTCTCGTTCAGACTTTGCACATAGATTTCGCAGATGCGCTTCGAACAGCCCATGACGTTTGTCGGGTTCACGGCCTTGTCGGTGGACACCATGACGAATTTTTCCACTCCGTATTTCGCGCTTAGGTCGGCTATCACCCGGGTTCCATAGACGTTGTTGAGGACGGCTTCGCTGGGATTGTTCTCCATCATCGGCACGTGTTTGTATGCGGCCGCGTGGAATACGTATTCGGGACGGAAGTTCTTGAAGATGTGCTCCATCCGGCTTTGGTTACAGATGCTGGTGACGATGGTCTCCGCCTCTACGTCGGGAAATTCGTGTCCCATCATCAGGCGGATGTCGTGCTCTGGCGTTTCGGCCTGGTCGATGAGCATCATCTTTGCGGGTTCAAAGGTGGCAATCTGGCGTACGATTTCCGAACCGATGCTGCCGGCCGAACCGGTTATCAGGATGCGCCTCCCCGTCAGTTGGGAGGCTACGGACTTCAGGTCCACCTTGATTTCCGAGCGTGGAAGCAGGTCTTCGACGGAGACTTCGTTCAACTGTATGTTCTTGATTTCGTCTTCCGCGATTTGTCCATCCTTGATGCTGGCCTCCTTGGCCGGTTGTGACATGAATATTTTACACCCGGCACCAATCAGTCGGTCCTGCATCTCCTGATTGAATCGGAATTCGTCGATGCGCAACGGACTCACCAGGATGGCACGGATGTGTTTCTTCTTGATGATAGTCTCCAGGTCGTCGTCGGCGGTGTAAACAGGTTCGCCCATCAGACGGACGTTCTTTACCTTCTTGCTTTCTTCGTGTGAGATGAAGCCGCGCAGGATGAACCTGCGGGGGCGTAGCATACGTATGTTCTTGGCCAGACCTACACCGCCCGAGAGGGCTCCGTAGATGAGTACCCCCATGGTCTGGTTGCCTGTAGCGGATGCGTCGTAGAGTGCCTTTACAAGGATTCTTAAGCCCCACATGGCGAAGGTGGACACGATGAAGGTGATGATGATTTGCTTGTACGAGAGGGCCGACAGCAGATATATCCCTTTCCAATTCATATATTCCGATACGCCTATGGCCAACAATGCGGTCAGCGTATTGGCATAGGCCACATGCAGGAGGTCTACGAACGACGAGAAACGGATGATGCCTGAGTAGGTCCTGAACAGGCGGGTTCCGATATAACTCAGCACCACAAGCATGAGCAGGGTGCACAGCACTTCGAACCGATGCTCCAATAGCACCATCGACCTGTAGAACACCCAGAAGGTGATTAAGCCCGATAAGAAAATGATGATGCTGTCTATGGCAATAATGCACCAGTAGGGTAGGGCATTCTTAGAGAAATACCACCGTAGAAGTCTACGGAGGATTCTCGCTGTTTTTAGCTTTAGGCCTTTGATCATATAGTCTTCCCTCTGGCTTTTTAGTGTTGTCGGGGCGACCCGACTCGAACGGGCGACCGCCTGGTCCCAAACCAGGAACGCTACCAACTGCGCTACACCCCGATTTGCCTAGTATCGAAAGCGTTGCAAAGGTAGTAACTTTTTTTCATACCACCAAATTTTCCTATTCCTTTTTAAAAAAAATCGTGCATGTCCGCGTATGTGCGTACATACGTGCGTTGATGGACCGAGGCTTCGTTGACGTATCGTCGAGGCTTCGTCGACGCATCGTTGGAGCTTGGTCGACGTGTCGACCAAGCCCCGACCATAGTAGGACCTCTTTTCAGTAGAGTCGGAGCATGTGGCCGGGTTGTGGCACGTAGTCGGGAGCGAGATGGTTGAGTTTGTAGAGACTCTCGAGGCGGATGCCGTAGCGCTGGGCGATGGTGTACATCGATTCGCCGGCCTGCACCGTGTGCGGAATGCCCTTGAACGACTTGTCAGCCCGTGAGCGTTTCTTCTGCAAGTACAGGATGTCGCCAGGTTTGGGTATGTATGATTTTGGCAATTCGTTGTACTTCAGTAGCTTGCGCTTAGATACGCCCACCATCTTGGCCAGTGTGGGCAGATTGTCGCCTGGCTGCACTACGATGTAGTAGTTTCGGTTGCAGACGTTGACGGGGTGGGAGGCAAAGAACTCCTGCTGGGCCTGTTCGCGCGAAGACGGCGTGGCCTTTGGCGAAACGACGGTAGGGGAGGGGTGTTTGCTGAGCCGCCTACTGTGCTTGCCAGAGTGTTTCGAGTCGTACTGGTGCAGGTTGTAGGTCTCGATGATATGGATGAGTTGCTGGGCGTAGGTGGGGTTGGTGGCGTAGCCGCATTGTTTCAGCCCGTATGCCCAGCCCTTGTAGTCGGTCTTCGAGAGGCGGAAGAGGCTCTGGTAGCGCGGCTTCATCAGAAACTGGGCGTGGTCTTCGTAGCTCTCTTTCACTGATTTGTATTTGCGGAAACGGTCGTCGGGGCGGTCGTCGCTCTTCACCACATAGGGTCCCGTCCACCCAGTGCCGACCTTGATGCCGAAGTGGTTGTTGGCCTCAGTGGCCAGCTCGCTCCTACCGGCTCCGCTCTCCAGCAGTCCTTGTGCCAGCGTGATGCTGGCGGGGATGCCGTAGCGAGCCATCTGTTCCTGTGCCATCTTGTGATATCGCTCGATGTAGTCCCAGTAGGCTTGATTGGGACGCTGGGCAAATAAATTGAAAATTGAAAATTGAAAATTGAATATGAAGAGGAGCAGAAGGGTGCGTTTCATGTGCCAAAACATTTGTTTCTGTGCGCAAAGATAGCATTTTTTAATTTCTAATTTTTAATTTTCAATTTAAATTCGCTATCTTTGCAGCAAAATAATGCCACAATATGGAAAAGTATGAGATTAAGAGCGAAGTTTGCGTCTATCAGGAGGATGAACTTCGACTTGAAGACCGCGAACTCATAGAAGCCGCGAAGGAGGCCACAAAGAGCAGCTATTCTCCCTATTCCAGTTTTCAGGTCGGGGCAGCTCTGCGCCTCAAGAATGGCGTCGTCATTACGGGTAGCAATCAGGAGAATGCCTCCTACCCGCTGGGCCTGTGTGCCGAACGCACAGCTATCTTTCATGCCCAGCACATGTATCCCGAACAACCTGTTGTGGCACTGGCCATAGCCGCTTTTGCCAACGGGCACTACCATCCCGAACCCATCTCGCCCTGTGGAGCCTGCCGCCAGGTGATGCTGGAGGTGGAAGACCGCTATCAAGAACCTGTGCGTGTCCTTCTCTATGGCATCGGAGGCACCCATGTGGTCGAGAGCGTCAAAGACCTATTGCCCTTTCAATTTGTAAGCGAATCACTTAAGAAATGATAACAGTTTCCAATCTTGCCATTCAGTTTGGCAAAAGAGTACTTTACAAAGATGTAAATATTAAATTCACTCCTGGCAACATTTATGGAGTGATAGGCGCTAACGGCGCAGGTAAATCCACATTGTTGAAGGCCATCAGTGGCGAACTGGAGCCCAATAAGGGTACCATCGAGATGGGACCGGGCGAACGACTCAGCGTCTTGTCGCAGGACCATTTCCAGTACGACCAGGAGACGGTGCTGAACACAGTTCTGATGGGCCATACCACCATGTGGGAAGTGATGAAGGAACGCGAGGCGCTGTACTGCAAAACCGACTTCACCGACGAGGATGGCATCCGCGTGGCGGAGTTGGAGGATAAGTTTGCCGAGATGGGCGGCTATACGGCTGAGAGCGATGCCGCAGCCCTGCTCTCGGGCCTGGGCGTAAAGGAAGCTAAGCACAACCAGCTGATGGGCGAACTCTCGGGTAAGGAGAAGGTGCGCGTGATGCTGGCCAAGGCTCTGTTTGGTAACCCCGACAACTTGCTGCTTGACGAGCCCACCAACGACCTCGACCTCGACACCGTGCAGTGGCTCGAGCAATACCTCTCGGAGTTTGAACAGACGGTGCTTGTGGTCAGTCACGACCGTCACTTCCTCGACTCCGTCTGCACCCACACCATCGACATTGACTTCGGCAAGGTGACCATGTTTGCCGGTAACTACTCGTTCTGGTACGAATCCAGCCAGCTGGCCCTGCGCCAGGCTCAGAACCAGAAGGCCAAGGCAGAAGAGAAGCGCAAGGAGTTGGAGGAGTTTATCCGCCGATTCTCCGCCAACGTGGCCAAGTCGAAGCAGACGACCAGCCGCAAGAAGATGCTGGAGAAACTGAACGTGGAGGAGATACGTCCTTCGACCCGCAAGTATCCGGGCATCATCTTCCAGATGGAGCGCGAACCGGGCAACCAGATACTTGAGGTGCAGGACCTGAAGGCTGTGGCCGAAGACGGCACTTTGCTGTTCGATAACGTTTCCTTTAATATCGAGAAGGGACAAAAGACGGTCTTTCTCAGCCATGACCCGCGTGCCATGACCGCCCTGTTCGAAATCATCATGGGCAACCGTGAGGCACAGGGGGGGACCTTCTCCTGGGGCATCACCATCACCCAAGCCTATCTGCCACTCGACAACACCGCTTTCTTCCAGTCGGAAAAGAACCTCGTCGACTGGTTGATGCAGTACGGCGAGGGCAACGAGGTGTTCATGAAGGGCTATCTGGGACGTATGCTATTTTCGGGCGAGGAGGTACTGAAGAAGGTCAACGTCCTCAGTGGTGGTGAGAAGATGCGTTGCATGATTGCCCGTATGCAGCTGCGCAATGCCAACTGCCTCGTGCTGGACACCCCCACCAACCACCTCGACCTCGAAAGCATTCAAGCCTTCAACAACAACCTGAAGCTGTTCAAGGGCAATATTCTCTTCGCCAGCCACGACCACGAATTCATCCAAACCGTGGCTAACCGTATCATTGAACTCACCCCCAATGGCACCATCGACAAACTGATGGAGTACGACGACTACATCTCCAGCGATGCCATCAAGGAGCTGAAGGCTCGGATGTATGGCGAGGGCGCGTAATGAGCCAAGAGTAAGGATTTCTCTACTTTAATTCTACTTGGAACGTGGTAGAGTTCATTGTTACAATGTATCTGCCATGGGGCAATTCGGTCAGGACAAGGGCATAGGTGTCGCCCTTGATGTCCTGGTCGAGCCATTGCAAGCCTGAGTCCGTAACGATGCTGATATGGCTGTCTTTGGGTAGACCGAAGAAGAAAATCCGTTCTTTCATGCGGTCTGTAGCCTTTGCCGATGTTGGCAGGCCGGCTGTAGAAGTGCCCGCGAGAAGTGCCTTGCCAGGTTGGTGACGTACCACGTCGTTACGCTCGTAGGTGATGACTGTAAGCGGGGAAGACACCACCGTCTGCCTCGGCTGCTGCCTCACCGAAGGGTGAGTCCGCAGATAGATGAGCTGCTGTGTGGCATCGTTCATGCGCAGGGTGACGCACATACCGTTATTGGGTAGGGGGTCGGTGGACGTGGTGTCAGACACTGCCACAGCCGCAGTCGCAGTCGCAGCAGAATCGTTAGTGGCGGAGACGGTTGTCTTCGAACAGGCTGTCAGTGGCGGGATGCCTAAGAACAGAATTATATAGAGGATGTGCTTCATGTTGCTGTTTGTTATTTAGGGTTCGGGGTCAGGTTCGGGTTCTTTCGCTTTCTCCCTCACGGGTCGAATAGTACGTCCGTAGTAGCATCGTCCGGCCTCATTGTGCGGTGCCTTTCCTTCTTCCTCCACGTTGTTGAAGTGGAGACGCCAGGCATCGGCCTTTTCCTCTTTCGTGAGTTCCTTGGCATCGCCTTCGCCAATGCCTATTTCCCCTTCATCCTCATCCTCATCTTCTTCGTCCTCCACACCGCCATCGTCCACATTAGCCTTGAGCGATTCTGGATCGAAGTCGCCGCTCCAGTAACAGCCTCCGAGGCCGTGGCTGTAGGTCTTCTTGGCATACTTGTTACCGGCTGCGGGCAGGAAGATACTTTTACCGTTGATTTTGCTGGTGAACTTCATACCCTTCACCTTGTTAAGGGTGGTCCACTCCATTTTGCAGTTGTCAATCAACTCCTGGAATTCCTCCTTCGTTGGCATGCGCCATCCGCTGTTTTTTCCCTTGTTCCATGTGGTGGCCACATCATAGTTGGTATCGCCGGCAATCTTTTCCTTGCCAGGGACTTTGTAATTGGCAGCGGTGTATTCTTTCTTCGTATCCATCTCGCCCCAGGCATAGTAGTTACCATATTGTGAACTGTTAGCTGCGCCGACGTTGTAGCATGCCCAGTTGACACTGAGACCAAGGTCGGTCTCGCATCTGGGCTCGTTTTCGCTAGGCATTGTGGTCAGTTCCTTCACCTCTCCATAGATTACTTTCGTTTGCTTGCCGTCGGTGTACTGAGCCCACGTGCGATAGATGTATGTCGTGCTTGGCGAAAGCTTGTTACAGCGCGTCATGGCCTCCATCTCGCTGGATGAAGAGTGGGTTGGGCCGAAACTCATCTTATCCTCTCCATTCACCGTCTCTATCTTCACGTCGCCTTCACTGTAAGGTTTTATTTGATCGGCATTCTGGACATTCAGGTCTTCGCTGTTAAAATTTTTATCCGCTTTTTTAATAATCCATCCCAGTTTCGAATCTCCGCCAAAGAAATCGTTGAATTCTTTCAAACCAAGCGCGTAACCGTTCATGTTACAGTGATGCTGACCAACGGATGTTGCTTCCTCTGTCATGGCAGATGGTGGTATAACTACATCGGTCTCGGTGGTGGCACGTATGGGATCGAAGAACGGGGGATCGAAGAGCGGTGCCACCTTGAATACACCACGCTTCACGTTCTTGAACTCGGTCGTGTAACTTCCTTCCTTGGTGCTGAACCATCCCTTCTCGGTCTTTGAGAATGAGGTGGCAACTTCCTTCTGTTTGTCGTCGCCTCCAACCTTATAGAGTCCTAAGCCAAGCTTGGTAGAGAGGAAGGTGCCGCTCAACTTGTTGATTTTTGGATTACCATACTCCGTGGTGAAAGAAATGGAACCAAGCTGGTCAAGGTTCTGCTGCCATCCGGAGGCCAGTTGAGGCTTGCCGAACGAGGGGAAGATACCGAAACGACGCTCCATGAAACTAAAGCCTTCACCATCGGTAACGCCAAAATCTGAAAGCATCTTTACCAGACTCTTCTTTTCTTCGAACTTTGTGCCTTTAGCGATGGTGACGGTAAAGTCGGGTTCCACATGCAACTTCGTCATCACATGGGTGGGCGACCACGTATGCCAAAAGCGGGTATATTCATCATCCCATGGTTCCTTGTACTTTTCTACATTTAATTGGAACCAAGGACCAACCTTGCAGTTAATTGCCGCTGTGAGCACATGTTCGTTAATGAGCGATACACCCACGGAAGGATCCCATGCGAGCCAGAGATAGACTTTGCCGATTTGTTCGATATCATCATCGTCAAGATCCGAATCACCAAATCCAAAGCCCTTGTTGGTAAGGCCAGATTTGTCGGTGTAACCACCTTTCTTGGACATATCGGTGACTTTCCATGATTTGTTATGCTCCACCTCAATGTCGAATACTTTCTGTACGGTAAAGGTGTAGTTGACGCTGGCCTCTCCACCTAGCCGAATGTACATTTGTGTAAGATGGATGTTCACCTCACCGACTCTGATGGGTGGGACTGGTGGCACAGGTGGTGTCCAGATGCCGATGGCAGGAACGTCGGGAATAAATGGCAGTTTAAATTCCTTATCCCATTCGCCCTTGACCGATAAATCCAGTTTGGTGGTAATGGAGGGGAGCAGTGTGGGTCTCCAATAGAAATAGAGTGAAGGAATCACCCAGTCATCCTCGTCATAATAGCAGTCGATGAGGAATTTCTGCCGGTATTTAAAATCAAAGGTGAGCTCTGCCGTGAGGCCTACGTTCTCGTTCTTCATCCATCCCGGCTTTTTTTCTTCTGGAATAAGGTCGAACAGGTTTTTTTTGTAGGGACCCAGAGACTTCGTATAGCCACTAATATAGTTATCGGTATAGGTGATTTTCTTGCCTTTCTCATCTGTGAATGTCCTTGTTGAGGGCACCCACTTGGCATCCTTGGCGAAGGGGTCGAACTTGTCTCTGTTGCCCGTATGCGGAACATCCCATTCTTTATTATCAGCAGTCACCACTGGCGGTGATGTGAACATAACGGCAGTGAAGCGACGGAAGATATTGCCAATCTGCACATCCGGGTCGCAGGTGACAAGTACTCCCTCGTCGGTACGCTGCGTGCGCAGTACCCTGCCGGCAATATGGGTTTCCGGCCGGTCTGCTGTCCCCATGGTTAGTAATATTTGGCCTCGTTCGGGTAGCAGGTCGCGTGGGGTGTCGCTGCGGAAGAGGATGGTGGTACTGTCGGTACGTACGATGAAACCGCGTTGCTCATCGGAAAGCATCACCACATCCTTTTGCAGCTCTATCTGGGGTTGCTGACAAAGCACGCTGTCAATGGCCTCTAATGGTATGTAATAGACACTGTCTGGGGTATAGACGATTTGGGTCACATAATCAGCATGTTCTATGCCATCTGCATCGAAGCGAGAGAAAGTGATGCTATCAACTTCGCTGTCAGCAAATCCGTTGAAATGGTCGTCGTTGCGATAAATATACGACACATTCGTCACCGTGGGAACCAGTTCCTGGACTTGTTCCTGCTCCTGCTCCTGAGCATAAGTCGACTGCCATGCCAGTGCAAGCAGCACGAGAATATTCAGTAGGCGTTTCATAATAGAACTATTTTATTGGTCTTGCCGTTGACATCAAACAGGTATACTCCCGATGCAAGGCGTGTCAAATCGAGGATGCATTGCCCAGAGCGATGGGTAGTCATGATATGCTGCCCATTGACGGTATATAGACTGATGGCGCTTCCGCGCGGTAACCGTTTGAGCCGCAGCTGGCGATCAACCAGCTCCCATTCCACCTGTTGAGCACTGCTACTTCCAGACACGTTGTCTATGCCAGTCCCGTCTTCCGTCCTGAAACTGTATCCTTTCACCTTGTTGCGGGGGAAACTCTTCGTAGATAGGGCCGTAGTGACGACGAACAGACTGTCCCGATAGGTGATACGGGGTTCGGTATACAGTGGCACAGTCTCCATTGTACCATCGGTGAGCGTAATCACCAAAGTGTTGTAACGCGATTGCTGATTGCCCTGAGCTGACAGGCCCAATGGTATTATGGTTAAGATAAAAAGGAGGAGCGTTTTCATTTTTTGATAGGTATTAGGTTGTTCAACGATCCGTGGACTTCTCCGTCAAAATACATCTCATATTCCAATTCGCCCGTAATGAGTTCGTAAGGCAGGTAATAGCGGAAATTCACCACGCCAGAGCGGGGACGATAATGCCAGATGCGGAACAGGGTGTAGGTGATTCCGTGGTCGGTACGCACCTCGCCAAATCCGCGCATCTCTCCGTCGATGAAGGCGGCTATGCGCATGTTCTTGGCATCATTGTGATATTGCTGGAAGGCGTTCCGGAAGTCGACGTCGGCATAGACAAGCATGTCGTATGGGTAGGTGTCATACATCTCACGCCAGTCCTCAATGACCGTCACGTGGCAGGTGTCCTCAAGTCGAGAATTGGTGGCCACAACCCTCAGGTCGGTCTCGCCAGGCTGTGTGGCAATAATCTCACCGTTGTCGAGCACGTTAATCACACCGCCACTGTCAACCACCTCCCAGAAGGCAGATACGTTGGTCACGGTATCTGGATCAAACCACATACTCAAGCGGCAGGTGTCGCCCATCATCAGCACGATGCTGTCACGATCCAGTTGCATCCACAGGGCTTCGATAGGTTCGTCGTTGTAGATTTCGCAGGATGTGAATGCCGACATCCCTAAGCACAAACTGAATACCACTGGTATCAGCTTCCGCAACGCAGGTATATGAAGTCTGTTCATAGTCGTATCATCGGTTAATCATTGAAGAATGGTATTTATTGCTCGCCTTCGGTTACGTTTACACGTACCACATTGCTCATGGGACTGTATCTGTCGTCGAACCACCGCAACTGGGCACGCACGTTGATAGCCATGCCATTGCTCACCCCCTTGAGACGTCCGAGACGGGCATGCTTATTAGTGGGTTCATAGCTGGCCAGCGGCTCGAACTCGCCGTTGCCTCGGTCTATCTCCATGTAGCACCAGTAACCCTCGGGAGCATCCGCACTGGTGTCCCAGTCCAGAATCAGCTGGCGTGCCTTGCTGTCGTAGGTCGCAGAGAGGGTCACAGGCACGTTTATCAGGTCGGGACCATTGTGACGTACCGGCACGGGATAACTCAGGTCGCTGACGATATGGGCTGTGCTTACGGCTTCGATAGCATAGAAGTAACGGTTCTTACGGTCAACAGGAGGCTGATCCTGGGTGTGGACAATGTTGCCCGGCACCTGGTTGGCATCCACCACCTGCACGATGACCCAGGGCGAATTGTCTCCCTTCTGTCGCCGGTACATACGATAGGCTATCACATTGTGCTCGGCCTGGGTGCGCCAGTCGATGAACACGGTGCTGTCGTTCTGCCATACCGAGTCAACGACGCAGGCTATGGGCTTGTCGTAGCTGAGTCGCTGCACCTGGAGGGGTTTGCTGAACTCCGACGAATTGCCTTCATAGTCGACTGCCTTCAGACGGTAGTAGATGTAGCGCTGGTTCAGACCTGTCACCACGGTGGTGTCGTAGGCTACCGTGTCGCGGATGACACCCAGACCCTTGACCTGCTGCCAGGCGTGCGTGGTGTCGTTGGCGGCATAGAGCTGATAGCCTCGCACGTCACGTTCCGGGTTGGGCGACCAACGCAGTTGCACGATACCGCTGGGTAGCATGGTGTACTCCAGACCGTCGGGAGCAGCGGGGGGAGTTACGTCGTCCAGCACGATGGGCTTGGGCATGGACGAAGCCATATTACCCGCCTCATCCACACTGGAAATGACAATCATACCAGAAGGCAGGTCATTAATCTGCACACGCTTTACGGTATCGCCGGGCGGGATGAGGTCGTCGTGCAGGGGAATCCAGTTGTCGGAGGCGATTTCGTTGTAATAGTAAATCTTGTAGCCCGTAAGGTCGGATTCGAGCGAGTCCTTGAAGAAGTGTACGTCGACAAACACGTCCACGCTGTCGCTGCGGTCCACATGCATAAAGGTGATGGTGGGTGGCATCGGTGGTATGATGTCGCCATGATTCAGGCTGTATACGGGACTCCAGGGGCCATTCTCAGCAAAGCTGTCATAGCCTCGGATGCGGTATTCGTATTCGCCTAACTCCTCCACCTTGTCCGTGTACTGGTTCTGATAGGCAGGATTCTCATCGCTGCTGTAGGTGATAAATGGACGATTGTTCAGTCGTTTCCACTCTCCACCGGGTGTGCGCCGTTCGATGTCGTAAGCCGTGTAGCCTCCGGCATTGAGCGGCCAATAGAGGATGATATCGTTGCCCGAGCTGACACTGTCGGTTATTTCAGGTTCAAAGGGCGGATGCACATACGGAACGTTGTCCACTTCCACCGTACCGGTGTTGACCTTGAGCTCATCATCGGGCACGAGTGATGTGATGTAATAAGAGTAGTGGCGCCCCTTCACCACATTGCGGTCGGTGTAGCGCATACACATAGCCTCGGCCAAATCGGCTCGGAACTCAGCTATCATCAGAGCGTAGGCATAGCGTGTCTGCTGCTCGTCGTAGAGTTCCATGACGGCAGACATACCATTGCCCTGTCCTGTTGCCTTGGCGGTCTTCACGACATCTTCCAGGGTGCTACCAGCTTTCCACATCATCTGTGCTGCCACACCGGCCATGGAGTCGGTGGGCAGGAAGCGTTGCTGCATCTGCTCCAGCGTGAGGGGCATAAAACTATGCTCCAGCGTATCAATGCCATTATCATTCTCCCTCCTCTCATCAATTGTGTCTGGTTCTTCCACCACAATCTCCTTCACCTCTCCGTCATCGCATATACGGGTGATGCAATAGCCGTACTGCAGGCCAAGTCTCCAGGGTGCGAACTCTAAGGCCGCAAAGCGCAGGACGATGCTGTCGCCGTAGGCACGGGCTGCTACCATGATGGGGAAGCTGACCTCACGGGGACGTACCACAGTATCGAGCAGGGCCACACTGTCCTCTGGGATGATGGTACTGTCGGCTCGGAATCTGTATGGATTCATGATGGAACCGTATGGTTCTTTCTCGCCTTCCATGCTATCTTTCTCCACAGTGTCCGTCCGAGCCGGCAACGCCTTGCTATCATCTTGAATGGGCGGGAATTCCTCGGGTACCCACACGGTGTCGTTACGAAGCAAAGCAGTATATGTGCTGTCGGACATGGTTCGCGACTGCCCAATGGAGCTGAGGGCAGCCCCCACTCCAAGCGGGATGAGCAGGAGTGGAAGGATGAACATCTTATTACTTCTTGTGTGCATATTATTCTTTCGCTTTATTCCTTATTATTCTTTATCTTCTGACAATACTATTCCTTATGATGCTACTTCTTTGGCCTGTAAGCATAGCCAGAAATACGAACGCCTTTGACTACGCTGGAGTAATTGAAGTAAACCAACCGATTATTTTCATCACGGACCTGCGCTCTGCCATACCACATCTCTTTCTGGGCATCGGTGAGGTAGATATAGGGATAACCATAGGACATACCATACTGGTCGTAATTAAGATTTCTCTTACAGAAATTAAGCATTTTGGTGCGTCCATTGTAGTTTTCCTTTGTCATGAGGATTGTCGACGTCTTATTGTCTTTGAATACCAGACGCAGATTCACTGTAGTCTTGGAACCGTATTCTTCATCACAGGTTTCAAACCATTTCTTCACTTGCCCCTCGGTGTAGCAGGTAAGCTCGAGGCCATTACTGGTGATGTTGAGCTGCTTGCCATCGGTGAGTGATGAAGCCATTGAGGAAATGCTATTGGCTCCATCAAGTGAGGTTATGGGGCAATATTTGGTTGTTCCGCCAACGTATATCAACATTTCAAGATGCACGTCTTCATTGTCCTCTCCATAGTTGCCGGCAAACCAGCTGGTGACATTGGATTGGGTTAATTTCAGCATAACATCCTTGCCCTTGACGGTAATTCTGTTGCTATGAATGTTCTTCTGGACAAAGTAGGAAAGATTCGAAGCACCCCGTACCGAGGTAACGGGTACCCACACATCCTTCTTGTCTGTGGTTGTCACCTTGTATGTAGGATTGACGTTATCATTCAGACTGTTGTTGGCACACTGTTCGAACCACTTCCTGGCCATAGCATCAGTGTACAACTGCACTTCCACATTGCCATTGACACCACCACAGGTGTATGCTATATTCTTCGCTCCATTCTGGAGCTTCACCGTTTTCAGCTTGGTGTTGTAGCTGCCCTTGAAGGTTTCGAGGGTGGGGCAATAAAGGATGAATTCTTCGATGTTAGTGTGCTGCGCCTCGACATAGGTCAATGGGTGAGTGTTGCTCACAGAGAACGTGCCGCTGAGTTTCTCCATACCACTGAGAATTATCTTCTTGCAGCGGAACATCAAACTCGTTACGGGCAACTTTGGAAGCTGAGTGTAACTTACATCAATGAGGTCAAAGACAATGCTGTTTTGGGGCAATGTCAAACTTTTGAGATCAGGATTGTGACCGATATTCAGACTCTTCAGCTTCGACAACTTCGAGAAGTCGGCCTTCTTGATGCTGTTGTTGCTACAGTTCAGTTTTTCCAGGTTGGGCATCCAAAGGACAATACTGTCGATGTCGGTGATGTTGAGTTCGGAGCAGTCGAGTTCCTTTACCTGACTGGCAACGGTGTTGGTATGCAACCATCGGTCGTTGGGTGCATAGCGACTCTTCAGACGATTGTAGAGCGTCTCGCCAAGGTTGCGTTGCATGGTCTTGTCATTACTGCTCAGCGTCTCCATCTTCAGATTAGCACTGCTTCTAGCGCTCCAACTCTTCCCGTCACCCACGCGTGCATAGACATATTTGTTCTTCGCATTCGACTTCCAGGATTTTTCCCACTTGGCCGATATCGGGTTGTTCATCTGCAGTTCCACCTTGACACCGCTCGTACGGTTGGGACATCCGACGTAGAGTGCATCTGGTATATAGGAAGAATAAGACGTGACATATACCCTATCCACATAGGTGTCCGAAATATTGAGCGTCTTAATGTTCCGCCATTCGGCTTTGGACATAACCATGTCGAACTCATATAGGTAGTAGGGATTTGCATTACCATAGAACTTAGTCTTCGACAAATCGAGATAGGTCAGTTTATTCGTATAACTATTCAGTTTTGAGATGCCTGTTTCATGCAGGTCAAGGTGTTCCAAATTTTTGCATGACGTCGTGATTAAAGAACTGGTGAGGGTGGGATTCTCACTCATGTCGAGCCACCTCAAATTGGGCAAGTTAATCTCCAAGTTCCAAAGATTGTCATTGACATAAATGCCACGTGCGATAAGCGTCTGTATGCTCTGCGGCACATAAAGTGCCACCCAAAGTGCGCCACCCTGTGTACCCATGTGCGCCATGGTAGTATTGTAGGAGCAGGTGAGCGACCTGAGGTAGGTACATGGGGTTGCATCGAGACTCTTGAGCTGGTTGTAGGAACAATCCAGATAGTCCAGCACCTTACAGTTGGATAGCACCAGTTCGGTGAGTGCATTCTTGGCGCAGTAGAGACCAGTCAGACTCTTGGCCTTGCTCAGGTCAAGCGTGGTCAGCGCATTGCTGGTACAGTTGATCGTCTTCATCTTCTCGTTGCATATCAGCGTAACAATGCGATTATTGTAGCCATAGAAGACCGTGAGTTTGGGGAAGAGCGTGAGGTCAACTTCCCCCTCGATGCTGTTGTCATTGCAGCGAATGGTTTCCAGGTTGGGCATGACTTTGTCAAGACCTTGCAACGACTTTATCTCCAACTTACTGATATCTATCGAAGTGGCTTTCCTGATTTTGTCCTCATTGAGCGTGAATGTGTTCAGGTACCAGAGTGCAAATTGAAAGTCAGTCGCGACAATATTGTATCTTGCTTTTACATACTCGTCAAGCGAGTAATTAATACTTTTACTCTTATTGAAATTCTGTGCAATGTATGTGATGAGTTTGCGGTCAGGCATACTTGCAATGAGTCCCGTCATACTACTGCTTATGTTCACACTCACATGGTAGTTTGACTTACTCTTATCGGTGCTGCCGCTGGTATCCTTTGTCTTAGCTCCGCTCTGGATAAGATTATTCAAACTTGAATATGCCGGACTCAGCTTCAGCGTAGTCCAATTTTTGCTATCCGAGTTAAGATGGTGCATAAGGTTTTTATATATGTACTGCTGTCCGACGTAGATGGTTGCACGGGTGAGCGCCGTGGCATCTACTGTGGTAAGCCTGTTGCCCTTGAGGTTGAGATAATCCAGATTGACGAGTTTGTCTAATCCCGTCACCTTATCCAGACGGTTGCCTACGAGTGAGAGCCACTTCAGGTGGGTCAGTTTGCTTACGTCCAATGTTCCACTCAGACCGCCCATTTTATTGGAAGTTATCGTAACGTCACCTACTAAATCTGGGTGATGGTGAACAACGAGGGTATCGAGCTGAGTAAAGTTAGAGAGATCCGGCAGGTATGACACACCATCACTGGAGGTTCTACTCGTCCATCCATAGGAGAACCTGATGCTGCGGAGTTTCTTATTGTTGCTTAAGTTGATATCTGCTGCAGACTTCAGCGTAACACGGTCCATGATAAGAATCTCCAAGTTGGTCATGGCCTCAATGCCATGCAGGTTGCAGATGGTGGCAGGCGAGCCATTGGAACTGCCCTTTTCACGTCCGTTGTAATTGATGACTTTAATCTTCAGGGCCTCTTCCTTAGAGAGCTTCCCATTTCGGTTGTTATCGAACTTGGCAAGGATGTACTTCTCGAAGTTGGCATCGTCGAAATGTACATCGTTGTCCTCCTTCATAGTAGGCGAGCCATCCATACGCACCTCTACTTGGGTGCCATAGTCATGGAAATGCACGTCCTGCGTCATAGTCACGGTGTTGCCGAAACGTGTGCTGGGGCGAAGCCTGTATTTGCCGGTGTTGGCATCGTAACCCGTGGGGCGTTGTATCTCGAAGGTGAACGATTCGATGGTTTTCAAGAATTTGCTCATGGAGAAGGGATAACTTATTCCATTTGGAGGTGTCTCGCCAGCAATCCAGTAGATGGCATTAGTGCGATCGCGACGTGTAACGCCAGGCCAGGAATTTGTCTTCATTAAACCTGGTGAGTCCCTGTGAACACCACCTGTGTAAGTTATGTATGTATAGTAATTATGCCATATCGGTTCATACTTAGCATCTTTATACACATCGCAAGTCAAGATGCAACAAAACTGATACTTCGGCATTTCCCAAGAAGTGTCACCTGTCTTGAACGCGGTTAAACCGCCGGATGCTGTTTGCTTGAAATGCGTTCTATTGTAGCTGCGCAGTTTTTCGATAGCACTGGGCTCAACCCATTTATAACGCCACTCTTTACCAAATACCCAATCCCAATCCACATCCTTGTCGCGGATTGTATTTACACCCGTACTATAGTTGCCGCCGAGTGCTTGCCTCTCAAATACATTCCACGTTGTGCGAAGTTGTGAGGGCAGTTCTGCTGCCAGTCTGCCGTCAGTATAAAGCACTTGGCCCACACTGTCAACCATGTTACTGCACAGGGTCTTGCCAGTGACGGGTTTGTTTCCGCCCTGTGTTCTCCACTCTGTGGCGTAGAAAGGCGAAACTGCCTTCTCGAAATCACTGTCCGACCATATCTTTGAAGCCGGAGCGTTGTTGCCGTGCCATTGCGGGCAGAATTTAAAGGTCATGATGAGTGCATTCTTCATGTAGTACGCCGACTCATCTCCCAAGTAACTCGTCAAGCGATAGGCTGGCATCATAGGCACACAAGCATTGGTGTTCCACCAGTTGAGCATACGGTATGGATTGCTTGACATACTTGTAGAAAGTTGGTTGTACCCAGGCTTAATACGTGCAAGGATGGCACCGCCTTTGCGGGTAACCGTGGATTTCTTGAACTTCAACGTCTGTGAGAAGTAGATATTTTCCGTACTCTTCAACTTATCGGCAAAGTTGTTGCAGCTACCAGTGGTGAACTCACGCTGGAATTCCAGTGAGGTGTAGCGCTTGTTGCTGAGTTTGTTCTTTTGGAAGTCAACGATAGCCTGTTCCACCTCGTCCTTACTATTGGAGAAATCGCTCTTGGTGCTGACTTGTTCATTATACCAGGCCAGCATATCCTTGCCCAAATCGGTCATCTTGCCATTCTCGTCGTAGGCCAGTATGTTGAGTGCCTGCACCACATTTGCTTGTCCTGACTCGATGGACTTACGTGTTTCCTTGATTTTGTTGAGGTCGTCGTTCATCTGCTTCTTATCCACACTGTAGAGCGAGAAACGGTATTGCGTATTTTTCGCGATACTGTAGGTGGTACCCGGTGGGGTGAGCAGACTCACTGTGTGGTACTTGGCACTGCCATCGTACTCCGTAGACAGATGAACGGGCATGTTCTCCCACTTCGACTGTTCGCTGGTGAGGCGGTTGCCGTTGGCATCGTACCTGACGTCGGGGAATTGCCACTTGGGATATTTGGGCGTACCCTTGTTCACCTCCATGTTGACATACCACTCTTTATCGGGTGAGTTAAACATGTCCTGACGGTCGTTGGCAATGCTGAAATAGGGATCGCCTGCGTCCTGAAGGATGACACCGGTTTCGTCGAAGGGCATGAAGAGCATCACTTCCTGAGAGAAGTCGTCGCTCCACTTGTCGGTGCGGAAATAGAGGTCGAGATCCTGTCCCCAGGACTTCTGCTCGTCCTTGTGGGTCTCGAGGTTGCGAATGATGGGATCCTGCTCACGTCCGTCAATGACTTGCTTGCAATAGCCGCGAACGTGGAGCTTGTAGTTCTGTTCCTGATTGAACACACCTGTGTTCACTGTGAACGAGGTGCGACTGTTCTGTGCACGAGTGAAGTCACAATACTTGATAGCTCCCTGCGCAACTCCATTGTCCGAGTAAGCCTGCAAGGTGGCGTTGGGTTCGAGGTGGAAGACGAAAGTCTTGGTAGAAGACGCTTCTGCCGCACGGGCATCGCCGTCCAGACCAGCCTTGGTGTTCATTTCGTTTTCATCGACGAGTCGCAACTGGCTGTCCATATTCATGTTGGTGGTGAACGATGGCATGACGTACGGGTTGACCGGTTCCGCACCCTTGCCGTCGCCCTTGCTGCCCCAGCCTCCTTCCTTGCTTTCACTACCCACGGTATAGGAACTGAAGATGTCAATACCTTCCAGTGGGGAAGCCACTTCGGGCACACACACCTTACCCATGCGGAGTTCCATGGCTTTGTTGAAGGAGATGAGTCCATCCAGGACTTCACCCTTCACACGCATCTTGCCATAGACCCAGGTCGGGTTGGGGAAACCACCCTTGAGCACGGCACCGAATGCCACATCCACCAAGGGGAAGTCGCCACGCCAGAAACCGAAGTCAAGACTGACACCGGCAGAGCCCCACATGGCTGCATAGATTTGTGCCATGGCATAGAATCCGTTCTTGCCACCAAGTTTAGAGCCGTCGCTGCAGGCGCAGTCGCCGTACTGCTTCAGAATGGCATCGAAACCAATAAGGGCACCGGCATTGACGTAGCCGATAGGAATCTCTACACCGAATTCAGCTCCGAGTTCAGCACCGAACTGAATGCCGCCCTTGATGCCGGCACCACTGGGGCCACTCTGAATCTGTTTGGTACGCTCTGCCGCCAGATTGGAGACATCGGCATTGGTCTCTACGCTTTTGCTGGATTTCTTATCATTGCCATCGAGAATCTGAACCAACTTGTCGGGGAGTGGGGGAAGACCGCCCGATACGCCATTCTCATCCTTGGGTAGCTCGTTACCGAGGCATAGGTAGGCATTGGCATACGCTTTGGCCCATACCTTGAGTAGTTTGGCGTCGAACTTGAAGTCGATAAACACGACCTCACATCGTTTTCCGCGTGAGGGTTCGCCAAGATAGACGTGCCACTTTGTATCCTTCTTATCTGGATAGTGGCGCAACTGGAACTCGAAGCTGAACGATGCGCTGGCCGATGCGGATAGATTTTTCTTGGCACCATCTTTGCCAGAGGTCTGGCCATCGCCCTTGTTGTCCTCGTCGGCCTTGCTGGCACTGAATTCTTCCATTCCGCTATCCTTTATAGCCTTGGCAGCCTCGGTAAGTGTACCTTCCAGTTTGTCCATAGTACCTTTGCCAAGGAACTGTTCAACTGCGTCCTTGGAATCTGCTTTGAAATCGACGGTGGCACTGAGCGTGAAGCTCTGGCAGCGATCCACGGGATTTTTAGTTCCTTTCGATGCCTTCGACTCGACCACATTATCCTCGTAGTCTATCTTTACTATAGCCCGAAGCAGTCCTTTCTCTGCTTCCGGCCCTTTTAGGGCATCCATGTCGCCTAGTAGGGTGAGACGGGTCAGGGCATCATGTTCAAGGTCGTAGGCCATGAAGCCGTTGAAGTCGCCACTACAGAGCGTCTCGTTGGCGAATGCAATTCCAAGTCCGAACGTGAGTCCGAAGCATTTGTTCTTGGCAACTCCCCCACCCGCCATGGCTTTGCGGAAATTCTCCTTATCGTCCAACTTGGTGCCGGTCGGCATGGTGCGGTTCCAGAAGAAGCCACAGGACAGCCGTTTAAGGATGGCGCCCGTGGGACCCATGGGAACATTCATATTACCTACATTGGCATAGAAGTAACCGTTCTTGTAGTTTTCCTTCTTCAATTCCCAGACGCCGCCAGCTATAGTGACATCAAAGAGTTCCTTCACAGTCAGCGTGAGGTCGCCTTGGAATCCCTTCTTCTCGTCGTTATCCTCCCAGTTGAGTTCGCCATTGAATTTGACGGCTCCACCACCGAAGGAACAATCTTTGAAGTATAGTTTCTGGAACGTAAAGTCGTCGTACTCTATCGAGGCACTACCCAGGTCCTTAAAACCATTGAATTCATACTTAGCCCAAATGGTCATGCCGGCACCTGCGGTGAGGGCCCAACTGTCGTCCTCACCATCTTTGTCTGTGTCCTTGCCACCACCGATGAGTCCCAATTCGCCCGTGAACTTAAGTCCGATGCGTTTGCTTCCGCTGTCGGACTCAACGCCAATATCTTTCACGCGTAAGGGGAAGCCCCACATTTTCTTTTCGTCAGAAGCAAGGCTCCAACGTCCTATGTTGAAGTAGAACGGATTTTCCTTGCTACCACCTTCGAAGTCGGCCTCAGACAATACTTTGTTCAAACCAACCTGGAAGGCATTTTGGTCAAAGCCCTTTTTCGAATCCTTATAGGTTCCCTTGGCCAGTTTCTCTGCGTATGTTGTTGCAAAATCACGTTTTGCAATGTCATACTTATAGTTGGCCATGCGCAGACCTGCAAAGCGTATGCCAGGGATATCGAAAGGTATATCTCCCACTTTTCCGCCAGTCTTGTTCGCGTTGGCCTCGCCAACGGTAATCGTACCACTGGCCATGAACTCAACCTGTGTGTTGCCGTCGAGATAGTCGATGTTGAACCATGTACCGTCTTTGTCGATGTTAACATCGCCTAACCAGAAGTCCAGACTCATCTCATCGCGTTGCGTCGTGTTAAAGGTCAGATGGAATTTCTTTTTATCCGTCTTTCCGTTGGTGACATTGTGCTGCTCATATAGCTTTCCTAACTCTTCACCCACCACATAGTTCATCTTGCATTCATAGTCGAAGGTTCCCTTGAGCAGCGGCACTTCGAACATGCCGCTGAAATGGCAATCGCTGAATTGACTATGCAAGACGTTCACGGCCACCTCGTCGAGACTCAGCGCCCATCCACCGAGACGTCCCGTTTCGAGCTTAACCACGGGATTTTCTTTCGACCCCACAAAGGCCGTCAGACTCACACCGGAGTTATCCCACAAAAGGTTGCGCAGTCCCAGCTTGAGCGGAGTGTCCTTCGCGTCTTCCTTGTCGCTGAAGCAGAGTCCCTTGGGGAAGGTCATGGATATCTCGTCGACATAGAGTCCCATCCAGTTCAGGGGATCCTTGCCGTTCGGCACGCCCTGGAATCCCAGTTTCGGATGTGCCCAGTTGTAACCATACTGTCCACTGTCGTCCCCACGGCGTACGTCCTTGAAGATTTCGGTGATGGTGAGGGGCGATCCGTTTGCGTCCTTCAGGTCAGGGTTCTTCACCTTCGAATGGTCCAGACGAATGCCGTTGGCACCAGTCACGTTAAAGACATAGCCATCGAGGTCTTCGAGTTGGAAGGCATCCATTTGAATCCATGCCATCCAGTCACGCCAGTCGTCGATGCGGGCACCGATGCGCAGTTCGGCCATACGTGAACGGTCCTCGTTGAGCAGTCCGGGTATGGTCATCTTGGCATCCAGCACCATCATGTTCACCTTAGTCTCGCCTTTCACCTGTTCCCAGTGTATGGCGCATCCATCGTTTAGCTTGGTATAGTCGGTAGGTGCAAGGAACGTGAAGGTATAGCCGGTGCTCATATCCTTGATGCTGAAGTCATAGAGCAGTCCGAACTCGCCCTCCTTGGCCCATATCTCCGTCGGCTTGACACAGAGGCGCGGTGCCACGAATGCCAGTACGGTGCTCAGTTTGGTTCCGTCTTTCACTTCTTCACCGGCCTTGTCGATGCGTACGGCATCGGGCATGTAGAAGAAGGCGGCTACGCCTACTGATGCCCTGGTGGGAGTCAGGTCGAACTTCATCACCTGAATGTCCATGTCGAGGCTGTCGGGCAGGAAACTCTGCGGCAGTCCGATGGGTAGGAAGGTGGGGCTGGTATCCTCGTCCACATCGTCGTACGAACCGCCCTTAATCCAGTTCAAAAGCGTGTTGCCATAGTTACGTCCCGGCATAATATATTGGGTCCAATAGTCGCCACAAGCCTTGGCCACCTCGTCGGGGTCGCGCCATTTGGTGACGTGAGCATCGTAGAGTTCCTGCACTTTGTTTTGGGCAGCCTTTTGCGCCTCATTGAGTTTCTGGCCAGCTCCGACACCCGTCTTTGAATCCACCCACTGTGTGGCCTGCTGCAGGGCTTCACCTACCGTGGATGCTGCCTCTGAGAGGTCCTTGTAGGCTTGCGTATTCTGCACCCAGTTTCCAGCCTTGGCGGCGGCGTAGTCGATGAGTTCGTAGGGAATTACGTCACTGTTGGTCATCTGCCTTGCCGAACCAGTACCGGAAATAACCTCCATATTTTCATTGAGGCGGATGCCCGTGAAGGACATAGCAATATAGGTACCCATATTCAGGGGCTGCCATTTGACGTAGCCCGTTCCAGAATAGGTGGTCTCTTCCTTGTCAGTGGCTTCCAGCTTAGTAAACACCACATGGAAGCCATTCATCTCACCACGCTTCTTTTCGATGGTTTTTCCGTGGCTCACTACCTTCTTGTCCTCGTATTCCACGAGGGCACCGCAGTCTTCATAGACAATGTCCTCAGTGAGGAACATGGTGTAGGTACAGCAGTTCTGTCCGCGAGCGCAGAACAGCAGCTGGCCTTCCTTGGGTTGAGGCACGGGATTTGCAGTTACCTCGATGAAATAGTGTCCGCTAAGGGAGATGTCCTTTTCTTTGTCACCCGAGAGTTCCTTCCAGGGTACGGTATGTTTCAGTTCATCGTCCTTCTTGAACTCAAGATTGGAAACGGTGTAGAGCGGTTTGTTGTCCTTGGTGATGATATCACTAAATGTAGAGGCATCGTTGGGTGCCTTATATATATTAATATTGTACGTGTAGTCAAACTTCTTTGCAAACTCCTCGTCACCTTCCACAAACTCTGGTTTCTCCCACTTGACATCATAGTCTTTTGCAGCCTCTATGTAGATGGCACCAAAGCAGTTACCATTGTTGTCAGGATTATTGAGTTTGGGATGAGTGACAGTGGCTTTCCATGCCTTATTCTTTACGACATCATCGTTCTGTATAACAACAATATCACCCTTTTTGTCCTTGTCATCGTCATCATCGTCATCATCATCATCGTCCTTGTCTTTTTTCTTGTCCTTATCTTTGTCGTCATCGCCATCATCGTCATCATCATCATCATCATCATCGTCGTCATCATCCTCATCAACATCGGGTCTGTTCTGTCCCTCGTAAACGGCTCTCACTACGATGGGTGCGCTATATCCGTCATTTTCGTACATACGGTAGGTGGCAAGCTTGGCATTCGAGCTTGCGGAGGTGCCCCCCATGGGTTTAGCGTGAACGCGTACGGCATAGTACTCGCCCTCTTGGAAATAAGTCTTGGGGTTAGGTACGGCAAATGTGGCCGACTGAACGTTGTTCAACTTCGGACCGAGCATACCGGGATATAGCAACACGCGGTCATTACCATCCTTGATGGCATTCTCAGGACTGGTAGCATATCCCTTGGAACCATTCTTCATATTATAGAATTCCAGTTCATATTCCATGTTTGGCAGTTGGCCGCACACTTCCATGAGATGTACCCAGGTCCATGTGTTAACATTACCGAAGTTTACGTCGGGAATCTCATAGTCTACTCCTGCAAACGTCTGTTCCGGCTTCTCTTCTTCCTCCTCATCAATAGGCTTCTGTTTTACCACGCCCAATGGCACTTTGAGTTCCGGTGCCTTCACATTGTAGCAAATCTTGAAGCGTGTGGTTGAGAGTTTCGGGTCGCTGATAGCCACCTTGTTTTTTTCGTTGATTTTCTCTGTGGGGTCGAACTCATAGGCTGTCAGCGTGGCCATGTAGTCTCCTTCGGGCAGCAGACCGAAATTGCCGCTCATCACGTTTCCAAGCAACGTTCCAGTGACATTGAAATTACCCAGTCCCAAGTGGCGGAAATGATTGTGCAACTGAGTGGACGAGACTGTCACGGCTGTCGATGCTGGCAGTGTGATGGCGAACATGGGATTCTGCGGCTTGGCCGTCACCTTCTGTTCCATGACGAACTTCTCACCTGTCAGCTTCTCCAGTTTCAATGTCAGATAGATAGTGAGGGTATGGTCCTGGGGGTTGTTGATGTTCACCACAAAGAACTTCTCCGGCGTCTCCTTATAGACACTGGCATCTGGCGGCATGATGTCGTAAAGGGCACTCAGACTCACCATCACTTCATTGGCGGCATGGGCAAAACCGCCTGTCCCAAAGAGTGCGGTGCACAACAGGATGATGACGCGCCACGTATGGCGAAGCTGCTTATAAAGGGAATGTATTGCTGACATGATATATCTCATTTTATCGTATTCTACTGCACTTTACTTTCTTTTCGATTTTTTGCTTTCCCGCTGCTCCTTCGTTTTCTTCTTGATTTCTAAGAGCGTGAAGGTGTAGTTATAGTTCAAGCTCATATTGACATCCCAGTTCTTTGTAGTGGCAGAACCCTCTGCAGAAGCATATTTCTGCCTGTAGTGATTATATCCGGCAGAGAAGCTAAACTGGTGTACCTCCTTGATGGCATAACCAGCAGACAGGTAGCTGCCGAAACTGTTGGTCTTGGTGCCTTGTGCTTCGTTTATTGCATAACTGAGACTGGCATCGATACGCAAGTCCTTGTTCTTCAGAAATGCACGGCCCGTATTGAAAGACAACATGTTTGTAGTAAAGTTGCTGTTGTGGCTACTCGATTTTTGGAAATTGTAGCCCAGTGTGAATGCCATTTCCCACGGTTCTACGGTGAGTGAATAGTTTGCGCCGATAGCGTGTGTTTTCACATCGCCGACACCGTTGCTTAGTTTGTTACGGTCCAGGTTCTTGGAGAAGTTGTAGCTCAGGCCTATGCCATGTAGCAGTTCGTCGGTCTGGAAGTTATAGTTGGCAGAGGAGGTGAGACTGTGCATCAGTCGATTTACTCTTGTGCTGTCGTTCACCTGCATGACGCCATCGGTCTGCTTCTGTTGGTAACCGTTGTATGCAGCATTGAGGTTAATCGCATTGCTCACACGCCAGTTCATGGCCCCGTTAAACACGAGACCCTTGGTGGTATAGAGCTGGTCACCGCTAAGGTTGTCGCGCTGGTGGCTGAAGTTTCCGTTCATGGTCACACGTCCCTTGAGAAGACTGAGATTGGAAGCCACACCGTAGCTGGTGTAGTTGTTGCTCACGTAGCCTGTACCCAGTGTGGAGTAATTAGGTTGTACATATTTGTACTGCAGGGAGAGACCGAAATTGCGCATGCTGTAGTTCAAGGTAGCATCACCGGCCAGGCGTGCCCTACTGGTATACTTGGCGTCGAATATCTTGCCCCATTTGCCGATAATGCTGTCGGGAACACCCTCGGCACGAGTGTCGTAGGTGAAGAGCGAAGTGGCAGCATTGGCCGACAGCGAAAAATGCTTTAGGAAGCTGACACGTCCCTTCAAACCAATGGCTAGGTTCTGCTGTGGACAAATGGTGTTCTGCCAGTGTTCGTCGATACTGCCAATGCGGTCCTTTGCGTGGAACACAAAGAGGTCGATATAGTTCTTGCCCGTACCGTACCCCACCTTGAAGCCCCAGCCGAAACGCGAATATTGGGGTGAACGGGCAGCCGGATCGGTGGGATCGTCGCTGATGGCACGCTTCAACCTGCCATAGAAAGCTCCGAAACGGATGTTGTGGCCGCTATATTCCAGACCTACACCATAGAAAGGTGAGTTGTAGACATAATTGGAGAATGACATGGAGCGCTCACCGAGGTGAAGTGTCCAGTCACGCCACGACGGACTCATACTCAGGGTAAAGTGAGGATAGCTCCACGAGACGGCGGTACCATTGCTCAGGTAGAAGGAGAAAGGCATGTTGATGCCGTAGAACGAGATGTTCAGATTGGCATACAACGTGTTGGACAACTGCGAACGTCCGTCATAGCCCATCGATGAATGGTAAAAAGTATTTTGCGTGCCCACGGCACCCGTAATGATGAGCGGGTCGCTCTTGGCTATCTGGTCGATGTTCTGAGCAAAAGCCCCTCCGAGTCCACATAGGGGAGGGATATGGAGTACCAGTGCGAGAACTGTCAGCCTGAGCATCTTCCTGACAGAGGAACCTCGGTACTTCGCATCATCGTGTATATGCCTAATCATAGTTTTCGTTCTTTATGGTATAGCAGGTATACGGGCGATTATCTTACTACTACTTTACGTCCGTTGTGAATGTAAATGCCTTTTTGAATAGTCTGACGCAACTGGATGCCTTGCAGGGTATAGTAGCTGTCATCGACTTGCACGGGAGCTTTGTTATCAAGTATCAGCGTCTCATTGTCGGCTTTGTGTATGAGAAGGGGTTTTCTTATGGAGCCAAGAATGGGTTGCAGTTCCGTCGTCCCCTCGATATCGGAGTAGGTGTCGGAAACCTCGTCATAGAGTCGCAGATGAACTTTTTCGCCAGCATCACCGTGAACAGTGAGGAAGAAAAGACCTCCCTTGCTTCGAGCCGTTCCGCGACACTCATCGCCCACGAAGGCCCCTAACTGGCAGTTGTCTATCGAGGGTAAATTGCTGTCGAGGGTTGCTATCACGCACATATTGTCCATGAAACGATGACTGTTGCTGGGACTGAATGCCTCATTCTCGTCCTCATTCTCGTCCTCATTTTCGTTTCCGTTCTCGTCTTCGTCTTCGTTTTCATCCTCGTCTTCTTCTATTACATCGCTCTCATAGCCTTCCGCCTTGAACTGCAGGGTGCCATAGTTATACTCTGCGAAATACATGTAAGCCTCCCCATGGCGTAGTACCTCGAGTGAACCATCCCAATGCCCGTCGATGAATATGGCAAAACCGTCCTGACTCACAATCATGTCTTCGTCCATGGCTCCGGTTAAATAGCCTTCAATGGGATGGTCGCAATAATAGGGATTGGCAATCCAGCTCCAGCGGCCATCAATATCCAAGGATCCTCCGGCGTATGGTGCCACGGTAGCATTGGGGAGCTCAAAGACATGGGAGGCAGCTTCGGCCATGTGAATCTTGTAACATTCGTTCTGCCCCAGGCCACTCTCATAGAGTGTGCCGATATAACCATAGTCGGGATCGTTAAACAGCGTCTGGGAATGCGAACGCACTTCGAGGAGGCGCTTACCGAAGGCGGCCTCAAGGTCCTTGCCACTGATGGAGGTAGGCTGGTAGCAGGTCACCCATTGCCAACCTTCAGATAGTTGCAGGGGAACTACTACGTCAATCTTAGCTACGGCCTTGGCTTCGCCCTCTGGCTCAATAGCGTTGAGGATAGACGTCGAGCCGGGGAAGAGACCCTCGATGGGTATCTCGACGGATGTGATACCATCCTCTACCTCAAAGTCGCCCAACTGGGCCAATCGTGTGTCGGCAATCGTCAGGTTGATGTTTTCGGAGGTAAGGAATGCACCCTCAGGAACGGCCTTAAGTGTGAGAATGGCCACACTGTCGCGGCCCACCTGCAGGGTGCTGACATCTGCAGTGACGCCAGTGACGGGGAGCGAGACGTAGACGGTAATGTCCACGGTGATGGTGGTGTCAAGCTCGCTATAGCAGTTGAAATAGGTTAGAGAGGTGGTGATTACGGCCGATCCCGCCTTGTGTGCCAGGAATGACTGTTGCTTTCGTCCATTGTCGTAGCTGGTGGACACCACCGTGGAGTTGCTTGAGGAATAAGCCAGCTGAATGCTGCTATAGCCTCGCGGACCTACGTGAATCATGCCATTCAAGTCCTCACTCACATCAAGGTCGTTCTGACTGGTCTTCTCTACGACAAGACTCTCATCAGAAGCCACAAGCGTGCGTGCGGGATTAATAACGTTTACGGTCACGACCGCACTGCGAATAGACGGGTCTGCGTCTGCCACCGCAACCATCCTGGCAACGCCTTCTTTGTTGGCATTAATAAATATACTGTCGAAGGTTATCATGCCAGGAGTCTGGGCCTCTGCCACTTCCCAGTGGAATGTCTCCTCGTTTTGGGCTGGCACGATAGTAATAAGTTCATCCATACGCTCGCGGATGTCGCCCTCGTCCTTATATACATAGATATGGTCCTTTGCGGCCTTGAGCTCTTCTATGGTAGATTGGGGTCCCGTGCTGAAGTTGAGCTTTATGGGAGCGCTTGGCATACCATAGGTGTAGTCGCCACGGAAGGTAATAGGTATATTTGCCTGGAGACTGTAATCCTTGTCCGAAGCGAGGTCGTGCATGAGGAAGGTAATCGGTTGTCCCGTCTCGTCAATGCCGCCCATGCCGACATCGCCCCAGACGCGGAACATCAGAATCTTACTGCCGTCGGCTAAAGCCTGGACAGTGCCCACGGCGCGGGATTCACCGCCCATGAGGGCTTTCACCTCATAGTTTGCATTGCCTGTCACGTCAGTACTGTCACAAAACAGTTGTGCATAGACCACGGTACTGTAGCCGCCTGCCACGATGGGGGTGTTTTCCCCCTCGCTGTAGCGAAGTACTATGGGAGCGCTTGGCATACCATAGGTGTAGTCGCCGCGGAAAGTAATAGCCTCCTCAGACACCACATCATAGGTCTTGCCTGTAGCGAGGTCGCGCATGAGGAAAGTAATCGGTTTCCCCGTCTCGTCAATGCCGCCCATGCCGACATCGCCCCAGATGCGGAACATCAGAATCTTACTACTGTCGGACAAAGACTGGACAGTGCCCACAGCGCGGGATTCACCGCCCATGAGGGCATTCACCTCATAGTTCGCATTGTCTGTCACGTCGGTACTGTCGCAAAACAGTCGTGCATAGACCACAGTACTATAGCCGCCTGCCACTGGAGATGCTGCCGAGATGGGATCTTCAGCCAACACCATCATGGGGAGAGTGGCGAGCAGCAAAATCGACAAGATGAATCTCAATATGCCTGTCTTCCTCATTGCTATCAGTCTTTTCTGCGGGTACACTCCCGCATCAGTTCTCTGCGCGCGTACGTTATATATAATAAGGTAAAAAAAGATAATTCTGCGCGGCCGTCACACGCGTAACTCGACGACCGCGCAGAATAGGAGAGGAATGTTATTTCTTCACAACCTTACGGATTGTGCCGTTGTCCATCCGCTCGATGATGACACCGCGCTGGCTGCCTGTGACGCGACGACCGCTCAGGTCGTACATCTCGTTGGTCTGCTGTGTGCCGCCAACCTTGTTGATGCCGGTTGCATCACCTGCGTTCAGCTTCACGGGAGCCTGGAGCGATCCCTTGACCATACCGAAGGATACGGTACCCTCTACGGGCAGTATATCGCCAGTGAAGTTGTTCACCAACTTGAAGGTTACGTTTTCGCCACTGATACCTACTGCGCTGACAAACATCTTGCCATCAACAGCCACGCGACCACGTCCACGACACTTACCGTTGACGAATACACCCAGTGTGTAGTCCTCGGGGAAGTCCAGATTCTCAACCTCTGCAATCATGGACATGTTGTCGGCAAAGGCATGTACGTCATACTGGAGGATTTCGTCGGCCAAAGATGGCATGGTGAAACTTTCAGCACGAACGTTACCCTCTGCAGGCTTGGCTATAGGTATGAGATTGAAAGTAATTGTTTTCGCGTCATCGGCGGTGCTGTAGTACATCAAGCCCTTACCTTCCTTCAGTGCGAAGGTCTCATCTGCTGTCCAGTTAGTTGTCTCTGCTTTGTAGACAGCAAAACCGCTGCCTTGTGTAATGATGCGGTCGCCATCGGCAGGAGTGAAGTCTGCTCCGAGGAATTCGGTGATGCGGTCGGGCGTAACGTCGAACTCGTACGGATAGTTCACCCAATTGAAGCCCTTATTGATGACTTTGTTGGGAACTCCCTGGGCATTCGAATTTAAAATGGCATTGCTACCCCAGTTTACACTGGTCTCTTTGTTGGTCATCACCTTATACATGCCTTCGTTGGCACTCAGCGTTGTAAGATGGCCGAAGTATCCGTATTGGGGGTCGTTGTAGGTCAGTTTATCCTGTGAACGGACTTCCACAATATCGTCCTTCGTCAAGAATTCGCTCACGTTTCCGCCATCAGTAATCAGAGACAACCAAGTCCAGCCTTTACTGAGAACATCCTTTTTGGAGATGTTTATGACTACAGCTTGGGGAAGGAGCGACTTGCCCAAATGGGTTACATTACACTCACAACGGCCTACGTAGAGCGGAGTAAGAACAAGTTCGTAGGTTGTCGTCGCACCTTCGGCACTCATCTCCTTTGGCTCACATGTTGCATAGGGGAGCCCAGGATAACGCTCGCTGAACGTAATTGCCAGGTCAGTAGGTTTGAAGTTTTCTTGTTTGGGATTGTTCACCGTAACGGTAGCGAGTGTCCTAGGCTCCATCTTAAAGAAGTTCAAATCTTCGGTAGCCTGAACATTCATCGTTACAGCAGTTGTGATATTCACCGTTACCGTGTACCTGTCCGGACCTGGACCGACAGTCGGATCCACATAAGTGCCATCCTTGAGCACGACTGTCACACTCGCAGTGCCATAAGCTATGGCGTTGCCATCGTCGTCTACTAACCCTTCTGTATCGAAGGTATAATTAACTTCGCTCTTGCCCCATACGCCTGGATCGACAATTCCCTCGGGCCATGTCAGCTGTTGCATCTCTTTGATGGCAGTATAGACGTTGTCGCCGAAATACACGTTAATAGTATTATTTTCAGCAGTTGTGGAGATGCCGGTGGGACGCACATAGACCTTCACCGTCACTTTTGCAGGTTCGCCTTGATAGGCTTTATCATCCGGCACGATATTCACGGTGAATTGTCCGCCCTTAACAAACTTGTTACGGAACAGAGCCTCTGCGTCTTCCACACATACGAAGCTATACTCCTTATCGCTTGCGTTTTCAGGCTGTATGGTGACGTGTTCAGTCATGTAGGCTGCAAAGTCGTCAAAGGCATAGAATTCTATCGGTTCGGTGATGTCGCAAGTGATGCCCGTCACAGGTATACTTGCAATCGTCGCGTTGAAGGTAGCGGAGGCGGGACCGGCTACGGGGAACGATACAAACTCCTGTTTTTCCAAATTACCAATATATACAACCAAAGTTGCGGTTGCAGTTCCGGCATTCTGAATAGTTACCTTGTTGTTAGCGTTGTCAAAGGCAAGCATTTCATCGGGCGAGCGCCACTCGTAGGTTATCTGGCTTAGAATTTTGCTTTCATTCTTCTTTTCTCCATCACCATAAACCAATTCTACAAAGGGAGAAAGATCCAGTACGTAGGGGAAAGTAGGCTGATTAACGTCTATGTTCTCTTTTAGCTTAATATCCGTCACAGCATCCAGGTTCAGCACCAGGGGAGTAGAAGGTTCATATAGCGTAGCATCGCCTTTGAACGTAACGGTGTTGATGTTGAACTGGTACTCTATCTGATTATAGAATGCGCGGAATGTGATGGGCTGGGTTAGTTCTGTTTCCCCGTCGCCGCTCACACGCAGAGTAAATACCGGCGTACCCTTTGGTTCGCCAGTCGGTTCTTGATTTTGCCCGGCAAAAGCATCTGCACGGCATTCTTCACCGATGAATGCAGCCAGTTCGAGTCCATCGTTATCGCCGGCAATTTGTCCGTTAATGTTCACTTGGACATTGATGACTGTTTCATGTTGGTAGTCCTGATTCGTCTTTGCCGTCCAGTGTTGTGCCATTGCTGCCAATGGGAGCAAAAGCATCATTGCAGTTAAAAGTTTTTTCATGTTCATAGGGCTATGTATTAAAGGTTTATATAATGCTTTGTTTCGTTACTTTGGTTTGTTTTATTTAAAAAAACACTTTTCCATGGTGATAATACATTGCAAATTTAAGTAATTTTAATATATCTTCCAACATTTATTTTGTTTTTTTTACAATTTTTTTATTCCTCGAAGTATTCTATCTACAGTATATTTGAAAATAATTGTTCAAAGGGAGGTCATTTTCAGAATTTATGATTATCTTTGTCGTGTCATCAGGATATATATAATAAAGTAAGAACTTAAGAAAATATTATTTGCAGATATGAGACGAATCAAACACATTAAGCTATGGTGCGCAGGTTTGATGGCCTGTTTCTCGTTTAGTCTCCATGCTCAGCGGTCGTGGACAGCCGACAACGGCAACGGAACGTTTACCAATCCCTTATTCTACGACGAGTTCAGCGATCCCGACATCCTGCGTGTGGGCGACGACTATTACCTGGCCGGAACGACGATGCACGCCGTGCCGGGGCTTGTTATCCTACACTCCAAGGATTTAGTGAACTGGGAGAACATCAGTTACTGCTTCGACCGCTTCGATTTCGAAGACCCGGCTTTTTCGCTCTGTGGCCCCACGGAGAAGAACCGCGGTGAGGTGTATGGCGAGGGTATCTGGGCTCCCTGCATACGCTATGCCAATGGTCAGTTCTATGTCTTCTCCAACGTCAATGGCAAGGGGCTGCAGTGCTATACAGCAAAGGATATACACGGCCCATGGACTCACCATAACATGAAGGGACGCATCTACGATTTGGGCGTATTGTTCGACGACGATGGCAAGATATACGCCATCCACAACTACGGCGAGGTGAAATGTACGGAACTGAAACCCGATATGAGTGGTCCCGTGGAGGGCACGGAGCGTGTCATCATTCCCGAAGGCAGTGGAGTGGGAGAGGGACACCATATGTACAAGATTGACGGTATGTACTATCTCATCAGTACAGACTACAAGCCTAACGGTCGCACCCTCTGTTCGCGTTCCAAGAGTATCTGGGGACCTTACGAGACACGTGTCATTACAGCCGATGAGACCTATGGTTACCATGCAGCCCCCATTACCCAGTGGCGGGGTCGCATCATGCCCGACGGCACAAAGTTTGCTCTCGGTCATGTAGACAAGGACGCAACGGCCTGCTCCAACGCCCATCAGGGAGGTATCGTGCAGTACAAGGATGGTTCGTGGTGGGCCCTCTTCATGCAGGACTTCCACTCGATAGGTCGCACCGTATGCCTGATGCCCATGACCTGGAAGGACGGTTGGCCCATGGTGGGACTGGATGGCAATCTGGGGCGTGCACCACGCACGTGGTTTAAGCCTGGCACAATCCTGGGTGACTATGGTGCCGATGATGAAGCTCAACCCATGAAGGCCCCCTACAATCGCAACGAGAATTTCGACGGCAAGCAGTTGGGACGTATTTGGCAGTGGAACCACAACCCCGACGATCGGATGTGGAGCCTCAAGGGTGGCCGTCTGCGTTTGAACTCAATGCCTGCCAATCAGTTGATGTGGGCGCGCAACTCACTCACGCAGCGTGTCATTGGTCCTAAGAGCGTCACTACAGTCGAGTTGTATGTAAAAGGCATGAAGGACGGCGATGTCTGCGGCCTGGGCAACATCAACATTCCCTGCTCGTGGATAGGCATCGTGAAAACGAGAAAGGATGCATACACCCTGCGTTGCTTTGAGCAGCTGACCAACGACACCATAGACGTGTCCGTAGATTTGTCTGGTGGAAAAATATGGCTCCGTAGCATTGGCGACTACGACAACGACCAGGCGCAGTATGCCTATTCGACGGATGGCAGGGAATTCAAAACGCTTGGTCGCATGATGCCTCTGTCGTACCAGCTTGTCACCTTCCAAGGTTCGCGCCATGCGCTCTTTGCCTTCAATAGTATAGGTGTGAACGGCGGCTATGCCGAGTTTGACAACTTCACGGTGGAAGAACCTTGTGCCGACCGCTCGAATAACATCCCCTACGGAAAGACCGTCCGCATCATCAATAAAGCTACGGGACGTCCCGCTATTGCCACACGGCATGGTGTACTCCACGATACCCACCCTGATGACAAGGGCGACTTGACCAGATTCCTGATTATCGACCGCGGTAACGCCCTTGTATCGCTGAAGTGCGAGGACGGACGTTACATCAAGGTCTATGGTGAAGGCTTGCCAGGTGACGTTCGTTTCACACGGGACGAAAAAGAGGCCGAGATATTCCTATGGCAGGATTTCCTCGACCACGACTTTATGCTCCTGTCGTTGGGCAACCACCGCTACCTCGGTAAATCGCCCACCACGGGCAGCCCCTATTCGATGGATTTCGCAGGGCCCGACCCAGCCCGTCGCAACGGTTCCGTTTTACAGTGGGAAGAGTAGGGCTTCAGGATGCCGGAGCAATCGGGGTGTAGCGCAGTTGCTAACGTTTCTGGCTTGGGATCAGGCGGTCGCCCTGACAGATAGATTGAAGATTGAAAATTGAAAATTAAAGTTAGCCTACGGCGAAATAGAAGTCCACATGCGTAACTCAATCTTCAATCTTCAATCTTCTTTTTTTAATCAGAGGATTCTTCGTCTGGCCTTGCCCAGTGTGGTGACGAATATCACGGTTCCGCTGCTCGGTTTGGTGGACACTACCGTAGTGGGACACATGGGCCGTGCGGAGTATATCGCCGCTGTGGCCATCGGCACTACCATATTCAACATGACCTACTGGCTGTTCGGCTTCCTGCGGATGGGGACGACGGGTGTCGTCAGTCAGGCCCGTGGGGCGGGGGACGAGGCGGGCATCCGTATGGGACTCACGCGCAGTCTCATGTTTGGCCTCTTCATCAGCCTTTTCCTATTGCTTCTGCAAACACCCCTGTTGCGCTTTGCTCTGTGGCTGATGCAGCCCTCGGCAGAGGTGGCGCATTTCGCTGCACAGTACTTCCGTGTCTGCATCTGGGGCGCACCTGCTATGTTGGCCAGCTATGCGCTGACGGGTTGGTTCATCGGTATGCAGAACACGCGCACGCCGATGTGGATGTCCATCCTGCAAAATATCATCAACATCCTCTGCACCTGCCTCTTTGTCTTCGGTTTCGGCATGGGTGTGCAGGGTGTGGCACTGGGTACCATTGTCGGCCTCTACGTTGGTTGCATGTATGGTGCCCATAAAGTGCGCAGAGAACATTACGGAATAAGGAAAAAGTGTGTGGAAGTGGTCTCTTTCGAGAGAAGGAAGAACGCGGTGTCCTCTGTCTTCTCTGTGTCCTCTGTGTATATTTATATATTTCTACGCACCCTATGTCTGGTTGCCGTCACCGTCTATTTCACCACGGCGGGCAGTCGCATGGGTACGCTCACGCTGGACGCGAATTCCCTGCTGATGCAGTTCTTTATCATCTATTCCTATTTCACCGATGGACTGGCAAATGCTGCTGAGGCCTTGAGCGGCGAATACGTTGGACGGCAGGATAAGGCAGGGCTGCAGCTGGTTATCCGTCAGCTGTTCCTTTGGGGCTTTGGCCTCGCCCTTGTCTTCACGGCGCTCTATGCTTTGGCCGGTCCGTGGTTCCTCTCGTTGCTCACCAATCAGCAGCAGGTCATCGCCTTTGCCCTTTCGTACCTGCCTTGGCTCGTTGCCGTGCCCCTCGTGGCCCTTGCGGCCTTCATTTGGGACGGTGTATATATAGGAATGACGCTGACCAGCCGGATGTTCCTGTCCATGCTCGTCAGCGCCATCGTATTCTATGCGCTTTGGTTTGCCTTAGGCTCTCGTTATGGCAATCACGCCCTGTGGTTTGCCTTTATGGCCTATCTTGGCACTCGGAGCCTCATGCAAACTGTGCTGTTTATTTACGGAAGACCTTTTTGCCGTTCATGATGTTATTCCTAATGGGTAAGACCAGTGCCGGAGGCCAGGAATACTAAACTCACTTTTCGTACTCCTTTGCTCGCTTCGGATTCTTGGGGAACCAGCCTTTTCTAACTCTGTGATGCTGTTGGTGTACTTCGAGGATGCTCCAGAAGCAGGAGAAGGAGATAACACCAAGGATGATGCTCACGTATTCGTTATCCACAAATAGGGAGGCAGCAAGAGCCATAATACCAACCAGTAGGAAAACGGGCCAGCATTGTCGTCCGAAATAATATTCGGCCTTGATGACTATCGGATGAAAGAACCCGATACATAGGAATGTGGCAAGGCCGATGATGATGCCAATGTAGTTCATAATTTGGCCCCTTTCCCTAATCCCTCCCATTCTTGGACGAGCCAAAGCCCCTCCCATCAAGGGAGGGGTTGGGGAGAGGTGCTTCTAAAACTTAAATGCTTCGCTCTTTACGTAGATACGATAGTCCTTGATGCTCTCGGGGGCACCTTCCTCCATGCGGGGCAGGTACTGGAAACCGCTCATGGTCTTGTCTTGACCCATGTCGATAATGACGGTGTGGGGGAACTGCACGCCGCGGTTAGTGCTCCAGTAGGTCGACTCCTGTAGGTCGAAAATCTTGTCGGCGTTCTTATTGCCCGAGCTGACATCCTCGTCGTCGGCGTAGGCAATCTGCCAGGGTTCGCGCGAGAGGCGCTGTCCGCTCTCGTCCAGCATGTACCACTCGGCGATGCAGCAGTATTCGCGGTTCCAGTGGCTGTTGAGGGCCTCGATGCAGATGTAGCGACCTGTGACGGGTTTGTCGAACTTCACTTCCTGCCAGCCGTTGCCTTTCTTGAACGTACCCACCTTGACGGGCTTCTCACCCGAGAGGTCGAGGTTCTGGCCTTCGGCGCGGTGTGTCTGCGGGCCTTCGAGGTTCAGTTTGTCGATGATGGGTTTCTGCAAGCCTTCGATGGTCATTTCTCCACGAGGACCCATGACGTCGAGCACGATGACTTCGTTCTTGCCCTTCTTCAGCCAGCAACCGGGCACGTAGAGCGTCTGCTGCGGACCGATGTACCAGTGGCGACCTACGGCATGACCGTTCACATACACCTGTCCCTTTCCCCAGTTCTCCAGGTTCAGGAACGTGTCGCCTACCTTATTTATATTAAAGTAGCCGCGATAGTAGCCAGGCTTGGTGACGAGGTCGAGACCATTCTTGTTCCACATTATGCGACTTCCCACACGAATGCCTGTGTCGGGTTTGCTGTAGTCGATATTGTGCTCAAAGGCGCTGACGGCCCTTTCGTAGCTGTCGCTCAGGGCAAACGACGTCCATCCCTGTGGCTTCCATGTTGTTTCTACATGGTCGATGGTGGCACTGATGACGACATCGCCAATAATGCCCTTGAAGTCCTTGATGGCACGTCCGAAGTTGATGCGACCCATCCCCTCTACGAGTATTTCCAGTTCGTCGCCCTTCAGCACAGGAGGCAGTTTGATGGTGGTCTCGTGCTTCACGCAATCAATGCTGCCGATGTACTTGCCGTTGATGTATACCAGCGCATAGTCGTGGATGTCGGCCTTGAGTATGCTCTGCTCGGCAATTTCCGGCAGATGGGTAGTGTAGAGCATAGAACCCCATCCCATATCCATATCTTCGAAGGTTTTAATGGCTCCTTTTTGGATGGGTAGTTTCACTTTGGGGTCGATGCCATTCAGAATGGACGAGAACTCATTGAGTTCGAACTTGGGAATTGCGATGGTGGGGTATTCCTTAGGCACGGCAGTCAGTTTGGCAGAACCTTCCCATTTGCCGGTCTTGGGATTCCAATTGCCGCTGTACTTCTCCATAGCCTTGCGCAGTACCCAATACTTCTCGGTTGTTTGACCGGCCTCATTGATGGGTGCGTCGTAGTCGTAAGAGGTCACATCGGGAGCAAAACCGGGCGAGTTTGCGCCTGCCCAGTGGCCCCAGTTGGTGCCTCCGTGGGTCATGTAGAGGGAGAATGAGATGCCTCGATCCAGCATCTGCGTGATGCCGTCCACCATGGCCTCTGCTCCGCGTGTCTCGTGGCGTCCGCCCCATTTGTCGAACCATCCGCTCCAGAATTCGGAGCACATCTTGGGCGAGTTTGGACGCAGTTCGCCCAGTTTGCGGAACTCGTGGTCGATGTTGGCTCCCGTGCCGAAGTTCATCGTCCACGTGAGGTCGTCAAGACCGTTGTTAGTGAAGTTGCTGGACCAGTCGCACTGGAACAGTTCCACCTTGTCGAAGCCGCTCTTCCTTATTATATCGCGCACGGCCGAGATATAGGGCTTATCCGTGCCATACGAACCGTATTCGTTCTCCACCTGTACCATGATGATGGGGCCGCCCTTTTCGATGGTCAGGTCGCCCAACTGCTCACCCACCTTCTTCTCGAAGATTTCCAGACGCTCCATGAAGAAGGGGTCTTGCTCGCGCAGTTTGATGTCTTTCTTCTTCAGCAGCCACCAGGGCAGTCCGCCCATTTCCCATTCGGCACAAACGTATGGGCCGGGGCGCACGATGACGTACATGCCATTCTCCTGTGCCAGCTTCACGAAGGCGCGGATGTCGTTGTTGCCCGTGAAGTCGAACTGGTCCTGCTGAGGCTCGTGCGAGTTCCAGAAGATGTAGATGCACAGTGTGTTCATGCCCAGTGCCTTGCACATCTTGATGCGCTGCTCCCAGTAGGGCTGGGGAATGCGGGGGTAGTGGACTTCGGCAGCCTTCACGACGAAGGGCTTTCCGTTCAGAAGAAAAGTCTTGTCACCGATGGTGAACGAACCGGCTTTCGGAGCCGCCATTGCCGACGAGGCAAATGCAAACAAACACGCCATGAGGAGGCCGAAAAAGATTTTTTTCATAGCAAATACGATTTATTTTCAGCAAAGATACAAATAAAATTGAAAATTGAAAATTGAAAATTGAAAATTATTTGTAACTTTGTAATAAATAAGAATAAAAACATAGGCTTATGACCATGATAAAGTGTCCGGAATGTCGTCATCACATATCCTCGATGAGCGCAAAGTGTCCGGAGTGTGGTGCTGCCATTGACCCTGAATGGGCAAGGGAGGAGGCAGAACGGGAGTTGAAGAAACTGGAGGAGGTGCCGTTCACCATCACAAACCTCTCCCAGTCCCCCTCCGAGGGAGAGGAACTTCCTTTACCTCCTAAAAAAAGAAGAGGTTGGGGATGGCTTGTTGTTATCCTTCTGTTGGCATTGATTATCGGTGCCATCTTCTACTACGACTATCGCACCGATTGCCAGCGTGAGCAACATGCCTACGAAATGCTGCGCGACTGCTCGAACCCTGACTTCTACGAGGATTTCATCATCCGCTATCCCAAGAATCCGCATATCGACGAAGTTCGTCAGCGCCTGAAGAAGGTCACTGCCCAGCAGCAGGAGTGGCAACGGCTGGTAGCAGAAGGCAGCCGTGCCGACCTGGTTCGTTTCGTACGCGAGCATCCTGCCAGCCCCTACGTGAAGATAGCCCAGGGGCGTGTCGATTCTCTCGACTGGATCGAAGCCAAGAACCGCCGCACGCTGGAGGCCGTCGCTCAGTATCTGTCCACTCATCCCGACGGCTACTACATTGACCATGCAGAACAACTGCGCCAGACGCTGGAGCGCCAGCGTGCCGAAGCCCTGGCTGCCCAGCGCGACTCTCTGGCCGCCGATTCGGCACAAGCTATAGCTCAACCGTAATCGACAGAAGGCTTAGTAGGCGTAGAGGGGGTAGGCCTCCATCATGGTGTTCACCTCAGTGCGTACGGCAGCGATGTTCTGTTCGTCCTCGGGGGCGTTGAGCACGCGCTCGATGAGTTCGGCTATCTTCACCATCAGGTCTTCCTTGGCACCACGTGTGGTGATGGCGGGTGTGCCCAGACGGATACCGCTGGTCTGGAAGGCCGAGCGGGTGTCGAAGGGTACCATGTTCTTATTGACGGTGATGTCAGCATCAACCAGGGCGCGTTCGGCCACCTTACCCGTCAGGTCGGGGTACTTGGTGCGCAGGTCGACGAGCATGGAGTGGTTGTCGGTGCCACCGCTGACGATGTGGAATCCGTGTTTGATGAGTTCTTCGGCCAATACCTTAGCGTTCTTCTGTACCTGCTTTGCCCATTCTTTGAACTCGGGTTGCAGCGCCTCGCCAAAGGCTACGGCCTTGGCAGCGATGACGTGCTCCAATGGGCCTCCCTGTATGCCGGGGAAAACGGCGCTGTTCAGCAGGGCAGACATCATCTTCACCTCGCCTTTCGGGGTAGTCTTGCCCCAGGGGTTGGGGAAGTCTTTGCCCATGAGGATGATGCCGCCACGCGGACCGCGCAGAGTTTTGTGGGTGGTGGAGGTGACGATGTGGGCGTACTTCAGGGGATTGTCGAGCAGTCCGGCAGCGATGAGGCCAGCGGGGTGGGCCATGTCTATCATCAGGAGGGCACCCACCTTGTCGGCAATTTCACGCATGCGCTTGTAATCCCATTCGCGGCTGTAGGCCGAGCCGCCGCCCACGATGAGCTTAGGCTTGTGCTCCAGGGCCAGGCGCTCCATCTCGTCATAGTCGACGCGCCCAGTTTCCTTATTCAGGTCATAACCGACGGGCTTGTAGAGAATGCCGCTGGTGTTGACGTGCGAGCCGTGCGACAGGTGGCCGCCGTGGTCGAGGTTCAGACCCATGAAGGTGTCGCCGGGATTCAGTACGGCCAGGAAGACGGCGGCATTGGCCTGTGCACCAGAGTGGGGTTGCACGTTGGCATACTCAGCTCCGAAGAGTTGGCACACGCGGTCGATAGCCAGTTGCTCCACCTGATCCACCACCTGGCAGCCGCCGTAGTAGCGCTTGCCGGGATAGCCTTCGGCATACTTGTTGGTGAGGATGGAGCCCATGGCTTCCAAAACTTCGTCGCTGACATAGTTCTCAGAGGCAATCAGCTCGATGCCTCGCATCTGACGTTGGCGCTCGGCCTCAATCAATTTGAATACTGTTTCGTCGTTTCGCATAATATTTTAAACCTTTTAACTTTTTAACCTTTTAACTTTTTAATTTTTCAACCAATTTTACTTTATCCAGGTCTATGATGGTGTTGCAGTAGTGACACTTCAGGGCGTGGCGCTCGGGGCCGTGTACGTGGAAGTGGGTCTGCATGGGTTCATTGTTGGTGATGCACTTGGGATTGGCACAGTGGACGATACCCTTCAATTCGTCGGGCAGTGTTACCATGCGCTTCTCCACGATTTCGTAGTCGCGGATGATACACAGCGTCAGGTTGGGACAAATGACGGCCAACTGGTTCAGTTCCTCGTTCGTGAAGAACTTGTCGGCCATCTTGATGATACTCTTCTTGCCCAGTTCCTGGCTTTCGAGGTTGTATCCGATGGTTACGGCCGATGTCATGCGGTCGAGGTGGAGCAAGTTTACTACGGCAAACAATTTCTCCGAGGGTATGTGGTCGATGACGGTGCCGTTCTCGATGGCTGCCACCATCAGCTGTTTCTCTTTCATTTTATTATCGTTTTGTCGTTACGGATTTCGTCGAGAGTGATGCCCAGAGCGTCGCAAAGCAGGGCCTGACGGGCATAGAGTCCGTTGCGGGCCTGTTCGAAATAGTAGGCATGGGGATTCTCGTCGATGCTGTATTCTATCTCGTTGACACGTGGCAGAGGATGCAGAATCTTCATGTTCGGACGTGCCTTCGACAACATATCCAGTTTCAGCAGATAGCGGTCCTTTACGCGTTCGTATTCCATGAGGTCGGTGAAGCGTTCGCGCTGTACACGAGTCATATACAGGATGTCGGCTCCACTGATGACATCGGCATTGAAGTCCGTGTGTTCCACGTACCGGATGTTATGGTCTCGGCAGAACTGCTTGTATATCTCGGGCATGGCCAGTTCCTCGGGTGCAATGAAGTGGAACGTGGGGTTGAAGTGGTGCATGGCGTTCAGCATCGAGTGCACCGTCCGTCCGTATTTCAGGTCGCCCACCAGGAAGATGTCCAGATTGTCGAGACGGCCCTGGGTCTTGTAGATGGAATACAGGTCGAGCATCGTCTGTGAGGGGTGCTGGTTGGCTCCGTCGCCTGCGTTCACGATGGGCACAGGAGCAATCTCGCTGGCGTAGCGTGCGGCTCCCTCCAGATAATGGCGCATGACGATGATGTCGGCATAGTTCGACACCATCATGATAGTGTCCTTGAGTGTCTCGCCTTTCGTGCCGCTGGTCACCTTGGGGTCGGCAAATCCGATGACACGTGCTCCCAGTCGGTTGGCAGCTGTCTCGAAGGACAGGCGTGTACGGGTGCTGGGCTCAAAAAACAGGGTGGCTACGACCTTTCCTTTCAGCAGTTGGCGGTTGGGGTGATGCTCAAACTCCTGTGCCATCTGGATGAGGTACTCAATCTTCTCGCGACTGTGATCGGCAATCGTCACAAGGCTACGTTTTTCCATGCGTTTCAAAATTTTGCGTGCCAAATTTACTTCTTTTTATCCGTTTATGCAATACTTGCGCGTATATACTTATAATAAAGGTATAATTTTTAATTTTTAATTTTTAATTTTTAATTTATTTTCGTACCTTTGTACACTTCAAATGCCCTAACGTGAGATGCGAAAGAAATTAATGATAATCCTCTGGGTGGTGTTCTTCGGAATAGTCTGTACGATAGCCACACTCTTTGTACTCATTGAGAACGGTTCCATCGGCTACATGCCCGACCTGCAGCAGCTGGAGAATCCCGTTGACAAATATGCCAGCCAGGTCTTCTCGGACGATGGTGTCCTGCTGGGTACCTGGAGCTATAGTAAGGCCAACCGTATCTTCGTCAGTTACGACGACCTCTCGCCCTATCTGGTCGAAGCGCTTGTGGCCACGGAGGACGAGCGTTTCTACGAGCATAGTGGCATCGACTTCCGCGCCGTGATGCGCGCCGTGGTCAAGCGTGTGCTGATGCGGCAGAAACAGGCAGGTGGCGGCAGCACCATCACCCAGCAGTTGGCCAAGCAGCTCTATAGTGCCAAGGCAGGTGACGTCTGGGAACGCGCCATGCAGAAGCCCATCGAATGGGTGATAGCAGTGAAACTGGAACGATACTATACGAAGGAGGAAATCATCACGATGTACCTCAACTACTTCGACTTCCTCCACAATGCCGTGGGCATCAAGACGGCGGCTAAAACCTATTTCAACAAGGAACCCAGGGACTTGAACATCAACGAGTGTGCCATGCTTGTCGGCATGTGTAAGAATCCCTCGCTCTTCAACCCTGTGCGACGTCCCGAACAGGCACAGGGTCGCCGTGATGTCGTGCTCGATCAGATGCTGAAAGCCGGACGGCTGACCGCAGCCGAGGTCGACTCGTGCAAAGCGTTGCCCTTGGAACTGAACTTCCGTCGCCAGGATCACAAGGATGGACACGCCACCTACCTGCGCGAATATCTCCGCACTGTATTGACAGCTAAGAAACCCAGCCGCGACAAATATGCCTCGTGGCAGGGACAGAAGTTCTATGAGGATTCATTGGCATGGCTCAACGACCCGCTTTATGGCTGGTGCAACAAGAACATTAACAAGAAAACCGGACAACCCTACGACTTGTATCAGGACGGGTTGAAGATATACACCGCCATCGACAGCCGTATGCAAACTTACGCCGAAGAGGCTATGCGACAGCATGTTGTAGGTTCATTGCAACCCGCCTTCGACAAGGAGCGGAAGGGCTCGAAGAAGGCTCCCTACGGTGCCAGTGTGTCGGAGAAGGATGTGGAGCGTCTGCTCACCCGTGCCAAGCACCAAAGCGGCCGCTACATAAAGATGAAGGCCGACGGCTGTTCGGAGGAGGAGATTGACAAGGCATTTGCCACACCCGTCGATATGTCGGTGTACACGCCCCGAGGAGAGGTGGACACCCTCATGTCGCCCATGGACAGCATCCGCTACTACAAGCGTTTCCTTCGTTCGGGCTTCCTCTGCATCGACAATACCCGTGGCTATATCAAGGCATACGTGGGTGGGTTGGATTACGCCCACTTCCAGTACGATATGGTCAGCCAGGGACGCCGTCAGGTGGGTTCGACCATCAAACCTTACCTCTACGCAATGGCGATGGAAAATGGATGGACACCCTGCGACCTGGCTCCCAATGAACAGCGCACCTACGGCAACTGGACACCGCGCAACGGAAGCCGCGCACGCTATGGCGAGATGGTGACCCTGAAGTGGGGATTGGCACAGTCGAACAACTGGATTTCGGCCTATCTGCTCAATTCCATGAATCCCGTTCTCTTTGTGAAGTACCTCCACAAGTTTGGTATCAAGAACCGCCGGATAGAGCCCTCGCTGGCCCTCTCACTGGGTCCTTGCGAGGTAAGCGTCTTGGAGATGGTTACGGCCTACACTACCTTCCCGAAGGGAGGCACCCGTGTTCAGCCCGTATTCGTGACAAAAATCACGGATTCCGACGGCAACATCCTGGCTGAAATCAGTACCCTGCAGGTGAAGAAGAACGAACGCGACGAGAACGACACTCGCGAAGTGCTGAGCGAGGATGCCGCCTACAAGATGGTGGACCTGATGCAGGGTGTGATGAACGGCGGTACGGGTAGTCGTATGCGCTACCGCTACGGCATACATGCCCAAATGGGAGGCAAGACGGGTACGACGAACGACAACTCCGACGGTTGGTTCGTAGGTTACACGCCCTCGCTGACCTTTGGTGCGTGGGTAGGTGGAGAAGAACGTGACATACACTTCAATAGCATGGCCTACGGACAGGGTGCTGCTGCATCGCTGCCCATCTGTGCGCTGTTCCTGCAGAAAGTCTTTGCCGACGATAAGTTGCCCTATTCGCCCGACGAGAAGTTTGTCTTCCCCTTGGGTTTCGACTTGTGCAGTGGCGGTTTGGTTGACGATGGCGAGACAAGTGAGGAAATCATTGAGATGGTGGGCGCTGATACAACAGATGGTACGCCTGCCATGCCAATGAACGACCTGATGAACTATTGAGGGGAGAATGAGAAATTGAGAAATTGAGAGAATGAGTAAATGAGATATTTGGCAATCATACCAGCACGATACGCTTCTACACGTTTCCCGGCAAAGCCTTTGGCCATGTTGGGTGGCAAACCCGTCATACAGCGGGTTTATGAGCAGGTGAGTCAGGTGCTGGACGACGTGTATGTGGCCACCGACGACGAGCGCATCCTGGCTTGCGTTGAGGGTTTTGGCGGACGTGGAGTCATGACTCGCGAAGATCATAAAAGCGGAACCGACCGTTGCTACGAAGCCTATCAGAAAGTGGGCGGAGACTTCGATGTCGTCATAAACATTCAGGGCGACGAACCCTTTATCCAACCCAGTCAGATACGGACACTGATGGGGTGCTTCGACGACGACACCACTCAGATAGCCACACTTGTGAAACCCTTCACGGCGGCTGACGGATGGGCTGCCTTGCAGAATCCCAACAGTCCCAAGGTGGTGGTGAGCGACACCGGACGTGCCTTGTATTTCAGCCGCAGTGTCATTCCCTATCTGCGTGGTGTTGCTCAGGAGGAGTGGCTCGCGAAGCACACGTTCTACAAACATATCGGCCTCTATGCCTACCGCACACAGACGCTGGCCGAAATCACCCGACTGCCCCAGAGCACGCTGGAGAAAGTCGAAAGTCTGGAACAGCTGCGCTGGCTCGACAACGGCTACATTATCCGTGTCGGACAGACGGAAGTGGAAACCATCGGCATCGACACACCAGACGACCTGGCGCGTGCGGAGAACTTTTTGAAAATGAGAAAATGAGAAAACTTATATATATTTTATCCATAATTGTCAATTGTCAATTCCTGATTGTCAATTATGCCTATGCACAAGGCATCACTATTGGCACATACACCTTTCCCGATGGTGCCCAGTATCAGGGCGAACTGTTCAAGGGCAAGCCTTACGGGACGGGGACAACTACCTTCCGCAACGGTGACGTCCACCAGGGCAAGTATGTGAAGGGCAAGCGCGAGGGATACGGCGTCTACCAGTTCACCGACGGCGAGAAGTACGAGGGGGATTGGACGCAGGACCATCAGCACGGCAATGGGACATACTACTTCAAGAACAACAATAAATACGTCGGCCTATGGTATCGCGATATGCAGCAAGGGCAAGGCACGATGTACTACTATAACGGTGATGTCTACCAGGGAAACTGGAGGGAGGACAAGCGTGAGGGACTTGGTACCTACACGTACGCCAATGGTGCATATTATGAGGGTACGTGGCAGGGCGACACTAAGACTGGAAAGGGAAAGTTCGACTGGAAGGACGGCAACTCCTACGATGGCGAGTGGCGCAACAACCAGATGAGCGGCCGGGGAACCTACATTTATGCCTCGGGCGACACCTACACTGGCGAGTGGCAGAACGGTGCCCCTCACGGACGTGGTATCTATACCTATAAGAACGGCGACCGCTTCGAGGGTAGCTATGTCAACGGTGAGCGTACGGGCGAGGGCATCAGCACCTTTGCTAACGGCGATAAATACACGGGACACTACCTGAAAGGCGAGCAAGATGGCATGGGAACCTTCACATGGAAGAACGGCTCGTCGTACTATGGCCAGTGGAAAACCGGTAAGCAGGAGGGGCGTGGCAAATATACTTGGAGCAACGGCAATACGTACGAAGGCCAGTGGAAAAACGGTCTGATGGACGGTGAGGGCGTGCTTCGCGAGGTGGAAGGCGACAAGTTCAAAGGCAATTTCAAGGAAGGTATGAAGGAAGGTCGTGGCGTGCTTGAGGACAAGAACGGCACCCGCTACGAAGGTGAGTTCCATCAGGATATGAAGGATGGTGCCTTTGTCGTTCGCGAGGGTGGTCAAGTCCGCCGTACCACCTACGTCCGCGACGTGGAACAGCAATAAGAATCAAGAACTAACTAATCTTAAAATTTATATAAAATGGCAACAACAAAGAAGAAGACCACCAAGGTGGCCACTGCAAAAGGAAAAGCAAAGCCGAAACGCACGGCAAAGAAAGCCGAACCACAGGTTCCACAGCTTAAGTTGCTGCGTAACGACAAGTATTTAGCCGACTATGCTGACGCCATTAACGGACGCCACCAGTTTGCACTCGACAAAATCAATGAGCTGACGAATAAGGGAAAGACATCGTTGGTAGATTTTGCCGACGGACATCTCTACTTCGGTCTTCACCATCAGGAGGATGGTTCGTGGGTGCTGCGCGAGTGGGCCCCCAACGCTACGGCCATCTACGTGGTGGGTGATTTCAATAAGTGGCAGGAGAAACCCAAGTATGCCATGAAGCGCGTCAAGAATACGGGCAACTGGGAACTGAAACTACCCCAGGCAGCCCTCAATCATGGTGACCTCTTCAAGTTGCACGTTCACTGGGACGGAGGTGAAGGAGAACGCATACCCGCATGGGCCAACCGCGTCGTTCAGGACGATCAGACGAAGATCTTCAGCGCTCAGGTTTGGGCACCCGAACAGCCCTACCAGTGGAAGGTGAAGAAGTTCAAGGCCGACACCAACCCGCTGCTCATATATGAATGCCACATCGGTATGGGGCAGGACGCCGAGAAGGTGGGCACCTATCGTGAATTCAAGGACAACGTACTACCGCGCGTCGTGAAGGATGGTTACAACTGCATCCAGATTATGGCCATTCAGGAACATCCCTACTACGGTTCGTTCGGCTACCACGTCTCTAACTTCTTTGCGGCATCGTCGCGCTTCGGTACCCCCGAGGAACTGAAGGAACTCATCGATGCTGCCCACGAGCAGGGCATAGCCGTCATCATGGACATCGTACACAGCCACGCCGTGAAGAACGAGATGGAGGGTCTGGGCAACTTTGCCGGCGACCCCTGTCAGTACTTCTACGGTGGCGGCCGCCGCGAACATCCCGCTTGGGATAGTCTCTGTTTCGACTATGGTAAGAACGAGGTGCTGCACTTCCTGCTCTCCAACTGCAAGTACTGGCTCGAGGAATACCACTTCGACGGTTTCCGCTTCGATGGCGTCACCTCCATGCTCTACTATAGTCATGGTCTTGGCGAAGCATTCATGGGCTACGGAGATTACTATAACGGACACCAAGACGATAATGCCATCTGCTACCTGACCCTGGCCAACGAGCTCATCCACAAAGTCAATCCCTCGGCCATCACCATTGCCGAGGAAGTCAGCGGCATGCCCGGCTTGGCAGCTCCCTTCAAGGACGGCGGCTACGGTTTCGACTACCGCATGGCCATGAATATCCCCGACTACTGGATTAAGACCATCAAGGAACTTCGCGACGAGGATTGGAAACCCTCTTCGATGTTCTGGGAGGTGAAGAACCGTCGTGCTGACGAGAAGACTATCTCCTACTGCGAGAGTCACGACCAGGCCTTGGTGGGCGACAAGACCATCATCTTCCGCCTCGTGGATGCCGATATGTACTGGCACTTCAAGAAGGGCGATCAGAACTACACCGTCGACCGCGGTGTTGCCCTGCACAAGATGATTCGTCTCCTGACGGCCAGCACCATCAACGGCGGTTATCTCAACTTCATGGGCAACGAGTTCGGCCATCCCGAATGGATCGACTTCCCGCGTGAGGGCAACGGCTGGAGCTACAAGTATGCCCGTCGCCAGTGGAATCTGGTCGACAACCACGAACTATGCTTCCACTACCTGGGCGACTTTGACCAAACTATGCTCAAGGTGCTGAAGAAGGAAAAGAACATTCAGAAGACTCCCATCGTGGAGATTTGGCACAACGACGGCGACCAGATTCTGGCCTTCCAGCGTGGCGACCTGCTCTTCTTCTTTAACTTCAGTCCCAACCGCAGTTACGACGGCTACGGCTTCATGGTCAGGGAGGGTGCATACGATTACATTCTCAATACCGACGACACCAAGTATGGTGGCAACGGGTTGAACGACGATTCCGTACGTCATTTCACCAACTGGGATGCTGAACTTGCCCGCGACGGAAAGGGTTGGCTGCAGCTCTATCTGCCCGCACGCTCGGCATGTGTGCTCCGTAAAGTTCAGGAATAAGAGATGAGATACGAAAACCCGCAAATACGATACATCGCACGGAGGATTCCCATCCTCTGTGCCTTGTATTTTGTGGTTTTTTCCTTCCTTTTCTTCTTGCTGCAGCGCGATGTGATGGTTCAGGCCCACATCCTGATGGCAGGGGAGTTGGTCACTCCTTATCCGCTTTTTGTCGCCACATTCTGCACGGCAATACTCCTTCCCGTAGGGTTGCTCCTGAATCATTTCCTCCGATGGCTTCCCCTTCGGCAGAAGGCTGCCGTATGGTTTCTGCCTTTTCTGTTGGTAGGCCTTCTCACGCATTGGCGTTTCCCTCAGTACGGTGATAGTCACTCTTCTATATCCTGGTGGGCGGTGGCTCTCCTCGTGCTGGGTTACCTGCTATGGATCCTATTGGCACGTGCCTTCCCCGACTCGTTCAAGGAGCGCGGCACATTCTCTTCTTATGCCTGGCCCAATGCTCTTCTGCTGATTCTCATGACCATGATGACCGTCGGGGTCAGCAATACTGACGTTGTCCTGCATCGAACCCTGCGTTCGGCTCGTCTGGTCAGCGAGGGCCAATATGATGCCGCCCTTCAGAATGCCCGTTGGGAACGCCATCCGTCGTTTCAACTGTCTGTGCTCACGACCCTCTCGCTCAGCGAGGCGGGACAGTTGGGCGACCGTCTCTTTGCCTTCCCTCAACCTCACGGCGTTCGTGGTCTTCTGCCTCTGGTCAACGATACGCTGCTCTTGGGCAATCTGCCTCGCGCCGTAGGCTTGCATCTGGGTTATAAGTGTGGCGAACGCACCGATCCCCTCTTTTTCCTGCAAGTTGCCGACACGATGCCTAAGGCCCGTCCTGTCCTTCGCGACTATCTGCTATGTGCTTATCTGATAGAGCGTCGTCTCGACGATTTCGCTAGTCGGCTCCTGCACGACGACTCCCTTAGGCTTTCCCTGCCTCTGCATTATCGCGAGGCACTGGTCCTGCGACAGACACTTCATTCGGTAGACACCACCACCGTTCTTCATGACGATTCCCTTGCACTTCAGTACCTGACGTTCGACTCTCTGCGAACAGCACCAGGCACCAAAGCCGAGCGTGAATTCCGTTGTCGCCGCAGCTTTGGTGCCTCGTATTGGTGTTATTATTTCTTCCGTTAACGTCTTCCGCTTCCGCGTGAGCCACGGCTCTCGTGACCGCCTATCGAAGTGCCACCTCCTCTGGTGAAACCTTGGCTGCGGCTGTTGCCGAAACTCGGAGTGTTGTGATTGCGTCCGCTGCCGATGGCCGGATTGCTGTGGTGCTGGTTGCTGCCGAAGCTGGGATTGCTGTGCCCACGTCCGCTGCCGCTGCCGGGGTTTCCATGATTGTGTCCGCTGCCGATGCCGGGGTTTCCATGATTGTGTCCGCTGCCGATGCTGGGGCTTCCGTGATTGCGTCCGCTTCCGATGCCGGGGTTTGGGTGATGCTGTCCGTGTCCGCCGTGGTTCGGATTCCCAAAGCGTCCGCCTCCGGGGTGTGGGTGTCCTACCAAGCCGCGGTGTTCGCCGCGTAGACCTCCGTTCCAGTGTGGACGACGATCGTGGTAGTATCCGAGGTGGTGGTAGAAGCGTCCGTGACCGCCGCGATAATCCCAGTAGATGCGCGGATGGTGGTAGAAGTAGTAGTCGTGTGTGTAGTAGCGGTAAACGGGCATGTACCATCCGCCATTCAGCCACCAGAGCGGACGGAACAAGTAGTCCACTGCGCGGAAGGCCGTCCACTGCCAGTCGTACAGGATGGCTCTCAGGTCATCATTGCGGTAGGCCAGGTAGTCGCCTCTGAGGTCGGCTTCCGTGCGGATAGAGAGCAGGTAGTCGAGGTTGATTTCGTAGGCGTCATTATACTGCTGTTCGTTGAGGTTCAGCTCATAGGCCATTTTATCAGTCAGGTAGTAAGCCTGCTCGCGTGCCGTTTCGTAATCCATTGCATTCATTCCCGTCCAGGCGAAGATTGCAACCATCATTGTCATCATGTAACGTTTCATAGTCGTATGGTTTAATAGGTTTGACTTTTTTATCTTTTGATGTTGCAAAGTTACGGACTTCTTTTTGTAGTGCAAATGGTTTTTTCCTACACTTGTAGGGGAAAATCCCTTTTCGTAGGAGGGGATTACATATCAGCATAAATATAAAAGGAACGCACGCGTACGTATGTATGCACGCATGCATTGATAGGTTGAGCCTAATGTCGTTTGAAGCCTACAAAATGGTGACATATGCCTGCCAGAAACAACAAAAATAAGTATACATTCCGCTTTTAAGTCATATTTATAATAATATGTTTCTCGTTTCTTGCAAAAAATGAGTATCTTTGCAGCAGTTTTTTAAATAACACGCGTGTGGCAGCATCGGTGCTTAACAAAATAGAATATATTATCATGCTGGTGGCGGCGTTTGCCTCCCGTAGCAACGTGACGGAGGCCCAGGCTTACCATTATCTAAGCCAATATGGTGCCCTTGCATTATGCGACAAGCACTATGGTATCATGCACACGCTTTCGTTCGAGGAGAACATCGATACTCTGCAGGCCTACTGCCAACGGAAAGGAGGCAAACTATGAAACTCTTTCACGGCTCCACAGTCGATATACGGCAAATAGATCTTGCAAAGTCTAAGCCAAACAAGGATTTTGGCCGTGCTTTCTACTTGTCTGACGACGAATAGCAGGCTTTGGAGATGGCACAATTCAGGGCAGAGTTCGAGGAAACGGCTCCCCCGTCATAAATGTCTATGAGTTCGACGAAACGATCTTTCAGCAGTTTCGTTACAAGCGCTTTGAGGAATACACCGTGGAATGGTCCCACTTCGTCTATGACCACCGAACAGAACCCAATGGACTGACGCTTCACGACTACGACATTGTTTATGGTCCGATAGCCAACGATCGCATCGGTGCACAGACAGTTCGTTTCAAACAGGGCTACATCACCTTTGACGAATTCTTGCGCCGTATCCAGTAATCAAAGGCATCACCTTCCAATATGCTTTCTGTACACAGGGGGCTATTGACAAACTTATCAAGCAGAAATGAACGTATCGCAGGAAGAATTCCAGATTATGAAGGAGGAAATTGTGAAGGACATGATTTACCGACTGATGGAAGAACGTGGTCTTTCACTTCAGCAGGCCTTCGATGCCGTTTATACCTCCCGCCTCTTTGATAAGTTGAGCAATCCTAAGACAGGCCTTTTCTTCCAGTCTTCCGGCTATGTTTATAGTTACTTGTTAGAGGAACTGGACAGGATTAATTGATAAAAGGTCGAGGGGGCACTTTGATTATTATTTCTGCATTTCGCCCCAATATCTGCCGAGAGAATGAATTTATACAGCAGGGCGAGAAGCAAAACGAGCTTCCCCACCCTTTTTCGTAACGATTTGTTAATTTTTCGAGGGGAAAGGAGTTAATCTGCGGAAAGTTTTGTATCTTTGTAGGCAGATAATACAAAAAATCATGGATAAGCAAACTTTTCAAGACCTCTTGACCAAGGAAGTGGAATCGTATAAGTCGCTGCTCGAAACGAAGGACAACGACTGGATTGTCAAGGGCTTCATTGACGTGAGCAAGAACGTCTATACAATAACGAACGATACGAAGGTCGTTTCAAAAATCATCGAAATTATCCTCATTCCTCACCTCGATGCTTTTGCCCGTTGCAACGGCATGACGATGGAACTGCCTTCGAAGCAAAACTATTATCCTGACCTCACGTTCAAGGATGCAGACGGCAACCTCTTTGCCGTAGATTTCAAGTCGAGCTACTATGGTGACGACCGCAAGGTGAACGGCCTAACGCTCGGCTCTTATTGGGGTTATTTCCGCAATCGTGACGTAAAGAAAAGCACCGACTATCCTTACAATGACTATAAGTGCCACCTCGTCATCGGCATGCTCTACAGGCAGAGCGTGACGGACAAGAACGAAAAGGACATTTACAGCGTGGACGAGTTGGATATCATCAAATCGGTCATAAAGCAGTTTATATTCTTTGTGCAGCCTAAGTGGAAGATTGCCAGTGACAAGACAGGCAGCGGAAACACACGTAACTTGGGTGGTATCGATGACATAGACGACTTGGTTGCAGGAAACGGAACTTTTTCCGACCTCGGTGAGGACGTTTTCGATGACTATTGGATGAACTTCTTCAATACCGCAGACGCTAAAAAGGCCGGCATCGGCAAGCCCCGCTATAACAACCTTGAGACATACAAGGCTTACCTCGACAAGCAGCAGAAGATTCGCAAGAAACTCAAGAACTAGCGTATGGCCATCGTCACCGTCCCCCCTATTAAGTCGCAGGGCATCAAGACCAAGCTCGTGCCTTGGATTAATGACCTCATCCTGACCTCCGGTACCGACCTAAAGGCCCGCTGGATAGAGCCTTTTTTTGGCACGGGGGTCGTGGGCTTCAACTCTCCCATGCGCGGTGCCCACATCGTAGGCGACACTAATCCGCACATCATCAACTTCTACCGCGCTGTGCAGAATGGCGAAGTTACGCAATACACTATGCGGGCCTATCTCGAAAATGAGAGCCGCCTACTGGCCCAGGCCGACGACAACGGCTACGCCCACTTCCGCCTCGTCCGCGACCGTTTCAATCGTGAGCACAGCCCCTACGACTTCATCTTTCTCTCGCGTGCAGGCTTCAATGGCATGATGCGCTTTAACCGCCACGGCGAGTGGAACATCCCGTTCTGCAAGAAGCCCGATCGTTTCGCTCCCGCCTACGTCACCAAGATTTGCAATCAGATAGAGAACGTCTCCCGCATCATCGCCCGAAAGCCCTGGGATTTCAGTAATGTCTCCTTCACCGAAACCATCAAACGCGCCGAGCCAGAAGACATCATCTACTGCGACCCACCCTACTTTGGCCGCTACGTCGATTACTATAATGGCTGGACTGAGCAGGACGAACATGAGCTGTTCGAAGCCCTCAATCGAACCCGTGCAAAGTTTATCCTCTCCACCTGGCACCACAACGACTTCCGACCAAACGAAATGATTGCCCGTTACTGGAACCGCTTCAATGTCACCACCCGCGAACATTTCTATCATGGCGGCGGACACATTGAAAACCGACATTCCGTCGTTGAAGCGTTAGTATTTAACTTTGAACTTCAAGAGAGAATTGAAGCCGAGCCTGTCCGTCAACTTGAATTGTTTGCTGAAGCTGTGTGATAATTGAGGAGAGCACCTATTATATAATTCTTCTTTATCCCCAGATTTGTAAACTTGGAGTAATAAATATATTACTCGCCCAATCAGCTCGGAAATTTGTCGCTTTTTGTAACTTGGATGGCAAAAACACCAATTAACGTTAATATAACGTGGAACGCACGCGTACGCACGTGTGCACGCATGCGTTGATAGGTTGAGCCTCCAACGACGTGTCGTTGAGGCTTGATCAACGCGTCGTTTAGGCTCCATCGACACGTCGATGGAGGTCAAACCTAACGTCGATGGAAGCGCTACAAAATGCCGACAAAAGTGAAGTGGGGTGCGAAGGTGTCTACGAAGGTGTCGGACGGACGTTCGCGGAACAGGCCGAAGACGCTGCTGCCGCTGCCACTCATGGCGGCATACAGGGCTCCGCCGTCGTAGAGCTGGCGCTTAATGTCGGCCACGGTGGGGTGGAGGGGGAAGACGCTGCTTTCGAAGTCGTTCTCCACCAGTTCGGGCCATTGTTCGACAGGGTGCTGGATGCTTTCGGCCAGTTTGTGCTGCGGCTGCTGTGGGTGGACGCCCTGATAGGCTTCGCGTGTGGAAATGAAGTCGCCGGGTTTGACGAGCAGAATGAACCAGCCGGAGAGGTCGAGGCTGATGGGTGTGAACTGGTCGCCGATGCCGTGGGCCAGTACGGGCCTGCTCTTTACAAAGAAGGCACAGTCGGCTCCCAGGCGCGAAACACTGCGTTCCATCTCTTCGGTGCTGAGTCCAAGCCGGAACATCTCATTGAGCATCGCCATCATGTAGGCCGCATCGCTGCTGCCTCCGCCCAGTCCTGCTCCGGAGGGGATGTTCTTGCGCAGTCTTATGCGCAGGGGAGGGATGGGATGCCCCTCGTCACGCAGTTTGCGGACAACGCGCATCACAAGGTTGTCTTCGACGTTTCCTGCCACGGGGATGCCCTCAATCAGCAGTTCGTCGCCATCGGCTTGTTTGACCTCCAGTTCGTCACGAAGTGGGATGGGATAAAAGACGGTTTCCAGGTTATGGTAGCCGTCGGGACGGCGTTCCGTAACGTAGAGGCCGAGATTGATTTTTGCACAAGGAAATGTTTTCATGGCACAAAATTAAAAAATAATTATGAATGTTACTTGTAATTGTGAATAAATTTATATCTTTGCGCACACAATTCAGATGATTATGGCAACAAATAAGAAAATAGAACTGATGTTGGAGTCGATTTTGGACTTGAACTCCAACAATGTATGGGATTTGGACGAAGAGCAGATTGCCCAGCTCTGGGAGAAGGAGCGGAGCGAGGAAGGCTTTGCTTCGTCGGAGGAGAAACTGCTGAACACGATTCGTCTCTGCTTCGATGTGGTTCACTACAACCCGGGCGACGAGCGTGAGGTGAAAAAGTACGAAACGAAGGACTGGGCCACATTCTCCAGTTGCGACGAGCGCAAGGGGTGCATCGCCGTTCGTCGTAAGTTCATCAAGCGCATCACGGACTTGAGCTATGAGAACGTGAAGCACGTCACGCCAGCCATGTTGCTGGAGCTCATTGACCGCAACTTCGGTGGCGGATGGGACAGCATACCTCTGAGTATCAAGGATATCATCGAGTCGAGTTTCGACATCAGCACGACGCAGTTGCCCACCAGCCGCATACACGTCAAAGGCGGTACGCTGGAGAAGAAAGTGGCACAGGGCTATGAGGTGCTGGAGGTGGAGAAGGGTTCGTGGACAGAAGCCATTTTTGCCAAGAAGAAGGAACCCATGATGAAGTTGCGCTGCAACAGCGACGCGAAGTATGACGAGGACGGCAATCTGATTCGTAACGAGGAGGACGACGAGGACGAACTGGACGACGAGCGCCAGATGGATCAGGACGAGGATCTGGACAACGACGAGACGTTCTATTCGACCTATGCCGCCGAGGCAGCTGTGAAGGAGGAGACCGAGGAGGGTTTCCCGTTGGAGGATTAGGCAGTCCTGGGGCTCCTGAAAACAGCGCAGACGATGGCTGTGGCGATGGCCACGTTCAGGCTTTCCACAGTCGTACGATCGGCCGGATAGGGCGGAATATAGAGGCGGTGGCTCACGAGGGCTGCCGCCTCTGCTGATATGCCTCGCCCTTCGTTGCCCATGACGATGACGCCGTTCTCCGTGAGTCGCTGGCTGTAGATGTCTTTCCCGTCGAGGAAGGTGCCGTAGACGGGCGCCGTGGTTTGCCGGAGGGCTTGGAGCAGGTCAATGTGATGGACGCTGACGCGTGCCAGTGCTCCCATCGTAGCCTGTGTGGCCTTGGGGTTGAAAATGTCGGCCGAGTCCGTCGAGCAGAAGACGTGCCGGATGCCAAACCAGTCGGCCAGCCGGACGATGGTGCCCAGATTGCCGGGGTCCTGCACGCCGTCCAGCGCCAGACACAGTTCCCGCTGGGCTGTTTCAGCCAGACTCGCTTCGGAGTGGGGGATGGGGAAGAGCGCAACGACCGACTGCGGGTGCTGAAGAAGGCTGGTCCGTTGCAGTTCCTCGTCTGTTACCACGTCGGTTTCAGCATTCCCCAGCCTTTTGCGGTTGGTCGCCAACCATTCCTCAGTAGCTGCTACATAGCAGGGCTGCAGGGTGGCCAGCAGTTCACCCACCAACTTTGGCCCCTCGGCCACGAACAGCCCTTCCTCCAGACGGTTTTTCTTTCGTTCCAGTCCGTGTATCTGCTTAATTCGTGCCTTGCTAATCATAATCTGCCTAAAATATGGACAAAGGTAAGAAATAATTTTCAATTTTCAATTTTCAATTCTCAATTTATTAGTATCTTTGTTGCGTGAAACGCCATTGTGGTATATTCCGCATCGTCTCTCTCCTGGCTGTCGTGGTTCTGGCGGCCAGTTGCAGTGTGTCTCGCTTCATCCCCGAAGACGAGTATCTGCTCAACGACTTGAAGATTCGCACGTCGGCCAAGTCCATATCCACCAGCCAGATGATGGGCTACGTTCAGCAGCACCCGAATACGCGCTGGTTCAGCCTGCTGAAGGTGCCCATGGGACCCTACCTGATGAGTGGCCGCGACTCGACGAAGCGCATCAACCGCTTCATGCAGCGCATCGGTCAGGCCCCCGTCATCTACAGCCAGCAGAGGGCCATGAAGACGCGCGACAACATCGAGGCGGCTGTGCGCAACATGGGTTATCTGCGTGCCAACGTCGACTTGCTGGAGCGCAAGAAGCGTTTCAAACTGAACGTCCTTTACGACATAAAGCTCGGGCCGCTCTATCGGGTGAAGAGCATCGAGCAATATGTGGCCGACCCGACGATACGCGCCATCCTGGACAGCACCGCCCGCGAGTCGCACATGGCGGTGGGGATGCGCTTCGACCTGAACGAATTGGATAACGAGCGCACGCGCATCAACCGTCTGCTCCGCCGCAAAGGCTATTACCAGTTCAACAAGGAATATATCCGCTTCGAGGCCGATACCACCCTGGGCAATCTGGAGGTGGACGTGAAGATGTACGTCGACAACTTCCGCCCTGCAGGACAATCGCAGACGACCGCCCACCGTCGATTCCGCATCGGCGACGTTCGCTTCCTGTCCGACAGTACCAGCGGCAACATGCTGAGCGAGAGCACCCTGCGCGTGAAGAATGCCATACGCCCAGGCGAGTGCTACAACGAACAGCACGTCCAGGAGACCTATAGCAATCTCTCTGCCCTGGGGGCTGTGATGACCTCCGCTGTGGCCATGACGCCCGACACCACCGACAGCACACGCCTGAACGCCACCGTTAGTGTGGCCACAAACAAACGCCACGCCCTCAATGCCGAGCTCGAGGGTACGAACTCCGCCGGCGACCTAGGAGCGGCCGTGGTGTTCTCGTACCAGAATCGCAACCTGTTTCGCGGCTCCGAGTTGCTGAACGTGAAACTTCGTGGTGCCTACGAGGCCATCCGAGGGCTCGAGGGCTACGACAATCAGGACTATATCGAGTACGGTGCCGAGGTGTCGCTGGCCTTCCCTGACTTCAAGTTCCCTGGCGTCAGTCGCAACTTCCGGCGCAACAGTCATGCCGTCAGCGAAATATCCCTGATGTACGACAGCCAGAACCGTCCGGAGTTCCACCGCCGCGTGGTCACCGGCGCGTGGCGCTATCGCTGGAACCAGCAGGAACGGCAGCGCCAGCACCGTATTGACCTCATCGACCTGAACTACGTCTTCATGCCCTGGATCTCTAAAACCTTCCGCGAGGACTACCTCGACAACGCCTCCTCGCGCAACGCAATCCTGCGCTACAACTACGAGGACCTCTTCATCATGAAGTGGGGCTACACCTTCAGCTACTCCTCGCAGCCCCTCTCCGGAGCCACCGGCAACTACGGCACCAATGCCTACAGCCTTCGCTTCAATGTGGAGACGGCGGGCAACCTGCTCTACGGGCTGACCAGCCTCTTCAAGACCAACCAGAACTCCGACGGCCAGTACACCGTCTTTAATATCGCCTACGCCCAGTATGCTAAGTGCGACTTCGACTTCTCCAAGAGCTTCCGCTTCTCGCCCGCCAACTCCCTTTCCATCCACTTCGGCCTAGGCGTAGCCTTCCCCTTCGGCAACAGCACCATTCTGCCTTACGAGAAACGTTACTTCAGTGGCGGTGCCAACAGCGTGCGCGGCTGGTCGGTGCGCGGTCTCGGCCCCGGTTCTTTCAAGGGCGAGGACGGGCGCATCGACTTCATCAACCAGACGGGCGACGTGAAGCTGGACCTGAATCTGGAATATCGTGCCCACATATTCTGGAAGATTGACGGAGCCGCATTTATCGATGCCGGCAACATTTGGACCATCCGCGAATATCCTGAACAGCCTGGCG
>CAJOJA010000007.1:3529-8463 GCA_905234735.1 uncultured Bacteroidaceae bacterium | reverse complement strand
CATTCGTCTCAACTTCAACTACTTCATCCTGCGTCTCGACGGCGGCATGAAGGCCGTCAATCCGGCCTACACCACCTCCAAGGAGCACTTCCCCATCATTTATCCCCGCTTCAAGCGCGACTTCGCGCTGCACTTCGCCGTCGGCTTGCCGTTCTAAACTGAAATTTGCCCTCACTGCCCTCACTCCGTTAAACTCCGAAAAATAAGGTCATCGTGAGGGTGGTGAGGGGAAAAAACATATTCTTTATACATATAGGCTCGTAAAAAATAGTTAAGGATTCGTGCATGAAAGAGCGAAATATTTGCTATATTTGTGGCATAATAATGCAAGAATGCTTGAAGAGCATATAATATGAAGTAAAAGATATGTCAACAGAAGATTTACAGAAACGGACAACCGTCAATATACAGGAGAAGGCGAACCTTATTTGGGCCATTGCCGATAAACTTGTGGGTACTTACAAGCCTCACGAATATGGCAATGTCATCCTGCCCATGTGTGTTATCAAGCGCTTCTCTGATACACTGGCACCAACCAAGCAGAAGGTGTTGGATGCCAATGCGCTTTGTGAACAGCGAGGATTGGCAGTACGAAAAGGCTTCCTGACCACAGCCTCTGGCTACGATTTCTATAATGTATCGCCCTTTACATTCGAGGGCTTGCTGTCTGATGCTGATAATATTGCGGACAACTTCCGTAGCTACCTGAACCTCTTTTCGGAGAATGTTGTAGATATTATTGAGAAGTTCGACTTCGACAAGGAAATCACCAAGCTCGACCATAATGGCATTCTCTACAACGTCATTCAGGAATTCTGCAGCAAGAAGCCTATATGGGTGCCGATGAGATTAGTGCTGTGGATATGGGATACATCTTCGAAGAGTTGGTACGTAAGTTCTCTGAGAGCTACGACGAGCAGGCAGGAGCGCACTTCACGGCTCGCGACATCATCTATATGATGGCAGAACTGTTGGTGGCACCACAGCGTGAGCAGTTGGAACAGGAGGGTGTGACAGCTACCGTCTATGATATGGCGATGGGCACCAGTCAGATGCTGGATTGCCTTTCGGAAAAACTCCTTGAGATTGACCCAGAGGCTCAAATTACCGAGTTCGGACAGGAATTGAACGAACAGACCTTTGCCATTGCTAAGGCCAACGTGCTCATCAAGGGTGGCGATGCCGACAATATGCGACATGGTAACACCCTGAGCGACGATAAGTTCGAGGGTTATACCTTCGACTATATCATCTCCAATCCTCCCTTTGGCATCGAGTGGAAGAATGAAAAGAGCAAGGTGGAGGAGGAGCACAAGCGTGGCGATATGGGCCGCTTTGCACCAGGCTTACCAGCCATTGGCGACAGTCAGCAGTTGTTTATGCTTAATGGTATAGCCAAGCTGAAGGATACGGGCCGTATGGCTATCATCCAGAATGGCAGCCCGCTGTTCAAAGGCGATGCAGGCAGTGGTGAGAGTAATATCCGTGGTTATCTGCTGGATAACGACTGGCTCGAAGCCATTGTGCAGATTCCTAATGACATGTTCTACAACACTGGTATTGCCACTTATATCTGGGTCGTTACCAAGGATAAGGCTCCAGAGCGCATAGGCAAGGTGCAGTTGATAGATGCCAGCAAGTGCTGCGAGAAGCGCCGCAAGTCGTTGGGTAACAAGCGTAACGAGTTTACCGACCGTTGCATTGACCTGATTAGCAAGGCTTATCTGGCCTTCGAGAATGGCGCGTATGAAGATGGCGAACTGGTGGTTGAGAGCAAGGTGAAAGACTGCGACGACTTTAAGTTTACCAAGGTTGCTATCAAATTGCCCAACAAGGGAAAAGATACGGAGAATGTACCTTTTAAGGAAGACATCGAAGCCTATATGCAGAAGAATGTCTATCCCTATGCGCCTGAAGCTAAGGTGGATATGAAAGCCAGCAAGATAGGTTATGAGATTCCTTTCACTCGCGAGTTCTATAAGTATGTTGCACCTCGCAAAAGCGACGAAATCTTTGCCCATCTGCAGGAACTGGAGAAGCAAGAAACGGCATTAATGGCTAAAATCATGGGACGATGAGCAGGGAAATGCGAGATAGCGGCATAGAGTGGATTGGCCAGATTCCAAAGGAGTGGAAGGTCAATAAAATTGGAAATCTTTATCGAGTTAGAAATGAAAAGGTTAGCGATAAGGATTATCCTCCATTATCTGTTACAATGAACGGGATAGTTCCACAATTGGAAAATGCTGCTAAAACCAACAATGGTGACGATAGGAAGTTAGTGTGTAAGGGTGATTTTGCTATCAATAGCCGTTCTGACAGGAGAGGGTCTTGTGGCGTTTCTCAATTTGAAGGGTCTGTTTCTTTGATTAATACCATCTTGAACCCCAGAGGCTCGATGAATCCACAATATTACAACTGGCTTTTTCATACAGAACTATTCGCAGATGAGTTCTACAAATGGGGGCACGGAATTGTTAATGATTTGTGGACTACACGGTGGCAAGAAATGAAAAACATTTCTATTGTTTACCCTTCTCTTTCCGAGCAGCAAAAGATAGCGGATTATCTGGATAAGGTTTGTGGCGAGGTAGATGAATTGGTAGCCTTGCAAGAGAAGATGATAGAGGAACTGAAAGCCTATAAGCAATCTGTTATCACCGAGACTGTAACCAAAGGTCTGAATCCCAATGTTCCCATGAAAGATAGTGGAATTGATTGGATTGGGGATATACCTAAACATTGGATTCTTTCAAAAGCGAAGTTCTTTGTTGATATTACTAATGGGTGTGATCCTAAAACAGAGGGCGATATACCTGTTTATGGGAGTGGAGCATCAAGTTTTAAAACATGTGGGGAATACAAAGATGGTCCTACGGTTCTTATAGGAAGAAAGGGAGCCACTTTACATATACCGCATTATATCGAAGGAAAGTACTGGAATGTTGACACAGCTTTTGATGTAAAAGTCAAGGTTGGCTTTAACTTAAAGTATTATTACTACACAGCGATTTGTTTTGATTATAAGTATTATGTTTCACAAACGACATTGCCAGGTATGGCTCAAAGTAGCTATAATAATATGAAAATACCTGTGCCTTCTTTAGAGGAGCAGCGTGCCATCGCCTCTTACCTCGACACAAAATGCTCTGAAATCGATTCGCTGATAGCCCTGAAGCAGGCGAAGATAGAGGAACTGAAGGAATATAAGAAGTCTGTGATATACGAATATGTAACGGGTAAAACAGAAGTGATTTGAATGCATTTTAGCGGAGTTTAGAGTGTCGATTTTTGCATTTTAGCGGAGTTTAGGCGCATCTTTTTTGCATTTTAGCGGAGTTTTGAAATATTATTTGTAAATTTGCGGCTGAAAGCTGCGAGAATGGGCTACACCTCAGCATAGAACAAGCTCTCTGCATTCGGTTTGCACCATCCTTGCGGTCGAAAACTATAAAGTTATGATTGACGAGAAGATAATATTGCAGGTACTGGCTGAGCAACAGGAGGAAGTAAAAGGCTACAAACCACAGAAGTGGGTGAGCCGTAAAGAGGAGTCGCTCTTTGAGTTCGACACCAAGATGGCTCAGGTAGTAATTGGTGTACGTAGAAGTGGTAAATCAACCATTTGCCACAAGGTGTTGCTGGAACGTGGCATCAGATATGGTTATGTGAACCTGGATGATGACCGACTGGCGGATATGAAGACCGATGACCTCAATACGGTACTTTCGTGTGTCTATCAGCTATATGGTACAGACATTCCTTATTTGGTGCTCGACGAGATTCAGAACGTTGACGGGTGGTACCTGTTTGTGAACCGTCTGTTACGTACCGATCTACATATCTTTGTAACAGGTAGTAATGCCAAGCTGCTTAGCGGCGAACTGGCCACGCATCTAACAGGACGTTACAACGAGATACATCTTTATCCGTTCTCGTTCTCAGAATATTGCAACTATCATCAGATTGACATCCAAAGCATTACTACCAAGGCCGAAGCCGACCGTAAGCGAGCTTTTATGGATTATATTCACGACGGTGGTTTTCCAGAGATGCAGGGGCTTCGCAATAAGCGGGCTTATGTTCAGAGCTTGATAGAAGCCATTCTGCTAAAGGATATTCAGAAACGTTTCAGAATCCGTGACATCGATGCTTTGCGCAAACTGGCTCATCATCTTATCAATAATGCATGCCAAGAAGTGAATTATGAGGAGTTGACCAAAGAATTGGGTATGAGCGATAAGACGGTTAAGAAATACATTGACTATCTGGCTCAGGCTTTCTTGATACAGCTATTAACTCGACACTCTTTCAAGAGCAAGGAGAGAATACGTAATCCTAAGGCATATATCGTAGATACGGGCATGCAGGGAAACAGAGATAATGTGCTAGCCCCCGAAAATTTGGGATGGCGATTGGAGAACGTAGTTTATATAGAATTGCTAAGGCGTTGCGCGTACGATTTCTATGATGTGTACTACTATAAGCCTGACCCGAGAGCAAAGGAGATCGACTTTGTGGTATGCGACAAGAATAAGGCTTTAGAGTTGATACAGGTGGCTTACGATATTGACAGCCCGCGTGCTTACGATCGCGAGACATCATCGCTCGTAAAGGCATCAGGCGCTCTTGCGTGTGATAATCTTACGCTTATAGCATTCTCGCAAACGCGCGATGTTGAGATCAACGGCAAAACAATACATATCATTTCGGCATTGGAATGGTTGTTAAAATAAAGAATAACTGACCTATGGAAACCAAAGAGAAGAACTTGGAACAAGATATTGAGAGTTGGCTGCTGAATGAAGGCGGCTACGTGAAGCTGGACCTGAATTTGGAATATCGTGCCCACATATTCTGGAAGATTGACGGAGCCGCATTTATCGATGCCGGCAACATTTGGACCATCCGCGAATATCCTGAACAGCCTGGCG
>CAJOJA010000007.1:0-3483 GCA_905234735.1 uncultured Bacteroidaceae bacterium | reverse complement strand
CATTCGTCTCAACTTCAACTACTTCATCCTGCGTCTCGACGGCGGCATGAAGGCCGTCAATCCGGCCTACACCACCTCCAAGGAGCACTTCCCCATCATCCACCCCCGCTTCAAGCGCGACTTCGCCTTGCACTTCGCCGTCGGGCTGCCCTTCTAGGGCAAAGAGGTCACGAGAACCAGGGTCTAAGTTTTGGAAAAGAGTTTTGTTTACGGAGTTGCCGTTACGGACTATTCCTTTCTTCAGGCAAATTTTTTTGCAGATTTCCTTTGCTCGTATAGGATAAATCGCTAACTTTGCAAAGACAGTTGCCCATATAAGCTTAACTACAATACTACAATGTGTACCGTAACATTAGAATATAACCAACACAACGCCCTTGCTCGGCGCAAGCTGGCTGCGTTATTGGCTACAGGTCTCTTCTTTCAGAAACAGGTCCAGCAGGAAAATACTGCTGATGAAGCTGCAAAAGTCCACCGGGAAGAAATGAAGGCTTTCCTCGCTCACTCAAAACAATCAATCTCGAAAACCATTGCACGATACCTATGAAGTACCACCAAAGAGATATCGTTGAGGTGAGTTTCCTTTTCCCTGACGGCACATTCAAGCCGCATCCTGCTATCATTGTTTCAAATGATGAACTGCAAGATGCCGAAGACGGTATGTTCTATCTTGTCCTTATCACCTCCAACGATTGGCTTAACCCTCAGTATTCATATCCCTTAACTGATGAGATGATTGTCGGGCATACATTTGCCAAACCCAGTTTGGTGAAATGCCAAATTATAGCAGGGTATGTTGAGCGTGATGTGGTTCGCCGCCTCGGCAGTATTAAAGAACGGTATTTCAACGAGATAGTCGATAAAACAATCGAGTCCATCTTTTGAAGCAACCTTCAATATCAATTATCAATTAACCAATTTTCGCCTATGGGCTAAGATAAAATAGAAAAGGACATATAGGAAGAAGCGTCCGCTTAGATTCTTGTTTCTCGAAATTTCGCCAAAATCAAGAAGCAATCAAGAGTAAAAGCACGGATGCTCACGCCGATGGCGTGGGCTTTTACTCGGATATGATTGCATAGGTGTTTGGCGATACCTCGAGAAACGTAGACGAAGTAAGTAGTCCACGTTTTCTTTTTGTCTGTTTCATTGAGACTTCACACAATAAAACATTGTATAACTAAACCCAAATCAAAAAAATGAAGAAGTTTTGTTTATTCCTTTGTTTGCTGCTGAATAGTGTCAGTGGTATGGCCTATAACTATTATGCCGAGATAGATGGAATTCATTATATTTTGGATTCTGAATCCCATGCAGCAAAGGTGATTTCATCAAACGGTAATTTGTTCATCTCGGGCCAGACCTACAATTACACGGGTTCGGCCACCAGCCAGTCGTTGGCAGGCTCTTACATCAACGTCCAGTGGAATTATGCGAACCAAAACCACGACACGAAACTTACCAACATGGCGGTGCAACTGCAGTGCAGCCGGAGGACGGGTACCCTCACCCTGGCACCCTACATCGACGGTGTCGTGACAGTGAATCAGGTTACCATCTATGACCTCACGATGACTGCTGTCAGCGACAACAGTTACAGTTTCCTCGATATCGGCGGCTACAGCAGCATCGATGGCTCCATCGTCTACAATGGTACCACCTACACCGCTGTCAACCTCTATATCACCAAAGCCGAGGCTACATCGAGGGCCATCAATTTGGAAATGACCATTTATTTCCAGAACGCCAACACTAACGACTATCAGATGGCAATTAACCTGATCTATTCTGGGATAATGCCTCCAATATATGATGGACAAATTGTTATCCCAAGAACTGTAGTGTATGGAGGAACAACTTACCAGGTGACTTCGATTGACGATTATGCGTTCTCTGGTTGCAGTGACCTGACTTCCATCACTATCCCCAACAGCGTGACAGATATTGGCGAGAGGGCGTTCTCTGGTTGCAGTGGCCTGACCTCCGTCACCATCCCCAACAGCGTGACTTCGATAGGCGATTATGCGTTCTCTGGTTGCAGTGGCCTGGCCTCCGTTACCATCGGTAACAGCGTGACCTCTATAGGTGGCTCTGCGTTCTATGGTTCCACTCTTATTTTTTATGTTAATGGTATTTCCAAAACCCTTTTCAGTTTATGGAATAGTAACATTGATGATGGTATCACAATTCGGGATATTGAGTCCAATATCCTGCTGAGTAGGCCAAGGCTGATTATAAAAGGAACCACTGCAACTACCGTGGAACTGGAAGCAAATAGTTATCACCCCTTGCTGGATTACAGCATATATGTCTTGAACAAGTCCGTTTCCTATACTGGTAATAGTATAAAGATTAGTGGATTGGATCCTAATAGAAGTTATGGAGGATCAAAGTTAAATGCTTCATCAGAATTTGGTTCCTATACATCAAACAGCGTATCCTTCACCACCGATGCCCTGACGCTGACTACGGAGCAGCCAAAGGTGATAAGCAACGGGAACGTGATAGTGGGTGCGGTGTCGAACCTGGACGATGCGGAGACGAACATCGGGTTTGAGTGGCGCAGGACGGACTGGACGGACGACTTTGCCTCGAACAGCGGCACGGCGTATCTCTACGGTGGAATGATGGAGGGATACATCCGCAACCTGAACACGGAGAAACTGTGGAAATACAGGCCCTACTATGAGTCGGATTCGGGCAAGCGGTACTACGGCGAATGGGTGGGTATAGACCCGACGAACACCAGTTACTTCGAGCCGACGGTACACACCTATGCCAGCATCAGCGTCAGCGGAAACAGTGCACAGGTGCGCGGCTATGCCCAGCGCGGCACGGACAATGTGGTGAGCCAGGGCTTCATATACTGGAAGACTGTGGCTGAAGTCAGGGGCGAGGCACAATACGCCCCCAGCATACCCACGGATGCCGCGAAGGTGGAGGCCACGGGCACGGTGATGGAGGCAGAACTGAAGGGCCTGGAGTACGAGACGGACTACAGTTATGTGGCCTACATGACCACCTCGGAGGGTGAGACGTTCTACGGCGAGACGAAGACGTTCCGCACGGGCGAAGACCTGACACCCGTGGAGGGCGTGGAGACGGATGCAAGGTCGGCCGAGGTTGTAGGTTATTACGACCTGCAGGGCAAGCGGCTGGCACGTCCAGTGCGTGGCATCAACATCCTGCGGATGAGTGATGGAACGGCGAAGAAGGTTGTTGTGAAATAGCAAATCGCCCCTTTTCTTGCACGAAAGAGAAAAAACGTATATCTCTATGGGCTGAACGTTGCCCTCACTACCCTCACGCCCTCACGAAGCCCCTGTTTATCGGCCATGCAGACCGTGAGGCAGCGTGAGGGCGTGAAGGCAAAGGGGTCAAAACAGGGGTTTGAGACAGTATTTTGTGCCCTGATTCGTGCGTCTCGATTCTATTCCGGGCAATGCCATCAGGTAACGACCGAACTGAGCTGGAGAGACGGCG
>CAJOJA010000006.1 GCA_905234735.1 uncultured Bacteroidaceae bacterium | reverse complement strand
GGCGACGTTTACCTCGTGGAATTGAGATGAGCGTGTTGTCCTTGTTGGAGAAGGGGTATTTGTCCTCGGTCAAAAAACCTTGGCGAATACATTCATTCCTGGAAAAGCCGCGCGTGTTTGACCCCCGAGGGCAAGCGGCGTTGACCCCGACGGGCAAAATTTGATTGACCCTCTGCGGCAAAATAAAAATGACCCCCTTAAAGCGATTGCTTTTCGGGGGCTTTTTTGTAGTTTTGTATACCGTCCTGACTGACGGATTAATACAAAACGAAAGAAAATCATGACAAAATTACGAAATTTATTGCGATGTTACGCAATGGGGATGGGAATAAAAAGCATTTCAAGTGCATTTCATGTCTCGCGTAACACAGTGCGCAAGTATGTGCGCAGGTATCAGGAGAGCGGTATGACTCTGGAGCAACTGACTGCCATGTCGGAAGAAAAGCTGCAGGAGATGTTCCTTGACGACTGTAACCGCAGCCGTAAGCCCACCCCTCGTAAGGAGGCATTGGAGGCGCTGGTTCCTGACTATGTGAAGCGGCTGAGCCGCAAGGGCGTGACCGTCAAATCCCTCCATGAGGAATACCTCAGGGAGCATCCTGACGGCTACCTGTATTCCAGCTTCAAGCGTGCGATACGCCAGTACAAGTATCAGGTGAGGCCTGTAGGCCATGTGGAGCATCCGGCAGGAGACCAGATGTACGTCGACTACGCCGGCGGCAAGCTGGAGATTGTGGATGCCGAGACGGGTGAAGTGCGCAGCGTAGAGGTATTCGTGGCTATCCTGCCATGCAGTCACTACACCTACTGCGAGGCGGTCTGGTCACAGAAGAAGGAGGACCTTATCGTGGCCTGCGAGAATGCACTTCATTTCTTCGGCGGTGCTCCGACGGCCATAGTCCCGGACAACCTGAAGGCTGCAGTTACTCGGAGTGACCGCAACGAGCCTGTCATCAACGAGGACTTCGCAGCAATGGCTGAGTTCTATGACATGGCCGTATTCCCTGCAAGGGCACGCGACCCAAAGGACAAGGCTCTGGTGGAGAATGCCGTGAAGCTGATGTACCGCTCCGTCTATGCGGATATAGAGGGTCTGGTCTTCCACGACCTCGTGTCCCTGAACGAGGCCATCCGCAAGTCCCTGGAGGATTTTAACGACAGGAAGATGAGCGGCAGGAACGAGTCCCGCAGGGAATTGTTTGAGGAGGTGGAGAAGGACTATCTCCAGCCCCTTCCCGCAGTCCGCTATCAGATGAAGGCGCGCAAGACGGTGACCGTCCTAAAGAACAGCTACGTGCTGCTGAACAGACACCATTACAGTGTCCCCAGGGAATACATCGGCAAGCGCGTGGACATCATCTACGACTCAGACACTCTCCAGATCTTCCACGGCCTGAAACTGGTCACCTGCCATCAGCGTGACGACACGCCGTACGGCTACACGCAAAAGGAAGCCCATAACCTGCCCGGGAGGCACGTCTCCTACGAGAAGGACCTCGACGAGGTCTACGAGCGTGCCGGAGCCATCGATAATATCCTGCTCAACTACCTCAAGGAGGTGACTGTCCAGAAGAAGTATCTTCCGCAGGCCTTCCGCACCTGCCGCGGCATCATGTCGCTGGAAGGTAAGTACGGACTTGCACGTCTGGTTGCAGCTTGTGCCTGCGCATCCGAGGGACGTCTCTACGGCTACAATGAGGTCAGGGAGATACTGGAACGTGGCGACGACGTGGACTTTATGCCGTCTGACGACGAGCACCCGGAATCCGCTCCCGGCCACCTGCCACAGACGCATAGGAACATACGCGGCAGGGAATACTACTCAAATCTATCACTCAACAACAAAAAAGACAACGACAATGGAAAAAAACAGTAAGACAGCACCGATAATGCTGGAAAAAGAACAGAACCAGGTCACGCTCGACCTGATGCACAGGATGAGACTCACGGGTATGGCGGCAGCCTTTGAGGAGAGCCTCGCATCCACCTATGCCGAGTCCATGACTCCGGACGGCTTTGTCTCATGGCTTCTCGCAAGGGAATGGGACTACCGCTCATCAGCAGCCATAGAGCGGCAGATACGCGGAGCCTCATTCCGCTACAACGCCTATCCTGAAGAGATAGATTACAGCTACAACAGGGTGCTCAACCAGAACCAGATGGAGCGGCTGCTCTCGCTCGACTTTATACGTCAGGGGCAGAATCTCTTCATCACCGGCTCCGCTGGAACCGGCAAGAGCTTCCTGGCAACGGCAGTAGGCTATCATGCCTGCAAGAACGGAATCAGGACGCTGTACTCTAACACGTCGAAGCTTCTCAGTGCCCTCAAGGTGGCGAAGGCCAAGAACACAATAGAGGCAGAACTCAAGAAGATCGAGCGGTGCCAGCTGCTCATCCTCGACGATGCCTTCCTTGTACCTCTGGATGCCAAGGAACGTCCAATACTGCTGGACATCATCGAAGACCGTCACGAAAGAAAATCAATAGTGATGGCATCACAGCTGCCCGTCGAAAACTGGTATGATGCCATCGGTGACCAGGCTGTCGCTGATGCCGTGCTTGACAGAATCATCCACTCCTCACACCGTATAGAACTGACTGGCGAAAGCATCAGGAAGATGAAAGCTAAAAAGTAATCGGACAAAATAAAAATGACCCCGTCAGTCAGGACTTTACAGGGGTCAAAAACAAAAGGTTTTCAGGGGTCAACGCCGCTTTGCCCTCGGGGGTCAAACACGCGCGGCTTTTCCATCGGTGGATGAAGAACAGATTATGAGCGAGAAATGCTCCTGAATCTTAGAAAACTCATCAAAAATAACACCTGATTAAGAAAAAGTTTCTATAAAACGGCTCATTATTAAACTCTTATTTGTATATTTGCAGCGTAAAAGTTTAATATTAAACTATTATGGATGATATTTATATGCTTGCAGATGCCATAATCCTTAATAGGATCGGTAGTCACTTGAAGACTGTCAGACTGAAACAGAATATCACCCAGCAGAGTCTTGCAGATGCTGCTGGAGTTTCTCTGTCCTCTCTGAAGAAGATTGAAAAAGGAGAAATAAAAACTTTTGATTCTCTTCTCAGAGTCTTGCGCACATTGGGCAAACTCGATGTGCTTCAACCTTTGGTAGATGAAGAACAGCTGAGTCCGAGCGAATACTATGAACTCGTTCAATCTAATGTAGCCAAGCACCAACGCCAACGTGCAGTTGGACGACTTAATAATACAAATAAGGAGGAATCAGAATGGTAGATGTTGCAAAAGTCAGTATATTTGGAACACCTGTCGGTATCTTTAATTGGGATGACAGGTATGGAGTTGCACGATTTGAATATGACCAGAGTTTTATTGGCCGTGGATTGGAGCCATCACCATTGATGATGCCTGTTCGAGAAGGACGAGTTTATTCCTTTGCCAATTTGGGCAGGGACACCTTTCAAGGTTTGCCTGGCATGTTGGCGGATTCTCTGCCCGACACCTATGGTCGTGCCCTGTTTGACAGATGGTTGTCTCTGACAGGCCGCACAAGTGGTAATCCCATTGAATCACTCTGTTTCTTGGGCAAACGATGCATGGGCGCATTGGAATTTGAACCTGCTATTGAAGTTTCCTATAACCAAGAAGTCAAGTTTGAAATAGATAAATTGGTAGAAGTGGCCAAAGAAGCTCTTGCCGAGAAATCATCTTTCGGTACTAATCTTAATGATGACAAGAAAGCTGCTATTGCTGAAATACTGCGCTTAGGCACCTCCGCAGGTGGCCAACGGGCTAAGGCTATTATTGCATATAACAAAGAGACCGGAGAAGTCCGTTCGGGCCAAGTGGAAGCTCCTGTTGGCTTCGACTACTACCTCATCAAATTGGATGGGGTCACTGCTAAGGCCGGTTTCAGAGAGACGGAGAATTATGGACGTTTAGAATACTCCTTCTACAAGTTAGCTAAGGCCTGTGGCATAGAGATGTCAGAATGTTCACTCATTGAGGAAAATGGACGTGCCCATTTCCTTACCAAGCGGTTCGACCGCAAGGCAGGGAAGAAAATACACATGCAGACCCTTTGCGGAATTGCACATTTTGACTATCGACTCCATCGAGCCTATTCATACGAACAAGCCTTCAACGTGATGCGAGCATTACGGTTGTCGTACTCAGAGGCTAGACAGATGTTCCGCAGGATGGTATTCAATGTTGTTATTCGCAATCAAGATGATCATACCAAGAATATCTCTTTCTTGATGGAAGAGGATGGGAAGTGGCGTCTCTCACCTGCATACGATATGGGCTATGCCTACAATCCCAATGGTGGTTGGACTGCTACCCACCAGATGTCCATCAATGAGAAGTTCGATAATATCACCAGAAACGATCTGTTGGGATTTGCCTCTAAGAACAACATCAAAGATGCCACATCTATAATTGATGACGTCTGCGAAGCAGCCTCACATTGGACAGAGGTGGCCAGAGATTGTGACGTGCCATTAGCCATGATTGATGCTATTAAGTCAAAATTCGTTCTGGATTTATTGAGATAAATCTCCTTTGACCATATATAGAGTAAACCTAATGCAGATAGGGATGGAAAATGATTTCTTTAGTTTCCTTATCCGAAAATGTGTGATACCCCAACTGAACTGCAACTTGATTTGAAATATTGTCAAACAAAACACCCAACAAGTTGGAATTTTGTAGGTAAGGGTTATTGCTAAAGCTTATAATACGTGGACGCTTCTTTAGGCCAAGTCCGATTTTGAATCGGTCAAGCCACTCAAAATAAGCCAGCCCGTCGAATTGTCCTATGGTATTCAGCACTTCCAATATCAAGTTGCTCTCTTCCTCACTCAGCTCATTTCTGAAAATTGTAAAGGATGGATTCTCATATCTAATACAACGACGGCCATATGCACGATACCGTTCTATTTCCGCATAGAAGGGTGCATATTCCAGATAGTTAATATCCTTCTCTATGCAACGTTGAGACACTTCTGGGAAACCTGCCTCAATCAATTTCTCATTGCACTTTTCCGTAAGGTCATGTATATCGTAGAAATGATGTCTGTCTGACAACATTTCATCAAGGTACTTGTATCTTGTTAAAGCGTTTTTATTTGTCGGAATATTTAACTTTTTTGCAAAGGTAAGCGTAGAAAGCGAACACAATGTTCGTGCCATTACGATTTAGGTCTGTGACAGCAGGTATGGTTTGTATTCCCGAACAATCAATTCCTTGATGTCTACCTCCAATAAATCGGATATCTTCAGAAGACTGTTTAGGTCTGGTTGCGAGACATTTGTACACCATTTGGAAACAGTTGATGGTGTCACACCCATTTGCTCTGATAACCATTTACTTGTCCGACTCTTCTCGAAGAGTACAATTTTTATTCTGTTTACTAGTTCCATGATCATTGGGTTTTATGTTGCAAAGATGATGATTTATTTTCAATTTCTTCTATAATTATTGAACTTGTGATAAAATATCATGCAACTTTTATATTTTAACGAGTTTTGCCAAGTTCACCTGTCTTGTTATGACTCACAAATCTCCCAAATTCAAAATGTTGGTCCTAATTGTACTTCTCGTTAGAACCAATTTTATGATATGAAAGCTGAAATGGCTGTTTATGATATAGTTTTTTCGCTGATGGTATATTGTGCTATAACTTTGCAATGCTTTTATAATGATATAGCTAGACAATTTAATGTGACTAATAGACGGCATTTGTCGATTTTTTTTGTAACTTTGCGAGCAAAGTTTATCCAAAAGAATCAATATGAATACAAAAAGATGTTTGATGAGCGGGCGGATATGGCTGGTTATGCTACTGCTGATGCTTTTCACGTGGCTTGTGTCTGAGCAGACGGCGGCGCAAACCTACGTCGATAAGAGTTATAACTACTCCGTGATGCTCGGCGGCTCGAACACTATGAACGACTATAACCGAGATGCTAAAATTAACGTCTGTGACATCGACAATCCAGAGTAAAATTGATAAAATGACACCAAAAGAATTGAATACCTTAGACACCACACTGTTGGACCGCGCCATCGTGTTCGCCGTCCGCGCCCATGCCGGGAGTGAGCGTCGTGGCAAGGGATTTCCCTATATCGTTCATCCATTGGAGGCTGTAGCAATCGTGGCCACGATGACACCCGACCAAGAACTGCTGGCCGCTGCAGCCCTGCACGACACGGTGGAAGACACCGACGTTACGATAGAACAAATCCGTACCGAGTTCGGTGAACGTGTAGCCTCGTTTGTCGCTGTGGAGAGCGATGAGCCCCATCAGAGACATGATAGCGTAGAAAACTGGCATACCCGTAAGCAGGCTGCCATCAATCGTATTGCCAATGCTTCACGCGAGGCCAAGATTGTGGCTCTCGGCGACAAACTCTCAAATATGCGAGCCATCGCCCGCGACTATGCCCAGCAGGGCGACCAGCTCTGGAACCTTTTCCATTCCAAAGAGCCCAAAGACCACGAGTGGCACTACCGGGGACTGGCGGATGCGCTCAGTGAACTCCGCGATACCTTCGCTTACAGGGAGTTTGAAAATCTCGTTAATCAAGTATTCGGAGCATGAAACAAACAATATACATCTTATTATTCATTGCAATGATGGCGACTTCTCAGGCTGCGACTGCGCAGGACGAGACCATCGTGTTTACACCCCAATGGACGGCACAGGCTCAGTTCGCCGGCTACTATGTGGCCGAAGCTAAGGGTTTTTACCGCGATGCTGGGGTGAAGGTGAAGATAGAACATCCGTCGGCCACTCAGCCCGCAATGGCCCGCCTGCGCAATAACGAGTGTCAGGCCACTACACTGCAAGTGTGCCAGGCTCTGGAGATTATCGATGAGGGCATCTCCCTGGTAAACATCCTGCAGACATCTATGAACAACGCTATGGTCATCGTCTCAGCACGCGACAAGAACCCGCTGACACAGAAGGGGGCGCGTGTAGGCATCTGGAGTGTCAGCTTCGGACAGTTGGCCATCTGCATGAGTATCAAGGACCATCTGGACTATGAGTGGGTGCGTTTCGCTCAGAACGTCAACCTCTTCGTGGCTGGTGCTCTTGATGCCACACTGGCCATGAGCTACAACGAATACTACCAGTTGGTGCAGGCGGGCATCAAGATGACCGACAAGAACGTGTATCGCTTCTGCGACCACGGCTACAACGTGCAGGAAGACGGTGTGTATATGACCCGCGAGTACTACACCAAACATAAGGATCAGGCACGCCGTTTTGCCCAGGCCAGCAAGAAAGGTTGGGAATGGGCCGCCGCACACCCGGATGAGACACTCGACATCGTGATGCAGTACGTCGACAAGGACCGCATTGCTACCAATCGCGTGATGCAACGTCTAATGCTCAAGGAGGTGCTGCGCCTGCAGGTGGACCGCGAGTCGAAGAAGCGCGAGTTCAGGCTGCGCCCCGACATGGTGCAGCAGGCCAGCCGCCTGATGGTGGAAAACAAGATGCTGAGCCGCGAAGTGAAGTACGAGGAATTTATTGGCAATTGAAAAATGACAATTGAAATGGATAATTGACAATTATGAAAAAGATTATCGCATATATCCGTCGTAAACTATCCGTCAGGGTCAGCCTGTGGGTGGTATTCTTTGCGGCCATCATCTTCAATGTCGCCCTCGGTTTCCTATTCTATCAGGCCCGTGAGGCCGTACGCCAGGAGGCTATCAGTCGCGCCACGACGATTCTGAACATGACCTCGCTGCGTGTGGAGGGCATCCTGAACCGTGTGGAGGTGGCCTCGAACATGACCAAGTGGCTTGTGCAGCGCCATCCCGACAAGGCCGACTCGATGTTCGTCTATAGCCGCGGTTTGCTGCTGAACAATCCCGACTTCTCCAACTGCTCCATTGCCTTCGAGCCTTACTACTTCAAGGATAAGGGCCGCTACTTCTCCGCCTATACCAAGCACTTCGGTGACTCGCTCCGCACCATACAGGGCGGCAGCGACAACTACCAGTATTTCTATGAGGACTGGTATCTGATGCCCCAGCTGCTGGAAAAACCATGCTGGACAGAGCCGTATATGGACCTCGATGTTGCTACGAACACCTGCGATATGGTGACCAGCTACTGTCAGACCATCATGGGCAAATATGGACAGGTGATAGGTGTTGTCAACACCAGTCTTTCTATCAACTGGCTCTCGCAGACTATTTCAGCGGTCAAACCATATCCTAACTCCTACAGCATAATGATAGGTCGTGGCGGCACCTACTTCGTACATCCCGACACGACAAAGATTACCCGCCAGACCATCTTTACACAGACGCTTGAGCAGCCCGACACGGCCCTGACAGCTCTGGGCTATGCCATGCAACGCGGCGAGGAGGGCATGAAGCACATGAACATCAGTGGCAAGGATTGCTACGTTTTCTACAAACCACTCGGAAAGACGGGGTGCTCGATGGCCATCATCTGTCCTGAGAGCGACATCTTCAGCGGCTTCGACCGTCTGCGCAATAGTGTCCGAGCCATTGTCTTGATAGGTTTGCTGCTCATGCTGTATCTTTTCATCCGCATCATCACCCGCGAGCTGCAACCTCTACATCGACTGGCTAAGGAGGCTGAGACCATCGCCTCAGGACAGTTCAACGCTTCGTTGCCAGACTTCCAGCGTACCGACGAAATCGGGCAGCTGAGCCACTCGTTCGCAGGCATGCAGCAGTCGTTGGTGAAATATATCGAAGAACTGAAGAACACCACTGCCCAAAAGGCATCGATAGAGAGCGACCTCCGCATTGCCAGCGGCATACAGATGGGCATGCTGCCCGAGAATTTCCCGACCAAGGACGACCGCGACGACGTGCAGCTCTATGCCTCGCTGACCCCTGCCAAGGAGGTGGGTGGCGACCTGTTCGACTTCTATTTCCGTGACGATAAACTCTTCTTCTGCATCGGCGACGTATCAGGCAAGGGCGTGCCTGCCTCGCTCTTCATGGCTGTGACCCGTTCAACTTTCCGCACCGTGTCGGCACATGAGACAATGCCCAACCGCATAGTCATGAGCATGAACAATACCATTGTCGACATGAACAAGACCAACATGTTTGTTACTCTCTTCGTGGGTGTACTCGACTTGCCTACTGGACTTCTGCGTTACTGCAACGCCGGCCACGACGCTCCACTGCTCGTCGGTGCAGGCGTAGGCAAACTGCCCTGCGACCCGAACATCCCCGTCGGTTTCATGCCCACGTGGCAGTACACGCTGCAGGAAGCAGAGATATTCACCGGTACCACCATCTTCCTCTTCACCGACGGACTGACCGAGGCTATGAATGCCGACTATGCGCAGTTCCAGATGGAGCGTGTCAACGATGTCGCTGTGCAGGCGCTCGCCAACCAGCAGCAGGAGCCCCGCCAACTCATCGCCCGGATGACCGAGGCCGTCCACCAGTTTGTGGGCGATGCTGAACAGAGCGACGATCTGACCATGATGGGCATACAATATATCAAACAGCAGAGTGACATAAATATACGACAATGAAAACAACGATTCAAGAACAAGACGGCAACATAGTTGCCATTCTGGTAGGTAATCTCGACACCGCCGTTGCCGCAGAGACCGAAAAGGCCATGAGTCCACTGAACGACGTGGAGGGTAAGGATATTATCATCGACTGTACCGACCTGGCGTACATCTCGTCGGCCGGTCTACGCATCTTCCTTGGCATCCTGCAGAGCGCCAAGGCTAAAGACAGGCACGTCTATATCAAGGGCATCAACGATACCGTCCGCAGCATCTTCACCATCACTGGCTTCAGTAATATCTTTGAATTTAAGTGAAGAGTATATGAATCTTGATCCACATGGCGAGATGCTGCTGCGGCAGTACCGCGAGCTGCGTCCCACACTGCAGCAGTTGGCCGACGAGGCCAGCAACCAGTTGCGCCACGCTTTACGTGAACAGGATATCTACATCACGGCCATGGAGCACAGGGTGAAGACCGAGAAGTCGCTGGCCGGAAAGTTGGAGCTGAAGGGCGCGAAGTACAGGAGCATCGATGACATCACCGACCTCGTGGGCCTGCGCGTCATCACCTTCTATACCGACGAGGTGGACAAGGTGGCGGCCATTGCCAAGCGCGTCTTCGATATAGACTGGCAGGAGAGCGTCGACAAGCGAAAACTGCACAAACTGGACTCCTTCGGCTACAACTCCCTGCACTATATTTGCCGACTCAAAACCGGTGGCCCGCGCTTCGAGTTGCAGATGCGTACAGCCCTTCAGCATGTATGGTCCACCATCGAACACGACACTGGCTACAAGGGCGACGTGAAGATTCCCGACGTGTATCTGCGGCAGTTCAACCGTCTGGCTGGCATGATGGAACTGATGGACGACGAGTTCAGCCGCCTGCGCATCGTGCTCACCAATTACCGCCGCCAGACACTGGCACTGGTGAAGAACGGACAGCTTGACGACGTACCGCTGTCGTGCGACACGTTCCGCAGTTATCTCGAACTGCAGCCCTTCGACCGTCTGAATAAACGCATTGCAGCCGTCAACCAAGCCGAAATCTGGCCCGTATCGATGATGGTCTATCTGCCCGTGCTCGAATCCTTCGGACTGGAAAGCCTTGGCGACGTACAGCGTTTCATCGACGAAAACAGCGACGATGCCCACCAACTGGCACTCTCGCAGCTGGCCATCACCGACCTCGACATCCTCTCGTCGAACACCGCCCTACAGTACCTCTGTCTGGTACATGTGCTGAAGCACAATGGCGGGCGCGACGGCCTGAAATCGCTCTACGACCTCATTAATGGTGAGAGCGATGCCAACGGCATGTTGGCCGACATGATGATGGAACAGGCCAAGACACTGCAGTTTATGCAATAATGAGACTTGTATCTGTTTTGAACAACACAAAGCCATAAATAAGATGACAGCACAGAATCTGATAGATTCCTTCACCGAGAGTTTTAGCAACAACCTGATTGTGGAGAATCGCTACAAGATGATTCTCGACGGACTGCAGGTGACGCTGCTGATTACGCTCTGCGCCGCCCTGCTGGGCACGTTGCTGGGCGGACTGGTATGCTGGATGCGCATGAGCCGCCACCGGTGGCTGCAGCAAGTGGCCAAGGTGTATATCGATCTGATGCGCGGCACACCCGTGCTGGTGCTGCTCATGCTGATGTACTACGTGGTAATGGCGCCGCTGGATGCTACGGGTACCGTGGTGGCCATCGTCACCTTCGCCATGAACACGGCGGCCTACATCAGCGAGATGCTGCGCACCACCATCCAGAGCATCGACCGCGGACAGACGGAAGCGGGATTAGCATTGGGGTTCACACCAAGACAGACGTTCTTCAAGATTGTGCTGCCACAGGTGGTCAGGTCGGTGATGCCCGTCTATCAGGGCGAGGTGGTGAGTCTGCTGAAGGGCACAAGCATCGTGGGCTATATCGCCGTGGCCGACATGACGCGCGCCTCCGACCTGATACGTTCGCGCACGTTCGACGCCTTCTTCCCGCTCATTGTGACGGCCATCATCTATTTCCTCATGGCATGGTTCATCGGACTCCTGCTCCAGAGTCTCGTTCAGCGCAAGCGCGTGAAAGCTATCGCTGCGGCTGTGGCGCTGACATTGTTTGGCATGGTGGGCTATGTGCCCTCATTAGCGGATGGTGGTGGCAAAACTGCCACCCACACTTACGGACCGTCGGATGTTCCGCCGGCATTTCAGGCGCTTACCGGTAAGAATGTTGCTGTGATTATCGGCAGCATACAGGACATTGCCGTGACCGACATGGCTCCCGATGCCAACATCCTGCGCATGGCCAGTCAGACCGACCTGCTGGCAGCCTTGGAGAACGGCAAGGTAGATGCAGCGGGTAGTGAGAGCCTGACGCTGTTGTTCAACAAGGATCTGCTTGAAAAGGTGGACTCAGTGGGCGCAGGGCTTACGCCGATCCCGATAGGAGCCTGTTACCGGCTTGACAACACCGAATTGCAACAGGACTTCAATAGTTTCCTGGCCGAAATCCGACGCGACGGCACCTACCAGCAGATTCTGGATCGCTGGAGCAATGCCGACGACCCCTCGGCCATGGCTATACCCCAACAACGCGGCACAGGGCGCACCCTGCGCGTGGCCACCTACCCGGCCATGCCTCCGTTCAATTTCATCAACTCCGGAAAACCATCGGGTCTGGAGCCGGAACTGCTGACGGAATGGGCCAACCGACGTAACTGGCAACTGGAGTACCTCATCATGGACTTCGCTGCACAGATACCCGCCGTGCAGACGGGCAAGGCCGACATGGCCATGGGAGCTATCAGCATCACCGAAGAGCGACAGAAGCAGGTGCTGTTCTCCGACGGCTATATCGATTCGCACATCGTGCTGCTTACTCGAAAAGGAGAAAGCCTCACCCCCAGCCCCTCTCCAAAGGGCGAGGGGAATAATTACCTCTGGTGGGGTGTGGCTATCCTTATTATAATAATAGGAGGTGGGGTATGGCTAATTGACTGGAGGAAAAAGAAATTACACAACATTCCACTCCCCTCACCCTTTGGAGAGGGGTCAGGGGTGAAGCTTCTCCATCTCAAGAAAAGCTACGGCTCGCTTGATGTCTTGCGCGACATCAATACGGAAGTGCATCGCGGCGAGGTCATCTCCATCATCGGTCCTTCGGGCACGGGCAAGAGCACCTTCCTGCGCTGTCTGAATTTGCTGGAACAACCCACCGGCGGCAGTATCGTCATCGATGGCGAGGACATTCTGGCCAAAGGATATCACGTCAATCGGCTGCGCCAGAAGATGGGCATGGTGTTCCAGTCGTTCAACCTCTTCGAGCACAAGACCGTACTGGAGAACGTCATCTTTGCGCCCTGCCAACTGCGCCATGAGCCTGAGGAAGAGGCACGCAAGGAGGGGGTGGCACTGCTGCGCAAGGTGGGACTGGCCGAGAAGGCCGACGTCTATCCGTCAAGTCTCTCCGGCGGACAGAAACAGCGTGTGGCCATCGCCCGCGCCCTGGCCATGAAGCCCGACGTCATCCTCTTTGACGAACCTACGTCGGCTCTCGACCCGACGATGGTGGGCGAGGTGCTCAGCGTCATCCGCCAGTTGGCGAAGGAGGGTATGACCATGCTCATCGTCACCCATGAGATGAAATTCGCCCGCGATGTCTCGACGCGCATCTTCTTCATGTACGACGGCTACATCCACGAGGACGGCTCGCCCGAGCAGATCTTCGAGTCGCCCGTCCACAGTGCCACCAAGGCCTTCATCCAGCGCATCTGCAAGGAGGTGTTCGAAATCAAGGACCCCGACTTCGACTTCCTGGGCATGCATTCGGCCATCGCCGCCTTCTGCCACAAGTACGGTATTGCCGGGAAGCAGGAAACAGCTGAGCAGCTGACGGACAAGATGCTCGACGACGTGATGGCCCAGTATCGCCCCATCACCGTCCGCATCACCCACAGCGAACAGTCGGGCATCACCGCCCTCGACTTCATGGTGGAGCAGATGACCGCCACACCGCTGACCGACGCACAGCGCAGGGAGCTCTCCAGGCAGTGCCAACAAGTAATAGAGGAGCCCACCAAGCGAGGTTTCCGCGTGAAACTGATTATATAATTAATAACTGTAAATAAAACGAAAATGAACAAGAACGAGCAATTTGTAATCACGATTAACCGAGAGTTAGGAAGCGGCGGACGCACCATCGGCCGCCTGTTGGCAGAGAAACTGGGCGTGCCTTTCTACGACAAGGCCGTCATCAAAGCTTTGCAGGAGAAGTATAACCTCACCACCGCAGAGATTGAGCGGCTGAAAGGCCGCAAGCACAGCTGGTTGGCCGACGTGGAGCGTATCCTGAAGATAGATGCAGGCATGAGCATGGACTACTACCTGCCGCAGAGGGGCGACGCACCCGACCTGTTGACCACCGATGAGATGTTCAAGACCGAGACGCTGATACTACAGGACCTCGCCGTTGAAAAGTCGTGCATTGTGGCTGGTCGCAGCGGCTTCCACGTATTCCGCGACCATCCCAACCACCTGAGCATCCTCATCCAGGCCTCGATGGACTACCGCGTGGAACGCGTGGCCCGCAAGCAGGAGATGACCGCCGACAAGGCCCGCAAGACCATTGAGCACGTGGACAAGATGCGCGAGAACTACGTAAAGAAATACACCGGCACCTCGCGTTACGACACCCGCAACTACCAACTCGTCATCACCGCCGACGGCAAGACGGAGGAGGAAATTGCCGACATCATTATGCAGTATATTGGATAAAACTTGTGCAGAGATTCTGGGGCTCAAAGGCTATACAAGGACTCCCAACAGCTTTGTTGCTTCCGCCCGAACCGCCGAGTACTACAAATCGCGCCCCTGTGCTGCCAAGGTCGAAAGTGCCGCCCGCATCTTTGCCAATTACCTGAAGGATCGGTCTACTGCTAAAAAGTTCAGCGACAAGAAGATGGATTAGATATTTTTGGGATACCATACTGTGATTTGAGTGCATGGCAGCACAACAGTGTGCTCCTGAAAACCTGCGCATCTTCAAGCCTGTGTCCTTAGGTCTCTATCCGAATAACATGACGATAGCCATCCGACTGGTGGACGCTGCAAGGCTTCAAGATTGCCCGTAAGCCTGCACAACCGGGTGTATATATCCATCACGGACAAAAGGTCATTATCAGGAAAACAAAGTAGAAACAATCACTATGAGGGAGCGGGACAAGTCTCGCTCCCTCATAGTACCTCCCCAACGTATAGCATCGCGCGATGCTTCGTGTAGCCTAGGCTTGTGTCACGCGTGACACAAGCTTTTCCTACGTATGGAACAGACCCGTGTCACGTGTGACACAAACTCCCCCTTTAATGGAGAAAAAAGTCGTTAGGCTTCAAGCATGCGCTTGAGCACTACGGAACAGGAGATTTCGCGGTTGGCAGCTTCGGGGATGACGATGCTGTTGGGACTCTCGATGACATCATCCGTCACGATGAGACCACGACGAACGGGCAGACAATGCATGAACTTGCCGTTGTTGGTCCACGACATGTGTTCCGTGTCAATGGTCCACGACATATCCTCGCAGGTTATCTTTCCGTAGTCAGCGGGATTGGTGACGCCCGGATTGCTCCAGTTTTTGGCGTAGACGAAGTCTGCCCCCTCGAGTGCCTTACGCTGGTCATACTCGACACGGGCCGAACCCACAAACTGCGGGTCGAGCTCGTAGCCCTCAGGGTGGGTGATGACCAGGTCGACGTCGGCGGCATTCATCCACTGGGCGAAGGAGTTGGGCACGGCCTGCGGCAGCGCACGGCAATGAGGAGCCCAGGTGAGTACGACCTTCGGTCGCCCTTGCCCCTTATATTCTTCAACGGTTATGAGGTCGGCAAAGGCCTGCAGAGGGTGAACGGTGGCTGTCTCCATCGCAAAGACGGGTTTGCCGCTGTATCGGATGAACTGGTTGAGGACGGTCTCGGCATAGTCGTACTCGCGATCGGTGAGTCCGGCAAAGGAGCGCACACCGATGAGGTCGCAATAGCAACCCATGACGGGAATGGCCTCCAGGAGGTGTTCAGACTTGTCGCCGTTCATGATGACGCCACGCTCGGTCTCCAGTTTCCAGGCGCCAGCGTTGACATCAAGCACGATGACGTTCATGCCCAGATTCATGGCTGCCTTCTGCGTACTGAGGCGCGTACGCAGGGAGTTGTTGAAGAATATCATCATCAGGGTCTTGTTGCGGCCCAGGTGCTGATACTTGTAACGGTCGTTCTTTATCTCAAATGCTTCGGCCAAGGCCTTTTCCAGCGGACCGATGTCCTGTACGTTGATAAAGGATTTCATCTCTTTTAATTTTTAACCTTTCATTGTAAATTGTGCAAGTTATGCTCGCACCTGCCCCTCGCCGTCGATGAGCCACTTGTAGGTGGTCAGTTCCTCCAGCCCCATGGGACCGCGCGGACCGAGTTTCTGGGTGCTGATGCCTATCTCGGCTCCCAGGCCGAACTGTGCCCCGTCGGTAAACGAAGTGGGGGCGTTCCAATAGACACAGGCAGCATCGACACAGGCCTGGAACTCACGGGCAAAGGCACTGTTGTCGGTGATGATGCACTCGCTGTGGCCGCTGCCGTAACGGGCAATGTGGTCCAGGGCCTCGTCGAACGTGTCCACTATCTTCAAGGCCATTTTGTAATCCATGAACTCCGTGCCGTAGCTCTCCTCTGTGGCGTGTTCCAGGTAGGGATACTTATTTTCAAGGGCAACGTATGCTCGTTCGTCGGCATAGATGATGACGTTCTGCTCCGCCAGCTGCCCCACCAAGTCGGCCAGATCATCCAGTCTTCCTCTGTGAACTAAAAGGCAGTCGAGGGCGTTGCAGACGCTGACGCGACGGGTCTTGGCATTCTTGATGATGGCCTTGCCCATCTCCAGGTCGGCCTCCTCGTCGAAGTAGGTGTTCACCACACCGGCCCCTGTCTCAATGACAGGCACACGAGCCGTGTCGCGTACGAAATCTATCAGTCGGCGACCACCACGCGGAATGCACACATCGATGTAGCCCACGGCCGAAAGCATCTCGGCAGTGGCCTCGTGGGTGGCTGGCAACAAGGCCACGACGGTCGGGTTGAGCCCCAGTCGGGTCAAGGTCGTCTGGATGAGCTCCACCGCCCTTTCATTGGACGAGGAAGCATCGCGTCCGCCCTTCAGCACACAGGCATTGCCGCTCTTCAGGCAAAGGGCAAAGACATCGAACGTGACATTGGGACGGGCCTCGTACACCACGCCCACTACGCCAAAGGGCACACTCACACGCCGCAGCCGGAGGCCGTTGGGCAGGGTGCGTCTGTTCGTCTCGCGCCCAAGCGGTGAAGGCAGGGAGGCCACCTTGCGCATGTCGGCAGCAATGGCTTCGAGGCGTTCGGGGGTAAGTCGCAGACGGTCGTAGAGCGGATTCGAAGGATCCATGCGCACCAAATCCTCGGCATTGGCCGCCAGCAGCTCGTCCTCGTGGACGATGATGTCGTCTGCTACGGCCAACAAGGCACGGTTGCGCTGTTCGTCGGTAAACTGCGACAAGCCACGACTGGCAGCCTTCACTTGTTCAAATACTTCTTTCAATTGCATACGGGTATAAATTCAGTATGGGGAACTTCGGCAGGGCGCTCCATCAGGTCAACAAGGATGTTTTCGCGCTCACCGTTGGCAATGACCACGCGGATGCCTGCTCGCTGCAGACGACTGGCGGTCTGGTATTTCGAGTGCATGCCCCCTCGTCCGAAGGCGCTGCGTTCGGGTCGGATGTACTCCGAAAGGTCGCGCTCAGGGGCAACCTGCCGTATGAGTTCGGCCTCGGGGCTGTCGGGATGGGCCGTGAAGACACCATCGATGTTTGACAGAAGCACGAGCACGGAAGCCTGAACCATCTCTGCAATGAGGCCTGAAAGTTCGTCGTTGTCGGTGAACATCAGCTCGGTCACGCTGACCGTGTCGTTCTCATTCACAATGGGCAAGACACCGTTCCCCAGCATCACCGTCATACAGGCTCGCTGGTTCTCGTACTGTTCGCCAGGCTGGAAATTCTCTTTGGTCGTGAGCACCTGACCGACGTGTATGCCAAACTCGCGGAAGAGGTCGTAGTAGAGACCCACAAGCTTCACCTGCCCGACGGCAGAGAAGAGCTGGCGCTGCTCCACGCTGTCGAGACTGTGGCCAACCTGCAGTTCGCCACGCCCCGATGCCACAGCACCCGAACTGACCAACACCACCTCGTAGTCCTGCCTCCGGAGCCAGGCTATCTGGTCGACGATGGCAGACATACGCGTCACGTCGAGTTTGCCGTCGGGGCGCGTCAGCACGTTGCTACCAACCTTGATGACAATGCGATCCTTCATTTCTTTACGCTGGCCTTGAGTCCCTGTATTACAGCATTGGTGAATCCGGCCTGTTCCATCGCATTTAGTCCCTTGATGGTGTAGCCGCCAGGGGTCGTCACACGGTCAATGGCCTCTTCGGGATGTACGTTGTCGGCTTCGAGAAGAGCGATAGCGCCCTTCAAGGTCTGCATGACTATCTCCTTCGACTGACTGGCTTTGAAACCCAGTTCCACCCCACCCTCGCTGGCAGCACGGATATAGCGGAACGCGTATGCGATGCCACACGAGGCCAGGGCCATGCCCACAGGCAGGTGAGTCTCGTCGCAGATGCAAGTTTTTCCCATTTCATCAAAGATATTCTTCACCCTTTCTGTCAGTTCATCCGTAGTATTCACAGGACAGAGGAAGGTCATCGAGGCCCGATGGGCTATGGCGATATTGGGAATGGCCAAGAAGAGCGGACACTTTTCACCCGTCCACCGACTGAGATTGAAACTATCGACACCTGCTGCCACCGAAACCAGGCACTTCTCGCCCGTGAGCAAGTCCGCAATGTCCTCCAGTACCTCCTCGGCCAACCAGGGTTTCACAACCAGGAAGACCACATCGGCCGCCTCCACGGCCTCGCGGTTGTAGGTCGTCACATGAGCACCCTGTCGGGCAAAGCGCTCCAGCGCCTCGTGGGAAGGGTCGGCCACGAACAAGTTCTTGGCAGCCACAACCTTTGCGTTCAGTATACCTTGAGCCAGGGCACCGCCCATGGCTCCTGCACCAATAATCGCTATTTTCATACCTTACTATCCTTATTTCGAATTTCCACGCGACGAATCTTGCCACTGATAGTCTTGGGCAATTCGTCGACAAACTCCACGATGCGCGGATACTTATAGGGAGCCGTCTCGTGCTTCACATGCTCCTGAAGTTCCTTTATCAGAGCCTCACCGGCCTTTTCCTTCCACTCCTTACCCAGCACGACAGTGGCCTTCACCACCATGCCGCGGATGTCATCGGGCACACCCGTGATGGCACATTCCACGACGGCAGGATGGGTCATCAGGGCCGACTCCACCTCGAAGGGACCGATGCGATAGCCCGAGGACTTGATGACATCGTCGATACGGCCCTCAAACCAGTAGTAGCCGTCCTCGTCGCGCCAAGCCACATCGCCCGTGTGGTAGATGCCGTCGTGCCAAGCCTCGTGGGTCAGTTCGGCATCGCGGTAGTACTCCTTGAACAGGCCGATGGGTTTCTTGTCGCCCACGCGCACCACAATCTCGCCCTTCTCACCATCCTCGCAGGGGGTGCCGTCGGGTTTCAAAAGGTCGATGTCGTACTGCGCATTAGGCATACCCATGGAACCGGGTTTGGGTTTCATCCAGGGCATCGTGCCCAGCGTCATGGTGGTTTCGGTCTGTCCGAAGCCTTCCATCATGCGTATGCCCGTCTTCTCATAGAACTTATCGAAGACGGCCGGATTCAGTGCCTCACCTGCCGTCGTACAATACTCCAGAGCCGAGAGGTCGTACTTCGACAAGTCCTCACGAATCATGAAGCGATAGATGGTGGGTGGAGCACAGAACGATGTGACACGGTACTTCTCGATTTGCCGCAACAGGTTGTCGGCATTGAACTTCTCGTGGTCGAAGACAAACACGGTGGCACCGGCGAACCACTGGCCGTAGAACTTTCCCCAGACAGCTTTGCCCCACCCCGTATCGGCTACGGTCAGATGGAGCGAGCCCTCGTGCAGATTGTGCCAGAAGACACCCGTGGACAAATGGCCCAGAGCATACAGGTAGTCGTGGGCCACCATCTTCGGTTCGCCCGACGTTCCGCTGGTGAAGTACATCAGCATGGTGTCGTCGTTCGTATTAACACGATCGGGGCGACAGAACTTGGGGGTCTGTCGCCATTCGCTCTGCCAATCGTGCCAGGAAGGGGTACCCGAAGCATTAGCCCTGTCGCCTACCCGAACCAACACCTTGACGGTGGGACTTTCGGGCAGGGCGGCCTCCACCTGACTTATCACGTAGTCATCATCCACACAGATGATGCCCTTTATGCTGGCTCGCGTATTGCGATAGACAACGTCGTGCTTCGTGAGCATGTGGGTGGCAGGAATGACGACGGCCCCCAGCTTATGCAGGGCCAGCATCACCAACCACCACTCGTAGCGGCGCTTTAGAATGAGCATGACGGGGTCGCCCGCACCAATGCCCAACGATTGCAGGTAGGAGGCAGCCTGATCGGTTTGCTCCTTCAGCATACCGAAGGTGGTACGTATCTCCACGCCCTCGTCGTTGGTCCATAGCAGGGCCAGCTTATCGGGCGCCTCTTCGGCCCAGACATCCATGACATCGTAGGCGAAGTTGAAGTTGTCAGGAATGATGAATTCCAGATGTTGCTTATAGTCATCCACCGACGAGAACGTCGTTTGGCGTAAGAATCTTTCTATCATATTGTCTAAAAAATAATGGCCAAAAACTTTACGGTCTGGTTACCTACCGGGCGCATACCATGGGGCTGAGTGGCATCGAAGTAGACCGAATCGCCCTCCTCCAGTGTCAGCACCTTCTTGCCAATGGTCAGTTCCATCGTTCCCTCCAGAACCATGTTGAACTCTTGTCCGGCATGGGAATTCATCTCCTTGGGAGCATCGGAAGGCTTGGGTGCAACGGTCACGATGAAGGGGTCGGCCTTGCGTCCCTGAAAACCGCTAGCCAGGCTCTCGTAGTTGTAGGCCTTGCGTCGCTCCACGTGCAAGCCCTGCCCCTTGCGGGTCAGGAAATAGGAGTGCATATGGGGTTCCTCGCCAAACATCAGCACATCCAGCGAGACCTCATACTCCTTGGCAATCTTCTGCAGGTTGGCCACGGACAGCTCCGTCTCGCCACGTTCCATCTTCTCATACTGCTCCACGGGTATACCTATCGTTGCGGCCATTTCCTCGGCCGTGATGTCGAGCACATCGCGCAGTCCGCGCAACCGTTCGCCTATCTGTTTCAGTTGTTCATCCATACTCTTATATCTTTGTTAATACGTTTTTCAACTTTGCCATGAACTCGTCGGCCTCGTCCTTGCTCATGCACAAGGGAGGCAAGAGGCGCAGGAGATTGGTACCCGAACAGCCCGTGAAGACATGTTCGTCGTAAATCAGCGCCTCGCGTACCGTTTTCTGCGGCACATCCAGTTCTATACCTATCATGAGTCCGCGACCGCGAACATCAACGATGTGGGGAACCTCCGACTGCATCTTCCTGAGTTCGGCCATCAGATAATTACCCATTTCATCGGCATTTTCAATCAGATGCTCCTGCTCCACGACATCGAGCACAGCCAGGGCTGCAGCACAACCCAGGTGGTTGCCTCCAAAGGTGGTGCCTAACTGTCCATATACAGGCGTGAAGGCAGGGGAAATGAGCACACCGCCCATGGGGAAGCCGTTGGCAATGCCCTTGGCCACCGTGATGATGTCGGGACGGATGCCCAGCCACTGATGGGCAAAGAACCGTCCGCTGCGTCCGTAGCCACACTGTATCTCGTCGCAGATGAGCACTGCGCCGTACTGCTTACAGGCAGCCGAGAGACCCTGGACAAACTCCGCCGTGGCCATGCGGATGCCGCCCACACCCTGGATGCACTCCAGAATGACGGCACACACGTCACCCTTCGCCAGTTCTGCCTCCCAGGCGGGGAGGTCGTTCAGCGGCAGGTAGGTCACATGTCCGTTGGCGTTGACAGGGGCAATAATCTTGGGATTGTCCGTGGCCTCCACGGCCAGCGAAGTGCGACCGTGGAAAGCTTTCTGAGCTGACAGAATGCGTTTGCGTCCCGTATGGAACGATGCCAGCTTCAGGGCATTCTCGTTGGCCTCGGCACCGCTGTTGATGAGGAAGAGCTGATAGTCGTCGTAGCCGCAGGCCTTGCCCAGTCGCTGTGCCAGTTGCTGTTGCAGGGGATTTATCACGGAATTCGAGTAGAAACCCAGCGTACCCACCTGTCGGCTCACGGCCTCGACATAGTGCGGATGGGCGTGACCGATGGAGATGACGGCATGTCCGCCATACAGGTCGAGATATTTCTGTCCTCCTTCGTCCCACACGTGGCAGCCCTTGCCCCGTGTGATGGCTATATTAAATAAAGGATAAACGTCGAAAAGATTCATTTTACTTTTTTATTTGGCGTTATTACGATATAACGATTTTTCGATATTACAATCAGAAGGCGGAGGGCTTGAGATTGAGTCCCGCCTTTTCATCAAGACCGAACATCAAGTTCATGTTCTGCACGGCCTGTCCCACAGCACCCTTCAGCAGGTTGTCGATGGTAGAGACCATGAGCAACTGGTCCTCGAACTTCTCCACATAGACGAGCGCCTTGTTGGTGTTCACCACCTGCTTCATGTCGGGCGAAGTGGTGACGAAATGGGTGAAGGCTGCATCGCGGTAGAAGTCAGCGTATGCCTTTTGCACCTCTTCAAGCGGAGCGTCACACCTGGCCACAGCCGTCACGAAGATACCTCTGGCAAAACACCCGCGCTGGGGAATGAAGAGTACGCGACCTTCGTAGCCAGAATGTAGTTCCTGCACCGTCTGGTTGATTTCCAACAGATGCTGGTGCGTGAAGGTCTTGTAGAGCGAGACGTTATCGTTGCGCCACGAAAAGTGGGTCGTTGCGCCAGGTTTCTGACCGGCTCCCGTACTGCCCGTCACGCCGCTGACGTGAATGTCGCCCTCGATGAGTCCATACTTCAGGGCGGGCAACATCGCCAACTGTATGCAGGTGGCAAAGCAACCCGGATTGGCCAGATGTATACAATCTTTTATAACTGATCGGTGAGTTTCCGGCAGTCCATATACATAATCATGGTTACCACGAATGCGGAAGTCCTGCGCCAAGTCGATGATTTTCACGTTGGCAGGGATGGTATGTTCCTTCAGGAACTGTTCACTCTTACCATGTCCCATACAGAAGAAGACCACATCAACCTTGTCGAAAGGCATTTCCGCCGTAAATCGCATATCCGTTTCACCAATCAAACCCTCATGCACATCCGATACCAGATTCCCGGCATTCGACTCGCTGTTGGCGAATGCGATCTCCGCCTCGGGATGATTGATGAGCAGACGAATGAGCTCACCACCCGTGTATCCCGCTGCACCTAATATGCCAACCCTTACCATATTACCGCTTTTCATCGGGGTGAGCGAGATAATAGGCGCGCAGGGGAGTACTGGTGACCTTGATGAAGCCCTTGGCCTCGTCGCTGGTCCAACCCATGGCACCCTCGCCATACTCGCCCAGTTTGTTCTTCACCAGGTCGTCGGGCGTATCGCAACCCACCGTCTGGAACGAATAGGGACGCAGTTCGAGTGTCACCTCACCGTTCACATGGCGCTGACTGCTGGTGAGCATGGCCTCGATGTCGGGCATCACGGGCTCCAGGTACTGACTTTCGTGGAGGAACATACCATACCAGTTGGCCACCTGTTCCTTCCAGTACTGCTGCCACTTACTGAGGGTGTACTTCTCAAGGAAGCGGTGGGCACCGATGATGAGCATGGGAGCAGCTGCCTCAAAGCCCACGCGGCCCTTGATGCCAATGATGGTGTCGCCGACATGGCAGTCGCGACCGATGGCATACTGTGCTCCTATCTCCTCCACAGCCTGGATGGCCTTGATTTTGTCGTCATACTTGACACCGTTCACCGAGCAGAGTTCACCCTTCTCGAAGCCCAGTTTCAGCAGCTCGCTTCCGTCCTTCGTAGGATGCTTGAGGTAAGCCGATTCGGGCAAGCCCTGTTTGGAGTCGAGAATCTCGCCGCCACAGATGCTGGTACCCCAGATGCCTACGTTGTACGAATACTTCAGTTTGGTGAAGTCGGCCGAAAAACCGTTCTGATTCAGGTAGTCCACCTCCTCCTGACGACTCAGGTTCTTATCGCGGGTCAGTGTGATGATTTCCACACCGGGAGCCATCACCAGGAACGTCATATCGAAACGTATCTGGTCGTTGCCGGCCCCCGTCGAACCGTGGGCAATGGCGCTGGCTCCGATTTCATTGGCATAGCGTGCTATGGCCAGTGCCTGGAAGATGCGCTCCGAGGATACGGAGATGGGATAGCAATTGTTACGCAGCACATTGCCGAAGATCATGTATTTCAGCGATTTCTCATAGTATTCCTGCGTCACGTCCAGGGTCACATACTTCGTGGCGCCCAACTTGTAGGCATTCTCTTCGTTCGTCTTCAACTGTTCTGCCGAGAAACCGCCCGTATTGGCACAGGCTGCATGCACCTCGTATCCCTTTTCCTTTGCCAGATACATCACCGTGTAACTAGTGTCCAGTCCACCACTGAAGGCTACTACGACTTTCTTTTTCTGTTCCATGTTTTATATAATCTTGTTTCTTAATTATTCTCTGATTCCTAATCCCCTAATCTCTTTATTCGCTCAAGAACCTCCTCCGGAATCCTGGCAGGCAGGTGTTCCTCAGGGTCGAAAAGCATCGCCGTACAGATGCAGAACTTACGGTTTCGTTCGCGCAGGACAGGATAATTGACACATCCCTCACATCCACGCCAGAAAGCCTCATCGTCGGTGAGTTCATTGAAGGTGACAGGTTGGTAGCCCAGGGCCGTATTCATCTTCATTACGGCCGCTCCACTGGTCAGCGAGAAAATCTTGGCATGCGGCCAACGCGTGCGTGCCAACGAGAAGGTCAGGTCTTTTATCCGTTTGGCCACGCCCCTACCCCTGAAATCAGGATGCACAATCAGACCCGAAGTGGTCACATATTGCTTATTGCCCCAAGTCTCGATGTAACTGAAGCCGGCAAAGCGGTCGCCTTCAAGGGCTATCACGGCCTTGGCCTCTCTCATCTTGATGGCCAGATACTCATGTGTACGCTTAGCAATACCCGTTCCACGAACCTTAGCCGCATCGGCTATCGTCTCCAGTATGGTATCCACATATCTCTCGTGACTGGCATCAGCTACCATCACCTTTATTTCGTCGTTATATTCCATCTATTTTTAATAATATAATTATAAATTATGATTCGTCATCGGCAGCACCTTCGACAGGGCATCCAGCGCTTCGGCTCGGTCTGTTCCCTCTTCCAGCACCAACAAAACGGTGTCGTCGCCAGCCACCGTGCCCACCACGCAGTTCAGTTCTGCATGGTCAATATCGTAGGCCACGTGGGCGGCATGACCAGGTAGGGTCTTCACAACGGCCAGGTTGCCCGAGAACTTGATACCCAATGCCCCCATGCGATTCATGGCCATAACGGTGATGTGATTATCACTCACACTGCGGTAAGCACGGTTGTTGGGCAACATATAGACGTATCGGCCACTGGCGTTTTGAGCTTTTACGACACCCAGCAACTTCAAGTCGCGACTCAGGGTGGCCTGTGCAGTAGAGTAGCCTGCCTTCTCCAGTTCCTCCATCAGCTCGTCCTGCTTCGAGAGTTCCTGACTCGAAATAATCATCTTTATTACCTCTAAACGGGTTTCCTTCTTACCCATATATTCACTTTTTATTCATTTTGGCAACAAAGATAGCAATATTATTGCATATATGCAAGAGAAATGAATAATTTATGCATGTCTACTATATTATATTATTAAATAAGGTATATATAGATGAGAGACAAAAGTCTGAATAGTCTTCTGTCTCTCATTCGTTGAGTCGGGATGACAAGATTCGAACTTGCGACCACACGCCCCCCAGACGCGTACTCTACCGGGCTGAGCTACATCCCGCTCTTTTTGCTTTAGCGAGTGCAAAGTTATAAACTTTTTTTGTTACGACCAAACTTTTTTGTAAATTTGTTGGTCGAAAGACGAAAAATAGCATTATTATGCCTATAAGTACACTGAGTATAAGTTCGCCAGTCCAGCTACAGGGCCGCATAAAACTGCCTGCCAGCAAAAGCATCTCCAACCGCGCTTTGCTGATAAACGCATTAAGCCAGAACAAGGAGTTACCCGACAACCTATCGGATTGCGACGATACGCAAGTGATGTTGCGTGCTTTACAGGAAATGCCCGAAACAATAGACATTGGTGCTGCCGGTACGGCCATGCGATTCCTAACTGCATATCTAAGTGTGACCCCTGGCACACACGTTATCACAGGTACCGAACGCATGCGTCATCGCCCTATCGGCATTCTGGTGGATGCCTTGCGAAAACTGGGTGCTCAGATACAATACGAGGGTGAAGAGGGGTTCCCGCCCCTGCGCATCACAGGCCGCACCAACCTCGAAGGCGGAAAACTCACGGTGGCAGGCGACGTCAGTTCGCAATACATCTCGGCCCTCCTCATGATTGCACCCACGCTGAGTCACGGGCTGGAGTTGACACTAACAGGAGACATCGCCAGCCGTCCCTACTTGGACATGACACTGACCATGATGTGCGACTTCGGTGCTCACGCCAAATGGACAAGCCCCACCAGTATTGAAGTGCAACCCGTCCCCTACACTCCTCGCCTATATCGTATCGAGAGCGACTGGAGCGCTGCCAGCTACTGGTATGAAATGATGGCCTTGGCACCGCAGCGCGACAGTTGGATAGAACTGGTGGGACTCACCACGGAAAGCATCCAGGGCGATAGTCGGGTATGGCGCTGGTTCAATCAGTTGGGCGTGCAGACATCCCCATTCCACGACGATTCAGATGGGACCGAAGGTGTGTGCATCCGACAGGGCGGCCATCTGACATGCTTCTTCCAAGAAGACTTCTCCCACCAGCCCGATCTGGCCCAGACGTTTGCCGTGACCTGTTCGCTCCAAAACGTGCCCTTCCGCCTCAGCGGTTTGCAGAGCCTGCGCATCAAAGAGACCGACCGCATCGAAGCCCTGAAACGCGAGCTGGGCAAGGTGGTGAGTCTGGAAGCAGGCCCCGATTATCTGGAATGGAAGGGGAACTACAACATAGATATTCTCGATAGAATGGGCCATAATCTGACCTTTGACACCTACGAAGACCACCGTATGGCCATGTCGCTGGCCCCCATCTGCATGGTACTCAACGAGCCCATTCATATTAACAACCCCGAGGTGGTAAGTAAGTCGTACCCTGGATTCTGGTCCGACCTCGAAAAAATAGGTTTCTACATCGCATGCTCTTAGCCATATACATCGTTATCGCCCTCGTAGCGCTGGGTCTGGTGGCAGCCGGCTTTGGCTGGATGCGCTATCGTCGTATGCCTGCCGACAAGCCTGCGGTTTCCCCCGTCGACATGGAGTGCTGTGGGCAGCATGAGGTTTGCGAGAAAGAAAGCCTGTTGGCTGCACTCTCTAAACAAATCGAATACTACAACGACGAGGAACTGGACCGTTTCCGCGGGCGTCGGGCAGATGCCTATACCCAGGAAGAAAGCGAGGAATTCCGCGAAATCCTCTATACCATGCGCAGCGAAGAAGTGGCCGGCTGGGTGCGCAGCCTGCAATTGCGTGCCGTGGAACTTCCCGAAGACGTTCGCGACGAAGTATTGCTGATTGTTGGCGAACGACGAGGACTATAAAACAATAAAACGCGGCTTCGCGCGTTATTATAGGTAATGGGACCTCATTGGAGACAGATAAAAGCATGGTGTACAGGCATTGTCGTATGTCTGTGCCTTGCAGCGTGTTCGACCAAGAAAAACACCTCGGCCACACGCTTCTTTCATGCCACGACGGCCCGTTTCAACACGGTGTACAACGGAAGTCTGTCGTATATCGATGGTCTGGAAGCCCAGGAACGGGGACACCAAGACGACTACACGCAACTGTTGCCCATGTTCATCAGCACCAACAAACAGACGGCCGGCATGGGCAAGGGCAACTACGACAACGCCATCCTGAAATGCGAAAAGGCCATCAAGTTGCATAGCATCAAGAAACGCCCCATACAGAAAGGCAACAAAAGGCCATCCCCCAAGCAGAAGGAGTTCCGAAACCGCAAGGAGTTCAACCCCTATCTTCATCATGCTTGGATGATGATGGGCAAGTCGCAGTTCAACAAAGGCGATTTCATCGAGGCCGCTGCCACCTTCAACTACATCACCCGACTATACTCCACCCAGCCCGAAATCTGCGGTGTGGCCCGCGCCTGGTTGGCCCGATGCTACGTGGCACTGGACTGGCCCTACGATGCCGAAGACCTCCTCGACAAGATGCGACGCGACAGCATCACCCCCGAAGGACAACGCGAGATGACCATCACACGAGCTGCACATCTGGTGGGAACGGGACAGTACGCCCTGGCCATCCCCGAGATTCAAAAGACCATCAAGTACACCCGTCACAAGTTGCAACGCTCGCGACTGAACTACCTGGCCGGACAGCTACTGCACGAACTGGGGGAGAACGAGGCGGCCTACAATTCACTCACGAAGGTGATACGCAGCAATCCCCCCTACGAACTGGCCTTCAATGCCCGCCTCCTCCAGACGGAGGTGATGTCGAAGGGACAATACAAGTCCATGATCAAGAAGTTGCAGCGCATGGCCAAGAGCGACAAGAACAAGGACTACCTGGATCAAGTCTACCACGCCATCGGCAACATTTACCTGTCTGTCGGAGACACAGCCCACTGCATCGGAGCCTATGAGAAGGGGGCTGAGGAGAGCACCAAGAACGGACCGGCAAAGGCCAAGGTGCTCCTGCGCCTCTCCCAATTGTACTGGGAACTTGAGAACTACGTCGATGCCCAGCGCACCTACGCCCAGTGCATAAGCATCCTGGACAAGGAGAACGAGGAGTTTGCCGAATCGGAATGGCGCTCGAAAGCCCTGGACGAGACAGCACCACATCTGGCCGCAGTCAAGCTGCAGGACAGCCTTCAGGAACTGGCCAAGATGCCCGAGAGCGAACGTCTGGCAGCCATAGACCGTGTCATCGAGGCTCTGAAAAAGAAGGAAAAGGAGGAGGCCAAGAAGGCTGCACTGAACGGAACCGCCCCCTCCTCCAGCACTTCAAACAATCCGCAACAGAAGACCAACAACCAGCAGACGTCCAAACCCCAGACGCCCGCCACCTCGCAAAACCGTGGGGCATGGTACTTCTACAACCCACAGACGGTGATGGCCGGTAAACAAGCCTTCCAACGCCAATGGGGCAACCGAAAGAACGAGGACAACTGGCGACGGAGCAACAAGACAGTGGAGAATAACGCGGAATTCGAGGAATACAACTACGACGAAAACACCGACTCCCTGAATATGGCGGAACAAGCCGCATTGGATGAGGAGGAACAGCGCATTCGCGACTCCCTGGCCAACGACCCCCACCATCGCGAATACTATCTGGCACAGATTCCCATGACTGAGGAACAGCTGGCAGCCTCGGACCAACTGCTGGAGGACGGACTATACAAGGGCGGCATAGCCGTGATGGAGCGCATCCAGAACTTCCCCTACGCCCTGCGGTTGCTGCAGCGACTGCTCGAGAAATTCCCCGAGACCCAGTCACGAGCCGACGTCTACTATCATCTCTTCCTACTTCACTGGCGACTGGGCGATGACGACAGGGCGCAACAGTACCGCACCCTGCTGGTCGACAGTTTCCCAGAGGATAAGAATGCCATCCGTGTGGCCAACCCCAACTACGAACGGATAGCCCGCGAGGGTAAGCATCTGGAAGACTCGCTGTACGCCAGTACATACGACGCCTATCTGGCCAATCGCTACGACGAGGTCGATAGCAACTACGTCTACCACACCGAAAACTTCCTGTTGGGACAACATCGGGCACGCATGATGTTTGTGCGCGCCATGACCTACCTCTATACGGGCCAGCGCACGGAGTTCCTTAACCTGCTGCAGGAACTGGTGAAGAACTACAGCAAGGAGGAGATAGCCGAGATGGCCGACTACATCGTGAAGGGCCTGCAGGAGGGTCGTTTGCTCAGCGACGATAAGTACAACGCCAGCGACATCTGGAAACGACGACGCAACGACTGGGCCGCAGGCGACAGCACGCAGGTTGCGGATACGCTCAGCACGGAACGCTACACGACGTACAACTTCGTGCTGGCCTACGCCACCAACAGCCTCGACGAAGACCAACTGCTCTACGAGATGGCCCGCTACAACTTCACCAGCTACATGGTGCGCAACTTCGAGATAGAGATAATGGACGACAACGGCCTCTCCATGATGTGCATTCGCGGATTCCTCAGCTACGACGAAGTCCACGCCTATGCCCAGACCCTCTTTGCCGACCGCCACATGGCCACGGTGCTTGAGGGCATCCGCACCCTGCTCATCAGCGACACGAACCTCGAGCAACTCGGACGCGCGTTCAGTTTCGACGAGTACAAGGAATTCTTCGACCGCCAGTTTGCACCGCTGGAGATTCCCAAGGACCTGCGCATCGACGAGCCTACCGAACTCGAAGTGCTCGACCCGGACGAGGCGACAGAGAGCGAAACCGAAAGCGAGGAGGCAGACGATGATTACGACGACTTCCCGTTTAACTTCTAAATAAAATATGAATTCCTACAAACTGCTTTGGGTAGACGACGAGATGGAGTTACTGAAGGCTCACGTCTTGTTTCTTGAGAAAAAAGGATATGAAGTGGACAGTGCAACAAACGGCTACGATGCCCTCGACAAGTGCGCCGAACAGACCTACGACCTCATCCTGCTCGATGAAAACATGCCTGGCATCAGCGGACTGGAGACCCTGGCCCGCATCAAGGAGATAGCGCCCACTGTGCCTGTGGTCATGGTGACCAAGAGCGAGGAGGAGAACATCATGGACCAGGCCATCGGTTCGAAGATTGCCGACTATCTCATTAAACCCGTCAACCCCACTCAGATACTGCTGACGCTAAAGAAGAATATCCACCAGAAGGAAATCGTCAACGAAGTGGCCCAGACAGCCTATCAGCAGGACTTCGGCAAGATAGGCATGCAGATAAGCGACGCCTCGTCGTTCGCCGACTGGACGGAGGTCTACAAACGTCTGTCCAACTGGGAACAGGAACTGACGGCTGCCGACAGCCAGATGACCGAGATGCTCTCCATGCAGCGCCAGGAGGCCAACCTCGGCTTCGGCAAGTTCATCAAGAAGAACTACATGCAGTGGGTTGAGGGCAGCGACGACCGCCCCCTCATGAGTCCCGACATCTTCAAGTCGCGCATCTTCCCCGCTCTGAACCAGGGCGAGAAGGTCTTCCTACTGGTCATCGACAACTTCCGTTTCGACCAGTGGCGCATGCTGCAGGGCGAGATAGCCGACCAGTTCAACATCGACGAGGATCTCTACTGCAGCATCCTTCCCACAGCCACTCAGTATGCCCGCAACGCCATCTTCTCCGGCCTCATGCCCAACATCATCGCTCAGATGTTTCCCCAACTATGGGTCGACGAGGACAGCGAGGAAGGCAAGAACCTGAACGAGGCACCGCTCATCAAGACCCAGTTCGACCGCTATCGTCGCCGCAACACCTTCACCTACCACAAAATCAACGATTCCCAGGCTGCCGAGAAACTGGTGCAGCAACTGCCCTCGCTCCAGGGCTACGACCTCAACGTCGTAGTGCTCAACTTCATCGACATGCTCTCCCACGCCCGCACCGAGAGCCGCATGGTGCGCGAGTTGGCCAACAACGAGGCAGCCTATCGTAGCATCACACTCTCGTGGTTCCGCCATTCTGCCGTCAAGGACCTCTTCCGGGCTCTCGCAGCCTCCGACTACACCGTCATACTGACCACCGACCACGGTTCCATACGCTGTGGCAACCCCATCAAGGTCATCGGCGACCGCAACACCAATACCAACCTGCGCTACAAACTGGGCAAGAACCTCAGCTACAATCCGAAAGAAGTCTTCGAGATACGCGAACCGCTCCGTGCCCAACTCCCTGCCCCCAACCTCTCCACCAGCTACATCTTTGCCCTGGGCGACAGTTTCTTTGCCTACCCCAACAACTACAACTACTACGTCTCCTACTACAAGAACACCTTCCAGCACGGAGGCATCTCCATGGAGGAAATGCTCATCCCCCTCATCACCCTGAAACCCAAGAAGAGATGAAACTCTCAACCCTCAATTTTCAACTTTCAACTATGCAGGCTGCCGCCCGCCAGTTTGTCGAGGCCATGGGCACGCACCGCGTCTTCACCTTCTACGGAGGCATGGGGGCCGGAAAGACCACTTTCATCAAGGCCCTCTGCCAGGAACTGGGCGTGACCGACGATGTCGTGGCCTCGCCCACATTTGCCATCGTCAACGAATACGAAGGCCGCGACGGGGCCATCTACCACTTCGACTTCTACCGCATCCACCGACTCTCCGAGGCACAGGACATCGGCTGCGAGGACTACTTCTACTCGGGTCGCCCTTGCTTCATCGAATGGCCCGAACTCATCGAACCCCTCCTGCCCGACGATGCCGTACGTGTCACCATCGCAGAAGAGCCCGACGGCTCACGCACGCTCAAACTTATCGTCTAATGGCTAAAATCAAGAGGCTAAGGGCTATGGGCCAATGGCTAACGACCCTGCTTTTCCTCCTACCCCTCCTGCCCCTCCATGCCCAGTACGAGCGGATGGGGGGCGTGTACTATGCCTATCCTGTCACTCAGACCCTTCTGGACAAGGCTCCCGTGGGCTACGAACCGTTCTACATCTCCCACTACGGACGGCATGGTTCGCGTTGGGTAACCAGCGACGAGAGATACCTCTGGGTGAACAGGCACTTCGAGGACCGGTCGAACCTGACCCCTCTGGGGAAAAGCGTCCGCAGCCGTTTGGCCAGAATCTGGAAGAACGCCAAGGGCAACGGAGGCCGACTGACCCCCTTAGGAGGTCGTCAGCATCGCGACATCGCCCGCAGGATGTACCACAACTTCCCCCAAGTCTTCACTCCCAAGTCCCACGTGACAGCCCGTTCCAGCACCGCCGACCGCTGCCGCGCAAGTATGCTCAACTTCCTGGACGAACTGCAGAAGGCTGCCGGTCTTCCCCCCATCGAACCCGTCACCCGCAAGGAGGACATGGCATGGATTGCCTACGCCTCACCAGAACAGTTGGCACTCGAGAATCGCATCAAGATTCCCCTGAAGTTTACGCCCGACCGCTTCGTCAAAGCCCTGTTCATCGACGTTTCCAAGATAGAGGACCCTGAGAAACTGGTGAAGGAGATACACTACATCGCATCGGACATGCAGGATGTCGAGCTGGACATCTCGCTCTACGACATCTTTACGCCAGCAGAGTTCGAGGCCGTCTACGACTGGAACAATGAGCGCATGACCCTCGCCAACGGCAACAATCCGCAGAACGAGGGCATCCCCGACCGCAGCGCCGTCTCGCTCTGGCAGCGCATCGAGGCCGATGCCGATGCAGCCATCGCACGTGGCGGCGTGGGTGCTGACCTCCGCTTCGGTCACGACACCAGCCTATACCGGCTACTCACCCTCATGCAGGTGGACACGAGCCGCATGCCCATGGACGAGCTCCTGCCCATGGCCGCCAACCTGCAACTGATTTTCTACAGGAATGCCCAAGGCCACGTCGTGCTGCAGATGCTCCACAACGAGCACACCCTTGGTTTCCGCTCCTGGGACGAACTGAAGCGGCAAGTCGGCGAGCGCATCCACCACCTGGAACACCTTCGCCAGCTCAATGCCCTCCACACGATGGTGGGTACAGCCCCTGCCAACACCCGTTCGGCAGGACTTTTCGGCAAGGGGTCCGAGGAGCACGGACAGACGCTACCCGCAGTGCTCGCACCCAACGGACAGACGTTCTGGACACCCCAGACACGCGACACCGAAAAGAAGTGCGTGGCTCCATACTACTATACCGACTCATTGCTGCAGGGCATCCGCGCCAGTCACTGGATCGTGGGCGGCTGCACACAGGACTACGGTTCGTTCACCCTCGCTGCCCTCACGGGTCAACTGCGACTGAAACCCACGGAGCGCGCCACCCCCTTCTCCCACGCCGACGAAATCTCCCACCCTCACTACTATGCCGTGCGCCTGCCTGCCGAACACCTGAAACTGGAACTGACGGGCAGTAGCCATACAGCCCTCCTCCGCATCACGCCCGAACGGGACGGCCCCGTACACATCGTCGTTAATCCCAACAGCGACGAGGGCCAGGGGCACATTGAGGTGGACACCACCCTCCGACGCGTCTATGGCCGCAATCCCGTCCACCGCATCTACCAGGGATGGGGGCAGTCCGCAGGCTTCAGCGGACATTTCGTGCTGGACTACACCGCTGCACTCCTCGACTTCGGCACCGACAGCACCAGTGTGTGGCTGACGTTCAAGGGACATGCCCACGAGCCGATACTGCTCCGTGCCGCCACGTCGTTCACCAGCGAAGAGGGTGCCCGAAGGAACCTGGAGGCGGAGGCGGCAGGACTTTCCTTTGATGAAATGGCCGAAAAACTTTCCTGCCAATGGATTCGTCGACTGCACACCATCGACGCCGAAGACCCTGACACGGCACGTATCAACCGGTTCTATGGCGCACTCTATCGCGCCTCGTTCCTGCCCCGCGAGATGAGCGACGTCGATGGCAAATATCCGCAGTTTGCCAACGGCAACATCGTCGAAGGCGGCAACCGGACGTTCTACGGCGATTTCTCGATATGGGATACCTACCGTGCCCTGCACCCCCTCTACACCCTGATTGCCCCCAGCGAGACCGCCGACATGATGCAGTCGTTGGTGACCATGTACACACAGGGCGGCTGGATGCCCGTCTTTCCCTGCTGGAACAGCTACACGGCCGCGATGATTGGCGACCACTGCTCTTCGGTAATCGCCGATGCCTATGTGAAGGGCATACGCAACTTCGATGCTCGGAAGGCCTACGAGGGAATGCTGAAAAACGCAATGGAATCGCCGAAGACTGATTCAGCGTATCGGGACGGCATGGGACGTCGCGCCCTAAAGAACTATCTGCGCTACGGCTTCGTACCCCTCGAGGACCCTGTCAACGAGGCCTTCCATACCGAGGAGCAGACCTCACGCACCCTGGAGTATGCCTACGACGACTTCTGCGTAGCGCAGATGGCACGCACCCTCGGGCACCTCTCCAACTATCAGATCCTGATGGCACGCAGCACGAACTGGCGCAACGTCATCAATCCCCATACGGGCTACGCCGATGGCCGACATGCCGATGGCCGCTGGGAGAACAATACCGATCTGACCCATCGCAAGAACTACATCACCGAGGGGGCCACGTGCCACTACACCTGGTACGTTCCGCACGATATCCCCGGACTCATGGAGGTTCTGGGCGGTCGCCAGCGCTTTGTGGCCAAACTCGACTCCATGTTCTCCGAAGGGCGCTACTGGCACGGCAACGAACCCTGCCACCAGATACCCTGGCTCTACGCGATGGCCGGTGAACCGGAAAAGACCTGCAGCACGGTGCAGCATATCCTCGACACCGAGTACAACGACTCGCCAGGCGGGCTCTCCGGCAACGACGATGCCGGGCAGATGTCGGCGTGGCAGCTCTTCGCCATGATGGGTTTCTATCCCGTCTGCCCTGCCACCACCCAATACTGGCTGGCCGCTCCCCTGTTTCGCCGCATCACCCTGCATGCCGGCCCCACGCCCTTTGTCATCGAGCGCAGCGACCTCTCGCCAGCCGGTACCGTTCTCCTGAATGGCCGTCGCCTGCAGCAGCCCGCCATCAACCATTCTGACATCGTCAAGGGAGGTCGGTTGACGTACGGAAGCGCAAGCAACACAAGACATTCTCCATAGTCTCGTAAGGCTATGAAAAACTCGCTATAATCCTGTGGTATTTATTCTGCTAAAAGTTGCTGCAGACGACGGTGCAGCACCTTGCCGCGAAGGCCGCGGTCGATGATTTTACCCTGCGGGTCGATGAGGATATTGTCGGGGATGCCGTCAATCTTATAGATGGGCGCAGCGGCGCATTGCCAGCCTTTCAGGTCAGAGATTTGCAGCCACGGCATGTTCAGCTGACCGATGGCCTTGACCCAAGCCTCCTTCTTCTGGTCGAACGACACACCCACGACCTCGAAGCCCTTGTCGTGGTACAGGTTGTAGGCTTCCAGCACATTGGGCATCTCAGCACGGCAGGGGCCGCACCACGAAGCCCAGAAATCTACAAGCACATACTTACCCTTGCCGACGAGCTCACTGATTCTATGCATCTTGCCGTCGGGGTCGGCCATCTCGAGGTCGGTGTACGGCTGGCCGATGAAGGCCGTCTTCTGACTATCTGCAGGCCTGGTCAGGGCTTCCACATCGTCTCTCATCTTTTTCAAATAGGGATGTCCCGCAAACACCACCTGCTGCTTGACCAACTCATCGTAGGCCTCTGTGCCATTCTCCAAGAAGTAGAAGCCGGCGAATGCTACGGGTATCAATGAATTGCGCTCCTCATTAAACGCCTTGAGTGCAATGGCTTTCATCTCGTCGAGCATCTTGTTCATCTCGTCAGAGATTTCATCCATACGAGCTTCTATTTCTGCCTCGCTCAAATGTTCAGTCATGTCGCTGAATCTCTTTCGGGGCATGTCCATCTGAACCACAAACTTCGCCAGACGCTCGTTCTGGTGAGATCCCTGCAACGTACTATCACTCAGGTTGACGATGAGGGGTGTGCCATCGTTGAAGAATTGCATCTCCCATCTCTGCTTCTCGGCCTTGATGGACATCAGGGCATCCTGGTCGGCTGTACCCGTAAATGAGAACTTGTTGTCGGCAACAAGTGTGCTGTCAATCTTCTTTTCTGTCAACTGGTCTATCAGATACACCTTCTTGCCGTCTTCTGCATACGTTCCGCTGACGGCATACTTTACCTGTGCCATCGAAGGCACTGCTGCGATAGCTAATGCAGCCAACACAAATACTTTCTTCATTGTTTCTTGTCTATGTAATCGAACAGATTAATCGTTCCGGTCTCTTCTTCGACACCAAGAGCAGGGACAGATTCCACCATTCTTGTAGTGCCATTTGTCTTATCTACATAAAAGTTCACCAATGCGCCTGTATAGCTGCGGAACACCACCTGATAGACAGAGTCGGTCTCTTCGCCCATCTCTACCCCCATGATGGAGGGGTTGGCTTCGGCCATGCTCCAGTCATACGCGCTATGACAGTAGTTGCTCACGCCTTCAAGCGCCATTTCCGCGCTTATCTGGCTCTTGGTGGCATTGGTGCCACAGGAGCAGACAAGCAAGGCTGTCAATACAAATGAAAATACTTTTTGTCGCATATCGTTTCGGAGACGTTTTTGTTGCAAAATTACAACTTTTCCAGCAAATAACTGTTCCATTGTTCAAGTTTAACGTAATTTCCAGTATAAATTGCTATATTATGACAAAAATACTTGTGAAGTTGGTTTCCCTGACAGGTTAGAGAAGCATTGAATCCAGTGTCCGCAATGCCTGTTTATCGGCACTGCGGACACCAATATTTTTGCAATAAGAAGAACCGCTGTCTTAGCGATTAGCGCGTTTGCGCTCCAGGTGGTCGAGGATAATCTTGCGCAGACGCATGGACTTGGGGGTAACCTCCACGTACTCGTCCTCCTTGATGTACTCAAGAGCCTCCTCCAGCGAGAAGACGATGGGGGGAATGATGCGGACCTTCTCGTCCGAGCCCGAGGCACGCATGTTGGTCAGTTGCTTGGCCTTGCAGACGTTGACGACGAGGTCGTTCTCGTGGACGTGCTCGCCCACCACCTGTCCGGCATAAACCTCGCTCTGCGGGTCGATGAAGAAGGAGCCGCGGTCCTGCAGGTTGTTGATGGCGTAGGCGTAGGCCGTGCCGCCCTCGAGAGCAATCATGGAGCCGTTGATGCGGCGCTGGATGTCGCCCTTGTAGGGCTGGTACTCCTTGTAGCGGTGGGCCATGATGGCCTCGCCCTGGCTGGCGGTGAGGACGTTGGTACGCAGTCCGATGATGCCGCGCGAGGGGATGAGGAACTCAATGTTGACACGCGAGCCCTGGGTCTCCATGCTGGTCATTTCGCCCTTGCGACGGGTGACCATGTCAATCATCTTCGACGAGAACTCTTCGGGTACGTTGATGGTCAGTTCCTCGATGGGCTCGCACTTCATGCCATCCATCTCTTTGTAGATAACCTGCGGCTGACCGACCTGCAGTTCGTAGCCCTCGCGGCGCATGGTCTCGATGAGGACGCTCAGGTGCAGTACGCCGCGACCGGAAACTATCCAGCGGTCGTTGTAGCCCTCGGGCTGTTCTACGCGCAGGGCCAGGTTCTTCTCCAGTTCCTTCTGCAGACGCTCGTGGATGTGGCGGCTGGTGCAGTACTTGCCCTCCTTGCCGAAGAAGGGCGAGTCGTTGATGGTGAAGAGCATGGACATCGTGGGTTCGTCGATGCTGATGGGAGGCAGCGGTTCGGGATTCTCGAAGTCGCAGATGGTGTCGCCAATCTCGAAGTGCTCGAGGCCGATGATGGCACAGATGTCGCCGCTCGAAACCTCAGATATCTTAGCCTGTCCCATACCCGTAAAGGTGTGCAGTTCCTTTATCTTGGTCTTCTCCAAACGTCCGTCGCGGTGGGCAATGGTGATGTTCATGCCCTCGCGGATAGTGCCCCGGTGTACGCGGCCCACGGCGATGCGGCCCGTATAGATGGAGTAGTCGAGCGAGGTGATGAGCATCTGCGGTGTGCCCTCCAGTTGCTCGGGAGCGGGGATGTGTTCCAGAATCTGGTCGAGCAGGTAATTGATGTCCTGGGTGGGATTCGAGTAGTCGGGGCCCATCCATCCGTTCTTGGCCGAGCCGTAGATGACGGGGAAGTCGAGTTGCTCCTCGGTGGCGTTGAGGTCAAACATGAGGTCGAAGACCATTTCGTAGACCTCCTCGGGGCGGCAGTTCAGTTTGTCCACCTTGTTCACCACCACGATGGGCTTCAGACCTATCTCCAGTGCCTTGCGCAGGACGAAACGCGTCTGCGGCATGGGACCCTCGAAGGCATCCACCAGCAGGAGGCATCCGTCGGCCATGTTCAGCACGCGCTCCACCTCACCGCCGAAGTCCGAGTGCCCCGGTGTGTCGATGATGTTGATTTTCGTGCCCTTGTAGTTAATGCTGACGTTCTTCGAAAGGATGGTGATTCCGCGTTCGCGTTCCAGTTCGTTATTGTCGAGCATCAGTTCGCCTGTCTGCTGGTTGTCGCGGAAGAGGTTGCCCTCCATGAGCATCTTGTCAACGAGGGTTGTTTTTCCGTGGTCGACGTGTGCAATAATGGCAATATTACGTATGTCCTGCATCGTTATTCTGTAATTCGGGTGCAAAGGTACAATAAATAAATTAAAAATTAAAGATTAAGAATTAAAAAATACTAATCCTCGGGCAGCATGATGACGGTGATGTGGTTCCGGGCATCGAGAATCTTCCGGGCCAGGGCGGCGAGGTCGTCACTGGTGATGGCCTGGACGGTCTGCTGGTAGTCGGTGTGGGTGTCGAGGTTGTCGCGATAGAACTCCTTGATGTAGTCAACCCACACGGCGTTCTTGCGGTCGTTCTCGGTGTAGGTCTTCATCAGGTACTCCTTCACCTTCGAGGTGTATTTTTCGTCGATGCCGTTCTTGGCGATGGCCTGCAGTTCCTGGTCGATGACCAGCAGGGCCGAGTCGCACAGCTCAGGCTTGACGGGAGCATAGATTTCCAGATTGACGCGGCACGAGCCGTCGCTGATTTTCGACACCCCGCAGCTGGCGTTGACGCTGTAGGCGGCACCCATGTCCTCGCGAACGATTTCGAGCAGTCGCATGGAGAAGGCCTGCCCCAGAATGTCGGCAACAATTTGGTTCTTCAGCGTGTTCTCGACGGGAGCCTGCAGGTACTGGAGCATGGCGGTCTGGGGCTCCTGCATCTTGCGCAGGAAGCGGGTGGTGTACTGGCCCTCGCGGATGTTGAAGCGGTTGTCGACGGGCTTGTCGTTGCGCTTCACCTTGGGCAGCGAGGCGATGTACTGGCAGATGTACTGGCGGATGCTGTCGTTGTCGAAGTTGCCAGTGAAGACGAAGGTAAAGTCGTTGGCCCCCTGGAAGCGGTCCCTGTAAATCTCCAGTACGCGGTCGTAGCTGACCTTGTCGATGTTCTCCTCCTTCATGAGCACCAGGCGTGGGTTGTCGGCACCGTAGAGGGTGGTCTGCAGCGAGTCGCTGAAGGCGCGCATGGGATTGGCGGCCTGATTGCGCAGCATCTCCTTCATTTGGGCAAGGGCCGAGGCGGCAGCCTTGTCGTCGCGATAGAGGGGCTGGAAGTGGAGGTAGGTGAGTTCAAAGAGCGTACGCAGGTCCTTGGGAACGGAGGAGCCGTTGAGGTACTCGCTGCGTCCCGACAGCGTGGTGCGCACACTGGCCTGGATGCCTGCCAGAGCCTTCTGCAGTTCGGTGTCGGTGAAGTTGCCCAGACCCGAGACGCCGATGAGCGTGCCAGCCAGGTTCAGGGTGTACTTGTCCTCGGCGCCGTAGCGAGCCGTACCACCGTCGCTGTAGGCCTGCATCAGGACTTCGTTGTCCTTGAAGTCGGTCTGCTTCAGGATGACGCGGGCGCCGTTGCTCAGGGTGAGCACGCGGGTGCCGAACTTACCGTCTTCCTCCTTCTTAATCTTTCCGGGCTTGGGCAGCTGGGCTATCAGGGGCTCGTTCTTCACGTTGTCGACGTAGGCACCCAGTTTCGTCTGCTGAGCAGCATGGATGGCCTGGAGCAACTGCTGCTCGGTGGGCTGCACGTAGCCCTCCTTCTCGGGGTTGACGCTGAGGACGACGAGGTTCGTGTCGCTGACGCTGGCCAGGGACTTCATCAGCTCGTTCATCATGTCCACGGGCAGCTGCGGAGCCATCTTCTTGTAGAACATATGCTCGAACTCGATGCCCGGCATGGGCTCGTTGTCGAGGAAGTGTCGCACGCACTCCTGGATGTAGTTGCCCGTCTGCGTCTTCTCACGGTTGTCGTAGAGCGACTCCACCTGACTGAGGAACTCGCTGCGGACACGGTCATACTCACCCGCCGTGAATCCGTGCTCAGCAGCCCGGTAGACCTCAGCCATAGTGGTCTTGACGGCTTCGTCCAGACGCCCTTCCTTGGGGACGATGGTGACCTGGAAGGCAGGCGTCTTAGCCAAGAGGAAATCGCCGTCGTCGGCACCCGCCTGAATGAAGGGACATTCGGGGTCGAGCGAGAGTTCCTCAAGACGTTTGTTCAGCATCGTCATGACCATGTTCCTTATGTAAGAAACGCTGAGATAGGGGATGGTGTTGCGGTACTCGCGCGGCAGGATTTCATCGTGCTTCTTGCAGATGAGCACGATGGGTATGGTCTGTTCCTTGTCGTGGTCGCTGACGACGATAGGCTCAACGTTCTGGGGCACGGTATAGTACTCGCGCTTGGCAGCATTCTCGGGCAGGGCGATGGGCGAGAACATCTGTTTGATGCTCTGCTCGGTGCGGTCCACGTCGAGGTCGCCCACCACAATGATGGCCTGCAGGTCGGGGCGATACCACTTCTCGTAGTAGGCGCGCAGCACCTCGGGCTTGAAGTTGTCCACAATCTCCATCAGACCGATGGGCATACGGTTGCCCGGTCGGCTGTCGGACATCAGCTTCGGCAGCTGGCGGTTCAGGATGCGCTGCATGGAGCTGGTGCGCATGCGCCACTCCTCGTGGATGACGCCACGCTCCTTGTCAATCTCCTTCGGGTCGAGAGTCAGGTTATGGCTCCAGTCGTGGAGGATGAGCAGGACGCTGTCGATGGTGGCCTCGCGCTGCGTGGGCACGTTGTTGATGTTGTAGACCGTCTCCTCGATGCTGGTGTAGGCATTGAGCTGCTCGCCGAACTTCACGCCCAGGGTCTCCAGATAGCGTATGACCTGGTTCTCGGGGAAGTTCTCCGTGCCGTTGAAGCACATGTGCTCCAGGAAGTGGGCCAATCCGCGCTGGTCGTCCTCCTCCTGCACCGAACCCACCTTCTGGGCGATGTAGAAGTTGGCCTGTCCCTTGGGATACTCGTTGTGACGGATGTAGTAGGTCAGCCCGTTGTCCAGTTTGCCGTAACGGGTCTGCGGGTCAAGGGGCAGGGGCTGCATCATCTGCTCCATCCCCTGCGCACTGAGCAGTGTGGCTATCGCCAGCACTGCTGCACTGAAAAGAAATCTTAGTTTCATGACTTATTTATCGTTTACTATTTATTATTTCCTATTTTCTTTTGGCATAGTTTCTAACGCCCGTTTCCAGGAACTGTTTGAAAGCCTGTACGCTCTCGTCGTAGCTGTACGAGGGGGCCAGGGGGTGCCCCTCGTTGTCCACCAGGACGTAGAAGGGCTGGGCGTTGGCTCCGAACTTCGAGCGCTGGAGGTAGCTCCACTTGTCGCCGATGGTGCGCAACTTGACACTTTCGCCCATTTCCTCGACAATCATGGGCTCCGGCAGGGCCGTCTTCTCGTCGACGAAGAGCGAGATGAGCACGAAGTTGTCGTCCATCAGTTGCTGCACCTCGGCATTCGTCCACACGGCAGCCTCCATCTTGCGACAGTTGACACAGCCGTAGCCCGTGAAGTCGAGGAAGACGGGCATCTTGTGCTCGCGGGCGTAGGCCATGCCCTCCTCGTAGTCCTCGAAGTGGAGCGTCTCCTTCTGTCCGAGCAGGAAGTCCTGCGTCTTCATGGGCGGCGCAAAGGCGCTGACGGCCTTACAGGGGGCTCCCCACAGTCCGGGCACCATGTATATGGCAAAGGCAAAGCTGATGAGAGCCAGGAAGAAACGGGTGACGGAGGTGCGGTGGTGCTGCACGATTTCGCCCATCTCGTCGTACTCTTCCTCATCGTGGGGGAAACGAATCCAGCCGATGAAGTAGGCGCCCAAGAGGGCGAAGATGACAATCCACAGCGAGAGGAACACCTCGCGGTCCAGTATGTGCCAGCCGTAGGCCAGGTCGGCCACGGAGAGGAACTTCAGCGAAAAGGCCAGCTCCAGGAAGCCCAGGGATACCTTGATACAGTTCATCCAGTTGCCGCTCTTCGGGGCCGCCTTCAGCCACGAGGGGAAGAGGGCAAACAGCGTAAAGGGCAGGGCCAGGGCCAGCGCAAAGCCAAACATACCCAGCGCCGGGCCGAGGATGTTGCCCGTCGAGGCCACCTCCACCAGGAGGAACCCGATGATGGGGCCCGTGCACGAGAAACTGACCAGCGACAGCGTGAAGGCCATGAGGAAGATGGAGAGCAGACCCGTGGTGCTCGTGGCCTTCGAGTCCACCGCATTGCTCCACCGGCTGGGCAGCGTGATTTCGAACCCGCCCAGGAACGAGGCCGCAAAGACCAGCAAGAGCAGGCAGAAGAAGATGTTGAACACGGCGTTCGTGCTCAGTGCATTCAGGGCACTGGCGCCAAAGAGCAGCGTCACCAGCAGCCCCAGGGCCATGTAGATGACGACGATGCTCAGTCCGTAGGTCGCAGCGTCGCGAATGCCCTTCGAGCGGTCGTCCTTATTCCGCTTCAGGAAGAAGCTGACCGTCATCGGTATGATGGGCCACACGCAGGGCGTGAGCAGGGCGGCGAATCCGCCCAGCAGACCCATGAGGAAAATCATCAGCCAACCGGCCTCGCTGCTGCTCGTGCCGCTGCCCTCGCCGAAAGCCCTCAGTTCGTCGACGACGGGCGTCCAGAGCCCGTCCGGACCGACAGCGGCCACAGCAGAGTCGGCAACTACGGCAGAGTCAGGGGCCACAGAGGCCGTGTCCTCCTCCAGTTCCTCCTGCAGGGAGGGCTGGGGAGAGGGCTGTCCGGCCCGGTCCTCCTCCTTGGGGGAGTCGGAGGGGCCTTTACCCGTAAAGGAGAATTCCACGCTGGTGGGCGGTATACAGTTCTCGTCGTTGCAGGCGCCGTAGGTCAGATAGCCGGCCACCTCATAGTCGCCGCCCGTCAGCGTGAACGTCTGGCCAAACGAGGCCGTGCCCTCCATGTACGAGAGCTCCATGCCGAACATCTCGTCCATGGCGCGATGCACCTGGCCCGTAGCCCGCAGCGCACCCTTCGCCTTCACGCCCTTCTGCTTCTCCAGCGTCAGCTCGGCCTTCGTGGGCCCGCCGTCGGGGATGTCCACGCCGTAGACGTGCCATCCGGCATCCACCTTGCCCGTGAACACAATCTCCAGCTCCGTCTCCGACAGCTTCTGCTGCCTCACCGCAAACTTCACCGGCTCCTGGAACTGGGCACAGGCCGTACTGACAATCGAAAATTGACAATTGAAAATTGAAAATTGGGCCATGCCCACGAGCAGCAACAGCAAGAACAATATCCTTTTCATACCCTATTTTTTATTATTCGCGTGCAAAGACAATGCAAATATTATGGAATCATGCTACAGGACAGCTGCTATACGCCGAATTTGCTTCAAGTGTTCGAAAAACGGCTTATTGCGTTTAGCCGACAGCAAAGATACGGACTATTTCCGATATTCACAAATTTGTGAACAACAATCTTCCGTACCTATATTAAAACACGAGGACACGAGGGGGCGAACCCTATGGAGAGGCATATTATAACAGCCAAAAGTACGCTAATCACGTATGTTGTAGGGCAACACACTACAACTGGGCGTATTTTTCCCAAGAAAAGCTTATGTGGTATCCGTATTTTTTGTAACTTAGCAGGCAGAATAAACCAAGAGAAACCATAAAATGCCATGAACAACGCCCTATCTCTTGCACAGCTCAAGTTCGATGTCTGGCTCATCGAGCAACTGCAGATAACACCCTACCCTGGCCCCACACTGGAGGAGTTGCGGTGCCGGTGGCTGGCAACGCCCGGTCATATCGGTGGGCTTTCACGTGACAAACTAACCACCCACCGGCACAGCATCCGGATGTTTCTGGGCGTCGATATCCAGGCCCCGGACCGAATGCACTATCGCATCATGAACCCCGAGGCCCTTGCCCTCGACTCCCTTGCCAACGATTTGCTGAAGAGTATTCAGAACTATGTCTTCCTACAAGAGTACAAGGAATTGGGGAACCTCATCCAGCCCGAGCAGATAGAGAACGGTTCGCGCTATTTGCCGATAATAGGTCAAGCACTGCGCAACAAGCAAAAACTGCGTATCACCTATCAGAAATTCACCGACAGCGAACCATACGAAGCCACGTTACGCCCCTATTGTCTGAAGGCCGACAAAGGTCGCTGGTACATACTGGCCTATAAGGAAGGGAACGAGCATCATTGTCCGGCACAGAGTTTCGCATTAGACAGGATGAAGCATCTATCCCTGTCCCCTGAGACCTTTGTCCCCAATCCAGACATCGACGTCTCCACTTATTTCCACGACTGCTATGGCATTTGGCGCGACTTCGAAAAATATCCTGTCCGCGACATCACCATCAGTTGCACGGAAAGCGTCGCCCACTATCTGCGTACCCTCCCCCTCCACCACAGCCAGAAGGAATCGCCATATAGGGAAGGTCCAGAAGGGTGGGTCGTCTTCCATTATCATATCTCCCCCTCTCCGGACTTCATCGGTGAACTGAGGACGTGGGGAAAGGACTTAAAAATTAACGATTGGGACGGAGAATAGAAAAGGGCGAGTCGCCCCGCCCTGGATGTTTTCACAACGGAATAATCCTTATTGTGAATAGCTGACATAATCAGTATCTGGGCACAAAGTTATGAAACATATTTGAAACTAACAAATAAAACTTAAATAAAATGAAAAAAGTTCTTGGTTTAGACCTTGGTGTAGGCAGTATAGGATGGTGTCTCATAGAAAAGGATGAGAATAATATTCCAGTACGTATTTTACGCATGGGAAGCCGTATCGTACCCATAGACTCTGATGAAGAATCTGGATTTACAAAAGGGAACGGGAAAAGTAAGAATTCTGACAGAACAGCCAAAAGAACGGCAAGAAAGTGCTATGATAGGTATCAACTCAGACGTCATGCTCTTATAAATACGCTAAAACGTCTTGGCATTGAGCCTAATAATATTCCTGAGCAAACTCCGTTGGAACTTTGGCAAAAACGCGCAGATGCTGCCTCAAAAGAAATCAGCCTTGAAGAGTTGGGACGTGTACTTCTTCACATCAACCAAAAACGTGGTTATAAGCACTCACGTCTCAGCAATTCAAATAGAGAAGAAACAGTTTATGTTCAAGAGGTTAATAGCCGATATGATAATCTTAAAGCGGAGGGTCTTACCATTGGCCAACATTTCGCATTAAAACTCAAAGAAAACGAGCAGACCTCTGAAGATGGGAAAAAATATTATACCTATCGAATTAAAGAACAAGTATATCCGAGACATGCCTATGAAGAGGAAACAAAGAAGATTTTAGAGGTACAAAAGAGTTTTCATTCGGACATACTTACAACAGATGTCTGCAAAGAGATTCTGAATATCATCTTCTACCAACGAGATTTGAAATCATGCAAAGACCTCGTATCTTTCTGCGAATTTGAATCATACACGATTAAAAAAGATGGAAAAGAAATAACTATTGGTCCAAAAGTTGCCCCTAAGACCTCACCATTAGCACAACTATGTAGCATCCTGGAGACTGCAAACAATATTACCATTCGTAATCGTCGTAACGATGAACTATACATTCTGCCAGAACAGAGGAAAGCTTTGGCCGATTTTCTTGATAATAATGAGGTTTTGAAACTAACGAATCTTTATTCGATATTAAACATTAACAAAAAAGACGGCTGGTGGGCTGGTAAAGCTATTGGAAAAGGCTTGAAGGGAAATACCACTAAATGCGAAATACGTAAAGCACTCTGCAATTTACCAACAGACCAAATAGAAGCACTTACAAAGTTTGAATTAAAGATTGACGAGTATGTTGACAAAGAAACAGGTGAAGTGCGTAAAAGAATAGACAACACTTATGCAGAAAGACAACCTTTATATCGTCTCTGGCATCTCATTTATTCTATAAAAGACGCCGACGAATTAAGCGATGCACTGCATCATTTGGGAATAGAAGACAAGGAAACAATACAAAAACTATGTAATCTTGACTTCCGTACTGCCGGATATGCCAATAAATCTGCCAAGGCTATTGGACGTATACTGCCCTACCTTATGGAAGGAATGATGTATAGCCAAGCATGTGAGAGGGCGGGTCTTGATCATTCTCAAAGGATCGATCCTGAGCGGACTCTTCTATCATCTCTACCACAGATTAAGAAGAACGAACTTAGGCAGCCTGTGGTTGAGAAAATCCTCCAGCAATTGGTAAATATTGTAAACTTACTCCTTAAAGAAGAAGGACAAATAGACGAAATTCGTGTAGAACTTGCCAGGGAACTCAAACAAAGCAAAGACGAGCGTAATGAAACATTCAGACGAAATAACCAAAACGAAAGAAAGAATAAAGAATATGCAGAACGCATAAAAGAATATGGTCTGACTCCTACACGAAATAGAATCATGAAAATGAAGATGTGGGTAGAGAGTGAGCATTCTTGTATGTATTGTGGTCAGCCAGTTGATGTTAAAGAGTTCTTGCAAGGTGCAGACGTTGAACGCGAGCACATCATACCCAAGGGCCTGCTCTTCGACAATAGTTTCACGAACCAAGTATGTGCTTGTCGCAGTTGTAACAGCAAGAAAGGTATGCGAACTGCATATGACTTTATAGAATCCGAAAGAGGTGAAGAAGGGCTTCGCTCGTTCATAGAACACATCAATTATCTATTTGATAAAAAACAGATTAGCCGTAGTAAGCTCAATCGCCTGTTAGTTTCTTATAAAGCATACCAAGAAAGGAAGGCACAAGGAAAAGAAACAGAAGAGGACAAGAATTTATGGGAAAACTTTATTGACCGTCAACTCAGGCAAAGTCAATATATTGCAAGGAAAGCAGTTGAGATACTTCAGTTAGTTTGCAGGAATGTGTATTCAACAAGTGGTATGATAACTGACTTAGTACGCCAACAATGGGGATATAACGATATTCTACACGATTTAAACTTTGAACGTTACAAGAAGGCCGGTCTCACAACAATGGTGACAAAACTTCACTCAGGAAAAGAGGTTGAAGTGGAACGCATTAAGGATTGGACAAAACGTCTTGATAACAGGCATCACGCAGTTGATGCCCTTGCCATTGCTTGTACTACACAAAGTTTAATTCAGCGCCTTAATACGCTCAATGCCAGTCGTGATGAGATGCTCATCGATTTAATAAACAAAGATGAGCGCATCATTGATCCTGAACGGAGTATGCTGGAGAAATGGATATGCGCCCAACCTCATATTACCTATGCTCAGGCAAAAGAAGAGATTGACAAAATTATAATATCTCAACGACCAAACACACGCATAACTGTGCCAGGCAAGCGATACATATATAAAAATGGTAAACGAACATTGGCACAAAGAGGTATTATAGTACCCAGAGGTGCCTTACATGCAGAGTTTGTATATGGACGCATTTTAAAGCAAGAAAACACTCAAGAAGGCATTAAACTATCCCCTCAATATGTAAGAAAATACAAATTAGGAATTGGTGCTCAGGGTTTCTTATTCAACGGCAAAGAGTTCTATAAAGAGGAACTAAAGAAAGATCCTAAGACAGGGATAGTAACAATTGTTGTTATTGACAAGATTAAAGATGTGTTAGACAAGATTGTGGACGGGGGAATTCGCAGACGAATACTCGAACGCCTAAACCGAGGATTTGAGGAAGGTAAAGACTACAGAACTAATGTACCTCAAGCACTTGCAAACTTGAAGAACCTTGATGAAGAACCTATTTACTCTGACGATGCAAAAACACGTCCCATCCTTTCTGTTCGCAAATACGTACCCTCAACAACAATGGTCGCTGTGCGCAGAGATGGTAATGGACGGCCACTGGCGTATGCAGAACCTGATGGCAACCATCATGTTGCATTCTACAGGAATGAAGATGGATTGATTACAGAGCAAATAGTTACCAAATGGCAAGCTGTACAACGAAAATTGCATGATATTCCTATTATCATTGACAATCCGACGCAGCTTTGGAACGATATTTTGGAAAGAAATGATATTCCTGATGAACTTCTGCAAACTCTTCCAAATGATAAATCCTCCCTTATGCTTAGTTTGCAGATAGGCGAAGCTCTTGTAATGGGGATGGATGAGACGGACTTCAAAAAAGCTATTGAAGAGAAAGACATGAGAACCTTGGCAGATCATTTGTATTTCGTTCAAAATCTTTCTTCAAGCAACTATCGCCTGCGCCGTCATGTTGAGTCATCGTATGACATTACTGGGATGAATAAAGAAGACCAACGTTTCTTGAACATCAAAAGTATTGGTGCACTGATTAATTACAACCCACATAAAGTTAAGATAACTGTTTTAGGTGATATCATCCCATGATTAAGAAAACACTTTGCTTCTCAAATCCTGCTTATCTCAGCCTGCGCAACGGGCAGTTGGTCATTCAAATACCCAATGTCGAGAAAAACGACAAACTAACGGAGGAAGAAAAGAGAGTGACAGAACGCACCATCCCCATTGAGGACATTGGTGTGGTGGTGCTCGACAACAAGCAGATTACCATCACCACGGGAGTAATGGAGACGCTGTTGGAAAACAATGCTGCGGTTATCACCTGCGACAGTCGCAGTATGCCCACGGGACTGATGCTGCCACTCTACGGCAACACCTTGCAGAGCGAACGGTTCCGCGACCAGATTGATGCCTCCCTGCCTCTTCGCAAACAACTATGGCAACAAACCGTCAAGCAGAAGATTGCCAATCAGGAAGTTGTGCTTAGGAAATATACTGAGACGGAAACCCGCTGCATGAAGGTGTGGGTGGACGAAGTACGCAGTGGCGATGCCGACAACCTTGAAGCAAGGGCTGCAGCCTACTACTGGAAGAATATTTTCCCCAACATTCCTAATTTTATTCGTGGACGTGAGGAGGAACCACCTAACAACCTGCTCAACTACGGCTACGCCATACTGCGAGCCGTTATTGCACGGGCCTTAGTCAGTAGTGGTCTACTTCCCACCCTGGGCATTCATCATCACAACCGATACAATGCCTACTGCCTGGCCGATGACATCATGGAACCCTATCGACCTTACGTGGACGAGTTGGTGATTAAAATCATCCAGCAGAACTACAACTACAAGGAGCTAACCAAAGAACTAAAAGCTCTATTGCTCGGCATTCCCGTGCTGGATGTCACCATCGACGGCAAGCGCAGCCCACTGATGATTGCCGCCTCGCAAACCACAGCCTCGTTGGCAAAGTGCTTCAGGGGTGAGGTTCGTACGATAGCCTACCCCACCCTGCAATGACAACGTCGCTGGAACGCCTGAGCGAATACCGCATCATGTGGATACTCGTTTTCTTTGACCTGCCCACCGAGACCAAGAAGGACCGCAAGGCCGCAGCCAAGTTCCGAAAAGATTTGCAGGGCGACGGGTTCACCATGTTCCAGTTTTCCATCTACATCCGCCATTGTGCCAGTCGCGAAAACATGGAAGTACACCTAAAGAGGGTGAAGAGTTACCTGCCAGAGTATGGGAAGGTGGGGGTACTCTACATCACGGACAAACAGTTTGGCGAAATGCAGGTGTTTTATGGCAAGAAAGCGGATAAGCCTCAACCTGTATCCTTGCAATTGGAGCTGTTTTAACCACAAATGCATAGAAACAAGAAATCCCGCCCCGAAGGCGGGATTTCTGTAATCATAACACAACTTTTTCTTTTGTGAATTTTCCACTTATCATACTATCAATCAGCCATTTTTTCAAGGTCTGTTGTATATGATCAGTATGAGATACGATTTTGTCAGCTATTCACAACCTGGCCTGCAGCGAGGCAATGCCCCGGTTGGTTGTATATGATCAGTATGAGATACGATTTTGTCAGCTATTCACAACTACTGCAGCTTGCTCGCGCTGGCTGCCATGGTTGTATATGATCAGTATGAGATACGATTTTGTCAGCTATTCACAACGCTGCTGAAGAAACTGCGTATCGCCCTGGCGTTGTATATGATCAGTATGAGATACGATTTTGTCAGCTATTCACAACATAAAAAAATAAAAGCTACAACATGGATGGGTTGTATATGATCAGTATGAGATACGATTTTGTCAGCTATTCACAACAAAATGATACACCCATGAATACGAAGACCAGTTGTATATGATCAGTATGAGATACGATTTTGTCAGCTATTCACAACTCCGAGGCGGTACATCGTGGGAATCTCGATGTTGTATATGATCAGTATGAGATACGATTTTGTCAGCTATTCACAACGTTCTGGAGTTTCGAGATGACCAACCCCTGGTTGTATATGATCAGTATGAGATACGATTTTGTCAGCTATTCACAACATGGCAGCCAGCGAGCACCCTGCAGACAGTGTTGTATATGATCAGTATGAGATACGATTTTGTCAGCTATTCACAACTGGGTCATTCTCCAACACGTCTTTTGCGTGTTGTATATGATCAGTATGAGATACGATTTTGTCAGCTATTCACAACTCTGATGTCTGATGGATGATGTCTTACTTGTTGTATATGATCAGTATGAGATACGATTTTGTCAGCTATTCACAACATGCCTCCGTAGTAGTCATACATGTTGCCGGTTGTATATGATCAGTATGAGATACGATTTTGTCAGCTATTCACAACTATCCAAAACTCAAAATCAAAAATTCAAAAGTTGTATATGATCAGTATGAGATACGATTTTGTCAGCTATTCACAACGTGTTGCTTATTCTTGATGTTGCAGTTATGGTTGTATATGATCAGTATGAGATACGATTTTGTCAGCTATTCACAACATGTCGGCAGCATGTCGGACGTTGTGCCGGTTGTATATGATCAGTATGAGATACGATTTTGTCAGCTATTCACAACTTCATCTGCGGCCATGTGCTGACGAACGTGGTTGTATATGATCAGTATGAGATACGATTTTGTCAGCTATTCACAACGTCTCGACTTTAATTTTGAATCAGATTTACGTTGTATATGATCAGTATGAGATACGATTTTGTCAGCTATTCACAACTGTTGAGGAAGGCAAAAGATAGATTTTATGTTGTATATGATAAGTATGAGATACGATTTTGTCAGCTAATTATATAACCAGAATGTCAAAGAACAAAACAGGGATTTGTCTTTCCCCTTTGCAAAGTTACGAAGAAGCGAGCGGAAATGCAAAAGAAAAGCCTATTTTCTTTTCATTCCCGAACTAGAAGAGCAGTGGGCCGGTCTATAGGACATAATAATTTCTACTATTCGTAGAAGAAGTAATTTGGACTTTTTCCGTTAACCCAGATTTAGCTGCAAATCGCTCTTGCCATCGCGTTCAAAGCGAGGTAGGCGTTGTCCTGGGGATGTTAAAAAAAGGGGTAGGTTCGGACGATACTATGACCGGGGCTCGGACAATAGTATCGTCGAGGCTCAGACATTAGTATCGTTGGAGTTTGTGTCACGCATGACACAAACCAGGGGGGCGCGGTGCGCGAGGCAATGGGGCGCGATGAACAAAAAAGCGGCTCCCCCGAAAGGGAACCGCTCGATATTCACAATAAACTATAAGCTTACAACTTCGGGCCTGCAGCGACTAAAGCCTTGCCGGCCTCGTTGGTGGTGTACTTGCCGAAGTTCTTGATGAAGCGGGCTGCCAGGTCCTTGGCCTTCTCCTCCCACTCGCTGGCGCTGGCGTAGGTGTCGCGAGGATCGAGGATGGCGGGATTGACGTTGGGCAGAGCGGTGGGCACCTCGAAGTCGAAGAAGGGTATCTTCTTGGTCTCGGCCTTCAGGATGCTGCCGTCCAGAATAGCGTCGATGATACCACGGGTGTCGGGGATAGAGATGCGCTTGCCGGTGCCGTTCCAACCCGTATTGACGAGGTAGGCCTTGGCGCCGCTCTTCTCCATCTTCTTCACCAGTTCCTCGGCATACTTGGTGGGATGCAGCTCCAGGAAGGCCTGGCCGAAGCAAGCCGAGAAGGTGGGAGTGGGCTCGGTGATGCCACGCTCTGTACCTGCCAACTTGGCGGTGAAGCCGGAGAGGAAATAGTACTTGGTCTGCTCGGGAGTCAGGATGCTGACGGGAGGCAGTACGCCGAATGCGTCAGCACTGAGGAAGATAACGTTCTTGGCGTCTGGGCCGGCGCTCTTGCCGTTGACCTTCTGGGCAATCTTCTCGATGTGGTCGATGGGATAGCTTACGCGGGTGTTCTCGGTCACGCTCTTGTCGGCGAAGTCAATCTTGCCGTCCTCAGCAACAGTTACGTTCTCCAACAGGGCGTTGCGCTTGATGGCACCGTAGATGTCGGGCTCGTTCTCCTTGCTCAGGTTGATAACCTTGGCGTAGCAGCCGCCCTCGAGGTTGAAGACGCCCTCGTCGTCCCATCCGTGCTCGTCATCACCAATCAGCAGACGCTTGGGGTCGGTAGAAAGGGTGGTCTTACCTGTACCAGACAGACCGAAGAAGATGGCGGTGTTCTTACCCTCCATGTCGGTGTTGGCAGAGCAGTGCATCGAGGCGATACCCTGCAGGGGCAGGTAGTAGTTCTGCATGGAGAACATACCCTTCTTCATCTCGCCGCCGTACCAAGTGTTGATGATGCACTGTTCGCGAGTGGTGGTGTTGAAGGCTACGCAGGTCTCTGAGTTCAGACCCAGTTCCTTGTAGTTCTCAACCTTGGCCTTAGAGGCGTTGTAGATAACGAAGTTGGGCTCGAAGCTCTCCAACTCCTCAGCGGTGGGCTGGATGAACATATTCTTCACGAAGTGTGCCTGCCAGGCAACCTCTACGATGAAGCGCACGCGCAGACGGGTGGCCTCGTTGGCACCGCAGAAGGCGTCGACCACGTAGAGCTGCTTGTTGCAGAGCTCCTTGATGGCGATGTCCTTCACCTTGGCCCAAACGGCCTCGCTCATGGGGTGGTTGTCGTTCTTGTAACCCTCGGTGGTCCACCATACCTTGTCGTGGCTCTGTGCATCGTCAACGATGTACTTGTCCTTGGGGCTGCGGCCGGTGTAGATGCCGGTCATTACGTTCACGGCGTCGAGCTCAGTGTTCTGACCCTTGTCAAAGCCTGTCAGGCCTGCCTTGGTCTCCTCCTCAAAGAGGAACTCGTACGACGGGTTGTGGGCAATCACGGTCGAACCGGTGATGCCGTACTGTGTCAAATCTAATTTTGCCATGTTAGTAAAACTATTTTAGGTTGTAAAAAAAATCCTTGTTTGTCTGCCCACTATAGGCGATACAAAAGTAGTAAAAATTTGTGAGATATGACGTATGAAACACGATTTTTTGCATCTGCAAGTGCTTTTTTTTGCCTATTTCGTGCTTTTGAGAAGCAGAGATTGCAAAATAATTCATCATTCGTCATGCATATTTCATAAATATTTACTACTTTTGGTGAAAATTTCTGAGACCATGAAAATAATCAACTTATCCGAACAGAATTCCGTCATGAATCATTTTATGGCAGAAATTCGTGACAAAAACTATCAGAAGAATCGTATCACGTTTCGTCATAACGTGGAGCGTATTGGTGAGATGATGGCATTTGAGTTGTCCAAAACTCTGGACTATAAGCCCAAAACCATTAAGACTCCATTGGGGACGATTGACATTCCCTTAATCAAAGAAGAGAATATGGTTATTGCCACTGTCCTACGTGCTGGCCTACCTTTCCATCAGGGTTTTCTCAACGTGTTCGACGGAGCCGACAGCGCATTCGTTTCCGCTTTCCGTATGTATCTTAATCGCGAACATACCGAAGTGGGTATTCATGCTGAATATATCGCCACTCCCAGTGTGAAGGGCAAGACGCTGCTCATTGTTGACCCGATGCTGGCTACCGGAGGTAGTATGGCAGCTGCCATTGAGGCCCTTCTTCAGGCAGGCGAACCCAAAGCGATTCACGTCTGCTGTATCATTGCCGCTCCAGAGGGTATTGAGGTGGTAAAGGAGGCGCTTCCTGACGATGCCACTATCTGGTGTGCCGCCATCGACCAAGGCATGAATGAACAGAAGTACATCGTTCCTGGCTTTGGCGACTGCGGCGACCTCTGCTTTGGCGAGAAATTGCAATCCTTCCGTAAGATTGCTGACAAATAAAAACAACAAGAAGGGCATCCTGTTCGGACGCCCTTCTTACTTTATCTAACCCTTCGTATCACTTCACTTCCCAAATGTCGTTGGTTTCGAGGAGCTCAGCAAAGGAGTGGTAGGGTTTCTTGGCCTTCACCTCTTCAATCTGGGCCTCTACGGCATCGTTGTAGGTGGGAGCCTCCACGTCGCGGATGACACCCAGGGCAATGGGGAAGCCGTCGCCGTCGCCCATGAGGGCAAGCTTCAGCTGCAGGGTGTTGTCCTGGCAATGGGCATCGTGGACGAGGATGTCGTCCAGCGTGTAGCCGTCCTTCCCTATCTCCACCTTCTTCAGGCTGAAACCATCCTGCACGAGGCCGAACTCGCCGTTCTCGCCGAACACCAGCGGCTTGCCGTGCTCCACGTAGATGGCATTCTTCTGACGGCCCTCCTTCGAGTAGACACTCTCGTGGGTACCGTCGTTGAAGATGACGCAGTTCTGCAGAATCTCGCACACCGAGGCTCCCTTGTGGGCGTGGGCAGCCTTCAGCACGGCCACAGTGCCCGGAGCGTCAGTGGCTACGGCACGGGCAAAGAAGTGCCCGCGTGCACCGAAGCACAGTTCCGCAGGGCGGAAGGGGTCTTCTACGGTACCGTAAGGGCTTGACTTCGAGACAAATCCGCGAGGACTGGTAGGCGAGTATTGCCCCTTGGTCAGTCCGTAGATGCGGTTGTTCAGCAGTATCATGTTCAGGTCGATGTTGCGGCGGTTGGCGTGTATGAAGTGGTTGCCGCCAATGGCCAGTCCGTCGCCGTCGCCGGAGACCTGCCAAACGTCGAGTTTGGAGTTTGCCACCTTGCAGCCTGTAGCGATGGCTGCAGCGCGTCCGTGGATGGTGTTCATGCCGTAGGTGGCCATGTAGTGCGGCAGACGGCTCGAACAGCCGATACCGCTGATGACGGCAATGTTCTCAGGAGCTGTGCCTATCTCGGCCAGCGCCTTGTGAAACGAAGCCAGGAAGAAGTGGTCGCCGCAGCCCGGACACCAACGGGGCTGCCCTTTCTTATAATCGTTATTCGTGTATGCCATAGTTAGAAGAGTTTACTGAATGATTCAACCAATTCGCTGACAATAAACGGCTGGCCCTTGACCTGATTGAACTGCCGGGGCGTGAAGCCGTCGACGTTCATGCGCAGGTAGGCAGCCAGCTGGCCCATGTTCTGCTCGGCCACCACCACCTTCGGATACTTCAAGAGCACCTCGGCAGTATTCTTGGGAAGCGGACGGATGTAGCGGAACTGTGCAAGCGCCACCTTGCGGCCCTGACTGCGCAGCTCGTCCATCGCCGTATGCAGATGGCCGTAGGTGGAGCCGAAGCCCACGATGAGCAGCTCGGCATCGTCCTTGTCGCCCAGCACCTCGAGGTCGGGCACCTGAATATTGTCCACCTTCTGCTGGCGCAGACGCGTCATCAAGTCGTGGTTCTCCGGATTCGTGGAGATAGCGCCCGTCTTGTTGTCCTTCTCCAGTCCGCCCAAGATGTGGGTGAACCCCTCGCGACCAGGCACAGCCCAGTAGCGCACACCCTCGGCATTGCGCTGGTAGGGTGTCCAGGTGCCACGCAGCTCCTCGGGTACGTATGGAGGACGGATGGCAGGATACTCCTTCAGGTCGGGCAGGCGGAACGCTGCCGAACCATTGGCCACGTAGGCATCGGTGAGCAGGACGACAGGAGTCATGTGCTCCAAGGCCATCTTCGAGGCATCGTAGGCGGCATCGAAGCAGTCGGCAGGACTGAGGGCGGCAATGACGGGCAGGGGGCTCTCGCCGTTACGGCCGAAGAGCACCTGCAGGAGGTCGGTCTGTTCCGACTTCGTGGGCAGACCCGTAGCCGGACCGCCGCGCTGCACGTCGAGCACGACGAGGGGCAGTTCCATGATGACGGCCAGGTTCATGGCCTCCGACTTCAGGCAGATGCCAGGACCAGAGGTCGAGGTCACGGCCAGCGCACCACCGAACGAGGCACCCAGAGCCGAAGCACAGCCCGAAATCTCGTCCTCGCACTGAACGGTGGTCACGCCCAGCGACTTGTGCTTCGACAGCTCGTGAAGCACATCGGTGGCAGGGGTGATGGGGTAACTGCCCAGATACAGCTTCAGTCCGGCCTTCTCGGCAGCCGCGATGAAACCGTAGGCTGTGGCCTTGTTGCCCGTAATGTCCATGTAGCGACCGGGCACCTTTTCGCGCGTCTCGATGCGATAGACATTTGTGGCACTGGAGTGGGTGTTGTGTCCGTAGTCGTAACCCGCCTGAATCACCTTGATGTTGGCCTCAGCTATGGCCGGCTTCTTGGCGAACTTCTCGCGCAGGAAGTTGAAGGCAACCTCCAGGTCGCGGTCGAAGAGCCAGCACACCAGACCCACGGCAAACATATTGCGACACTTGAGCATAGCCTTCACGTCCATGCCCGTCTCCTGCAGACAGTCCTTCACCATTGTGGTCAAAGGGCAGGCAATGACGCGGTCCGGGTCTATGCCCATCTCCTGAAGCGGGTCCTCGGTCTTGAACTCAGCCTTCTGCAAATCCTTCGGCCCGAACGAGTCGGTATCGATGATAATCGTTGCCCCAGGCTTGGCATAGCGATACTGCGTCTTCAGGGCAGCGGCATTCATGGCCACCAGCACGTCGCACTTGTCGCCAGGCGTATAGACCTGACCGGCACCGATGTGTACCTGATATCCACTGACACCCGTCAGCGACCCTTGCGGGGCACGGATGTCGGCAGGATAGTCGGGGAAGGTGCTGATACTGTTACCTACGGTTGCTGACACCGTAGAAAAAATATTTCCGGCCAACTGCATACCGTCGCCGGAATCACCCGAGAAACGGACAACTACACTGTCCAATTCCTTAATCTCCATCTTCTTACTTTTAAATTATTACTTTTTACCTTTCGCAGTACCCCCGCCGGGAATCGAACCCGGATTGGCGGTTTAGGAAACCGTAGTTCTATCCATTGAACTACAGGGGCTAACATCTTAATCGAGTGCAAAGGTAATGAATTTCTGCGAGAATAAGGAAAAATTTTATCTCTATTTTTATTCTTTCCTTAATCTTTATGCGCTACACACGCGTATGTGCGTACAAAGAGCCATCGACAGGGAGCAACGACAGCCCCGCGTCAGGCGATGGCATCGAGTTCTCTCTTCATGCTGAGCAACTCGGCACGAATGGCCTCGAGACGGCCCATCAGCTCGGTGGCGGAGTTCTCCCCGCTGCGGTTCTTGGCAATGGCCTGACGGGCAGCGGCAAGCTTCATGCCACGCACCTTCACCATATTGTGGATGATACGTATCTCGTCGATGTCCTCCTGGGTGTACTGGCGCACGTTGCGTCCACTCTTACGCGGCTGTATCGTGGGAAACTCCTTCTCCCAGTAGCGCAGAAGGGTCTCCGTGACACCAAACATCTCGGCTACCTCGCCGATAGCATAGTACTTTTTCAGGCTCTTATTCGAATTCAGTGGCATATTTTTCCGTACTTTGGCACAAAGGTACGAAATAAAGTGAAAAATGAAAAGTGAAAAGTGAAAAATTATTTGTACCTTTGTGCGCAAAATAGAAAATAGTACACTGATAATCGTATAATCGCAAATAAATATGATGACTGCAAACGAGATTCGCAATTCGTTCAAACAGTACTTTGAATCGAAAGGACACGCCATCGTGCCCTCCGCTCCCATGGTGGTCAAGGACGACCCCACACTGATGTTCACCAACGCTGGCATGAACCAGTGGAAAGATATCATCCTGGGGCAGCGCGACCCAGAACCCCGCCGCCGTGCCGACTCGCAGAAGTGCCTGCGCGTCAGCGGTAAACACAACGACCTGGAAGAGGTGGGTCACGACACGTACCACCACACCATGTTCGAGATGCTGGGCAACTGGTCGTTCGGCGACTACTTCAAGGAGGGAGCCATCGACATGGCCTGGGAGTATCTGGTGGACGTGCTGAAGCTCGACCCCAAGGCTCTCTATGTCACCGTGTTCGAGGGTTCGCCCGAAGAAAACCTGAGCCGCGACGACGAGGCTGCCACGTTCTGGCTGAAGCACGTGCCGGCCGACCACATCATCGACGGCAACAAGCACGACAACTTCTGGGAGATGGGCGACACGGGTCCCTGCGGCCCCTGTTCCGAGATACACCTCGACAGCCGTACCCCCGAGGAGAAGGCCAAGGTGCCCGGCCGCGAACTGGTGAACAAGGACGACCCACAAGTCATCGAGATATGGAACATCGTGTTCATGCAGTACGAACGCAAGGCCGACGGCCATTTGGAACCCCTCTCAATGAACGTCATCGACACGGGCATGGGCTTCGAACGTCTCGTCCGCGCCATTCAGGGCAAGCACTCGAACTACGACACCGACGTGTTCCAGCCCATCATTAAGTCCATCGGCGACCTCAGCGGTTACAAGTATGGCGACAAGGAGGAAACCGACGTGGCCATGCGCGTGGTGGCCGACCACCTGCGCACCATCGCCTTCTCCATTGCCGACGGACAGCTGCCCGGCAACGCCAAGGCCGGATACGTCATCCGTCGCATCCTGCGCCGTGCCGTGCGCTATGCCTACACGTTCCTCGGTCAGAAGGAGGCCTTCATGTACCGTCTGCTGCCCGTGCTCATTCAGGAGATGGGCGAAACCTATCCCGAACTGGAGGCCCAGAAGGTGCTCATCTCAAAGGTGATGAAGGAGGAGGAAGACAGCTTCCTGCGCACCCTGGAGACGGGTATTCACCTGCTGGAAGGCGTGATGGAGGAGGCCAAGAAGGCTGGCAAGACCGTCATCGACGGCGAGAAGGCCTTCACCCTGTTCGACACATACGGATTCCCCCTCGACCTGACACAACTCATCTGCCGCGAGAACGGCCTGACCGTGGACGAGGAGCGCTTTAACGTGGAGATGCAGAAACAGAAAGACCGTGCCCGCAATGCCGCCAAAGTGGAGGCCGATGACTGGCAGACGGTCGGTTCAGTACTCGGCGATTCCGTCGCCGAGAGCAAGTTCCTCGGCTGGGACATGACCGAGAGCGAGTGTCGCATCGTGCGCTATCGTCAGGTGGTGCAGAAGAAGCAGACCTACTACCAACTGGTGCTCGACCAGACCCCGTTCTACGCTGAGAAGGGTGGACAGGTCGGCGACCGCGGCGTGCTGGTGAGCGAGAACGAGACTATCGAAATCATCGACACCAAGTCGGAGAACGGCTTGACGGTTCACATTGCCAAGACGCTGCCCAAACAACCCGAAGCACCGTTCATGGCCTGCGTCGACACTGACCTGCGTCATGCCTGCGAAGCCAACCATTCCGCCACTCACCTCCTGGATCAGGCCCTGCGCCAAGTACTGGGAACACATGTGGAACAGAAGGGTTCACTGGTAACACCCGAATACCTGCGCTTCGACTTCTCGCACTTCCAGAAGGTGACCCCCGAGGAACTGCGCCAGGTGGAACGACTGGTGAACGAGAAGATTCGCGAGAACATCCCCTTGCAGGACCACCGCGACATGCCCATCGAGGAAGCCAAGAAACTGGGTGCCATCGCCCTCTTCGGCGAGAAGTACGGCGACAAGGTTCGCGTCGTGCAGTTCGGCGACAGCGTAGAGTTCTGCGGCGGTTGCCACGCCAAGAGCACTGGCCAACTGGGTATGGTGAAGATACTCTCAGAGAGCAGTGTAGCCGCAGGTGTACGCCGCATCGAGGCCATCACAGGCCAGAAGGTAGAAGATATGCTGTATCAGATAAGCGACACCATCAGCGAACTGCGACACCTCTTCAACAACGTGCCCGACCTGCAGGGAACCATCCAGAAGTTCATCGACGAGAATGCCCAACTGAAGAAACAGATTGAGGATAGCATGCGCGAGAAAGCCATGCAGCTGAAGCAGTCGATGAAGGACAACGCCAAGGACATCAACGGCATCACCGTCATGAAGGCCGTAGTGCCCGCTTTGGCTCCCGAGTTTGTGAAGGACATCGCCTTCCAGCTGCGTGCCGAGGTCGACAACGCCCTTGTGGTCATCGGCAGTATCAACGAGGGCAAGCCCATGCTGACGGCAGGTGCTTCGGACAGCATCGTGCAGCAGGGAGTGAACATCGGCAAGAACATCCGCGAGGCTGCCCAACTCATCCAGGGCGGCGGCGGCGGTCAGCCCCACTTCGCTACGGCAGGAGGCAAGAACCCCGACGGACTCATCTCGGCCGTGGACAAGCTGGTGGAGTTGCTGACTGCATAGGACAAGGTCTATAACATCCTTTTCAAAATAAGGAATCCATGAAGATTCTGCTATTTTGTGAGAACAAGTATGCCATTGACATCCTATACCCACTACAAGAAGAAGCTGGTAAGGAAGGAGGGAACGAGGTCTTATGGTATGTGCATCAGCCAAGAATCAACCAGTTTCCGCTGAGCGAGGAAGTGAGATGGACCCACTCTATACAAGAGGCCTACGATTTCCAGCCAGAGGCAGTTTTCGTACCTGGCAATATTGTGCCTTATTATCTGCGAGGAGTTAAGATACAGATTTTTCATGGTTATGCGGCCGAAAAGAAAGATCACTGGGTCATACGACGCTATTTCGACACCTACTTCACACAAGGTCCTTTTTTCACCAATGGCTTTAGGAAATTAGCAAAGAAGTACAAGGACTTTGAAGTTCTGGAAACCGGTTGGACACGGCAGGACTGGATTTTCCATAATCTGCACAAATTCGACACAGAACGTATGCAACTGCTGAAAGAGAGCGGACGTTCCAAAATCGTACTCTATGCACCGACCTTTTCGCCCAGTCTGACATCGCTGCCTTACATGAAACAGGCACTTACCGACCTTGTCTGCCAAAAGGACGTATTGTTACTGCTAAAGTTCCACCCCTTAACTAAACCTGATATTAAGGAAGAATACCGGCAACTAGCCGAGCGCACCGACAATATGCTGTGGATCGAGGACTATACTGTGACGAAGTATATGCTCATGGCGGATGCCATGATCAGCGACACGTCTTCAACAATATATGAGTTTCTCCTGCTGGACAAGCCTGTCATTACGCTACGAGCCGCTGCTAAAGATATCTATTGGCGTAACATGCAAGAACCCGAAGAACTTTGCAATGCATACGATGAGGTGATGACTGATGATGAATGGCGAGAAAAGCGCCAGTGGGTCATCCAGAACTACGACCCCTATTTAGACGGTCAGGTCGCCCATCGTATGTTGGAGGGTGCCCGCGACTACATTCGTCGCCATGGTGTACCCACTCACCGCAAGTTGAACCTGTGGCGGAAATACACGAGCATCAAGACCTTTGGACGCATTAAAAAAGTCATTCCTTGAGTTTGTTGCCAACTGAGAGATAATGCAACTGAGTACGCAACTCATAGTAGTTGCGTTTAATCGTATAGTTTATCAGGTTATGCCATTCCTTTCCCGAGCGGCAGGGTTCTATTGTCACCTGCTGCTTGGGAGCTGTGGGATCCATCTTGTCGCATAGTCTGGCAATAAACTCGAACATATTATATTTTCCCAAAACCAGCTGCTTACATTGTGACAAGACAGCTACCGAAGATTCAAAACGGGAACTCCCAATAACACTATCTATTGTATCAATGGCACGTTCTGGTTCATGTATGTCAATAGGAACATAGGAATCTCGGGGAAAATAGTCAGACAGGTTCGTACACCCATGGTAAAAAGGGAAAGTCTCTGCCAAGAAACAGTCGCTAATCTTTTCCGTCCAGTAATAACGCTGTGAAGAATTCTCAATTGCAATATGATATTTATAGGGGCGCAACACATCCCATTTATCGTCAAAGGAATGAAAGCCTCGTCCATACACATCTATTCGGTCGCCATAATGCTCCTTCAGTTTTTCTACAAACTTAATGCGGTCAAAATGGCCACGAGTGAATGCCTTGTTACTCGTAATAACAGAAAGGAGCTTGGTCTTATCCTGCGGATTGGAAGGTTGATTCAACTTATCATAGTCAAGTGAATAACTACAGGTCCCGTCAGGATGCTCATTGAAACCTACGAACCAAGGTAGGATGGCTGGGCCCAAAAGGATATTGGGATGACACGTCTGCTCCTGACAGGTGACAAGCAAGCCAAATTGGTTGATGTAGCGTTCTGGATATACCAAAACCGAACGAGGTTCAGTGGTTAGTAAAATGGTGTTCTCTGGAGCTACCTTACAAGTCTGCACCCCTCTGATACCTTTGCCTTGAACTACCCAAAAATCGGCTTCTTCCAAGGTATCACCCAGGTAAAACTCATAGCGTCCGTCCTGTGAGGTCATTCGGTGATTGGGCATCTGGCGAGACATGATAGTACCCAGATTCTCACGATATGGCATAAACCGTATTTTCATAGACTTCCTTTCTCCTTAAATAAGTGTCGATTTGTAACTGGTCATTTGCGAAATGGATGGATTATTCGCTTACGACACACCCAAACTCTGTCATGCCATTTCTTCACGCTAACAGCCTTTTCCATGTCAGCCTCAGTCCACCCCCGGAATGCGGCATATTTAGATAGTATAAAGCGATAGACATCTGTGAACCACCAAAAAAGTGTTAAGTTCTCCATGCACTCAACCTTGGGAACAGATTTTTCGTAGAAGTGCATACGGTTGATGTCTATGAGTTCGAAGTCGTAGTCCTCGCCTCGCTTACGATACAAGACGTTCGTAGGGTTCAAGTCACGATGCAACACGCCTGCCTCATGTAACTGAGCAACGAAATGAGCGTAAGCCGTAGCCAATGACTCATCAAAAGGATTCTGCTCAATCAGTCGTTCACGGATAGGTTGTGCCGATGTATATTCGCAGACGTAATAGGCTTGTTGCATTAGCCCCAGGTGTAGCTCCTCCATATACGCCACCTCACGAGGTGTGAGAAATCCACGTTTCCTCAGCTGCATCGCGTTCTCATAAGAGCGCTGCGCCTTACTCTTTCGGAAAAAAGTATAAATAACACGTTGGAACCAGAAAGGTCGCTTATAACGTTTGACAACAAATGTTTGCCCCCCGAACTTTATACACTTAATTGTATTTCGCCCATTGTGAATAACGTTCGTTTCTTCATCAAAAAGTTTTGGAAGCAAGCCAATAAACGTATCACAATGCTGATAATCGGGATTTAGTTTCAAGAACCTCTTCTGCATAGTCCAAATAAAAGGCAATTGCTATTATAATGATAAATGAATGGTCAAAGGTACGAAAAAAAATCCATAAAAACACGTCGTTCTTTTGCCTTCTATCGAAAAATGGCTAACTTTGCACCAAACAACGGGAACTTTCGCGCTGGGAACACAAAACAGCGTTGACAATTTGTTACCACCCCAAAAGATATGATACCAAAGATAATACACTTGTGTTGGTTCAGCAACGATCCGTTTCCTGTCGAGATAAAAGTTTGTCTGGACTCATGGAAGCGGCATCTGCCGGACTACGAAATTAAGCGGTGGACTTACGAGGATGCCGAAGCCATCGACTGTGAGTTTGTACGCCAAGCCCTGAAGATGCGGAAGTGGGCCTTTGCCGCCGATGTCGTACGATTCTATGCTGTCTACCAGATGGGGGGCATCTATATGGATAGCGACATATTCCTTTATCGCCGTTTCGACGAGCTGATACCTGACGGCGGCTTCGCCACCTTCAACGAGGATGCCTGGAAGCGGCAGCGTTTCGGTCTGCAAGCCGCCTTTTTCATGGGTGAGAAAGGCAACTACTTCTGCAAGGCCATGCTGGACTTATACAACAGTCGCTCCTTCATCAAGCCCGACGGCACCCTCGACCAGACCATTTCGCCGTTGCTCATGCTGGAGGTAGCCGAGAAGATGGGCTACAAGAACGAGGACTGCGAACAGCACCTGGAGGAGCTTACGGTCTATCCCACCAGCCTGTTATCGCCCACCAAAGCATACAAGCGTCAACCCAATGCCATCGGTGTACACCGCATCTATGGCAGTTGGCGCAAGCGCAAGTTCGGCAGAAGGTTGGAGATATGGGTGAAGCACGTCTGGCATGTGGTGAAGTACGCGCTGTTCCACAAATAACGTAGTCAACAAAAAAGCATTACTCTCTCCACGACAGACTCTGGGGAGATGCCATTGAGGCAGGGATAGTCACCTTGGGTACAGGTTTTTTTTCCGTACATGCTACACGGGCGGCAGGGCAAATCCTCTCGTTGCAGCACATTGTTTATGTCTTGCCCCCAACCCATAAAACCGCCATAGGGATGTGTGGCCCCCCAGATGCTGACAACAGGTGTGGAGGTGAGAGCCGCCAGATGCATATTCGCGCTATCCATAGTCAGCATGACATCCAACTGAGCTATAAAATCCAATTCTTGGGCAAGGCCACCTAACTGGCCTATCATGGACTTTACACCGTCGTAGCGTGTCCAATTTTCAGCAATCGCTTTTTCCTCCTCTCCTGCGCCGAAGATATACACTCGCTGGCCCCGTTCCGCAAGCAATCGGACAACTTCCTCCATCTTCTTCAACGGGTAGACTTTCCCTTTGTGTGCGGCAAAAGGAGCTATACCAATACCTCCTTTATGAGCCACAACCGGGAATGGGACAAACAATGTGGAATCAACAGGAAACCCCAACCGCCTTAAAGCATCAGCATATTTCGTAAAAACTGTCGGCTGTTGGGTCTTAGGCTGTCGGGAAAGGAAACGTCTCTGGTCTCTCCTTCTCTTTCGAATGTGCGTTATTGGAAGACGAGAGAAAAGGGAAAAAAAGAGACGCACAACCTTCGTGCGCAAGACATCGTGCAGGTCGCAAATGTGTGTCGGCTGCAAGTTCGCCAGCCTGCGATATAATCTGTAAATTCCCCGTAGCCCAGAATAGTCACGCACCCTGATTGGCTCGAAGTCGACATTCTCAGGTAAACGCTCAAAAAGACCCTGAACCAAAGGGGGACCCGCTACAGTAATTCGAGCGCTGGGATATTGGTGTGCTAAAGCATAGACAACAGGAATAGTCATCAGCACATCACCAAGTGCCGAAAAACGAATCAGCAGGATATTTTTCTTCATTTCTTACCGTAAAGTACGGGATTCGTGGTAGGGTCGTTATACATCTTCATCTGCTTATATACTCGCATATACTTGCGACCAGCCTCGAAGTCGGCCAGTAATTGATCAATGGCAGTTGAGAGGTCTATGCGCTGTTGCAACAAGACGTCCAATTTCTCCTGACACTTTCGGCGGTGTTCCTCCGAGGCTTCCTTACGATTTACCTGCTCCTGCATATGGTAGATTTTCAAGGCCAAAATGCTCAATCGGTCCACAGCCCAAGCTGGACTTTCCGTATTTATCGTTGCCGTCGGCTGAACCTCAACTGCATGGTAGAGGGTATAGAAATAACTGTCGATAGCTTCCACTAAATCTGTGCGCTCCTGATTGCTTCGGTCTATGCGCCGTTTCAGAGCAAGCGCCTCCACCGGATTTATTTGCGGGTCACGAATAATGTCCTCCAAATGCCATTGTACAGTATCAATCCAATTCTTCTGGTACAGGTCATGCTCTATGCAGCCATCTTCGTAGGGATTGACGATGACGGAGTCAACATCATCGTTAACATGATAACGATTTATTGATTCCTCAAAAATCCGATTTGCTTTTTCCGAGAACATCATATCCATAACAATATTATAAGGTTTCACCTTGCAAAATTAATCAAAAAATCTCGATTTTTTAGCCTATCAAATAAAGAAATTACACATTTCTTTAGAGAAATACCATGAAATATTGTGATACGCCGTCGAGAAGCCACTGAAAAACGGTCAAGGCGGCAAAAGTAAAAAAGGCAACGGTGTGTGTATTTCAGGCGAGTTCTACACAACTTTGTAATATGCTTGCGATTATGTCGAATGTTTTTCGTAACTTTGTCACTCGTAAACGCGAAAAACATGAAAATGACATTCAAGGCAGCCTTGTTCGACCTGGATGGCGTGGTGCTGGACACCGAAGGACAGTACTCTGAGTTCTGGGGACAGATGGGCAGGGAGTACCGGCCCGATGTGCCCGACTTTTCGCTGCGCATCAAGGGACAGACACTGCGGCAGATATTCGACGCATGGATTACCGACCCCGCCAAGCAGACCGAAATCACCCGAAGGCTCGACGAGTTTGAAGCCCGGATGCAGTACTCATATATAAAAGGAACGCGCGCATACGTAGAGCAGCTACGGCAGCAGGGCATACACACGGCCATCGTGACCAGCTCGAACCAGCCGAAAATGGAGAACGTGTATCGCGCCCACCCCGAACTGAAGGAACTGTTCGAACACATACTGACCAGCGAGGACTTCCAGGAAAGCAAGCCTTCACCCGACTGTTATCTGCGGGCGGCAGCTTCGTTCGGCGTGCCCATCCAGGAGTGCGTGGTGTTCGAGGACAGCATCAACGGACTCAAGTCCGGCCGGGCCAGCGGAGCATACGTGATGGGACTTGCAACCACGAATCCACGCGAGGCGATAACGACACTCTGTGACGAGGTGATTGAGGACTTTGAGAAAATGAGAAATTGAGAGATTGAGAAAATGAAAGTTGTCGTAGATGATAAGATTCCCTTCATTCGGGGGCAGATAGAACGCCTGGCCGACGAGGTAGTGTATCTGCCTGGGGCAGCCATCAATGCCGACGACGTGCGAGATGCCGATGCCCTCATTGTCCGCACCCGCACCCTGTGCAATCGCCAGTTGCTGGAGGGCAGTCGCGTGCGCTTCATCGCCACAGCCACCATCGGCTATGACCATTTGGACACCGCCTATCTGGAGAAAACGGGTATCACATGGACCAACTGCCCAGGTTGCAATGCCACCAGTGTGGCCCAATACGTCAGGAACTGTCTACTGCAGGCCGAGAAGGCAGGACTCATCACACTCCGCGAGGCCACCATGGGAATCTTAGGTTATGGACATGTAGGCAAAGCCGTGCACAACGCCATTAAGCCCTACGTTGGAAACATCCTACTGAACGATCCTTTCTTGAACCTTCACGACAACCTCCAAGACTGCGACATTATCTCTCTCCATACCCCCCTCACCACCGATGGGCCCTACCCTACCTATCATCTTGTTGACGAGAAGTTCCTGAGCAGCTTGCAGAAACGTCCATTCATCATCAATGCGGCACGCGGAGGAGTCGTGGACGAAAAGGCTCTGCTACAGGCAATGGACGGCGGACGAGTACGTCAGACCATCATAGACACATGGGAAGGCGAACCTAATATTAACCCCGCACTCCTAAAACGAGCCTTCATCGCTACACCACACATCGCCGGATACTCAGCCGACGGAAAGGCCAAAGCCACCCGTATGTCGCTCGAAGCACTCGCAAAATGGATGGGAAATCCACTTGATTTCAACTTACAAGCGCCCACCGCCTGTAAAGAAAGAACCGGCCTACGTTATAGTCCGATGGAAGACAGTCGGGTACTGAAAGCGCATCCTGAATCGTTCGAAAAACTACGCGAAAGCTACCCATTACGCCGAGAATAATTGCACAGCACCATACTCTTTGTGCAAAAAAGGCTATTTTTTAACTAATTATTTGGTAGTTATGCAAAGATGTCGTAACTTTGCAAACGATTTAAGACAGTAAAAAATTATTAACATAACAATTAATTATTACCATTATGGCAGAAATTGAAGCAAAAGTAAAGGCTATTATCGTTGATAAACTTGGTGTAGACGAAAGTGAAGTAGTAGAGAGCGCAAACTTCACTCAGGACCTGGGTGCTGACTCTCTGGACACCGTAGAGCTCATCATGGAGCTGGAGAAGGCATTCAACATCACCATCCCCGACGACGCAGCTGAGAAGATTGCAACCGTTGGCGACGCTATCAAGTTCATCGAAGAGGCTCAGGCCTAAAACAAGAAGTTGAAAGTTGAAAGTTGAAAATTGAAAGTTAGCCTTATGGCTTGTTCGGGGCAAGACCTGAAGCCGAGGACACAAGTAACTTTCAACTTTCAACTTTCAACTTTCAATTTTCAATTTATACACTATGGAACTTAAAAGAGTTGTAGTAACCGGTATCGGTGCCGTTACACCATTGGGCAACACTGCCGAGGAGACTTGGAAGAACATTGTGGCCGGTGTGAGCGGTGCTGCACCCATTACCCATTTCGATACCACCAACTTCAAGACCACCTTCGCCTGCGAGGTCAAGGACTTCGACCCCTCGCAGTTCATCGACCGCAAGGAGGCCCGCAAGATGGACCCCTACTGCCAGTTCGCGATGGCTGCCGCCACGATGGCTGTAGAGAACAGCGGACTCGACCTGGAGCAGACCGACCTGAATCGCATAGGCGTAGTGCTGGGTGTGGGCATCGGTGGTATGAAGACGTTTGAGGAGGAAGAGTGGAACTACGAACGCACCCGCGAGACGCTGGGCCCGAAGTACAGCCCCTTCTTCATCCCCAAGATGATTGCCGACATCGCAGCCGGACAGATCAGCATGAAATACGGCATGCACGGCCCCAACTACATCACCTCCAGCGCCTGCGCCAGCTCAACCAACGCGCTGGCCGATGCCTTCAACCTGATTCGTCTGGGCAAGGCCGAGGTCATGCTGACAGGCGGTAGCGAGGCTGCCATCTATCCCGGTGGCGTGGGCGGTTTCAACGCCATGCACGCACTCTCGACCCGTAACGACGAGCCTCAGAAGGCCAGCCGCCCCTTCAGCGCCAGCCGCGACGGCTTCATCATGGCCGAGGGCAGCGCCATCCTCATCCTCGAGGAGCTGGAGCACGCCAAGGCCCGTGGTGCACACATCTATGCTGAAGTGGCCGGATGCGGCATGAGCGCCGACGCACACCACATCACTGCCTCCCACCCCGAAGGTCTGGGTGCCAAGCTCGTAATGAAGAACGCGCTGGAGGATGCCGGCATGAAGCCCGAGGAGATTGACTACATCAATGTTCACGGCACCAGCACCCCCGTAGGCGATATATCCGAGGTGAAAGCCATCAAGGACGTCTTCGGCGAACACGCCTATGAGCTGAACATCAGCTCTACGAAGTCCATGACCGGCCACCTGCTGGGTGCCGCCGGAGCCGTTGAGGCCATGTTCAGCGTTCTGAGTGTCGAGAACGACATCGTGCCCCCCACCATCAACCACGAGGAGGGCGACGAAGACCCCGAAATCGACTACCGTCTGAACTTCACGTTCAACAAGGCCCAGCAGCGCACCGTTCGCGCCGCCCTGAGCAACACCTTCGGTTTCGGCGGCCACAACGCCTGCGCCATCTTCAAGAAGTACAAGGCCTAACATCCACGAAGACCTTAGAGACCCCATGGATTTCTTCGATCTTATCACACGCATAAGGCTCCCCTTCCTTCGGGATAGGGAGCTTTATTCTTCCTTGTACCACATCCTGGGCTTCTACCCCCGCGACATCCGTCCCTACAAAGCCGCCCTGCGCCATCGCTCGATGGCCATCAAGGAGGAAGGCAAGCGCGTCAACAACGAACGCCTGGAGTTTCTGGGCGACGCCATACTCGGAGCAGTGGTCGGCCACATCGTATTCCGGCATTTCCCGAAGAAGCCCGAAGGCTTCCTCACCAACGTACGCAGCAACATCGTCCGACGCCAGTCACTGAACAAACTGGCCAAAGAGATAAACCTGGAAAAACTCATTATCGTCAATTTCAAGAAGCAGACCCACAACAGCTACGTTTCGGGCAATGCGTTCGAGGCACTGATTGGCGCCATCTATCTGGATCGGGGCTACGGTCACTGCGTACGCTTCGTGAAGGAAAAAATCATGGAGCAGCTCGTAAACATTGAGAAGGCCGCCAGCGAGGTAAATCACAAGAGCAAGCTCCTGGAGTGGGGACAGCGCCACCACGTGAACATCGAATTCCTGTGCGAGGAGAGCATGGAGAACAAGGACGGCAACACGAGTCCTGTCTTCCTCAGCCACGTCATCATTGCCAACGTAGAATGCGGTTCCGGACGCGGCTACTCGAAGAAGGAGAGCCAGCAACTGGCTGCCAAAGAGGCTCTGGAGAAGCTTCACAAAGACCGCGAGTTCATGCTCGCCATCACCGCCCCCAAGGAACTGCAGATGGAGCGATACGACGAAGTTCCCCCCGTCAGCACTGAAGAGAAGCAGACGGCCAAGGCCACTGCCGAGAACAACGTCGACATCGACTTCTCCGACATCAGCATGAAGGCCAAGTCGCGCGAAGAAATCATCGCTGAGGCCGAACGCCAGGCTTTCGAAGAAGACTGACCCTCGCTTATTCGTATCTTTGTAACCCAAAAGTAGTAAAGATGACGTTCTTAACACGACTTATAGGAATTTGCTATGGGGTGCTGTGGGCCGCAACGCTGACGGCACAGACACGGGTGGACTTTGTGACACCCTCCATCGTGAGGGTGCGCTGGTCGGCCTCGGGCGAACTGAAGGGCAACGATACGGGCGTGTGCACGTGGCAACCGCAGCAAGTGAAGGTTTTGGAAAAGGAGACGGCAACGGGCCGCACCTACACGTCGGAGGTGCTGACGGTAGAGGTGGACCAAAGGACGGGAGCGGTGACCTTCCGCGACCGGCAGACGGGCCGCACGCTACTTGAGGAAGACAAGGCACGGCCTCACGAGGCGGAACCCGTAGTGAGGGAGCGCATCGTGTACGACGAGAATTCGGCCCGAATAGAGGAAACGGCCAACGGCAAGGTGACGGTGAAGGACATCATCCGGCGCGACACGCTGGGCACGACCACACGCTACTGGGTACGCTTCCGCTTCACTCAGGGTGAGGCGCTGTACGGACTAGGGTCGCACATGGAGGACTACATGAACCTAATAGGCAAGACCATTTACCTGACGCAGCACAACCTAAAAGCCACTATCCCTGTCATCAACTCAACGGGCGGCTATGGCCTGCTGTTCGATGTGGGCTGTGCCATGAAGTTTGAGACACACCCCACAGGGCAGGACTATGACGGCACGATGCAGATGGAGGCGGCACGGGAGGTGGACTACTACTTTATCAAGGGTGAGCGGATGGACGACGTGATTCGGGGCTACCGCTACCTGACGGGCGACGTGACTCTGATGCCCCGCTACGTGTTCGGCTACACACAGTCGAAGGAACGCTACCGCTCGTCGGAGGATATCGTGAACACCCTGCGTGAGTACCGCCGCCGCGAGGTGCCCATAGACATGATTGTGCAGGACTGGAACTACTGGCCTCAGGGGTGGGGCTACATGAAGATGGACCCTCGCTACTACCCCGATCCCAAGGCGCTGGCCGACTCGGTACATGCGCTGAATGCAAAGCTGATGGTGAGCATCTGGGCCAATCCGCAGAACTGTCCCGAGGAGCGCGACTTCCGCCAGCGTGGCTACATGCTGGAGCACTCGGTATATGATGCCTTCAACGCGGAGGCACGACGCCTCTACTGGAAATATGCTAACGACGAGTTCTTCAGCAGGGGCTTCGATGCCTGGTGGTGTGACAGCAGCGAACCATTAGACGGCGACTGGAACCGTATGCCGGAGCCGGTGGACGGGAAGGCCTACGGATGGGACGACCACGAACGCCGCTGGCAACTGAACAAGGACATCCTCTCCGAAGCCCTGGGAGCCGAGCGCAGCAACCTCTACTCGCTCAACCACGCGAAAGGCATCTACGAAAACCAACGTGCCACGACAAACGAAAAGCGCGTGGTGAACCTGACGCGCAGCAGCTATGCCGGACAGCAGCGCTACAGCACTATTGTCTGGAACGGCGACACGCACGCCTCGTGGGCCTCGTTCCGACAGCAGATTCCATCGGGCCTGAACTACATGGCCACGGGCACCCCCTACTGGACGGTGGACGTGGGTTGCTTCTTCACGCGCAACGACGGACGGCGGTGGTTCTACACAGGTGAGTTCCCCCAGGGGGGGAACGGCGAGTCCTACCGCGAGTTCTACACCCGCATGTTCCAGTGGGGCACGTTCCTGCCTGTCTTGCGCAGTCACGGCTCGGACACGCCGCGCGAAATATGGCAGTTCGGCGAACCCGGCACGCCCCACTACGATGCCATCCTCAAGATGATACGCCTGCGCTACTCGCTCGTACCTTACATCTATAGTATGGCGGCCCGACAGACGCGCGAAGACTACACGATGGCCCGTATGCTGGCCTTCGACTTTGCCCACGACCCTGCGGTGCTGGACCTGAAGGACGAATATATGTTCGGCCGATTCCTGGTCTGCCCCGTGACGCACCCAATGAGCGAACAGAGCACACGACACATCTATCTGCCAAGTTTGGCAAATGGCCAAGGGCTAAAGGCTAAAGGCAAGTGGTATGACTATTGGACGGGAAAGCAATATGAGGGCGGACAATGGATAGAACAGAAGGTGGCGCTGGACCGCCTGCCGCTCTTCGTGCCCTCGGGCAGCATCATCCCCACCACCGAGGTGGCGCAGTACACAGCGGCCCAGGTGGGCAAGCCCGTGACTCTGCACATCTATCCGGGGCGGGATGCCCACTTCGACCTCTACGAGGACGAGGGCGACAACTACAACTTCGAGCAGGGCCAATGTTCCGTGATTCCCTTCGACTGGGACGAACGGCACCAGCGGCTGACCATCGGCCCAAGAGAGGGGTCCTTCCCAGGTATGCAGGCCGAGCGCACGTTCATCGTAGAGATGGGCGGCCAGCAGAAGTCCGTCTGTTACAAAGGCAAACGAATAAATGTGAACTTGAATAAAAAATAAAAAGATGAAAAACATGAGAGTCATGAGCCTGCTGGCCACGCTGCTGGCCGTGTTCCCGACAAACCGCATAGCGGCACAGTCCAATCTGCTACACTACACCAGTCCTGCCACCTACTTCGAAGAGGCACTGCCCATCGGCAACGGCTCGCAGGGGGCAATGGTCTACGGACGCATCGACGAGGAGCGCCTTTCGCTGAACGACATCACCCTGTGGACGGGCGAACCCGACCGCGAGGTGTATTCGCCCGATGCATACAAGCATATTGCAGGTATCCGTGAGGCCCTGTTCCGTGAGGACTACCGCGAGGCCGACCGTCTGCAACGGGCCGTCCAGGGGCACTATTGCCAGAACTACCAGCCACTGGGAACGCTGACGTTCCTGAATCTTAACGATAACGAAAAACGTGAGTACCGTCGTGAGTTGGATATTGAGCGGGCGGTGGCCACAGTCAGCTATCCGGGTTGCAGGCGCGAGTACTTTGCATCGGCCCCTGACTCAGTGATTGTGGTGCGACTTTTAGCTACCGATGGTGGCAAGATAAATGAGCGCTTCCGCTACCACTGCCAGTTGCCGCACCAGACCAAGGCTTCGGCACAGCGTGACAGCGTGGGCGAACTCATCACTGACGGCTATGCCGCATGGACCAGCAAGCCTAGCTATGTCGGAGGGGCAAACAGCTTCCGTTACGACTCGAACCGAGCCATACACTTCCGCACCATCGTGCGCCTGCTGCCCCGTGGAGGAAAGATTCGGACGATAGAGGACGGTGGAGTTGAGGTTACCGATGCCAATGAGGTGCTGATACTGATAGCTAATGTCACCAGTTTCAACGGTGCCGACAAAGACCCCGTGCGCGAGGGACGCAACTACCAGAGACTGGTGCGCAACCGCATCGAGGCGGCTACGGTCCGTTCGTTCGACAATCTGCTCAGCCGCCACGTTGAGGATTACCAACAGTTCTACAAACGGGTGAGCCTGGAACTCGGAACCACCGACCCCGCCATCAGCGCCAAGACCACCGAACAACAGCTGCGCGACTATACCGACAAGGGGGAGAAGAACCCCGACCTGGAGGAACTCTATTATAACTACGGACGCTACTTGCTAATTAGCTGTTCGCGCACGAAGAACGTGCCCGCCAACCTGCAGGGACTGTGGAACGAAAGCATACTGCCCCCCTGGTCGAGCAACTACACCACGAACATCAATGCCGAGGAGAACTACTGGCCTGCCGAGATTGCCGGACTGCCTGAAATACACGAGGCACTGCTGGGTTTCATACGCCAACTGCCCGCAACCGGCGAGCAGACGGCCCGCGCCTACTATGGTGTGCAGCAGGGCTGGTGCCTGGGCCACAATACCGACATTTGGGGCATGACCTGTCCCGTAGGCGAACACGGGGGCGACCCGTCATGGGCCAACTGGAACATGGGCGGAGCCTGGATAAGTACCCACCTGTGGGAACACTACACCTTCACGATGGACGGCGACTGGCTGCGTAGCGTCTGGCCTGTCCTGCGCGGGGCTGCCGACTTCTGCATGGGCTGGCTCGTGGAGAAAGACGGATATCTCCTGACGGCTCCCGCCACATCGCCGGAGAACATCTACCGAACCCCTGACGGCTACGATGGACGTACCGTCTATGGCGGCTATGCCGACCTGGGCATGATACGCGAATGTCTGATGGATGCGCGTCGAGCCGCCCTCGTGCTGGGCGAGTCGGCCGACTATGTACGTCGTATCGACGATACGCTGAAGCGCCTGCTACCCTACCGCATCGGCAAGCGGGGTAATCTGCAGGAGTGGTATCACGACTGGGAGGATCAAGACTGGCACCACCGCCACCAGTCGCACCTTTTCGGTCTGTTTCCAGGCCATCACATCACGGTGGACGCAACACCCGAACTGGCTGCTGCCTGCAAGCGCACACTGGAAATCAAGGGCGAACGCACAACAGGATGGAGCACGGGCTGGCGCGTGAACCTGCAGGCCCGACTGCATGAGGCCGAGACGGCCTACAAGATTTACCGCGTGCTGCTGAACTACATTTCGCCCGACGGCTATCAGGGACCGGACAAACGCAGGGGTGGCGGCACGTATCCCAACCTGCTGGATGCCCATGCGCCGTTCCAGATAGACGGAAACTTCGGCGGAACGGCTGGTGTGATGGAAATGCTCGTACAGAGTGTGTTGAACGAAAACAGTTCGGCTGATGTGCGCCTACTTCCCGCCCTGCCCAAGGCATGGGCCGAAAGTGGCAGCGTTAAGGGCCTGCGTGCACGAGGCGGCTACGAACTGGACTTCGCCTGGAAGGATGGTCGGATTACGGCCCTCACCGTTCACGACCTGCGTCCGGCCACAGCCTCCAACGCACAACTGACCCTGCGCGACGCCTCCCGCACCTGGCGCGTGAAAACCCGCCCGGGTCAGACCAAACAGGTTAAGTAATCGTAAAAACAAGTAACAAGTTTGAGCGAATCGGGGCTGATATTTTTTGGATATACCGCGTTTTTTTCGTAAGTTTGTAGCCTCAAAAAGACTGCAACTATGAAAAGACTCGTAGTATTGACGGGCGCAGGGATGAGTGCCGAGAGTGGTATCAGCACGTTTCGCGACAGCGGAGGACTGTGGGACACCTACAACGTGGAGGACGTGGCCACGCCCGAGGGCTGGGCTCGTAACCCACAGTTAGTGACGGAGTTCTACAACACGCGCCGGCGCGAGTTGCAGCATGTGAAACCCTGTCGCGGACACGAACTGCTGGCCCAACTGGAGAAGGACTACGACGTGCAGATTATCACCCAGAACGTGGACAACCTGCACGAACGGGCCGGCTCGACAAAAGTGTTGCATCTGCACGGCGAACTGATGAAGGTCTGCAGCAGCAGAGACCCCAACAACCCCCGTTTCGTGGAGACATTGTCGCCCGACCGGTGCGAAGTCAGGATGGGCGACCTGGCCAAGGACGGCAGCCAGCTCAGACCCTACATCGTGTGGTTTGGCGAAGCCGTACCCAACATTGAAGCAGCCGCAGAACTGAGTGCCAAAGCCGACATCTATCTCATCATCGGCACCAGCCTCAACGTCTATCCGGCAGCAGGCCTCATCCACTATGTGCCCGAGGACTGCCCCATCTACCTCATTGACCCGAAGCCCGTTCCCTGGAACTCAATGCACCGCTTGCATCACATCATGAAGGGGGCCAGCGAGGGCATGGAGGAGTTTTGTAAATTGATAATTGAAAGTTGAAAGTTGATAATCCCAACATAAGAAATACCATGAGACGTATTGCATTTTTACTTTTTACTTTTTACTTTTTACTTCCCAGCGCTGCCCAGACCGACGTGACGAAGAAGTACATCGACAACCCTGACTTCGAGGCCCGATTCGCCGGTTGGGAGAATGCAGGCATGACCTTCAACACCTCCAAGAACTACGCTGGCCAACACGGCATGGTGTTCATGGAGAAGTGGGTGAGCAAGGGAAATAAGATTGGCAACGCAGCCAGCATGAAGCAGACACTGGTGGATCTGCCCGTCGGTACATACACACTGGTGGCTACGGCACAGAACGTACAGCAGGGAAGCGAAGCAACGCAGACGGGAGCCTTCCTGTATGCAGCCAACGAGCAAACCGAGATTTCGGCACACGGCGACTACAGCATCACATTTACCGTGCTGGAGGGACAGGCCGAGATTGGCCTGACGACCAAGAGCTGTACGGGCAACTGGGTGTGCGTCGACAATTTTCGCTTATACTACAAAGAGGCTGTTAAGGACAGCGTGGGTCTGGAACTGCAGAGACTCATCACTGAGGCCGAAAGCGTGATGGGCGACGGTGTGACGGGTCCTGCCCTGCAGACCGCCATAGACGAGGCCAAAGCCCTGCTGACAGCCGACGAGGGCGACTACCAGGCTGCAGCCAAGGTGCTCTCGCGTGCCACACTGGAATATCGCATATCCAATGCCACAGGCTCTGTGCCCACTGTGACCACAGAACCATTCGTCCCCACTGGCGTCACCATCGCCTTGGGCCGACTGACGGTGAAGGGCACGGCCAAGGAACGCGGTTTCTGCTGGAGCACAGAACCCGAACCGACAATCTTCGACAACCGTTCCACCCGCTTCTTCTCGAACAACGGCAACGTCTACTGCATGGAGCACATGCAGCCCGCAACCATATATTACGTTCGCGCATACGCCATCACCAGCGGTTGGCAGGTGGCCTACGGCGATGTGGTGAAGATAGCCACCCTGCCGAAGGGCAACGTAACCACTGTCTATGACAACGCCGGCGACGAGGAGACAAACTTCCGCATCGCCTCAGCCGTCAACGAGGTGAAGTGGCTCTACGACAATCTGGCCAACATACGCGGCTTCAACCTCAATGTCCACTACTCGCCAGGTTCGGGTGCCGGTGGAGGTACGGCCGACTGCTCGTACGGCGGATGGATGCGCGTAAGCCAGAATGTGCCTTACCAACAGACGGGAACCATCCTGCACGAGACGAATCACGGTGTGGGCGTAGGTACTACAGGCGAATGGTACAACAACTCCAACCTGCGTGCTGAGACCAGCCGCGGCCTGTGGTTAGGCCCCCGGGCCAACCAGGTTGTCAAGTTCCTGGAGAACGACGCATCGGCCACCCTGACTGGCGACGGCACACACATGTGGCCCTACGGCATCAACGGTGCACATGAGGATTCGTATAACCCCGAAAACACCATTCTGTATTACGCCAACGTGCTCGTGACCCATGCCCTCCATCACGACGGACTCATCTGCTCGTCGAGTGTAGACTTTGCCACACCGGCATACGTGTTCCAGCAGGCAGACGATCAGAAATACTACCTGACCAGCGAGGATGCCGGCAACGTGAACTTCCTGACGATGACCGCAACGGGTGCACTGAAGATGCTCCCCTACGATGCCCAGGAGAGTGACAACTTCGCCTGGACCATCTCCTACGACCCCAAGACCTCATACTACACCTTCCGGAATGTGGGCACAGGTCGCTACCTGACCTACAGCAACGGATTCAAGGGCGTAGCCAGAACCTCGGCACCCACGTCGGCCGACAAATTCCACCTGTTGCCCGCACGAGCCACCACCACAATGGACAAGTACACAGGCACGGGCTACTGGATAACTTGCAACAAGGGCGGCAACACCCTGCAGGCAGGTGCGGCATCGGTCAGCAGCAAGTCGCTCGACTTCTCCAACGCTGCTACTAGCCAGCGATGGCTGTTCCTCAGCGAGGAAGAACTGCAGGCATACCGCAGCGGAGCCGTGAAGGAGGTGATGGGCACACTGGACGATCTGTTGGCCAACGTACAGAAGATGATGGACACCCCGCATACGGCCAAGGACAACGAGGCCGACATCTCTGTCATCGACAAGACGCTCACCGACATTCTCGGCACCATCGTGTCGGAAAGGGAAAACTACACACAGCCAGAGGAGGTGACGAATGCCCTGAACGAACTGGAGGCAGCGGCCCTGACCTTCCTGAGCGAAGTAAAGGCAACCAACATGAGCCAACCCATTGACCTGACCTGGTTGCTCACTAACCCCAACTTCGACGATAGCTGCAACGGATGGAGCCAAGCCGGAACCGTAAACTACTCGTGCTGCGAATTCTACGAAAAAACCTACGACCTGAACCAGACCACCTCGGTCAAGGTGCCCGCCGGAACCTACGAGCTCCGCGTGCAAGCCTTCCAGCGTCCGGGTTCGGCAGACGACACCTACACAGCCTTCGCCGACGGAACGGACAACGTGAAGGCCCAAATCTACCTGAAGTCCAAGTCGCAGAAGGTGAAAAACATCTGGACCGATGCACAGAGCAAGTCGCTCGGTGGAGCCACGAAGAACAAGAATGGCAAGTTCGTGCCCGACAATATGCTGGCCGCTAGCAAGTGGTTCGCCGACGGATGGTACGACAACAGTGTGTTGGTAAAGACCACCACAGAGGCCACCATGAAGATGGGCATCCGGCAGACCTCCAACGTGTCCAAGGACTGGACGTGCTTCGACAACTTCCGCCTCTACTACTACGGCGACTACGAAGTTGACGTCATCACGGGGATAAAAGAATTCAAAGATGAAGAATTAGAAATTAAAAATGAAGTCTACGACCTGAGCGGACGCCGCGTAAGCAAACCCGCCAAGGGGCTGTATATCGTGAATGGTAAGAAAGTTTTCATCCGTCAATAACCAATAACCATTAGATGGCCAACGAAATCAATATCCGCTGCAAGAACACGGGGAAGACCTTCCCCATGCCCTTGGGCTGCTCGCTCAAAGACGTATTCGAGCGTTCGGGTGTCACCATGAATCATGGCCCCGTATGTGCAAGAATCAACAACAAAGTCCAAGGTCTGAACTACCGCTTCTACAACAGCAAGGACGTGGAACTGCTCGACCTGACCACCGCAGACGGTATGCGCACCTACGTCCATTCACTCTTCCTGGTCCTATCCAAGGCCGTAGAAGACACGTTCCCGGACGGCCGTCTCATCATCGGTGCTCCCGTATGCCGGGGATTCTACTGCGAACTGTACATCGGACGTCCCATTGAGGCGGGAGACATCCAGCGGATACGCCAGCGCATGCAGGAAATCATCCAAGCCGATTCGCAAATCCACCGCATCCAATGCCCCATTGAAGAGGGCATACAGATATTCCGTCAGCACGGGATGGAGAGCAAGGCGCTGCTGCTGGAGAGTCAGGGGAACCTCTACGTCCACTACTACCAGTTGGAAGACACTATCGACTTCTTCTATAGTAGCCTGCTAACCCGAACGGGACAGATTCACCTATTCGACCTCATTCCGTTGGACGAGGGGATGCTGCTACGAGTGCCCTCGCGCAAGGACCCCTCCAAGCTGGAGGAAATGATCGTACAGCAAAAACAATTGGCCGTCTTCCGCGAATACCACCGTTGGCAACACATCATGGGCGTCCGCAACGCCGGCGAAGTAAACACAGCCATCCGAACAGGTCGAGCCTCGGAAATCATCAACGTGGCCGAAGCCCTGCAGGAGCGCAAGCTACACAAAATGACCGACGAGATTGTGGAACGCGGAGCCAAGCTGGTGCTGCTGGCCGGACCCAGCAGTAGCGGAAAGACCACAACCAGCAAGCGACTGGCCATACAGCTGATGGCCTGCGGAATGCACCCACACACGCTCTCGACCGACAACTACTTCGTCAACCGCGTCGACACACCACTCGACGAAAACGGCGAATACGACTTCGAATGCATCGAGGCTATGGACACAGCATTCTTCCGTAAACAGATGGATCAGTTGCTCAACGGCGAGGAGGTGGAATTGCCACGCTACGACTTCGTCAGTGGCGAACGGAAATTCGATGGAAGGAAACTGAAGATCGGCCCTGGCGACGTTATCATTCTTGAAGGCAACCACGCACTGAACCCTATTCTCTCGCAACAGATTCCCGACAATAAGAAGTATCGCATCTACGTCTCCACACTGACTACCATCGCCTTGGATGACCACAACTTCGTTCCCACCGAGGACATACGTGTGCTGCGCCGCCTGCTCCGCGACTACCGCTATCGTGGCTATACGGCCATCGACACCCTGCGACGCTATCCCTCTGTCACCCGTGGCGAGGAGAAATGGATTTACCCGTTCCAGGAGACAGCCGATGCTACGTTTAACTCAGCACTCCTGTATGAGCTCAACGTCATTCGCGAACAGGTAATGCCCATTCTGGAACAGGTGGACGAACGGGAACCGGAATACAGTGAAGCCAGTCGCCTGCGCAAATTCCTGCGCTACTTCACGCCAGTGCCAGCCCGTCAGGTTCCGCCCACTTCGCTCATCCGCGAGTTCTCCGGAGGAAGTTCGTTCAAGTACTAAGCTCCATGCACACGAACGAAATAGAACAACAGTTGGAACACCACGGTGTGAAGCTCACGGCCATGCGGCTGCTGGTATACCAGGAACTGAAGAAGGCCAACCGCCCACTGTCGCTCCGCGAACTGGAGGACCGTATGCCGACAGCCGAACGCAGCACCATCTTCCGTGCCCTGACGCTGATGCTCGAGCATCGTGCCATCCACGCTATCGAGGATGGCAGCGGTTCATTGCGCTACGAGGCCTGCGAAAGCGACGACCACAACCACCACGACGATCAGCACATCCACTTTTATTGTGAAAACTGTCATCGCACGTTCTGTTTCCGCGAGACAAGAATCCCCCGGGTAGACACGCCCGAGGGATTCCTGATATCCTCCATTAACTATATGGTAAAGGGATTCTGTCCCGACTGTGCCAGAAGACATTGTCTGGCATAGCAGGGCCTATGCCAGATACTCCGTAGTATCCTCTATCCCAGCCTCGGCCAAGGCCTCGCGACGCTCCACACAGGTACCACACTTGCCACAGTGCACTTCCCTACCCTTATAGCAGCTCCATGTCTCGGCATAGTTCAGCCCCAACCGTTTCCCACGGGCTGCAATCTCGCCTTTCGTCAGGTTCGTGTACGGGGCATCTATGCGGATACCGTCGTAGGTGCCCTCTTGGGTGGCCTGGCTCATCGCCTCGACGAAGGCTGGCCGGCAATCCGGATAGATGGCATGATCGCCCGCATGGTTGGCAATCATCAGGCGCTTCAGCCCTCTGCTTTCCGCCAATCCGCAAGCAATAGACAGCATGATGCCGTTGCGGAAAGGCACCACGGTGGAACGCATGTTCTCGTCATCGTAACTTCCCTCAGGAATAGCATCAGCGCCACTCAGCAATGACGATTGGAAGTACCGCTGCATGAAATCCATCTGTATCACCACATGCTCGATGCCTAAACGTTCGCAATGCATCCGGGCCAAGGGAATTTCCTTGGGGCCGTGGTTCGCACCATAGTCGAACGTGACCGCCAATGCAATTTCGTCTTTATACTCATACAACATCGTCGTGGAATCCATTCCACCCGAAACAACTATCAGTGCATCTTTTTTCATTTTTTTACGCTTTTTTGCCCCCTATAATTGACATATATCAAGAAAGAGGCACTTTTTTATATAAAATCTTAACATTTTCTTGTCATATTGCAAAAAACCCGTACCTTTGCATCAGTGTTTTTCATGGTATTAGATTTAAGGTTAATGAAAGATTGGTTGTCGTGAGACAACCTTCTTTTTTTTATACCTATAGGACTTATAGGACTCATAAGACTTATAATCATTCAAACTCCAATTCCAATTGTTTTGTACCTAACAGGTTAAACGTCATGCGATGATGGGGAGTGGTACCGTATCTGCGAATAGCCTCCCGATGGACGGGGGCTGGATAGCCCTTATTCGAGTCCCAATGGTATTGCGGGAAGTCCTGATGTATCTTCAGCATGAAATCATCGCGGTAGGTCTTGGCCAATACGGAAGCTGCTGCAATGCTCATGTAGGTGGCATCGCCCTTCACAACCGTCGTATATGGGATGTCCTCGTAGGGCATGAAGCGATTGCCGTCAACGAGCAGATGTTCGGGCCGTACATTCAGTTGAGCCACAGCGCGGTGCATGGCCAAGATGCTGGCGCGCAGGATGTTTATCCTATCTATCTCCTCGTTTGTTACGACACCCACAGCCCAAGCCACAGCCTCACGCTCGACGACTTCACGCAACGCATAACGCTGCTTCTCCGTCAGTTGCTTAGAATCATTCAGCAAATCATTCCGGAAATCCTGGGGTAAGATGACAGCAGCCGCGTACACCGGACCGGCCAAACAACCGCGACCGGCCTCATCGCATCCTGCCTCTATCAAATCCTTATGCAAATAAGACTTCAGCATATCATGCATCAACTAAACATCGTTTGTATGCGCTGAATACCCGCCACCAGGGTGTCCACTTCCTCACGGGTGTTATACAAGGCAAAGGAAGCACGGCAGGTGCCCTCGATGCCCAGACGGTGCATCAGGGGTTCGGCACAATGGTGCCCCGTACGCACAGCAATGCCCAGCCGATCGAGCAGGGTGCCCATGTCGAGGTGATGGATGTTGCCAACCTGGAAACTTATCACGGCATCGTGCTGGTTGATATCTTTGGGACCGAAAATCTTCATCTCGGGGATTTCCATCATTCGTTGCATAGCGTAAGCCGTAAGCTCTTTTTCGGAAGCTTCAATTCCATCGAGGCCCACAGCACTCACATAGTCAAGAGCCCGAGCCAAACCCGTACTGGCCACATAGTCGGGAGTACCGGCCTCGAACTTATAGGGCAAGTCGTTGAACGTAGTCTTCTCGAACGACACCGTCTTTATCATCTCACCACCACCCATGTAGGGAGGCAGTTGCTCCAGCCACTTCTCTTTCCCATACAGGATACCGATGCCCGTGGGGCCATATATTTTGTGGCCGCTGAAGGCAAAGAAGTCGCAATCGAGTTCCTGTACATCGACCTTGAAATGGGGGGTACTCTGAGCCCCGTCGACCAAGACAGGCACCCCGTGGGCATGAGCGATACGGATGATCTCCTTGACTGGGTTTATGGTACCCAGTACGTTGCTGACATGAGCTATGCTCACGATTTTGGTACGTTCATTGAAGAAAGATTCGATATTGTCGAGAATTAGTTCTCCCTCGTCGTTGATGGGCAATATGCGAATCTTTATCCCTTGGCGCGCCTGCAACAACTGCCAGGAAACGATGTTCGAGTGGTGCTCCATCTCGGTGATGAGCACCTCGTCGCCCTCCTTCATAAAAGCCTGGCCAAAGCACGAAGCCACTAGGTTAATGCTCTCCGTGGTGCCACGGGTGAAGACTATTTCATTGGTACTATGGGCATTCAAGAACCGGCACACTGTCTTGCGAGCTCCCTCATGCAGGTCGGTCGCCTGTTGGGAAAGAAAATGCACTCCTCGGTGCACATTGGCGTTCACGTTGAAATATTCCTCAGTCATGGCTTCCACCACCACTCGTGGCTTCTGTGTCGTGGCGGCATTGTCGAGGTAGACAAGGGGGTACTTGTCGTATATCTTACGGCTGAGGATGGGAAAATCCTTTCTTATATCTTCTATGGGACGCATAGGTTTTATAGGACTTATAGGACTTATGGGACTTATATACTTTATTTACAAAGTTTGCATCCCTCACACTTCGAAAGTTCCCCACGGAAACGTTTCTCCACGAGATAGTGCAGGCGGTCGCGCAGGGGCTCCATCTTGATGCTGTCCAACACTTCACCGGCAAAGGCAAACTTCAGGAGCATGCGAGCTTCCTCCTCGGGAATACCGCGCTGTCGCATGTAGAACAGCGCCTGTTCGTTGAGTTGACCCACGGTGCTGCCATGCGAGCACTTCACGTCGTCGGCGTATATCTCCAGCATCGGCTGGGTGTACATGCGGGCTGTATCTGTGGCCACCAGGTTGGCGCTCGTCTCCTGCGAGATGGTCTTCTGAGCCCCCTCGCGCACCAGTACCCGTCCGGCAAATGCACCCACAGCCTCCCCGTCGAGCACATACTTATAGAGTTCCGTGCTCTGGCAGTTGGGCACACGGTGGTCGATGAGGGTGTTATTGTCGACATGTTGCTGTTTGTCGGCAATGACACAGCCGTACATATACGTCTCGGCATACTCACCACTCAAGGTCACGTCCGTACGGTTGCGTGTCAGACCATTATGCAGAGTGATGCTGTCTATGGTGGCTACGCTGCTACGCTGCTGGTCGACATACATATTCGAGAAACGATGACTCTTGACGTGTGTCTCTTCCAGTTCGTAGAGCTCCAGATGGGCATTCTCGCCCACATACACCTCGCCGACCTGTGTAGCAAGGAAATTATGGTCGTCAATGGCATGGTCGCAGAAAAGAATCTTCACCTGAGCCCCCTCCTCCACCACAATGAGTAGACGGCGATTCACCATCAAATCGACATCAGCACGAAGAATATTAATAATTTGCAAGGGTCGTTCCACAACGACGTTCTTGGGTACATAGATGAAAAGACCATCCTGGCAGAACATCGTGTTCAGGGCATTCAGCCCGTCCTTGCCGCTACGTGCCAGCCGACCATAGCTGCCCTCCACCAGCTCGGGGTGTTGTTGGGCAGCCTCGGCCAACGACATCACCAGGACACCATCGGGCAGCAGAGCCTTGGGCAATGCCTTGTCATAGAAGCGGTCGTTGACTACGAAGTAGAGCGAGGTGCTGAGGTTGGGCACATCGCAACGGAAGACCTCGTAGGGATTCACGGGGATGTCAATATGCCGCAGGTTCAGTCCATAGTCGGGTGCGTAGGCCTCGTCCACATTGGTATATTTGTATCGCTCCAGTTTCTGCGTCGGAAAGCCCAGGAGGCAAAAGTCCTCATAAGCCTGTTCACGCCGTGCATTCAGCAACGGCACCGAATGCTCGTTGATCATTTCCCGGCACTGCTCGTACAGGTCTATGTATTGCTTCTCAGAATTCATGGCGCGGCCTAATTACGCATTATGCATTATGAACTGATCAAATCCCTTTTGCTCAATCATCGTCGCCACTTCGGGCCCACCCGTATGAACGATGGCGCCGTTAATGAGCACATGAATGATGTCGGGCTTCAAGTAGTCGAGCAGGCGTTGGTAGTGGGTGATGACCAGCGCCGAGGTCTCGGGCCTACGCAGTTTATTGAAGCCTTCTGCCACGATGCGTAGGGCATCGACGTCCAAGCCCGAGTCCGTCTCATCCAGGATAGCGAACGTGGGTTCCAGCATAGCCATCTGGAAGATTTCATTGCGTTTCTTCTCACCGCCCGAGAAACCTTCGTTCACGCTGCGATTGGCCAGTTTATTGTCCAGTTCTACAATTTTTCTGCGTTCGCGCATCAGTTTCAGGAACTCCGTAGCGGGTATGGGTTCCAATCCCTGTGCCTTACGCTTGGCATTCAGTGCGGCGCGCATAAAGTTGGTCATCGACACACCAGGGATTTCCACCGGCTGTTGGAACGAGAGAAAAATGCCGGCATGAGCTCGTTCTTCGGGAGCCATTGCCAGGAGGTCCTGTCCGTTGAAAATGATGGAGCCCTGCGTCACCTCGTAGGCAGGATGTCCCACGATGATGTTCGAGAGTGTACTCTTTCCAGCTCCGTTCTGACCCATTAGGGCATGCACCTCACCATCCCGGATGGTCAGCGTGACACCTCTTAGGATTTCTTTACCGTCGATACTGGCGTGTAAATCTTTTATCTCAAGCATAGTCTTTCAAATTTATGGGCACAAAGATACTACTTATTCAGCACATACACAACGCGGAGGCCCAATCTTTTCCACCTTTTTTACTGTCTACTTGCTCAATTGCTTAACGGGGAAGGTGAAGTAGGTATCAGGGAAGGGTTCGTCCTTCAACGTAAAGTGCCACCACTCCGAATCGAGAGCCTTGAAACCGTGACGGAGCATAGCCTGACGCAGCGTCATGCGATTCCGGAACTGTTCGGCAGTAATACTCCTACCAGCAGGCGATTTGTGGTTATCGCCCGTATACTCGCACGTCTCGGAATTGCCGCAGAAGTCGGGATGGCTTTCGGGACCAAACCAATCGAAGGTGCCGCCCATGTCGAGTTCCTTCTCCGTCGTCATGTCAAAGAGCGTCAGGTCAACAGTACTGCCGCGCGTATGTCCACTCTTCTCATAGATATACTCCTGCTCAAAGAGCACGCTCTTGTCAAGGTCGGGATAGAAATACGTCTTCATCAGCGTATCGGGGATATTCGCAGCCCAGCGCACGAAGTGATCCACGCCCTTCTGCGGGCGGTAGGCATCGTAGATTTTCAGGCGGTAGCCCTGTGCCATCACATCGTCGCTTACAGCCCGAAGGCTGTCCGCGGCCTGCCTTGTAAGCAGGGCTGTCGGCTCTTCGTAGCCGTCTATGCGAGTTCCCACAAAGTTGTACGTACCGTAGTAGCGTATCTCCAGGATGGCATCAGGCACCACATCGGTTAAGGTTACAAACTGGCTTACATCGTCTGTCGCTTGGTCTGCCCCACCCCCTTCCTGTCCATGGCTGGAACAGCACGACGCTGCCATCATACAGCCCACTATGGCAGCCATCATCCATTGCATCATTCCTTTCATATCCGTAAATTGTTCCGATTTCACCATGCAAATTTATATAAAATTTCCGAGATTATAAGCCAGTCAAGATAAAAACTGGAACAAATTACCCCGAAAAGTCAGAACCAAGGCCGACATACGCTCTTGTCCGCACCCACAGGTGAAAGAGAAGGGGTAATTCTGTGAAACGCCCCTCTCCTCGAGTTTGCAAAGCCAGGTGTTTCGACTCGGTTCAGTCCTTAACGAGTTCCGATGGTAGTACATGCATGGCACCGTTCTGCATGCAGACGAAGGCACTGACCTGTACAGCGGTACGATGGATATAGAAGCTGTCCGCATTGTGACAACAAAATTGCTCCTACCGCCTAGCCAAATCCTCGCTGCTGCGCTGCAGGATGGCCTTGCCCAGACGGAAGAGACCGGCGTCAGTGCCCACCAGGGGGCGCTCTGCGGTCAGGTCGTAGACGATGAAATGGGTGGAGTCAACCAGCGAGAAACCGTTGTTGAAGGTGTGGTAGGCGAAGGGGCGGGTGTAGGTACGGGAGAGTACGTCGCGACTGAAGGGGAAGTCGTCGTGGGGGATGCCCAGCTGGCCAAGCAGGGTGGCTGCCTGATCGCTCTGGTTGCATACGGCATCCACCTGACGGGGCTCGCCGACGGCTCCGCCCAACCACAGGACGGGAATGTGCATCTTCAGAGCCGAGGTCTCGTCCAGTCCGCCGTACTGTACGCCGTGATCGGGAATGAGGAGGACGAGCAGATTGTCCCATTGGGGCGTTTGGCGCAGTTGGTCGATAAGGTGGCCGATACAGCGGTCGAGATAGTGGAAGGCATTCTCCACGGGGTCGTCCAGCACATGTGTGGGGACGTCCCAGGGTTCGTGGCTCGAAAGTGACAAAACGCCAATGAGATGGGGGTTTTTGTCGGTTTGCTTCCAGCTCTTGACGTGCCGAAAAACACGGTCGAAGAGGATACTGTCGCATACGCCCCACTGTGCGGTGCGTTGCTCGCTGCGGGTGAAATCGGACTTGGAAGTCAAACCCTCGAACCCGGCATTGATGAGGTAGCTCTTCATCTTCGTGAAGTTGATGTCGCCGCCGTAGTAGAAGTGGGTGTCGTAGCCGACGCGCTTCAGCGAATGGGCAATGCTGGGCAGCGTGCTGTTCTTCTGGGGCAGTTTCTGCAGCGACAGCGTGGGGAACGCGAGGTGGCCCGACCAGATGCTCACCGTCGCGCGGTCGGTGCGGAAGGAGTTGGCATAGCACTGGGAGAAGTAAACGCCCTCGTCGCAGAGGCGGTTCAGATGGGGCATGATGTGGTCTTTGCCACCGATTCGGGTGAACTGTCCGCCTACGCTTTCCAGCATGACCAGGAGGATGTCGGGCCGTGGGGTGCGCAGAAGGGTGTCGGGGGCGAGTGTACGGGTGTCGAACACGTCCTCAAGCAGGCGCTGGCATTCGTCGCCGGCCATGAAGTTGTAACTCTCATCGCTGCGAGCGGTGCTCTCAAACGAGGAGAGGAAGCTGAAAACGGGGTTTACAGCCGAGTGGTTGAGGAAGGGGGTCTGGGAGTAGTAGACCTGCCCTATGTTGGTGGTGGACTCGTCCACACCACCACGTATGCCCACAAAGATGAGCGGAATGAGCGCAAGGCAAAGCGCCCCGTAGGGCCACTTCCGCCGAAGCGGGGCGAGGGGGCACACAGGCCAGAGGAAGAGCAGACTTATAAGTCCCATAAGACCTATAAGACCTATAAGGCCTATAAGCAGCCAGCCCCAGCTAATGCTGGCAGCAGCGGCCTGTGGAGTGGTGAGATATTGCAGGCAGGAGGCGTCGAGTTTGAAGCCCCAATGGGGGTAGAGTGCTGTGTCGGCTGCGAAAGCCAGTGCGAAGGCTACAGCCACGACAACGGCCCACAAGCGCATGGCCAAGAGGAGCCAGCGACCCACGTTCCAGATGCTGACTATCGTGAGTAGCAGGGGGACAATGAGGAAGTAGAGGCCTGTGGAGAGATCGAGTGTGAGTCCGTGACGGAGCACGTCGGCTATGTCGTCCAAAGTAAACGTGTGCGAGCCGCTGTTGACTCCCATGAACACGACCTTGGCCAGGAGAAAAAGGAGGATTATCAGCCCGTAGGTTCGCAGCAGGTATAGGATTCTCTGTCTCAATGCCCAATCACGGTTTCGCCAATCTTAACTTGCCACACGCCCTGACGGATAGCCTGCAGGGCATTCTCCAGTTTGGGAATCATACCGCCGGAGACGACGCCCTCGGTTTTCAGTCGCTGGAAGTCGGACTCCGTGATGTACGGTATAAGGCTCTGAGGGTCGTCGGGGTCGCGCAGGACACCGCGTTTCTCGAAGGCATAGACCAAGGTGACACTGAAGTGAGGGGCCAGTGCGCAGGCCACGGTCTGGGCCATCGTGTCGGCATTGGTATTCAGGAGATGCCCCTTGCCGTCGTGGGTCAGTGGGGCTATGACGGGCGTGATGCCCTCACGCAGCAGGCTGGCCAGTCGCTCTCCGTCGGCTCGGTCGACATCGCCCACCCAGCCATAGTCTATGGAGGAGTTGGGGGCAGGGGACAAAGAGGAAGAGGGTACGGGAGGGCGGCGATGGCTGCGGATGATGTCCATGTCGGCCCCGGTGAGACCCAGGGCATTGATGCCTGCGGCTTGCAGTTGGGCCACGATGTTCTTGTTAACGAGTCCTCCATAGACCATCGTCACGACGCGCAGCATGTCGTCGTCGGTGATGCGGCGCCCCTCCACCATGCGGGTCTCGATGCCTAACTGTGTGGCCAGTGCCGTTGCCGAGCGACCACCGCCGTGAACCAGCACCTTGGGGCCACCGATAGCTGCAAAGTCCTGAATCAGCAGCCGGAGCGATTCTTCGTTCTCCACGACAGCCCCTCCAACCTTCAATACACAAACGGCATTATTCGAGATAGGTGTATCCATAGAGTCCTGCACGGTAGTTAGAGATGAATTCCTTGCCCTCGGCCTCGGTAATCTTGCCGTCCTTGATGGCACGGCTGACCCAAATCTCAAGTCGGCGTACAAGTTTCTTGGGGTCATACTGCACGTATTCCAGCACGTCGGCTACTGTCTCGCCGTCGATGACCTGCTCGATTTCGTAGTCGTCTTTCGAAACGGATATGTGTACGGCGTTGGTGTCGCCAAAGAGGTTGTGCATGTTGCCCAGAATCTCCTGATAGGCACCCACGAGGAAGACGCCGATGTAGTAGTGTTCGTCGGACTTCACGGGATGGAGCGGTATGTAGTTGGTCTGGTGTCCGCCGTTGACGTATGCCGTGATTTTGCCGTCGGAGTCGCATGTGATGTCCTGCAGGGTAGCGCTGCGCGTGGGCTGTTCGCCCAGTCGCGATATGGGCATGATGGGGAACAGTTGGTCAATGCCCCACGAGTCGGGCATCGACTGGAAGAGCGAGAAGTTGCAGAAGTACTTATCGGCCATTTGCTTATCGAGCGTGCGCAGTTCGTCAGGCACATGTTTCTGGTGGTGGGCCAGTTCGGCCACTTCGTGACTGATGGCCCAATAGAGCGACTCTATCTGGGCACGGGTCTTCAGGTCGATGATGCCGTGACGGAACAGGTCGAGTGCCTCCTCGCGTATGTCCTCGGCGTCGTGCCAATCCTCCAGTAGCGAACGGCTGGAGAGCTTGTCCCAGATCTCCGTCAGGTCGTGTACGAGTTTGTGGTCGTCGGGGCCGGGATTGAAGTCCTCTGGCATCTGGGGGGCCGACACACTCTCCAGCACGTCGATGATGAGCACGCTGTGGTGGGCCGTTAGTGAGCGTCCGCCCTCAGTGATGATGTTGGGATGAGGAATGCCGTTCTGGTTGGCAGCCTCGACGAGAGTGTATACGCAGTCGTTGACGTACTCCTGGATGGAGTAGTTGACAGAGGACTCAGAGTTGGAGGAGCGCGTACCGTCGTAGTCTACACCCAATCCGCCACCGCAGTCGATGAACTCGATGCCGAAGCCCATCTGATGGAGTTGAACATAGAATTGTGCGGCCTCGCGCAGGGCGGTGGATATGCGACGGATTTTCGTTATCTGGCTGCCGATGTGGAAGTGGAGCAGCCGCAGGCAGTCGCGCAGCCCCATCTCGTCGAGCATATGCAGGGCCATGAGCAGTTCCGAGGAGTTCAGGCCGAATTTCGAGGCGTCGCCTCCGCTCTCGCTCCACTTGCCGCTGCCGTTCGAGGCCAGCTTGATACGGATGCCCAGATTGGGGCGAACGCCCAGCCGCTGGGCCGTCTCGGCAATAATCTTCAGTTCGGGCAGTTTCTCTATGACGAGGAACACGCGCTTGCCCATCTTCTGGGCCAGCAGGGCCAGCTCGATGAAGTTCTGGTCCTTGTGACCGTTGCAGATGATGAGCGAGTCGGAGTCCATGTTGGTGGCCAGGACGGCGTGCAGCTCGGGCTTGGAACCTGCCTCCAATCCCAGATTATAACGCTTGCCGTGACTGATGATTTCCTCCACGACGGGGCGCATCTGGTTCACCTTCACGGGGAAGATGATGAAGTGCTCGGCCTGATAGTTGTACTCCTTCGCGGCCTTGCGGAAGCACTCGTCGGTCTTCTCGATGCGGTTGTCCAGGATGTCGGGGAAACGCAACAGGACGGGGGCTGTGACGTGGCGTGTGGCCAGTTCATCGACGACCTCTTTCAAGTCCACCTGTACGCCATTCTTCTTCGGAGTGACATAGACGTTCCCCTTCTCATTGATACCAAAGTAGTTGACTCCCCACCCCTTGATGTTGTAGAGTTCTTCGGAGTCTTCAATGCGCCACTTCTTCATTTACAATTTGACGATTTACAATTTACAATTTAAGTTCCTTGCGCAGAAGGTCTATGGTGATAGCTATCTTCTCGTAGTTGTCCATCAGGCTGACGTCGACCGTGTGTTTGGCCTGACTGTAAAACGGTTCGCGCTCAGAGAGCGAATCCTTGATGTATTGCTGCAGTTCGTCGCCCGACTTGCCCAGGATGAGGGGGCGCACCGTACGTCCCATGCTGAGATGCATGGCCAGCACCTCGGGCGTGAGTTTTAGGTAGACGGTCTCGGCCTGCTGGTTCATGTAGGCCATGTTGTCACCATAACAGGGAGTTCCGCCGCCACAGCTGATGACGACGTCCTCGAACTCGGCCACCTCGTGCAGCATACGTTGCTCCAGGTCGCGGAAGTGTTCCTCGCCTTCCTCGGCAAAGATTTCGCTCACCTTCTTGTGGTAGCGCATCTCAATGTACCAGTCCAGGTCGTAGAACTGAAGTCCCAGGGCCATTGCCAGCTGCCTGCCGATAGTGGTCTTGCCGGCTCCCATGTATCCGATGAGGATGATGCGTGTCATTTTGTGGTGCGACGAGTATAGGTTCTGCGGGGTTTGGCTGCCGATTTGCCTGCGGGTTTCTCTTCCTGATTGTTGATGAGCGTCATACACTCCTCCAGGGTGAGGTCTTTGGCCCGCTTCTGTTCGGCTCTTGCAAGATGGTAGTTGCTGCCCTTGTATTGCAGGTAGGGGCCGAAACGTCCATTGATGATCTGCAGTTCGGGTTCCTCCTTGAAGGTCTTCAGCAGTTTCTTGGCCTCCTCCTCCTGCTTTTGCTGGATGAGTTCCTGAGCTTCGTCCAGGGTGATAGTCAGCGGATCGGTGCCCTTGGGGATGGAGACGTACTGCTTTTGGTACTGCACGTAGGGACCGAAACGGCCTGTGCCCACGGTGACCGGTGCGCCGTCGATTAGGCCCAACTCGCGAGGCAGTTGGAAGAGGTCGAGTGCCTCCTGCAGGGTGATGGTCTCGATGCTCTGTTCGGGATTGAGGCGGGCAAAGCGGGGCTTCTGGTTTTCGTCGGCCGAACCTATCTGAGCCACAGCTCCGAAGCGGCCTATCTTCACGCTGACGTCCTGTCCCGTCTTGGGGTCTTTGCCCAGGATGCGTTCACCGATGTGGTGTTCGTCGCGCTCCTGCATGGTCTGTTCCACCTGCGGATTGAAGTCGCGGTAGAAGTGCTGCATCATATCGGTCCACTCCTCCTTGCCCTCGGCAATGTCGTCAAACGACTTCTCCACGTCGGCCGTGAAGTTGTAGTCCATGATTTGGGGGAAGTGCTGGAGCAGGAAGTCGTTGACCACGATGCCCGTGTCCGTCGGCATCAGTTTGCCGCGTTCGCTACCCGTGGTTATCTTCTTCTCCGACTCCTTCAGTTTGTCACCCTTCAGCGTGAGTACTGCATACGTGCGGCTCTCGCCGGGTTTGTCGCCCTTCACCACATATTCACGGTTCTGTATGGTGGTGATGGTGGTGGCGTAGGTCGAAGGGCGGCCGATGCCCAGTTCCTCCAGTTTCTTCACCAGCGAGGGTTCGTTGTAACGGGCCGGACGCTGTGCGAAACGCTGGGTGGCTACGACCTCTTTCCGACTGAGGAGCTCGCCCACGTTCATCTGTGGCAGGTTGCCCTGAGCCTCCTCGGACTCCTCCTCCTGCGTCTCGCGGTAGACACGCAGGAAACCGTCGAACTTCACCACTTCGCCCTGAGCCACGAACTGGTAGTCTGTACCGCTGACCGAGATGGTGGCTGTGGTCTTCTCCAGTTCGGCATCGGCCATCTGGCTGGCAATGGTGCGCTTCCAGATGAGGTCGTACAGACGGCGGTCCTGCCCGTTGCCTTCCAGTGTGGTGCGGTCGATGTATGTCGGGCGGATGGCCTCGTGGGCCTCCTGTGCGCTCTTGCTGTTGGTGCGGTAGCGGCGGGTCTTGACGTATTCCTTGCCTATCTCTTTCGTGATGTAGTCCTTCGAGGTGCTGAGGCAGAGGTTCGAAAGGTTCACGCTGTCGGTACGCATATAGGTGATGTGTCCGCTCTCATACAGCCGCTGCGCCACCATCATGGTCTGTGCCACGCTAAAATTCAGCTTATGGCCAGCCTCCTGTTGCAGGGTGCTGGTGGTGAAAGGCGGAGCCGGAGTGCGCACGGTGGGCTTTGTCTGTATGTCCTCGATGGTGAACTCGGCCGTCTTGCATTGTTCCAGGAACTGCTCCGTCTCCTCCTTCGTCTGGAAACGGTGATTCAGTTCGGCCTGCACTTCTTCACCATTGGGCAGCAGGAACCGCGCCGTCACGCGGAAGTAGTCCGAACCCTGGAAATTATTGATTTCGCGCTCGCGCTCTACGATAAGGCGCACGGCCACGCTCTGCACACGACCGGCCGACAGAGCGGGCTTCACCTTGTGCCACAGGACGGGCGACAGCTTGAAGCCGACGATGCGGTCCAGCACACGGCGGGCCTGCTGGGCGTTCACCAGGTTCTGGTCTATCTGCCTGGGATGCTTGATGGCCTCCAGGATAGCCGTCTTCGTGATTTCGTGGAAGACGATACGCTTCGTGTTCTCAGGTTTCAGTCCCAACACCTCGAACAGATGCCACGATATGGCTTCCCCCTCGCGGTCTTCATCGGATGCCAGCCAGATGGTCTTGGCCTTCTTGGCCTGAGTCTTAAGTTCGTTCACCAGACGGGTCTTGTCAGCTGGTATCTCATACTGGGGTGCAAAGGTGGTGGTGTTGATGCTGAAGGCCTTCTTCTTCAGGTCGCGAATGTGGCCGTAGCTCGACATCACCTTATATTCGTTGCCGAGAAATTTTTCTATCGTTTTAGCTTTTGCCGGGCTCTCTACTATGACGAGATTATCTTTCATCTTACAGAGTTTTTTATGAATTCGGCTGCAAAGTTAGGGCAAAAATCTCACTTATACCTTATTTATATAGGAAAATTTGCTAAAAATTTCTCTACGCCGAGACGTATGGAAGTGAGCCCGAAGTCGTCAGGACGTAAGTCCTGTAGGGGAATCCAGCGAGCATCGTCAGCATCGTCCATCGCACACAACCGACTCGTATTGCCGATTCGACACAGGTAAAACATGTCCATCGTATGCACCAAAAAACCGCTGTAGAGGTACTGGTTGGGCAGCGAGAAGAGGAATTCGACCTCGCAAACCTCCAGCCCGGTCTCCTCCCGAACCTCACGACGCACGCCTTCCTCGCTGGTTTCGTACAGGTCGCTGAAGCCCCCCGGCAGGTCCAGGGTACCGCGGGCGGGTTCCTTAGCACGCCGAACGGCCAGCAGCTCCTTGCCTTTCTCCCCTTCCCTCACGATAAATGCCGCTGTGGCAGCCGAGGGATTGATGTAATAGGTGAAACCGCAAGCCAGGCATTGCTTGCTCTTCTCGTTGTGTTCCACGAACCGTTCCGAGCCGCATTTGGGGCAGAAGCGAAATAGGGATAAAGGATGTTCCATCGTCGTTTTTTAAGTTTTTGGAATGCAAACTTATCAAAAAACGATGTCTTTTGCAATTATTAACCCTATTTTGTTGTGTCAATGCCAAGAATTACATAACTTTGAACAAGTAATAGTAAAAAACGAAGACTATGGATATGCTTACAAACTGGTTTAATGGGCTCGATCCCACATTACGTGTATATTGGGGCATTGCCATTTTTGCCTCACTGGTATTCCTGATTCAGATGGTGCTGACGTTCATCGGCATCGGCGACACCGACGGAGGCGACTTCGACACAGGTGGCGGCTTCGACACGGATGGCAATGGCGACACCCTGGACACGGGCGGAGCCATACAGCTCTTCACCGTCCGCAACTTCGTCAACTTCTTCCTCGGCATCGGCTGGGGCGGTGTGTGCTTCTCTTCGTCCGTCAAGAATCCCACGTTACTGGCCTTTATTGCCCTGATTACGGGCTGCGTGTTCGTGGGCATATTCATCTTGATGTTCCGTCAGTTGATGCGTCTGGAGCACAACGGTTCGTTCAATATCCGCGAGTCCGTGGGTCAGGTGGCCGACGTCTATCTGCGCATCCCTGCCAACCGAAAGGGAGAGGGGAAGGTGCAGTTCTCGTTCCAAGGTTCGGTACAGGAACTTCCTGCTATCACCGATGGCGACCCGATACCCTCGGGCAGCAAGGCCCGTGTGCTGGAGATAGTCGGCGACCACACCCTCCTGGTCGAAAAAGTATAACCCTTTACCTTTAATCCTTAACCCTTAACCAATATGGAATTCTATCTCATTCTAATCCTTGCAGTAGTAGCCGTACTGCTGTTCATGGCGGTCATCAATCGCTACCGCCGTTGTCCGTCGGACAAGATTCTGGTCGTTTACGGCACCTCGGGCAGCAGCAAGAGTGCTAAGTGCGTACATGGTGGCGGCACCTTCGTGTGGCCCATCATCCAGGACTATGCCTACATGTCGCTGACCCCCATCAGCATCGATGCCAACCTGACCAATGCCCTCTCGCGCCAAAACATCCGCGTCGACGTTCCCTGCCGCTTCACCGTGGGCATCTCTACCGAACCCGAATCCATGCTGGCTGCTGCCGAGCGCCTGCTGGGACTGACGGCACAGCAGATTCAGGAGCTGGCGCGCGACATCCTCTTCGGTCAGCTCCGTCTGGTCATCGCCACCATGAGCATCGAGGAACTGAACTCCGACCGCGACAAGTTTCTGGAGGCCATTTCGTCGAATGTAGAAGTAGAACTGAAGAAGATAGGCCTGCGACTCATCAACGTCAACGTGACCGACATCAACGACGAGAGCGGATACATCGAAGCCCTCGGTCAGGAAGCTGCAGCCAAGGCCATCAACGAGGCCAAGGTGCGCGTGGCTGAGCAGGAGAAGATGGGCGAAATCGGTAAGGCCGATGCCGTCCGCGAGACCCGCATCCGTACGGCTGCCGCCAATGCCGAAGCCGTGAAGGGTGAGAACGAAGCGAAGATTAACATAGCCAACTCCGATGCCGACCGTCGTGAGCGTGAAGCCGAAGCACAGCGCCGCGCTACGGCTGCCGAGAAGGTGGCCCAGGCCCAGGCCCTCGAGGAATCGTACGCTGCCGAACAGAAGGCCGAAAACGCCCGTGCCGAACGCGAACGCTCCACACAGAACGCCAACGTCATCGTGAAGCAGGAAATCGAGAAGAAGCGTCTGGTCATCGAGGCCGAGGCTGCTGCCGAACAGAAGCGCGTCAATGCCAAGGGTGAGGCCGACGCCATCTTCGCCAAGATGGAGGCCGAGGCCAAGGGTCTGTTTGAGATTCTGACCAAGCAGGCCCAGGGCTACGACAAGATGATTCAGGCTGCCGGAGGCGATGCCACCAAGGCCTACACGCTGCTGCTGCTGGAGAAACTGCCCGAGTTGGTGAAGACGCAGGTAGAGGCCATCAAGGGCATCAACATCGAAAAGGTTACCGTTTGGGACAACGGCGCAGGCGGCAATGGGCAGACCAGCACCGCTAACTTCCTGGCCGGGCTCATGAAGAGCGTACCTCCCCTCGGTGAACTCTTCGACCAGGCTGGTATGTCGTTGCCCGAATATCTGGCCAAGAAGAAGGAAGAGGGTCCTCTCCCAGCCTCCCCTGAAGAGGAGAAGTAGGCTTTCTTCGAAAATCATAACAAATGAGGATTGCGCACGTGCGCAATCCTCATTAACTTTGCAGTCGCAAACAAAACATAAACGTAAACTATGAAACTGAAGAACATTTTCATGTTGCTTGCCCTCGCGATAGGTACATGTGCCTTTGTGGCCTGCGGCGACGACGAGGAACAACAGCCCCAGGACCAGGGACAAGTCTCTCAGGCAACCAAAGAGGTCGTAGGTACCTACACGGGGTGGACTCATCTGAAAACCAATTTCATCGACAAGAACTACGACAACGACACGATTAGTCTTGCCATAACAGATGATGGAACCTTAATGGCCACCTATAAGAACAAGACTTGGGGAACGGCTACCATAACGGGTATTAAAGCCAGCAAAATAGAAGCGGGCGAAGGCTACAAGTTGGAAGAAGGCGAAGGCTCGTTTGTTATGAATAATCCCCGTGAAAATAGCACGCAGGAATTCTCATGCAAATTGGACCATGCCACCATCAGTGCAGACAAGAAGCAAATGCTTGCCGTCATCATTGCCAACATGACCACAGCCGGTGCACACGGTGAAATGACATACACCTTCCAGACGGGCGAAATGCCGACCGAGGAATAAATGCATGCAACTGCATAGAAGATTGATTATATTGTTATTCAGCACGGTGGCCTTCATCGGTCTCCGTGCTGAATGCATTTCGGAGGGCAAACCTCTCCCCGTCGTGGTGGAGCAGTCCGACAGTTCCCGTGTCGTGGACCTCGACGAAATCGTCATCGTGGCGCAGCCCAAGGAGAGCGGACTTTTGCGAGAACAGCCTCTCAGCAGCACCATGTTCTCAGCCGGCGACCTGAAGGCCCTCGGACTTCGCGACATCCGTGACGTCAGTCTCTACGTGCCGTCGTTCGTCATGCCCCAGTATGGGTCGCGCTACACCTCGTCGGCCTATATCCGCGGTATCGGTGCCAAGGAGGGCAGTTCGGCCATCGGCATGTACGTGGACGGCATACCCCTTGTCACGAAGAGCATGTACAACTTCCACACCTACGGACTGCAGCGCGTCGACGTCTTGCGTGGGGCGCAGGGCACGCTCTACGGCATGAACTCGGAGGGCGGACTGGTGCGCATGTACTCGCGCAACCCCATGAACTACGAGGGCACCGACCTCAGTCTGGAGGGGGGTATGTATGGCCACCGCAACGCTGAGGCTGCCCACTATCATCGGTTTAACGACCGCCTGGCACTGTCCGTAGCAGTCTTCTATGACGGGCAAAATGGATTTCTCAAGAACCAGACTACCGGTCAGCATGCCGAACTCTCCAACGAGTTGGGCGGCAAGTTGCGGTTTATGTTCCGTCCCACGGAGACGCTCTCCTTCGACTATACGGCCGACTATCAGTGGGTGCAGCAGAACGGATTCGCCTACGGCCAGCTCAACCTCACCAACGGGCGGGCTGCCCTCCCTGCTTCGGACTATCAGGGGCGCTACCATCGCCATCTACTGACTACGGGCCTCACCGCTCAATGGCAGGCTCCTAAGTTTCTGCTCACCAGCACCACCAGTTTCCAGTACCTGCGCGACCATATGTTCATGGACATCGACTACACCCAGGCCGACCTCATGCGCATGAACCAGCATCAGCGGCAGCGGGCTGTGACCGAGGAGGTGACGCTGAAAAGTTGCGACGAAGGGCGCTGGCAGTGGGTCACAGGTGCCTTTGTCTCCCTGCTTTGGCAAAACACCGATGCACCCGTCACGTTCCGCCCCGCCATGAACGACTACCTCTCCCAGACCATTGAGAATGCAGCCCATAATGCCATGTTGTTTTCAATGACGGAAGACGACATTGTAGCACGCGGAGGTGTGAGCATCCGCATGGACATTGACCAACCAATATTTGGTCTTTTCTCTACTCCGCAACAGAACCTGGGTCTGTTCCACGAGAGCAATGTGAAATTATCCGACCGGCTGACGGCTACGCTTGGCCTGCGCTACGACCTCAGTCACGTTGCCATCGACTACAACACTGGAGCTGAAGCTCATGTCGTAGCAAGTGTCCTTGGCACAAATCTGGACAATCGTGTCAAGGATATACTGGTTCACCACGAGTCTGACCTTTTCCATCAGCTGCTGCCTAAAGCAGCCCTCCGCTACTCCTTTCCTACGAGGGAGAACTGGGGTGGGTCTTTATATCTTTCCGTCAACAAAGGTTATCGCGCAGGGGGATACAACATACAGTCGTTTGGTGATATCCTGCAACCCGAGCTCCGAAGTAATGCCTCGAGTGCACGCGGCGATTATTCGGTGACGCACGATGCCGATGGCTACGCCCAGATTTGCGATGCCATCAGTTACAAGCCGGAGACGTCCTGGAATTACGAGCTGGGCGCACATCTCAACCTCTTCCAACACTGCCTCCAGCTCGATGCAGCCCTTTACTACATGGAGGTACGCAATCAGCAGGTGGTACAGTTTGCCAACAAATATGGCTACGGCCGACTGACGGTGAATGCGGCCAAGAGCTACAGCTGCGGAATGGAACTCTCCCTACATGGCCAGCTCCTCGACAACCGTCTGAGCTACGCACTTTCTTACGGCTACACCCATGCAGCCTTCCGTCAGTTTGAGGATACCGTCGACGGTCAAAAAGTTTCCTACAAGGGCAACTTAGCCCCTTTCGTTCCCTCCCATACGATGGCTGCCCGCCTGGAATATCGCATCCCCTTCCAGTCGAAGGTGCTGCACGCACTCACCCTCGGTGCCAACCTGAGCGCCCGTGGCCGCATCTACTGGGACGAAGCCAACACCTACGCCCAGAAGGCCTATGCCATACTGGGTGCCCATGCCCGTCTCGATTTTGCGAAAGACCTCTCCCTCGACTTCTGGGGCCGCAACATCAACAATGCCCGTTACAACACCTTTGCCTTCGACAGCTCGGCTACGGGCACTCCCCTCTACTTCGCCCAGCGCGGCTGCCCCCACCAGTACGGAGCCACCCTTCGCATTCACTTCTGATTATCGTAGAAGAAGATACCGCCCATAGCATCGCCTGCTTTTGAGAAAAAGGATTGTGTATGGAATCGTCTTTTACTCATCAAAGAAGTTTCCGATGGAGTAGAGTTTCTCCATGTCCACCTCGTTGGGCTGCCACGTGCGGATTTGTATCTGCGGCTCGTCAGGGTTCGTGATGTTCACGAGCAGGAACAGGTAGCCCTTGTCGCCGTAGGTCGATGAGTTATATTCCTGTCCTATCTGTATGGCAAAGAACTCCTTACCCTTAATCTTGTTGATGTACTGCACCTCGTTGCGTGTGAAATGGATGTTGATAAACTCGTTACGCGCGAAGCAGCGTTTCAGGTTCCGCAGATATTCGCTTTTGGTGTATCGGTTCTCCGTGATGATATCCTTTCCCTGGAGCGACATTCGACCCATCTCGCCCGGCAGCGGCTTCCGCTTGGTCACGTTGCCCACGATGATGACGGCATCGTCGGAAAAGATGTCGCTGATGTAGTCGAAACGTTTCAGGCAGTAGGCCGTCTTGTAGTTTTCCATGAATTCCATAATCTGTTCACGCGTGTCGTCCTTCCAGCCTGGAGCTTCACGGCAGAGGATGTCGTTCTCTGCCTCCTGCCCCAGTCCGAAGACCACGTTCTCTATCAGCCCCTCTGGGTTGAACGTGAATATCACTTCTTCGGTGAACGTGGTCTTCGTGCCCGAACGGAACGAAAAGGCCATCTGTAGCCCTCTGGCCACCACTCTTCCGTTGGAGCCCTTGAAGAAGGTCAGGTTCGGTTCGCCCACGATGCGGCCCTTGCCGTAGGCAATGAGTTGGTCGAACACGTCTTTGCCCTCGGCTGTGAACATTTCGGTCACGCTGTTGTAGCGCCTTGTGCGTATGGCATCCGCAAGGTTAAGCATCGCCTTGGCACAGGCCTCTGTGTCTGACACCAACTGCGAGGCAGAGGGCTTCAGCTCCGGCTTGGCAGGGGCTTCGTTGGGGGCTTCGGAGTTCTGCTTCGCGGTCTTCTCCGCTCCTCCTATGGGTTTCCGTCCCACCACCTCCAGCACGCTGCGCATTTCGGGGTCGTTCTCCGTCATCACGGCACACACGTAGTCGATGTTTATCTTGTATGCCACCTTGTCTTCATAGCCCGGAGCCATCTCCAGCGTACCGCTTCCGCTGTTCACCTTACCCGAGCATTCTGCCTGACCGTCGGAATAGGTAAAGTTCAGGTTCCTCACGGGCCTGCCACGATAGGTAAAACGCAGATCCACAAACTCGCCGTCGCGGTGCTCCACATCCACGCGAACGTCATTCATCACCTCTTCTATCTTCAAGGGCAACCAGTTCACGAGTAGCCGGCCCTCGTTATCCACAGCCTCCTGGGGGCGCTGTAGCGAGCGTACGAGACAGTATGCCAGATAGTAGTGTTGCAGGGCTGTGCCCACGGCTCCTGTCTCCAGGGCTTCGTCGGACAGCCGAACCATGTCCTTTGCCTGCTTGATGCGGTCTTCGTACACCTTGTCCATTTCCGTACGGAGCATGTAGCAGCGCACCGTCACGTCGGGCGACCGCCCGATTATCCACGTCTGGAGGTTATTCAACTTGGCAAACGAGTAGGTGTTGACGCACATCCGTACTTTCGACTTGTGGTCGATGTGTCCGGCCGATGTGCTTTCTTCGTGCAGTTCTGAAAACTCACTGCTTACGGTGGTTGATATCATGCCCGCCAGTTCTGCCATCGCCATCCGCGTGGCGGAGAGCGTGTCCGCTCCGTGCCCCACGCCGTAGTAATATTCCTTACTGCTGGTGATATAGTCCCAACTCTGGGCCATCAGGGTCAGGGGAAAAAACAGTAACATAAAAAGAAAAGTTTTCTTCATCATTCGTAATCTACCTATCTTTTAATGTAAGAATGAAACGCACAACATGAACTTCCTTTTCATCGTACCAGTATAACAGAGCACTTTTCGGATGAGTCTGCACAATCCGACATTATCGCCTTCCCATCTCCATTGTCTTACAAAGATACGGAAGGCTCTTTTCCCCCAACTGAATTCAAGCATATAACTCTGGAAACATTTTCGCTAACCACTCCTGCGGAGCGTTTCCGTCAACCTCATCTTCCCGTACGGCAGCATCAATATCAAAATTCGAGCTATCATAGGGATAGGGTTTATTTATCATGTAGCCATCGGCTTCCAGTTCGGCTGCCAAATCAGGTGTACAGAATTCTTCAGTCTGTAACTTCGCCTGAGCAAATTGCTCCTTAAAAGACACCTTCTTCGGTGAAATAATCGCATATATTTTCTCCAACACGGAAACATCTGTTTCATCCTCAATTCTATCCAGGATGTAATGTCGCAGGTGCGGTATCACTGGGTTCGCGGTGGAATAACCCAATGCCATTGGTTCTTTTATTTCCATAGTTGTCTCGTATAACTCCTTGCAAAGATAAACGAATAATTTAACGTTTCAAAATAAATGATAGACTTTCTATGTTTTTTGTCCCTCACAACTATATTCATTCCTACTATTTCTTTTTCGAGGGAAGAACTACAGAGCCAGGTGGACCAGAGAAGCGTCCCCCCTAATTCACTGGTTCATCGTATTAACAGTTTATCTTGTTCTACATTCCAACTGCCAGCAGTTGTTCACCGATGTGGTGGATGCCGTCTACGATACGTTTGCGTTGTGCGGGACGCGGACGCTTCAGCCCCGTAGCGTAGTGGCTCAACTGGTTCTGATTGATGCCTGTTGCACGACTTATTGCAGCCAACGAAGCATAAGCCTCGCAAACGCGCAACATGGTGGCTATGTCCAAATAGTTGTACTCAAAAGTGTAGTCGCCATTGGCAAGCCACTGTGGAACCTCATCACCATCCTCCAGCATCCCCTCAACGTGGAAATCCAGTGTTTCCTTTGCAACACGCTGCAAAGCATCGAACGTATCAGCTGTAAAGACAACTGCACCTGGCACATTCTCACCGAAAGATGCCCCGAAATTCTTATCACACCACTGTACATCAACTCTTACCTTTTCCATAAACTTTAATTTTATCCAACTTAATTCTTTACCTAAAAGCAATTGAGTTATTTCCATCCAGCCTGTTTCCAAATACTGTTTAATAGAAATTGACTCAACACCTCACTCTTATGACCTCGCACCGTGACTTTCCCCTTCTTGGTCGGGTGGACAAACTGGACATGGTCTGTCCCCTTGGTTTTCTGCTGAACCCATCCATCCGCCAGTAAAAGCCTGATGACATCAATCACCTTATATCTTCTCATTATGTTTCTTTATCATTCGATGATGCAAAGGTAATAATTCCATTACTATTATCCAAGAAAATGGTAATAATTTTGTTACTACCAGAGGCCATACGATGTATGCGGGAATCCCGTTCCCACTATTTGCTGAAATCGTACGGAGAGGTACGTTTCAGACAAGATGACATTTCCTGTTCTTCCCTATCTGATTATACGGAGCAGGCAGGGCTGGGCTACAGAGCTAGGCGGAAGCCCAGGCAGTGGCCGCGGTACGAGGGCGCATAGTAGTCGCGGTTAGCTACACGGCAGAGCGAGGCTGTGTTGTTCCAGCTACCCCCACGGCTCACGCGGTAGGAGCCCGAAGTAGCCCCGGTGGGGTTCGTCTGCGCACCGGAACTGTACGAACCGTACCAGTCGGCACACCACTCCCATACGTTACCGCTCATGTCGTACAGGCCCCGTTCGTTGGCCTTCTTGGTCTTCACTTCATGCGTCTTGCCTCCACTATTATCTTCATACCAGGCCACATCGCCTATCGTGTTGCTTCCGGCGTAGGTGTAGCCCTGCGACTTTGTTCCACCCTTGGCTGCAAATTCCCATTCGGCCTCCGTGGGGAAGCGGAACTGCTGACCCGTCAGCTGGTTCAGCTTCGTCAGGAACTTCTGGCAGTCTTCATAGCTGATGCGATACGCTGGATAATTATCCCCTATACCATATTGCGATTCCCATTTGTCCCCGTCTGACGTTGGCGACTGACCCATCACCGCATACCACAGCCCCTGAGTCACCTCCGTCTCGCCCATGAAGTAGGTGTTGGTTAGGGTCACGCTATGTACTTGAGTATACACATCTTCGCTACCCGCATGCCCCATCTGGAACGTTCCCGGCTTCACCTTTATCATCTTGAAGGTGACAGTCTTGCCATTGCCGGTGACGGTGAAGTCTTGCGAGGCCCCCCTCTGCAAAACTTTTATATTCCTGAACAAACTTTCGCCATTCTTCAACCCCGTCAAGGATACAGTGATGGTTGTTGTTCGGGTGTCACCCGTAAGGGCAGCGGCTGTAACGGTGAAAGAATTTCCACTCTGACTAATGGTTGCCCAACTTTCTGAAGAGGTTACGGTGTACGTGCCGTCCGTGGTCACGGTGATGGGATCGGATGTACCGCCCTCCTCATCAATGGATATTTCAGTGGCGCTGACCGAGAGCGTGCGTCCCGGCTGAGTGATAGTGATTTCCTTCTCCTCATCTGCCGTTTTGAATAGGATAGAACCTGTGCGACTGTTGACTGACGGATTGTCTGCTACGGTGAGTGTCAACGTAGCATCACCTTTCCCGGATGTCGGACTGACCGTCAGCCAATTGGATGTCGACGATGCCGACCATTCCATGTTGGAAGCCACAGAGAGCTGGATAGTGGCTGGTTGAGAATTGGTGAGCAGG
>CAJOJA010000005.1 GCA_905234735.1 uncultured Bacteroidaceae bacterium | reverse complement strand
TTGTCGCAAAAACAAAGGTAACTAAAAGGTCGGAATCCTAGCGAGGATACCGACCTTAATTTTTTTATGGATTAAAAGTTTTAGCGGACACCAATAATATAATTAAAAGCTTGGTCGCGAAGACAACGCCTGGGATATCTGAGGTAGTGATGACGAAGCGAAGTAGCCGCTGAATGAAATAGGGCGCAGCGACAATCTTACACGCCGCTGCGCCCTGACCCGCAACCAATTGCCCCCTTTTCTCATAGTGTAGGGCGCTGTGTTGTTGTATTAGTAAGTCCGTAGAGAGTTGGGCCGTGAGGTTCGTTGTTTAGCCTTGATGAACTAAGCCCATTCGGTGAGGTCCTCCTCGGCGATGTAGGGCAGATGGTTTTCTTCAATGGTCTTCCTGGCCAGTTCCGTATTGTCGGTACGGAAGACGAGTATGCCCTTGCCTTGCATCAGGAATGTGTAGATGTAGGTGATGCTGATGCCTGCCTGACTGAAGCACTTAATGACATCGGCTGCAGAGCCGGGCCTGTTGTCGAGCTGCAGGGCGAAGACATCGGAGATGGCAACGGCAATGCCGGCCTTCTTCAGTTCTTCGCAGGCACGCTGGGGCTCGCCACAGATGATGCGCAGGATTCCGTACTCGGCAGTGTCAGCAATGGTGGAGGCAATGAGCTGGATGTTTGCTTCCTTAAAAGCTTCGAGAACCTTGATGAGTGTGCCGGAACGGTTCTCGATGAAGATGGAAAGTTGATGGATGGTCATATTTTGTAAAGTTTAAAGTTTAATGTTTAATGTTTGAAGCTTTCCTCCCTACGGGGGGAGCGGGAAGAGGGGCCTTACTGGTAGACTTTGCGTTTGTCGACGACGCGTACGGCCTTGCCTTCGCTTACGGGTAGCGTGCCGAGAGGTACCAATTTCACGATGGGGGTGAGCAGTATTTCGTCCTTCAGGCGACGGCGGATTTCCTTCTCCAGCGTCTGTAACTTGGCGTAGTCGTCTGTGGATTGTGCGAGTTCCACCTCTACGGTCATGTTGTCGTTCTCCTCGTCGGTAGTGAGCGTGATGAGGTAGTTGTTGGCCAGTTCGCTGAACTGCATCAGAATCTTCTCAATCTGGATGGGGAAGATATTCACGCCACGCAGCACCATCATGTCGTCTGAGCGGCCTTTCATACGATCTATACGCACGTGGTTTCTGCCGCAGGGGCAGGTCCGACCCAGTACACGGGTCAGGTCGCGTGTGCGGTAGCGCAACAGGGGCATGGCTTCGCGACAGAGTGTCGTGAGCACCAGTTCGCCAATCTCGCCGTCGGGCACGGGCTCCAGCGTCTCAGGGTCTACAATCTCCACGATGTAGTAGTCCTCCCAGAAGTGCATACCATTCTGTTCAGGGCATTCGAAACCAACGCCAGGGCCGCACATCTCCGACATACCGAAGGAGTTGTAAGCTTTTACGCCCATCATGTCCTCGATGCGTTTGCGCTGCTCTTCCGAGTGAGGCTCGGCGCCGATGGCCAGCACCTTTAGCTTGGTGTCACGACGTGGGTCTACGCCCTCCTCCTTCATCACCTCGTAGAGGCGGGTGACGTATGAGGGAACGGCGTGGATGGCAGTCGTGCCGAAGTCCTTGATGAACTTAATCTGACGCAGGGAGTTACCAGCAGCAGCGGGAACGGTGAGCATACCCAGTTTCTCGGCTCCGTACTGGAAACCCAGGCCTCCCGTGAACATGCCGTAGCCGCTGGAGTTCTGGAATACGTCGTCGGGACGCAGTCCCACCATCCATAGGTTACGTGCCACCTGATTGGCCCATTCGTCGAGGTCCTTCTTGGTGTGCAGAATAACGGTAGGGTTGCCCGTTGTTCCGCTGGAAGAATGTAGACGAACGCAGTCGCGTGTGGGTACGCAAGCCAATCCGAAGGGGTAGCTCTCGCGCAAGTCTTGCTTTGTGGTGAAAGGCAGCTTGCGCACGTCTGCCAGCGTCTTGATATCGTCAGGTGTGATACCGGCTTCCGCAAATTTCTTGCGATATAACTCGTTGTTCATGCAGTGACGCACGGTCTGCTGCAGACGCTCCAACTGGAGGGCCTCAATCTGCTCGCGCGTCATGGTTTCATATTCGGGGTTAAAGTACAACCCCTCATGTTTTTCACTCATTATGAATTGTTAATTATGAATTAAAGTTTACGTTTGTCGATGACATGTGCGCTCTTGCCCTGACTGCGCTCGATAGTACCAGGAGCCTTCAGTTGAACTTTTGCAGCAATGCTGAGTACGCTCTTCAGCTTAGCAGCCAACTTCTTCTCCAGTGCCTCTACGGCAGCAGGCGTATCGAAGGTGGAGGTAAATACCTCCTGACGCAGCTCTGCCTGTACTTGTAGGGTATCCAGATTGTTGACGCGATCCACAACTAACAGGTAGTGAGGTGCGAACTCTGGCAATGAAAGGATGACACTCTCCACCTGAGATGGGAAGACATTGATACCGCGGATGATGAGCATGTCGTCGGAGCGGCCCTGAATGCGTCCCATGCGCACTTCTGTACGACCGCAATCACAGGTACCGGGCATCAAGTTGCAAAGGTCGCGCGTGCGATAGCGCAACACGGGCATACCCTCCTTGGTCAGTGTGGTAAAGACCAACTCGCCCGTCTGTCCTGCAGGCAGAGGTTCCAGGGTTATGGGATTGATGATTTCGGGATAGAAATGGTCTTCGCAGATGTGGGAACCGTTCTGCATCTGACACTCGTAGCTGACGCTGGGGCCCATAATCTCGGAAAGCCCGTAAATATTATAGCCCTTGAGGCCCAGGCGACTTTCAATCTCCTGTCGCATGCTTTCTGTCCAGGGTTCGGCACCGAAGGCTCCCACACGCAGGCGTAGGTCCTCCTTCTTGATGCCCAGTTTATCCATTGTCTCTGCCAGATACAAGGCATAGGACGGAGTGCAGGCCAGACCGGTGATGCCCAGGTCGCGGATAAGTTTCAGGTGCTTCTCGGTGTTGCCCGTTCCGGCAGGAATCACAGAGGCGCCGATATGCTCTACACCGTAGTGCGCTCCCAGACCACCCGTGAACAATCCGTAGCCGTATGCCACAGAGAAAATGTCGTCACGTGTCACACCGTATGCCGTCAGACAACGGGCCATACATTCGCTCCATACGCCGATGTCCTTGCGGGTGTAGCCCACGATGGTGGGGTTACCCGTGGTGCCACTTGAGGCATGGATGCGAATAATTTCGCTCTGCGGGGCTGCCTGCAGTCCAAAGGGATAGTTATCGCGCAGGTCTTTCTTCGTAGTGAAGGGCAGTTTGTTGATGTCTTCGATGGTCTGTATGTCATCGGGACGTATATCCAGTTCCTGCAACTTATGACGATAGAATGGCACGTTGTGGTAGACGTATTCCACTATCTTGTGCAGACGTTTGCCTTGCAACGCGCTCCTCTCGTCGCGACTCATACATTCTTTATTCGGATTCCAAATCATGATTTTCTGATTAATATAGACTTTATCTCGTGCAAAAATACAATAAATTCTGCGTTTAGACAAGCATTTGTGGTGGTTACATTATTTTATTTCGTAGCATTGGAACATACGCTCCACATCGGATTCAGGCAGTTTCTTGGTAAAGAGGCTTGCCAGGAATACTACTGGGAAGCCGCCGACCATAGCAATAGCACCGCAGTTGATGGGATTGATGGGATTGCCCAGAAGCATGTTGATGACGGTGAGACCTACGCCCCAGATGAAGCATGCCCATACGGAAACGGGGGTAACACCACGCCAGTATAGACCCAGCATGAAAGGAGCCAGGAAGGCACCTGCCAATGCTCCCCACGAGATACCCATCAATTGAGCAATGAAGGTGGGCGGATTCAGGGCTATCATCAGGGAGATGACGATGAAGAATACGATAAGCACACGCATGATGACCACCTTGCGGCGTTCAATATTTTCCGATACGATGTCGTCGATGCTACCTTCCTCGACCTCACCGGGCAATGCCTTTTTGTCGCGGTAGATGAGATCGAGAGTCATCGTGGAACTGGAGGTCAGCACAAGAGAGGCCAACGTGGACATGGAGGCAGAGAGCACCAGCAATACCACAAGGGCTATCAGTACATCAGGCAGGGTGACGAGCATGGCGGGCACAATGGAGTCGAAGGCTATCTTACCGGTCGCCTCGTTTATGACGGGCTCGTACAGACGTCCGAATCCACCCAGGAAGTAGCATCCGCCAGCCACGATGAAGGCAAAGATGGTGCTGATGATGGTACCACGCTTGATGGCGCTCTCATCGGTAATTGAGTAGAATTTGCCCACCATCTGCGGCAGTCCCATGGTGCCTAAAGAGGTCAGAATGACCACCCCCAGCAATCCCCAGGGATCGGGACCGAACCACGAGGCAAAGCCGCCATTCACCAACGGGTCAGCATCCGAGGGTATAGTGGCGAGTCGTTCTACGGCTTGACTGAATCCACCCTGATCATTCAACACGGCGATGATAACAGCCACAATTCCAAAGAGCATGATGAGACCCTGAATGAAATCGTTCATCGCAGTAGCCTTGTAGCCTCCCAGAATTACATATATGGCCGTCAGGATGGACATGATGATGACACAGTATTCGTAGGGTATGCCAAAACCCATCTCAAACAGACGGGAAATGCCGCTATAGACGCCGGCTGTATAGGGAATCAGAAAAACGAAGGCGATGATGGAGGCTGCCACACGCAGACCTTGATCGCGGAAGCGGGTTCCGAAGAAATCGGGCATCGTGCGACTCTCGATGTGTTGGGTCATCAGCTTGGTACGACGGCCCAGAATCATCCATGCTAAGAGCGAGCCGATGAGGGCGTTGCCAATACCAATCCAGGCACTGGAAAGACCATATTTCCAGCCGAACTGTCCGGCATAGCCTACAAATACTACTGCGGAGAAATATGACGTTCCGTAGGCGAATGCCGTGAGCCAGGGACCTACGGAGCGTCCGCCAAGTACAAATCCATCAACACTGTTGGCTTGCTTGCGGGAGTAAAATCCCACACCAATCATTATGACCAGAAAAATAATGGTCAGGAGAACTTTTATAAACATGATGTATAATTAGGAATGGAATTACGAGTTAATTGAAGCGGACTTGCAGTTGACACATCAGGGCGTGGCTATTGCCGTGTACGAACTGCGTGGTTGGTTCGGAAGGCTTGCCTGTGAGATAGGCACTCTTGTAGACGTATTGCAGCTGCACGCGGCACTTCTTGTAGAACCAATACTGTACGCCGGCGATGGCTTTGTGCTGGTCCATCCCCAGTGAGGTGTTGAAATTGAAATAGTCGTACGAACCTACAAATTCCACCTTTGGCGTACCCAAGGGCACGGAGCCCGTCAGGTAGCCACCTCGGCTGACAGTCTTGTCGTCGTAGCCTTCCAGGTATTCACCGTGTAGGTTGAACTTATTTGATTTGTAGTCGAAACCAACTGTCCAGCGATTGCGCTTGTAGTCCTTGCCGTTCTGGATGGTGGGATTGTAGACCGACACATTGCCGTTGCTGAGCACATTATGTCCGCGTCCGATTTGTCCGGTAGCCACCAGGTTCAGACCTTTTACGGGACGGTATTCGATTCGTCCGATAAAGTCTTTGAAATTGTTTCCGTCCTTTTTGTTGATGCCCTGTCCGTTCATCACCTGCAGTTCGTAACGCAGTTTGGCGTTGTTGGTTTCGCCATACAGGGAAAGTCCCAGGTCGCGTCCATACTGTACACCCATCAGGGGGTCGCTACCGCAACCTGTCAGGAAAGTTACGCCATCCGAGTAGACATCGATGGCTTCCATAGCAGTGGGGGAGAGGGGGTTCTCGAGAGACAGACAGTTCTTGAACTGCCCCAGACGGACGGTGAGGGCTTTGTTCCTGGTGATGCGAAAGTCTGTGTAGAATTCCTGTACGACACTCGAGAAGTCGTGCATGAAGAGAAACGACCAGCGGTCGGTGATGCGGGCGTCTGCCCAGAAGAGGATACGCTTGAGTTCAAATGAGTTAACGTTGGTCTTGTCCTGTCGGGTGAAATTGTAACCAGCCTGTGCGTATCCGTGAAGCTGAATGCGGTCGGTTACATTTTTCAACCAGTTTGGCGCTTTCTCACCTACAGCCTTCCTCAACAGCGTGTGCTCGGTCAGATCCGACTGGAGGGGTGTTGTGGCGATGGTGTCCTGTTCTCCCATGGCGGCTGTGCTACTGAAGATGGCTAGAGCAACAGCCAGTGTAGCTTTTGTAAAAACGTTTTTTGTTTCCATAAAAATTAATTATGAGTTATGAATTGTGAATTATGCCTTATGATTTGCCTCGAATATTTGCATTCGTTCTTCCAGTTGTTGGTACTGGTGGTCTTCGATAAACGAGGTGCAGACGCGCAGACCCTCCTGATGCGAGCCAGTGGTGACGAGGCAGATGGCGCTGACACCATAATACATCAGTTCGTGAGCCAGTTGGCCACTCGTCATGCCGGGATAACCGATGGTGAAGTAGAAACCGTCGGCAACAGGTTGGTCTCCGTCCTTGTCATATACGATGTAGAATCCGTGGCGTAAGAATATCTCTTTCAATTTCTTGGCTCTTTCTCCATAAACTTTTACTTCATCGCGGAAACGATATTCGCCGTCGCAGGCTGAACGGAACATTTCGGCCAGCGCATATTGTGCCGAATGGCTTGTACCGCTGCTGAGGGCATAGAGCATGCGGGTGCTGAATACCAGACCGAAGGGAAGGCCCTCGTAGCGTGCCGAAAGGTCGTCGTAGTGGCGATGAAACAGTTTATCGCTTATGCATACCACACCAATACGCTCGCCTGCATAGGAGAAAGCCTTGGAACCACTGATGAGCAACATGTAGTTGTCCGTATAGCGGGCAACAGTGGGCTGATAGGGAGGCTGGAACGGAATGCTCAGATCCTGACGGAAGTCCATGGCGAAGTATGCCAAGTCTTCCATAATAATGGTGTCGTACTGTGTGGCCAGTTCGCCAATCGTCTGCAGTTCGCTTTCTGTCAAACAAACCCACGAGGGGTTGTTGGGGTTGGAATAAACGATGGCGCAGATGTTGCCTTTTGCGAGATAGTTCTCCAGCTTGCCGCGCAGCTTATCGCCACGGAAATCATAGACATCAAAGGTCTCGTACTTTACGCCTTGCACCTGCAATTGCATCTTCTGTACAGGGAAGCCAGGGTCGATGAACAGCACGGTGTCCTTCTGCTTCGAGGCCTGCGAACAAGTGAGGAAGGAGGCATAAGTGCCTTGCATGGAGCCTGTGACGGGAACGCAGCCTTCGGCAGCAATGTCCACGCCGATGAACGCCTTCACAAAGCGCGAAGCCTGACGTTTTAGTTCGGGGTAACCCTGGATGTCGGGGTAGCTATGGGCAATGCCGTCTTGCAACGCCCTGATTTGTGCATCCACGCCCACCTTGGCAGCTGGCAGTCCCGGTATGCCCATCTCCATCTTGATGAACTCCACGCCACTCTGTTGTTCAGCCATCGCTGCCACCTGTTTCACCTCGCGGATGGTAGCTTTAGCAAAATCTTGAATGCCCGTCTTGGCAATCAGTCCGTCGACCAGTGACGTGTCTATTGGTGTATTCATTCTTGTTTTTTCTTTATTATGTCTTTATTATTGGGCAGCCCGTCCCAGTGAGAGGGCCTTTATGTTTGCTTCGACGATAGCATCACCTTTTCGGGCAAAAACACGACGGATAGCTTCTTCTAGTTTCTCGTAATCAATGCCCAGTGCTTTTTGTGCTGCACCCAGCAGAATCACGTTGGCAGAGCGAGGCACCAGATTGTCCTTCGCCATCTGCTCAATGTCGATGGATACGACGTGTGGTAGTTTTGACAGTTCATCCTTTATGTTCTCAATATCAGGATAATTAGAAATATTCACGAAAGGAACGCTTGAGGTTATCACCCATCCCTCCTTGTTCAGGTAGGGCAGGTAACGCAGGGCCTCCATCGGCTCCATCGATATGATGACATCGGCCCCACCTTTGGGGATAAGGTCGCTGGCAATAGGCTGGTTGGAGATGCGCAGGTTCGACTGTACGTCGCCGCCCCGCTGGCTCATGCCGTGTACTTCGGCTTGCTTGATATAGAGGTTTTCGTTCATGGCGGCTTCGCCAATGATGGTGGCAATGGAGAGAATGCCTTGGCCTCCCACACCACATAAAATTATATCGGTCTTCATTTTTTCGTTATTACGTTATGACGATATGTCGTTATTTCGAATTGGCTGCAGCTTTCTTTTCCTTCGCGTGTCTCTTGAAAGTCTGGATGCATTCGCGCTGGGGAATGATGACAGAAACGCCCTTATAGTTAATCTCTTCGCGGATGATGCGTGTAATCTCGGGCATATTCTTGGGCAGAGGGACTACCACATGCAGATGCTCGGGCTCTACGCCAAGTCCCAGGCAGATAGCCTCGAACTTGTTGGTACCGGCACTGTCCTGACCGCCTGTCATGGCGGTGGTGAGGTTGTCGGAGATGATAACTGTGATGTTTGCTTTCTCGTTGACGGCATCCAAGAGACCAGTCATACCGCTGTGGGTGAAGGTACTGTCGCCGATGATGGCTACAGCAGGCCACTGACCAGCATCGGCAGCGCCCTTGGCCATTGTGATGCTGGCACCCATGTCCACACAGGAGTGGATAGCTCTGTAGGGAGGCAGGAAGCCCAGCGTATAGCAACCGATGTCGCCAAATACGCGCGGATGCTCATATTCCTTCAACACCTCGTTCAATGCTGTATAGACATCGCGATGGCCGCAACCCTGACAAAGTTGTGGCGGACGGGCGGCAACAATTTCGCTTTGCTTGAATGAAGAGTGAAGCGTGAAGAGCGAAGAATTATTGGCTGCTGCATTGATTGCTTGCCCTACGCAATCGGGGGTCAATTCACCCGTGCGAGGCAGTTCACCTGTCAGTCGTCCGAGGATGTTCTGGCTCTCGAAGACACCACGCACCTGTTCTTCGATAAAGGGCTGGCCTTCTTCGACAACCATCACCTTCTCGCAGGTTTCCAACAGTCGGCGCACAAGACGCTTTGGTAACGGATATTGTGAAATCTTCAATATGGGAGCATCCACACCAATTTCCTTTACATAGTTGTATGCTATGCCGCTGGCAATGATGCCCAGGGGAGCCTTTCCGTTAAGGGAGAGGCAGTTATATTTTGAGTTCGCAGCATCCTCTTCCAGTTGAACCTGCTGTGCCGTTACCTTATCATTACGCCTACGCGCATTGGCAGGAAGCAGCACCCAGTTGGCAGCTGCAGCATTGTAGTTCATCTCGTTCTCCGGACGGGCTTCGTGCTTCACCTCTACCACAGCGCGAGAGTGGGCCATGCGGGTTGTCACACGCATCAGTACAGGCAGGCATTGCTGTTCCGAGTATTCAAAAGCTGTCTCCATCATGTCGTAGGCTTCCTGTTGACTGGAGGGCTCAAACGTGGGAATCAGGGCGAACTTACCGTAGAATCGGCTATCCTGCTCGTCCTGGCTGGAGTGCATCGAGGGGTCGTCGGCAACGAGCACCACAACGCCGCCATTCACTCCCGTCATGCCGCTATTGACAAACGGGTCGGCGCAGACGTTCAGACCTACATGTTTCATGCACACCAGCGCGCGCTTGCCCATAAAAGACATACCTAAGGCAGCCTCCATCGCCGTCTTCTCGTTGGTGCACCAACGGCTGTGTACACCACGTTCCTTTGCCAAAAGGTTAGCTTGAATGAATTCCGTTATCTCGGTTGAGGGCGTACCTGGATAGGCGTATACGCCCGACAGGCCGGCATGCAATGCTCCCAGCGCTACAGCCTCGTCGCCAAGTAAGAGTTTCTTTTCCATTGATATTATTTGCGATTTTACAATTTACTATTTATTTACGATATATTCGTTTAGCGATTTCCATCAGAGGGGACTGTCTGCGTCGTCCAACACAGGGAACTTCCTGCGGAATGCATCCAAGGATTCCATGTCCAAATTGGCCTCCATGCTTGCTTCCTGATCGCTTTCGCACGCTGCAAGGCTTCGTCCGTATGGGTCGATGATAGCAGAACATCCACAGTAGTGGCAGTTTGGGTCACTTCCCACGCGATTTACGCCCACTACGTAGCACTGGTTCTCTATGGCTCGTGCGCGGAGCAGGACGTTCCAAGCTTCAATGCGTGGTGTGGGCCAATTGCCCACATAGAGTATCGCATCATAGTCCTTGCGATTGCGGCTCCATACAGGGAAACGCAGGTCGTAGCACACCTCCAAGAGGAACCGTACGCCCCGCCATTCCACCACCACTCGCCGCTCGCCACGGGTGAAACGCAGGTCTTCGCCGCCGTAGGTGAACAGATGGCGCTTGTCGTAATATTCGACGCTGCCGTCAGGCTTTACGAAATAGAAGCGATTGTAGAAACGGCCGTTTTGCCGTGTGGCAATACTACCTGTAATGGCTGCGTTGCACTGATGGGCCATTTGCTGCATCCAACGGAGCGACGGGCTGTCCGTCGCCTCCTCGGCCACCTTTTCCGGTGCTGTGGCAAAGCCTGTTGGCCACATCTCGCAGAGTACATACAGGTCAGCATTGGGGTGTGCGGCCAGTTGTTTCTCTAGTCGTTTACGGTTCTCCTCAGGACGTGCCCATAGGATGTCGTGTTGTAGCGCAATCAGTCTCACGGATTCCAATCTATTACCTTTCAGTCTGCGAAGTTACGAATTTTTTACTTCTTGGCCAAATAAAATGAAATTTTATCGGCCGTTACCTTACAAACAGGGTGCTGTGCTTTTTGCAAATACAAACCGCAAAGTGTGCGATTGTTCTGAAGGGAGTCTCGGAATGCGTTGTTTAGCCTTTGTTCAATATGCGGTCCATAACCCAGTTTACCGTTGTGGCGCTGATGCTGTCGCAGTTGCAGTGGGCGGTGCCCTGCAGATGTTCTACGATGTTCTGGATGAGGGGCAGTTGGACGTGTGGTGGATTGGGCACGACAAACTCTTGTTTGCCCTGCTCGTTTTGGAGTATGATGGGGTCGTAGGTGAAGACGGAGAAGCTCAGACTTCCTTGATCGCCGGCAATGCCTATGCGGTCTTTCTTGGCCGACTGATGGGCGATGAAGCACCACGATCCAGAGCCGGGAAGACCGTTTCCGAACTGGAACGAGGCGGACACCGTGTCCTCCGTCTGATAAAGTCCTCCGAAATTGGCAGAGTAGCCGTGGGCGCGAACGATGGGGCCAAACATTTCCTGAAGCAAATCTATCTGGTGAGGGGCCAGGTCATAGAAGTAGCCGCCTCCGGCAATGTCGCGCTGGACGCGCCAGGGGAGATTGTCGCGATTGTAGTCGAGGTCACGTGGGGGTACGGCAAAGCGTATCTGCACGTTGCTGACATTCCCTATGGCTCCCTCTTTAATCAGCTGTTTCACGCGTTGGAAATAGGGTAGGTAGCGACGATAGTAGGCTACGAAACAGGGCACGCCAGTCTGTTGCGAGATGTGGTTGATACGCTGACACTCGGCATAGCTGGCAGCCAGGGGCTTCTCCACGTAGACGGGTTTGCCCGACTTCATGGCCATGATGGCGTATGTAGCGTGGCTGGAGGGTGGTGTGGCGATGTAGACAGCATCCACATCGGGGTCGTCGACCAGTGCCTGAGCATCGGTGTACCAACGAGGGATGTTGTGTCGCTGGGCGTATGATTTCACCTTGTCGAGATTGCGGCTCATCACGGCCACTACACTGGAGTTGGGAACCATGCTGAAGGCTGGCCCTGACTTCTTTTCCGTCACCTCACCGCATCCGATGAAGCCCCATTTGATATGTTTCATAGTGAAGGGTAGTTAAAGGGGAGTTATATTTAATTAAAGAAATTCCACGATACGCCGAAGTGGAAGGTGCGTGGGTCCATGGGGTAGTGTGGAGCCCAGAACATGTGTCCGGAGCCTTCATTCAAGTGGGTCATGGCAAAGTACATTCGACAGTGTTTGATGTGGAGGTTGAGGTAAGCGCCAACGATGGGATAGTTGCCTATCTTGATGCGTGGGTTGCTGGCATCCTGCACCACAAACTGCTGTATGGCCGGACTGTAGTCGGGGGCGTAGTAACGGGTGAAGTAGCGCAGGTCGGCTCCCAATTCGACGTTCAGCACTTTGGCGATGCGGAAGTTGAGATACATGTTGCTGTAGAGCGAGATTTTGGGTAGGGGGAGTACGTCGCTGTTGCTGCTTGTCTGATAGGTGACATCGTTGTCCCAATGGAAGGGCCCGAAGGCCATGTTCTGGCGCAGGGTAGCAGAGAATACCTGAATGTTGCTACCGGCCTGGCGCACAACGACATTATGGCTGTAGTCGGCTGCCTGCGTACTGGTTGGGTCAGAACCCGTGAGTGTGTTCTCTGCAGCAAAGAAGGTCAGGTTCTTAATGTTTTCGAATCCTACGTTCAACCACATGCCGATACGGGGCAGATGAAGGGTTCCTTCAACACGCATCTTGTATTGTTTGGAGAGTTCATTGTCCCACCATAGGAACTGGCTGTGGTAATGTTCAAAGTAGATGTTAGGCGTCTCACTCTTCACAAAGGCGTGAGCCTCCACCTGTAGCGTGTCCTTCCGGCTGATGCGTACGTTCAGTTCGCCTGTACCGTCGACCTCAAAGTCGCCCACCTCGTCGCCCACTACAGACACCTGTCCATTGACATTGTAGTGAATCAGTTTGCCCTGCGTGCGGCTAATCTCACCCCCAATGAAGAGGTTCTGTTCCGTGTAGCGCTTACGTGCCAATGTGGCATCGTCTGCCAACCAAGGAAGCGTGATGGAGTTGAACTCGTGTGTGGCGAATAGCGATATGCCCATCTGTGCCCACTTGTTGAACCCCTCGCGCATGGCCAGCGCCACCGTGTTGTGAACTTGGATATTCTTGGTCATGTCGCGCACGTCGGTGAGCGTACCGTAGAAGAGGTTTGTGTAGTAGCCCGACGGTGTCTTATAGGAATAGTGGGTGTGGCGCAGGTTGTTGATGCGCACGGTGTGGATGATGCTGCTGACAGGCACGAACTCCTTGGGAACCGGTTGTTCGGATGTCCATTTCGTCTTCAGCGAGTCGAGCACGACTGCCCTTTGCAGGGTGTCTGCCGCAAGAAGTTGGCGTACGCTGTCAGTGACTTGCTTCAGCAGTTCGTTGTCCGATGGCATCTTGGGCTTCAGGCTGTCGGGCACCTCCAGCTTCCGATAGAATCCCAGGTTATAGCGTTGGGTCAGATAGGCATCCGTGTTTTGGTTGCGGTTCCACGTATCGGTGAGTGTAGTGGGGATGTCCTTCGAACTGTAGCTGCGTGGGAAACTCTGGGGGTTGAGGATGTAGGCATCGTCTTCGATACCTCCGTTCTCGCCCATCTTCAGGTGGTTGTAGTTGACGTATGCGTGCAGGTTGTAGCGTTCGCCCAGATAGTAGCCAAAGAGCGTACCGCCAAACTGGCTGTTGGCCTGCGAGTTGTAGTAACCACGTCCGTAGAGGTAGTCGAACTTCATGCCTATGCCCGACACCTTGTTAATGTTTGTGGCGAAGTAGGCGTAGAGGCGTTCTTGTCCGTTGTTCTTGTCGCCCACCTTGTGGTAAGCGAGGTTGGTGAGCGGGCTCAGTGTGTTGGAGAAACGGAAGTTGTGCAGGTCGCTGATGAGGAAGTCGAAGGGGCGGAGGAACAGAATCTGGTGTTCAGGGGTGCGGTGCAGATAGATGCGGCTGAGGCGGGGAGCTCCCAGGTTGCCCAGGAAGCTGTACTCGCCGTTGTAGCCGCTGGTTTCGTTGAACCATTGGAACATGTGGATGACCGTGTCTTTGTTCTCGGCAGGAATGATGTTGCCGAGTCGCTCTTCCACCGTCCATTGTGTCACACCGATGGGCACCTCGAATCCGTCGCCCGTACTTGTCGTATCGCGTCCCCACTTCTTATCCTCTCCTCCGTCGCGGGGCACACCACCATCGAACCCTCCTGATGAGGAGGCATCGTCGGTGACGGTGCGGAATTTCTGTCCCCATACAGTCTCGGGTGTTGCCCAGAGGACCAGTGAGAGAAGGAATATGAACGGGAATCGCCAACTCATGCTTTTAATCGAGCTCTACGATTTCCTTGCCTCGACGCAGTGCTTCCTCGTTCAGGGGAATCAGGTTGTGGTGGCGCTGGGGCAATGTCTTGCGCAGCGCTTTCTGCACGTTCTCGTCAGACACCACAGGGCAAACCTTCAGCAATCCGCCCAGGACTATCATATTGAATGCCTTGATGTTGTCGAGTTCTGTGGCTGCACCAATGGCATCGATGTGGTAGATGGTGATGTCTTTGCGCTTGGGAGGTTCGCTGATACCATTGGGGTCGTAGATGAGGGTACCGCCTGGCTTGATGCTCGACTCGAACTTGTCGAGCGAGGGCTGGTTCAGGATAACGGCAACGTCAAATTCGCTCAGTATGGGCGAGGAGATGCGTTCGTCGCTGACGATGACGGTGACATTGGCAGTTCCGCCTCGCTGTTCGGGTCCGTAGGCAGGCATCCAGGTTACTTCCTTGCCTTCGAAGAGGGCGGAGTATGCCAGAATCTTTCCCATCGAGAGAACGCCCTGTCCGCCAAATCCAGCTATGATTATTTCTTGTTTCACGTCTGTGTTTTTAATTTTTCAACATTTCAACTTTTCACGTCTTTCAGGTCGCCCAGCTTATAGTAGGGGAACATGTTGTCTTCCATCCACTGATTCGATGCCTCGGGCGAGAGTTTCCAGCCCGAGCTGCACGTGCTGACGATTTCCACCAGGGAACTGCCGCGTCCCTGCATAGAATACTCGAATGCCTTCCGCAGGGCCTGCTTGGCGCGACGGATGTATGCCACGCGGCTGACGGACTGACGGGTGACGTAGCATGTGCCCTCGAACATTGCGGCCATTTCTGTCAACTTTATGGGATAGCCGTGTAGGTTGGCCTGACGTCCGTAGGGACAGGTGCTGGTCTTCATGCCCATCAGTGTGGTGGGAGCCATTTGTCCGCCCGTCATGCCGTAAATGGCGTTGTTGACGAAGATGATGACGATGTTTTCGCCTCGGTTCAGGGCATGTATGGTCTCGCCGGCACCGATACCGACCAAGTCGCCGTCACCCTGATAGGTGAATATCAGGTGTTCGGGGTTCAGTCGCTTGGCTGCACTGGCGATGGCTGGAGCGCGCCCGTGGGCGGCCTCAATCCAGTCGATGTCGATATAATTATACGCGAATACGGCACACCCTACGGGGGAGATGCCTATAGCCTTTTCCTCAAGGCCCATTTCCTCGATGACCTCAGCTATGAGTTTGTGCACCACGCTATGTCCGCATCCCGGGCAGTAGTGCATCGGGTTGTCGTTGAGCAGTCGGGGTTTCCTGTAAACAAGGTTCTCGGGTTTGATTATTTCTTGATTATTTGCCATTGTTGTTTCTTAGAACATAAATCGAATAAAGAATTCCACTATTTTTACGATCATGCCGACGGCAATCACCATGAGGCCGGCGATATGCTTGTCGGGACTCCAGAAATAGAGAATGATGCCCACCAGTGCCAGCACCAGGAATACGACGTTCAGCACCTTGCGCACGGCTTCCATGTTTCCGTATCGGCTGCGCTTGCTGCGTATGCGTTCCAGTTCCTGCTGCTGTTCGGCCAGCATCTTATTCACGTCTTCCATATTTCTTATTTCCTCATTTTCTCAATAGCATCGACAATCTCGTCGGGGGCAGGCACGATGCCGCCCATGCGTCCGTAGTGGTTGACGGGTGTGCGTCCTTCTACGGCCAGGCGGATGTCCTCAACCATTTGTCCGGCATTGATTTCCACGCTCAGTATGCCCTTGACGCGCTCTGCCAGTTCGGCAATGCGGGCTGTGGGGAAGGGCCACAGCGTGATGGGGCGAAGCATGCCCACACGGATGCCCTTCTGACGGCATATCTCGATGGACTTCAGTGCGATACGGGATGCAGAGCCAAAAGCTACTATCAGATAGTCGGCATCGTCGGTCAGGAATTCCTCGTAGCGAACTTCGTTTTCGCGGATGGTCTGGTACTTCTTCTGCAGTTGCAGGTTGTGCTGTTCCATAGCTGAGGGGTCCAGCTCAAGGCTGGTGATGATGTTCTTGCTGCGTCCACGCATACCGGTTACGGCCCACGGACATTCCAGGCGAACCTCTTCGTCCGTTCGACGGGGCTTGAATGGTGGCAGTACGACCTTCTCCATCATCTGTCCGATGACACCGTCGGAGAGCATGATTACCGGAGTACGATAGCGGAAGGCCAGGGTGAAACTGAGGTCGACGAAATCGGCCATTTCCTGTACGCTGGCCGGAGCCAGTACGATGACGTTGTAGTCGCCGTTGCCTCCGCCTCGTGTGCTCTGGAAGTAGTCGCCCTGACTGGGTTGGATGGTGCCCAGGCCTGGGCCTCCACGCTGCACGTTGACGATGAGTCCGGGCAGTTCGGCACCTGCCATATAGGTGATGCCTTCCTGCATCAGGGCCACGCCAGGGCTGCTGGACGAAGTCATCACACGCTTTCCTGTGGCCGCACCTCCGTACAGCATGTTTATGCTGGCCACTTCGCTTTCTGCCTGAAGCACAACCATCCCCGTGGTTTCCCAGGGTTTCTCTAAAGAGAGTGTCTCCAGAACCTCACTTTGGGGAGTAATGGGGTAACCAAAGTAGCCGTCGCATCCGCAGCGTATGGCTGCATGGGCTACGGCCTCGTTCCCCTTCATAAGTAAAATCTCTTTTTCCTCCATGTTTTCTAATCTTTTTACCTTGTCCGATAAACTGATATGCAACCGTCCGGGCAGACGATGGCACAACTGGTGCAACCTGTACACATGCCTGGTGCAAGCTGCTCAGCAAAGTGGTAGCCCTTGCGGTTGACTTGCTTCTGGCTCATTCTGATGATTTTCAGAGGACATGCTACGGCGCAGAGGTTGCACCCCTTGCAGCGTTCAGTATCAACTACGATAGTCCCTCTCATTTTCTCTTTTTACCTTTCTTTTTTTTATGGATTAAACATTTCTTTGCAATAGTAGTTCAGTATGTTGTCCACCATCTCCTTGGCTTTGACCGCAGGGGATGTGGGGTCCAGTTCTATGGCGTGGTGGTAGCACTCCAGTGCGTGCTGCCAGTCGCTTTGCTTGCGAAACTGGTTTCCCTGCTGGAAATACTGTTCGGCCTTTTCCTGATTGGTCATCTTCAGTCCTCGACTACCGATTTGCGAACGGGTTTCACGGGTGCCACCTCCTTCTCTTCAAAGGCGTCCATGAGATTGTCGAAGATTTCCTCCATGCGGTCTACGGTCTTGCGGCGGAACTTGCCGCTCTTCGGGTACAGCTTGGTCTGTGTCTTGTTCAGGGCTTCCTTGTCCGAAATCCATTCTTCGGCCTTGAAGAGCATACCCTGTTCGCCTTCCATGTTCTCGGAATAGTAGTAGGTGAGCTGGTGGATGGTCGTTTCCACCCGTGAGCCTTCGAAGTTCACCTCGATCTGATAGCGGAAACGGGTTCGGTCGAGGTTCAGGAACTTCTTCTTGAACACCATCCACTCGCAGACGCGAGCCACGAAGCACTGTTCGCTGTCCTCCATGATGCGGGCATAGTTGCCTGGGGCAGGGATGGAGTTGTTCACCATGCCTCCGATGAGTGTCTTCACCACTTCTCTTATTTCCTGGGGCGACTTCCCTGGTACGGTGAAACTCTTCTTGAACGTGACCAGACCGTTGACTTCGGGTACGGCGCCTGCCAGATACTTCGAGTCGTCCCTCTTCTCCCTTGCTGTTGCACCGATGGCGATGCACAGCATCAGACAAACAAAAAACTTTCTCATATCGCTATATTTTCACTTTTCACTTTATTCGTATCGCAGTGCCTCGATGGGGTCCATCGTGGCGGCTTTGTGGGCCGGTATGTAGCCAAAAAGAAGGCCGATGAGGGCGCACACGCCGAAACTGACCAGCACGCTCCACAGGGGGACTGTGGCAGGGAAGCCTATCAGGATGGCAATCCAGGTGAGCAGGTAGCCCAGTCCGATGCCGATGATGCCGCCGGAGAGGCTAATCATGATGCTTTCGAGCAGGAACTGTCGGCTGATGTCTATGCCTCGTGCGCCTACGCTCATGCGCAATCCTATCTCTTTCGTGCGTTCCGTTACGCTCACGAGCATGATGTTCATGATGCCGATGCCGGCTACCAAGAGCGAGAAGGCCGCTGCAACGACGAGCACCGTCTGCAGGGTGGTCATCGTGCTCGACATTGTCTCCATCATCTCCTGTTGCGAGCGGATGGTGAAGTCGTCGTCGCCGCCTTCCTTGATTTTGTGGTTGCGTCGCAGGATGGTGGTCAGTTCGTCAATGGCGTCTTCGCTCAGTTCCTCCTTCAGGGCGCTGACGTTGATGCTGCTGAAGAATGTCTGTGCGGCAATGCGCTTCATGACGGTGCTGTAGGGGGCTATCATCACGTTGTCCTGGTCCATACCCCACGAGTTGTAGCCCTTCGACTTCAGTATGCCCACGATGCGGAAGGGTATGCTCTTGAAGCGTATGGTTTTGCCAACGGCGTCGTAGTTCTTGTCGCCGAAGAGTTCCTCTACGATGGTGGTGCCCACGACGCAGACCTTGGAGCTCTTCTTGATGTCCTCCTCTGTGAAGCAGTCGCCGTCCTTGATTTCCCATAGCTTGATGGTCAGGTATTCGGTGCTCTCGCCGTAGATGGTGGTATTGGTGTTGTTGGCACCATAGATGACCTGTCCGCTGGCGGTCACCTCAGGGCTTATGTGGGTGATGAGCGTGGCCTCTTCCTGGATGGCTTCGTAGTCGGCCATCTTCAGTGTCTGCATGGCCGAGGGGTCGAGTCGCACACCGCCGCGCATATCGCCGCCGGGGCGGATGGTGAGCAGGTTGGTGCCCATTTTGGAGAGCTCCTTGCGGATGCTGTCCTTCGAGCCCTGTCCGATGGCCATCATCGTGATGACGGCGGCCACACCGATGATGATGCCCAGCGTGGAGAGCAGCGTCCTCGACTTGTTGCTCATGACGGCCGTAATGGCCACTTTCAGTAGGTTAGCAAAGTTCATAAATAACTTTCAACTTTCAATCTTGAACTTTCAATTTTCAACTTTCAACTTTCAACTAATCATCCTGGTTCTTCGGCAGTGCGGCCAGTGCTTCGGCAGCCGACAGGATGTTGTGGTTCTCCACGTCCTCGCGAATCTTTCCGTCGCGCAGCATGATGTTGCGGCTGCTGTACTGGGCAATCTCGGGGTTGTGGGTGACGAAGATGATGGTACGCCCCTGGCGGTGCAGTTCCTGAAAGAGCACCAGGATTTCGAAGCTAGTGCGTGTGTCCAGGTTACCTGTTGCCTCGTCGGCGAGTATGACGGCGGGGTTGTTCACCAGGGCACGGGCTATGGCCACACGTTGCATCTGGCCGCCCGACATCTGGTTCGATTTGTGTTCCAGTCGATCGCCCAGTCCTACGGCTTGCAAGGCCTTGATGGCGGCCTCACGGCGTTGCTTGGCGGAGTAGGCGCTGTTGTACATCAGGGGCAGCTCCACGTTCTCCACGGCCGTTGTCTTGGCCAGCAGGTTGTAGTTCTGGAAGATGAAGCCAATCTTGCGGTTGCGCAGCACGGCACGGTCGCGGCGGCGCATCTTGCGTACGGGCACTCCGTCCAGGATGTATTCTCCCGATGTGGGTGTATCCAGGCATCCCAGTTGGTTCAGCAGTGTCGACTTGCCCGAGCCGGAGGTGCCCATGATGGTCACGAACTCGCCTTCGTGTATCTTGAAGCTTACGCCGCGCAGGGCCTTTACGGTCTCGCTGCCCACGCGGAACTCGCGACGCACATTCTGGAGCTCTATTACGACTTTTCTATCGTCTGCCATACACGACTTCTTACTTTTTGTTCTTGTCCTTATTGTTATTCTTCGGACGCGGCATGAAGGGGTTGCTGGCTTGCTCCTCCTCGGGCTCTCCGCCTGTCTGCACGTCGGTCAGTACTTCCGTTCCTGCCGATGCTCCGCTCAGGATTTGGGTCAGCGTACCGTTGGTCGTTCCGGTCTCTACGGCCAGTGCCTTGAAGTTCAGTCCCTCCTTCACCCACACCTTCTGGCGTGCATCGGTGTCTGTGATGGTCTCGCCCTCGTTCAGCATGGCTTCGGTGGGCTTGAAGCGCAGTGCCTTATTGCTGACGGCCAGCACGTCTTTCACTTCCATTGTGAAGATGGTGACGTTGGCTGTGAGTCCGGGCTTCAGCTTCAGGTCGTTGTTGGGGGCACTGATGACTACCTCGTAGGTCACCACGTTGCTCTCCGTCGTGGCCTGTTGGCGTACCTGGGTCACGGAGCCCTCGAATACGTCGTTGGGGAAGGCATCTACGGTGAACGACACGCGCTGTCCCTCCTTCACCTCGCCTATGTCGGCCTCGTCAACGTCGGCTATGACGCGCATGTCGGTCAGGTCTTGTGCTATCTTGAACAGGGTGGGGGTGCTGAAGCTGGAGGCCACCGTCTGTCCTTCCTCCACCTCCTTCGACAGTACTACGCCGTCGATGGGGCTGGTGATGGTGGCATAGCCGAGGTCGGTCTCGGCACGCTTCACGCTCTCGCGCTGCTGGGCTACGGTCTGCTGGGCACGGACGTAGGAGAGTCGGGCCTGGTCGTAGTCGTTGGCCGAGATAAGTCCCTGGTCGTAGAGGTTCTTGTAGCGTTCGTAGTTGGTCTTCTGGTAGTCGAGCTCACTTTGGGCGCTCTTCAGGTTAGCCTGTGTGCTGGCCAGTGTGGAGAGCAGGTTAGTGCGGTCCAGTTCGGCAATGACCTGTCCGGCCTTGACCACGCTGTTATAGTCGACGTACAGTTTGCTGACGATGCCGCTCACCTGTGTACCCACGTCCACGCTGGTTACCGGTTCGATGGTTCCTGTAGCTGTCACGCTGGTCATGATGTCCTGCTTCTCCACGGTGGCTGTGGAGTAGGTGAACTCCATCTTGGGCTTGCATGAAATGCAGAGCGCGCAGAGAAGACAGAGGGCACAGAGAAGTTTTGTTGGTTTCATATTTTTTTTCTTTTTATAGGTCTTATAGGGCTTATAGGTCTTATGGTTCTCAGGGTTATAGGTTGATATTCTCTCCGCTGTAGAACTTCAGCAACTGTATGTTCAGGAGAGTGTTGTACTTGCTTTGCAGCTCGTCCTGCTTGGCGCTTACCAGATTGTCGTGACCCTGCTGCAGCTCCACGATGTTCTTCAGCCCGTTCTGGAACTGTGCGTTCAGCAGTTCGTAGCTCGTTGCCACGCTTTCCACTTTGGCCCGTGCGGAGAGGAATCGCTGCTGGTTGCTGTTGGCATTGAGCCAGTAGTTCTCGATGGTGCTCGACAGGGCGTTCTTCTTGTCCTGCAGGTCCAGCTGGCTGTTCAGCTTCTCCAGTTTGGCCCGTTCTACGGCGCTCTTGTTGCGGCGGTTGTCGAAGATGGGTACGCTCACGTTCAAGCCTGCGCTCATGTTCAGGTTACGCTTCATTTGTTCGCCCCAGTTGTCTTGGCTGCCCGTGTAGTGGCTGTCGCCCAGGCTGGCGCTCAAACCGATGGTGGGGTAGTAACCGCGCCGGGCGATGTCGATGTTCATGTTGGCAGCTTCGATGCTCAGTTCTGCACTCTTGATTTCGGGACGCTGGTTCAGGGCTTTCTCGTAGACGCTCTGCGCCGATGGGATGGGAGCCAGCACTTGCTCGTCGGTGGGTTCTGTGCCCGAAACGTCGAATGTCGTGGTCAGATCCAGTTCCAGCAGGGCTTTTAGTTGCCGCTTGTAGCTCAGTACCTGTGTCTCGCTGGCGATGATGTCGTACTGTGCGCTCTTCCACTGGGCTTCCAGCTGTGCCACGTCGGCCTTCGACATCTGTCCCTGCCGCATCATCTGCTGTCCGCGTTCGTACTGGCTCTTGGCTGTCTCGGCCAGTTGCTCATTCACGCGCTTGGCTTCGGTGCTGTAGAGGATTTGCACGTACAGCTGGGCTATCTGTTCCTGAATCGAGAGCTCGCTCTGCTGGGTGGACAGTTGCGTAATTTCGTTCTGCAACTTCTGTGCCTTGATGTTCTTCTGGTTGATGCCCCCGTTCCAGATGGTCCAGTTGGCGTTCAGACCGTACGAACCCTGCTCGGTCACTTTCTTTGTGGTATTGGTCACCTGTCCATTCTGCACGATGGCCGTGTTCTGCTCGAAGGGGCGGTAGCCCATGCTCTGGGTCATAGCGAAACTGAGGCTGGGGAACAAGGCTCCCTTGTTCTGCCACAGGGTCACGTCGCCCTGCTGCTCGCTGACGTGCCCTTTCCGGATTTGCAGATTATTCTGCAGCGCATAGTCCAGGCAGTCCTTCAGAGTCCACTTCTTTTGCCCCATCGCTGGCAGCAGTTGCGCGATAGCTGCTATGATCAGTAGGATACTTTTCTTACTCGTTATCATTGTCTTACGTTATGTTTTCAGGATGTTCTTCTTAAACGCGTACAAAGGTACGTGTTTTTCGCGAATTTACCAAATCTGCGCCCTCCTTTTTAACATTGTTTCAGCATTATTATTGTATGTGTACATCCGTTATTAATGAGCGGGCCGTTGTCCTACTAGTCTTTGACCTGTGTGGAGCGTGTCATTAAGGTCACGATGTCATGAGTGTCATTAAGGATTTTCAACTGCGGGGGTGATTTCTGGATCATAATATATATAAATTATATTTATATATTATTATGCTGACTTTTGCACTCCGAATTGCTTGATGACACTCGTGACACGTGACACTCATGACCACTTTACGATAAGCCAACTAACTGGCGGATTTGAACGAATTTCGTCTTGCAGAAGTTTGGTCGTCTCAGATTAATTTTGTACATTTGCAGAAGAAAAGAAAAACGCAAATAGATATGTTTTCAGGAATTGTAGAAGAGACGGCCCGTGTTGTGGCCATAGAGAAAGAACTTGACAATGTTCACCTGACGCTGACGTGCTCGTTTGTCGGGGAGTTGAAGATTGACCAGAGTGTGTCGCACAATGGCGTGTGTCTGACAGTAGTGCGTCTGACGGACAACACATATACCGTCACTGCGATGCGTGAAACACTGGAACGAAGTAATTTAGCTATGCTTCGTGAAGGTGATGCTGTAAATGTGGAACGCTCCATGATGATGAATGGCCGACTGGACGGTCACATCGTTCAGGGCCACGTCGACCAGACGGCTGAGTGTGTTAGCGTGGAGGACCAAAAGGGGTCGTACGTATTCCGTTTTCATTACACCTCGTCGCCCGAAATGGTGCGTCGCGGATACGTGACGGTGGACAAGGGTAGCGTCACGGTGAACGGTGTTAGCCTGACGGTTTGCCGCCCTACGGACAATGAGTTTGAGGTGTGCATTATCCCCTACACCTTCGAGAATACCAACTTCCACGACATTCACGTGGGCTCCGTAGTGAACCTGGAGTTTGACATCATCGGCAAGTATCTGAGCCGCATGGTTCCGTATTTCAAATGATACGTGCAATTGTTTTCGACCTCGACGGCACGCTGACCGACACCCTGCAGGACTTGGCCAACAGCGTGAACCACGCCCTACGGCAGATGGGATGGCCCGAACGCACGCTGGAAGAGGTGCGCCGATTTGTTGGCAATGGTGTCCATCGGTTAGTCGAACGGGCTGTGCCCGAGGGTGTCGGGACGGCTGAGCTGGAACGTTGTTTCGCCTGTTTTCAGGAACACTATCTTCTCCATTGTCAGGACAATACCAGCCTCTATCCCGGTGTGGCCGATATGCTCCGACAGGTACACGAAATGGGCTACGCGACCGCCATTGTCAGCAACAAACTGCAGGCTGGCGTTGACGAATTGTATGCCACCTATTTCCATAATGTTGTCGATGTGGCCATTGGACAGCGCGAAGGAGTGCCTTTGAAGCCCGCCCCCGACATGGTGCATCTGGCCCTGCGCGCACTGGATGCACGCCAGGAAGAGACTGTCTACGTGGGCGATAGCGAAGTGGACGTGCTGACAGCCCGCAATTCGGGGCTTCCCTGCATTTCTGTGCTTTGGGGGTTCCGCGACCGTGACCAGTTGTTACAGGCCGGTGCCAGTCGGTTTATCGCTCATCCGAGCGAACTTCTGCTGGATTCCCTGTTCGCGATGGCATAGTTGCACCTCGATGCCATACTTCTGATGCAGATGTTCGGCCAGATGCTGGGCGCTGTAGACGCTGCGATGCTGGCCGCCTGTACAGCCGAAGCAGAACATCAGGCTGGTGAACCCTCGCTCGATGTAGCGCTCTACGTGGGCGTCGGCCAGTCGGTAGACACTCTCCAGGAAGGTAAGAATCTCTCCGTCCTCCTCCAGGAATCGAATCACGGGTTCGTCCAATCCCGTCAGTTGCTTGTAGGGCTCGTAGCGCCCAGGATTGTGGGTCGAACGGCAGTCAAAGACGTATCCGCCTCCGTTGCCGCTTTCGTCCTCGGGTATACCTTTCTTATAGGAAAAACTGAAGATGCGGACAACAAGTTGGCTGGAAGGGCTAGTAGGACTAGTATAACTAGTAGAACTAGTATGACTAGAGGGACCAGACGTTGTCAATTGCTCCAGCACCTGACGCAGATAGGGGTAGGGGCAGGCACCTTCGTCAAGCAGCTGGCGCAGATTCCGTAGGGCGGGTGGAATGCTCTGGATGAAGTGTTGCTTACGCTCGAAACAGCCTCGGAAGCCGTAGGCCCCCAGCACCTGCAGAAGGCGGAAGAGAACAAATAGGCGCAGGCGTTGGCGGAAGGCCATAGCATCCACCTCGCGATAGCGGCGCAGCGAACGGATGTAGGTGTCTATGAGCGCTTGGCGCAGTTCGTCGGGGTAGCGGGCAGATGCCTGCCAGAGGAAGGAGGCCACGTCGTAGTACAGCGAGCCGCGTCTTCCGCCCTGGAAGTCGATGAACCAGGGTGTGTCCGTGCTGTCGAGCATCACGTTGCGTGCCTGGAAGTCGCGATAGAGGAAACCCTGTTCGTCGCTGGTCGTAATGTCGCGAGCCAATTGGCGGAAATCCTCCTCGAGGCGTATCTCATGGAAGTCCACGTCTTGTGTCTTCAGGAAGCAGTACTTGAAGTAGTTGAGGTCGAACATGACGTTCGTCTCGTCCATCTCAGCCTGCGGATAGCATTGTGTAAAGTCCAGTCCATCAGCACCTTTCAGCTGAAAGTCGGGTAGAAGGGCAATGGTGCGGTGGAGCAACTGAATCTCCTCCTCGCTGTAGTGTCCTCCTGCCTCGCGACCAGTACGCAGGGCATCGAAGAGAGCACGTTGGCCCACGTTCTGCTGCAAGTAACAACGCTCGTCGTTGCTCACGCCGAGCACCTCGGGCACGGGCAGTCCTTTCGCGCGAAAATGTCGGGCCAGATAGACGAAGGCGTGATTCTCCTCACGTGAAGTTCCCACTACGCCTATCACACATTGCCCATGCGCATCGAACAGCCGATAGTACTGACGATTGCTGCCGCTGCCCGTGATGGGCTCCACGCGCGCAGGCGCTTCGTGCGCGTATTCCTTATATAATTGTAAGAGTTGCTCCATCAGTCCATGAAAACAAAGTACACGGCCAGTATCAGGCAGACAAAGGCCGCAAAGTGGTTCCAGTGGAACGTCTCGCTATTGAAAAACAGCACGGTGAAGCCCGTGAACACCATCAGCGAGATGACCTCCTGTATGACCTTCAGCTGCATGAGGTTGAAGTCGCCTCCGTTACCCACGTAGCCGTAGCGGTTGGCGGGCACCTGACACGCATATTCGGCCAGGGCCAGCATCCAGCTCAGAATGATGATGACGTAGAGGGGCGTGCTGTCCGAGAGCACCTTCATCTGTTGCAGTTTCAGATGACCGTACCACGCAAACGTCATGAATATGTTCGAGACTATGAGCAGTCCTATGGTATATACTCCGTTCATTATTCCCACTCGATTGTTGCAGGCGGCTTCGACGAGATGTCGTAGCAAACGCGGTTGACCCCACGCACCTTGTTAATAATATCATTGGACACACGCGCCAGGAAGTCGTAGGACAGCCGGGCCCAGTCGGCCGTCATGGCGTCACTACTCGTGACGGCACGCAGGGCAATGGGGTTCTCGTACGTGCGTTCATCGCCCATCACGCCCACGCTGCGCACTTCGCTGAGCAGTATGGCGCCTGCCTGCCAAACCTGGTCGTAGAGTCCCTGGTCGCGAAGACCCTGGATGAAGATGTCGTCGGCCTCCTGCAGGATGCGCACTTTCTCGCGCGTGATGGCTCCCAGTATGCGAACGGCAAGTCCGGGACCTGGGAAGGGATGGCGCGTAATCAGGTACTCGGGCATCCCCAGCTGGCGTCCTACGCGTCGCACTTCGTCCTTGAACAGCCACTTCAGCGGTTCGCACAGCCGTAGGTTCATCTCTTCTGGCAGGCCCCCCACGTTGTGGTGGCTCTTGATGACCTTTCCGGTGATGTTTAGGCTCTCGATGCGGTCGGGGTAGATGGTGCCCTGAGCCAGCCAGCGGGCATCGGTAATCTTACGAGCTTCGGCATCGAACACCTCAATGAAGTCGCGACCGATGATTTTGCGCTTGCGTTCGGGTTCCGTCACACCGTCGAGGTCGGCAAAGAACTTGTCCGAAGCATCCACGCCGATAACGTTCAGCCCCAGGCATTCGTAGTCGTGCATGACGTTCTGGAACTCGTTCTTGCGCAGCATGCCGTGATCCACGAAGATGCACGTCAGTTGCCGGCCTATGGCCCGATTCAGCAGAACGGCAGCCACGCTGCTGTCCACACCGCCCGAAAGGCCCAGAATGACGCGGTCCTGGCCAATCTGTTCGCGCAGTTCCTGCACGGTGGCCTCCACGAAGTTCTTGGGGCTCCAGTCCTGATGTCCGCCGCAGATGTCCACGACGAAGTTCTTCAGCAGTTGCGTGCCCTGCAGCGAATGGGCCACCTCCGGGTGGAACTGGACACCGTAGACAGGCTTGTCGTCGGCTTGATAGGCTGCAAAATGAACGTTCGCCGTGCTGGCTACAACGTGGAACCCATCGGGCAGGGCCGTGATGGTGTCGCCATGACTCATCCACACCTGGCTGTTCGGCTCGAAACCGTGAAACAGCGGACACTGCTGGTCGATGGTGGTCAGATTGGCCCGTCCGTACTCGCGGCTGTCGGCAGGCTCCACGCGTCCGCCCAGCGTGTGGCTGATGAACTGTGCCCCGTAGCAGATGCCCAGCACGGGAATGTGCCCAAGGAACAGTCCAAGGTCGACCTTGAAGGCCTCGGGGTCGTAGACGCTGTAGGGCGAACCTGCCAATATGACGCCGATGACGCTTGGGTCGCCAACGGGAAACTTGTTGTAGGGCAGAATCTCGCAGAAGGTGTCCAGTTCGCGGAGGCGTCGGGCAATCAGCTGCGTCGTCTGCGAACCGAAGTCGAGAATGATAATCTTTTCCTGCATATAATTAAGGGGAGTTAAAGGGACATTAGTTTTTGAAGTAGTAGACGAAGGTGGCCAGGCCCTCCAGCGCCTTCTTCCCCGTCTCGTCTATCCAGATGGTTATCTTCACGGTGGTCTTGATGGCCCCGCGCAGGTTCATCAGTTCCTCCAGATGGGCTGTCATAGAGACGTGCTGGCCCGAAAGTACGGGCTGCTGGAACTTCAGTTTGTCCATGCCGTAGTTCATCTGTCGCTCCAGGTTGTGTACGTCCACAATCTGGTTCCACATGATGGGCAGCAGCGACAGCGTAAGGTAGCCGTGAGCTATCGTCTGGCCGAAGGGGCTCTCCTGTCGGCAGCGTTCCTCGTCGACATGAATCCACTGGTGGTCAAGCGTGGCATCGGCAAACTGGTTGATGCGCTCCTGGCTGACATGTATCGAGTCACTCCGCCCCAAATCCTTTCCTTCCCATTGCTGGAAGTCCTGGAAACTGCTTACTGTTATCATAACAAGATGGTCGGTTTTAGATATTTTATGAAATAATGATTGCAAAGATACGAATATTTTTGTACTTTTGCAAAAAATATGCAACAGATGAAACCGATATTTATTGCAGGTCCGTGCGTGATAGAGGACATGGAGTGCATGAAACTGGTTGCCCAGGAGCTGGTGCGACTCAGGGCAGCCTACGACCTCGACGTCTATTTCAAGGCTTCGTTCGACAAGGCCAACCGCACCAGCCTCTCCAGTTATCGCGGCCCTGGGCTCGAACGGGGAATGCAGATGCTGGCCGACATTCGCGACGCATACGGGCTGCCCTTGCTTACGGACATTCACGAGAGCCGGCAGGCAGCAGCCGTGGGCGAAGTGGTGGACGTCTTGCAGATACCGGCCTTCCTCTGCCGACAGACCGACCTCCTGGTGGCGGCAGCACGGACGGGCAAACCTGTGAACATCAAGAAGGCCCAGTTCCTTTCTGGAATGGACATGCAATACCCCGTGGAGAAATGTCGCGAGAGTGGAGCCACAGACGTATGGTTGACGGAGCGTGGCAACATGTACGGCTACAACAACCTGGTGGTGGACTTCCGCAATATCCCCGATATGAAGCGATGGACACCGCGCGTCATCATGGATTGCACGCATTCCGTTCAGCGGCCAGGCGGTGCTGGCGGAAAGACGGGCGGCAACCGTGAGTTCGTGCCGGCTATGGCCCTTGCTGCAAAGGCCTTCGGGGCAACGGGCTATTTCTTTGAGGTGCATCCCGACCCCGAGAAGGCGCTGAGCGACGGGCCTAATATGCTATATCTGCGTGACCTTGAGCAAGTCGTAAAATCATTGTTAGAATGACGAACAGAGAGATTGCAGAACAATGTTTGCGTGAAGAGGCGCAGGCCATATTGAGCCTGATTCCGCAGCTGAACGAGGAATTTGACCATGCGGTGGACTTGATAATAAGCTGTCGCGGCAAGGTTATCTTGACGGGCGTCGGCAAGAGCGGACATATCGCCGCCAAGATTGCAGCCACGCTGAGCAGCACGGGCACACCGGCCTTCTACGTATCGCCCCTCGACCTGTTTCATGGTGACCTGGGTGTGATAACCCACGATGATATGGTGATAGCCATCAGCCACTCGGGCATGACCGACGAACTGCTGCGTTTCATCCCCTTCCTGATAGAAGAAAATATTTCTCTCATCAGCATGACCAGCAATCCCGACAGTTTGCTGGCTAAGAACAGCACGTGCCACATCAACGCTGACATCCGTCGCGAGGCTTGTCCGCTGAACCTGGCACCCACCTGCAGCACTACGGCCACGCTGGCGATGGGCGATGCGCTGGCCTGTGCCCTGATAGAACGCCGTCAGTTCAAGGAGCGCGACTTTGCACGCTTCCATCCCGGTGGCTCGCTGGGTAAACGGCTACTTACGCGTGCGCGAGATGTTATGCGCAGCGAAGACCTCCCCGTAATCTCGCCCGACATGCCAATGGGCGAGACGGTGATACACGTCAGCGAGGGACGTCTGGGACTGTGTGTCATCGTGGAGGATGGCCGGGTCACGGGCATCATTACCGACGGCGACGTGCGTCGGGCCATGCAGAGTCTGCGCGAGCATTTCTTTGAAGTGAATGTGGGTCAGGTGATGACGCATAACCCCAAATGTGTTTCCCCAAATACAAAGATTAGTGAGATACAACATATCCTGCAAGACAACAAGATTCATGCCGTGCTGGTGGTTGACGACAATCATCGTCTGTTGGGCATTGTCGATAACTTCAGTTGCGCCCTGTAGGGCACAGACGGTCTCGGAAGCTATGCGGCAGGCCCTGAAGAAACAGGGCAACCCCGAATACGAGGGCAACAGCGTCACGCTATTGCCTTCTGCGCGTGAGAAGTTTGCCGACATGTTTCGTGTCATCGGCAACGCTGAACGTTTCGTTCACCTGGAGTATTTCATCTTCCGTAACGACAGCATCGGTGGCGAGCTGATTCATCTGCTTCATCGGAAGGTACAGGAGGGCGTACAGGTGCGCTTGCTCATCGACGCCTACGGCAACTACAAGGCACCCCAGATTTGGACGGACGAACAATTGGACAGCCTGCGCGCCCTGGGCATCAAAGTCGGCGTCTTCGACCCCTTACACTTCCCCTGGATTCACAATATGCTGCATCGCGACCATCGCAAGAACGTCATCGTGGACGGACTTTCGGCTTACACGGGCGGCATGAACGTTTCCGATTATTACATTCACGGCACTGAGCGCACAGGCCCCTGGCGCGATATGCAGGTTCGTATGGAGGGCCCCGTCGTGGACGAGTTCCAGCGGATATTTGCCCGCATCTGGGAGCGGACTACGGGCGAGCACTTGGATTCGCTCGCGTATCACGCCACTCCCAAGACCCAGGGCGACAAAATCGTGACGATGGTCAATCGCGAGCCCAAGCTCTCGAATCGACAAATCAGGCAGTCCTATGTCGCTGCTCTCCGATTAGCCCAAAAGGAGATTCGCATCGTGAATCCTTATCCTACCTTGACACACAGCGTGCGACGGGCCTTAAAGCGCGCCCTCCGACGTGGTGTCCGTATGCAGATTATGGTTTCTGCCACCAGCGACAACCGTGTGACGCCCGAGGTGGTGAGCATACAGATGAAGAAGATGATGAAGCATGGGGCAGAGGTCTATTATTTCGAAGGAGGGTTCCACCATAGCAAGCTGATGACGGTGGACGGGGAGTTCTGCACCATCGGAACGGCCAATCTGGACGGGCGGAGTCTGCGCTACGACTACGAGATGAACACCTACGTCTTCTCGCCTGAAACAACAGCCCAAATCGACAGCCTCTTCCGTAAGGACTTGCAGCAGAGCCAACTGCTGACGCCAGAGAACTTTCGCCAGCGTTTCTCGCTGAAGCAGCGCTTTATCGGCCGCGTCTTCCAACCCATCAAGGGGTTGTTATAACCCCCTTTTATCTACTCTTCCCTATGAGGTCGTGCAACAGGGCGATGTCTGTGGCCGTCTTTCCGTGTTCCTTCAGTATGGGAACATCCTGCTCGAAGGGGACAAGTGCATTCTTCGTTTCTGGGTTTGCCGTAATGTAGCGATGAACGTATTCGCGATAGAGGGGTAGGGCCTGTACGATATCGTTTTGCAGCCAGGCCACGTGTGCGGCATTCAGGTAGTCTTCCCAGCGGGCTTGTCCGTCGGTCAGGTTCAGGAGCAGGTTGTAGTATTGCGATGCCAGTTTATAGTCCTTCAGTCGGAGTGCACACCAGGCGATGGCCCTTTGCGAGGGGACTTCTTTGACGTGCTGGAACTCCATCTTGAAGAACCGCTTCTGGGCTTCCTCCCAACGTTGCAGTTGCATTAGGCAGAGGCCGGTCTCGGTGAGCATTTGTGCGTCGTCGGGATGGGCCTTCTCCAGCGCTAGCAGGCAATTCAACTGTTCGTCGTACCTTCCCGTTTGGGCATAGCAGTACTGGAGTCGATAGAGTATGGTTTCGTCGTTTTCGGCCAGTGCCAGGGCCTGCTGGTAGAGGCTGATGGCTCGCGAGTATTTTCCCATTTCTTGTAGGCACAGCGCACGCTGCTTGAGCATGTCCAGTCCGCTGCCTTCCAGCTGTACAAGCAGCTGCAGATGCTGTTCGGCCAGTTCGAAGTTCTTGTTGTGCATGAGCATGGTCGAAAGTTTGCGCAGATAGTTTGCGTCCCCCTTTAGGGCGTCCCCTACTATGGGGGTGTCCGTGAGCATCATCGAGTCGTAGATGTCGGGCCAGAGTCCCGTCCAGGGGGAGCGTTTCAGGCAGCGGTAGAACGTGTGTACCACATTCTGACAATGGTCGATGCCGGCGCGGAAAATGTTGTCAAAGTTCTCCTCCTGTTCTCTCATGATTGCCCCCATTTGTTCGCGTTGTTCCTTCGGCATGTGTTGCAGGAGCATGGCCACGGAGTATTTGTCGTTGTCGCAGAGGGGGAGTTTGTTCACCATTTGCAGGTCCCACTCTGCACCTTCGGGTACGGCGAAGGGGGCCAGCCAGTGGGGCAGTTGCTGGAAGAAGGGGAAGTTCTTCAGCGAGGTGAAGGTGCGCAGGTTCACGTCCATCCCGTCGTTGAAGAGTTGTGCCCACTCCTGCAGGTTCTTCATCAGTTTCTTGCGTGTCTTTTTGCTGATGAATGGTGCTTCGTCGGGGTCGGTGAGGTCGATGCTCATGTCGTCGAACCCCAGCTTCATCCGTTGTTGCGTCACCTTTACCAGGGTGGGCAAAATCTCCTGTTCGAATTTCTGATGGAAGCGTTCGCTGTCGCGATACAGAGCTACGTGGTACTGGATTTGTGTCAGCATCTCCAGCATCTCCTTGGTGTATGTCTGTCTGTCGGACAGGCGTTCGGCAAGTCTCTCGTACAAGGGTATGACCTTGTGGTGAAGATGCAGGGCAACGGCTACGCCGAATGCGGCGCTGGCTCGCACGTCGTCGGGTTGCTCCGGATTGAGGGCAAAGTCGGTCAATATGCTCAGTTTGGCGGCATCGTAGTAGTGCATCAGAGCCAGCGTGAGTGCGTGCAGCAGGAATCGGATGATGGTCGTATCCTCGCGTGTGAGCATCAGGCGTATCTCCTGTTCCGTCTCGGGGGTCAGCTGTGGGGCTGTCCATACGAGGTTGAAGGCGTAGTCAGGGCGTGTGAATCCCTGCTCGTCGGTTCCCTTGAACCCAATCTTGGGTTTGTCTTCGTGTTTATCCGGCTTCCATAGTTTATGGCTCCACTCCGAATATACGTTGACCGAGGTGGAGATGTCGTAGGTGCGCCGTATGTCCAGCAGTGCGCGGTGGGTCTTCTGCACCAGGCGCTGATAGACTTTCTTCTGCATCGGGTCGTCCATGCCTTGTTCCATGTAGTGGAGCATGAGTTGGTAGTTCTCCTCCACGTAGTCGACGTCTGCCACCATGTTTGTCTGCCAAGGCAGGTTGCCCAGCGACTGCATAAGGTTCCGTACGAGGTCTATGCTCAGGCTCAGGTGGCCCTGCAGGAGTTCCTCTTCGGCATGAGTGGTCAGTTGGTCCAGTGTTTTCTTGTCTATGTGGTTCGTGTCGTTGTTCATGGATCAATGGTCAAGGGGTAGTTTGCTTAATAGTGAATCCCGTTGGCGTCGGTTTAGTGTGCGTTCGCGTGCCAGCAACCATTGCAGTGCAGCGTCGGCATCGGCGTCCTTGGGACTTCGTGCTTTGGGATAGGATAGGGGAGGCATGGAGTCGGCCAGCGAGGCTGGCAACTGATAGTCGCGCAGCCAGATGGTGCGCAGCAGGGCCTCGTCGGGTTTGTGGTTGAGTTCAGCTACGGCCTGGTTGTAGATGCGGAAGAAGTCCTGCAACTGGTCGCGTTGTCGACTGACATTCAGTACGTTAGCTCGTGTGGCCAGGCAATTGAATATGACGGCTGAGTCGGGTGTGGAGAAGATACGCCTGTGGCCCTGTCGCTCGGCCTGCGTGGCGTAGGGTTCGGGCAGTAGTGCTCCGTCGACGAGTTGGTCGTGGAGCATCTTCCGTCGGAGCTGTACGTCGTTGATTTGGGGGCGGTAAATAGCCGTTCGCTCCATCCCGGCCTGCTTCATGATTTCGTCGCTCCAGTAGTCCGATGTGCTCAGTCGGTCCAGTGCAATCATGCGTTCGTTCAGGTCCTGGAGCCGGCGTATACGTTTCTTGCGTGTTGTCAGCAGACTCAGTCGTCCGTCCATAGCGGCAACGGCGCGCAGGGGCAAGCTGTCGCCTTGCATTTCCAGCAGTCGGGCCAGGTCGGTGTAGGCCAGTTCCACGTGTCCGTAGAGCAGCGCCGTGTCGGCATCCATCTGCGAGGCGAAGAGTTGTAGCCTGACATCGAGCCCCTGCTTCGCGAACAGTCGTTTCTCTTGTGCGTAGCAGATGGGCAGGCAGTCGGCTACAGGCATGACGGCCACGTGCAGGGCCAACGAGTCGGCCTGCGCATTGTCGTCGGTCGATACGGAAACCTGCTCCCCCCGGCATGCTGCAAGGAGGAGCAGGGTCATTAGGATGTGGATCGGTCTTTTCAAGGCGGGTGGTTTGTTAGCCCTTGATAGCGGCTACGCCGGGCAGCACCTTACCCTCGATGGCCTCGAGCAGAGCGCCACCGCCGGTGCTGATGTAGCTGACCTTGTCTTCCAGGCCGAACTTGTGGACACAAGCCACAGAGTCACCACCACCGATGAGTGAGAAGGCTCCCTCGGCAGTTGCCTTTGCTACGGCTTCGCCTACGGCGCGGCTACCCTTGTCGAAATCGTCGCACTCGAAGCAGCCGGCAGGACCGTTCCACAGGATGGTCTTGGCACCCTCGATGGCCTTGGCAAACTTAGCCTGGCTGATGGGGCCTACGTCCAGACCGTCCCAACCTTCCTCGATGGCGTTCGAGGGGAAGGTCTTGATCTGGGCACCGGGCTTCACGCTGAAGGTGGCGAAGTCGTAACCTGTGCAGCAGATGCTGTCCTCGGCCAGAACCAGCTCTACGCCGTTCTTCTTGGCCATTTCCTCTACGCCCAGGGCCACGTCCAGCTTGTCGAGCTCAACGATAGAGTTGCCAATCTCGCCGCCGTGAGCCTTCATGAAGGTGTAGGTCATGCCACCGCAGAGGATGAGCTTGTCCACCTTGCCCAGCAGGTTCTCGATGATACCGATTTTGGTGCTGACCTTCGAACCACCCATGATGGCCACGAAGGGGCGCTTGATGTTGTTCAGCACGTTGTCGACGGCCTGCACTTCCTTCTCCATCAGGAAACCGAGCATCTTGTTGTCGGCGTCGAAGTAGTCGGCGATGACGGCCGTAGAGGCATGCTTGCGGTGGGCTGTACCGAAGGCGTCCATCACGTAGCAGTCGGCGTAGCTGGCCAGCGTCTTGGCAAACTCCTTCTGGGTCTCCTTCAGGGCCTTCTTGGCAGCGTCGTACTCGGGTGTACCCTTCTCCAGGCCTACGGGCTTGCCTTCCTCTTCGGGATAGAAGCGGAGGTTCTCCAGCATCAGTGCCTCGCCCATCTTCAGGGCCTTGGCGGCATCGGCAGCCTTGGCACAGTCGGGAGCGAATGCTACGGGAACGCCCAGAGCCTTGGCCACAGCATCCTTGATCTGTCCCAGCGACTTCTTCATGTCCACCTTACCTTTGGGTTTGCCCATGTGCGACATGATGATGACGGCGCCACCCTGTCCGAGGATGTGCTTCAGTGTGGGCAGTGCACCGCGGATGCGAGTGTCGTCGGTGATGTTGCCATTTCCGTCCAGGGGCACGTTGAAGTCAACGCGCACAATTGCCTTCTTGCCGGCAAAGTTGAAATCTTTGATTGTCATAGTTTTAATGGGTTATTGGTTAATAGTTATCGGTTAATGAGTGCAAAGATACAAAAAAATGCCTAATTCATAATGTATTATTCATAATATTTTTATAATTTCTGCCGACAAGTCCCCAGCAACCCACATTCCTCACATTTTGACCTGCGCGCCTGACACACGTAGCGCCCGTGCAGGATGAGCCAATGATGGGCACGGGGGATGAGCGCCTGGGGGATGTGTTTCACGAGTTCGCGCTCAACGGCGTAGGGGGTGGTGCAGCTGCGGGGTACCAGTCCGATGCGGTGCGCGACGCGGAAGACGTGCGTGTCTACGGCCATTGCCGACTTGCCGAAGGCCACGCTCTGCACCACGTTGGCCGTCTTTCGCCCCACTCCTGGAAGCTTTATCAGTTGCTCTAACGTATCAGGTACTGAACCTTGATAATCAGATAGTAACATTTTTGCCATTTCCACTAGATGGCGTGCCTTACTGTTGGGGTACGACACACTGCGAACGTACTCGTATATCGTCTCTGGTGTGGCCAGCGCCATAGCCTCGGCTGTGGGGTAGTCCTCGAAGAGTCGGGGCGTCACCATGTTCACCCGCCGGTCCGTGCATTGTGCGCTGAGGATTACAGCCACCAACAATTGGAACGGGTCTTCGTAGTGCAGCTCCGTCTCCGCCTCGGGCATTTCGCGCTGGAAGTACTCCATCACGCGCCCATACAATTCTTTTTTCTTCATACTCTTTGCAAAGGTACGATTAAGCGAGCGATTTTCCAAATCTATTTGGGAAAATCCGAGCGTGAGTATCTTCGACCGCAGGTCAAGGGTACGATTAAGCGAGCGAAATATCCATGCCTCGTGCTCCACGAACCATAGGTCCGTCTCATCGTGAGACAAGCTCCGACCATACTAATGTCCGAGCTCCGACCATACTATCGTCCAAGCTCCGACCATACTATCGTCCAAGCCACGGTCATAGTGTCGTTCAAACCTCGGTCAAACCAGAAATCCCACAATCTCACCGAAATATCACACCCTAATCTCACTTTTCAACCATCAGATAATCAATTAATAAACATCAAAAAAGTGATATTGTGATACTTTTTGCAACATAAATGATTACGTTGTAGGAATCGTTGACTCTGGAGGCGAAATGTACCCCCAATAATTATGCTATTCCTATCAGTTCTATCTCAAAAATGAGTGTAGAACCGCCTGGGATGCCTGGCTGTGAGAACTTTCCATATCCCATTTCTGCAGGGATATATAGCTCCCACTTATCGCCAATATGCATTTGCTGCATGGCAATTATTTGCCTGAATATATGCTCTTTTATCCATTACTCAACCACGCTAATACGCATTTCTATGTCATCAACGGGACGATCGCCGCGGCCTGTGGCTGAGTTCTGAATCATCTCAACGACATCAAGGCCATCCTCTACTTCACCAAAGACGGTATATTGTCCATCAAGGTGGGGTGTACCGCCAATGGTGGAATACACCTTACGCTGCTCGTCTGTCAGTCCCTCAGCAGTCACCATTGCTTCTGCCTCGGCTACGAGTTTATCCTGTAGTTCCTGAAGTCCTGTACGATTACGTTCACGGCGCATCTGCATGATTTCGTCCCTGTGCTGTGCAGCCAACTGATTGAAGGCTGCCTGCACCTGCTGCATCCGTAGCTGCTTTGAATACTGACGAAGTTGACCTTCATTGTACACTTGTCCCCAAACAATGTAGAATTGGGAGCCGCTGCTTCTGCGCTCTGGATTCACCTCGTCGCCCTGACGTGCTGCAGCCAAGGCTCCACGTTTATGATAAAGGCCATCCTTGATTTCTGCTTCCAGTGTATAGTCGGGACCGCCAACGCCTAACATCTTACCAGCAGGTGCGCCCTTGGAATCAGGATCACCGCCCTGAATCATAAAGTCCTTTATCACACGATGGAACAGCGTTCCGTCATAATAGCCTTCCTTCACCAGCTTTACGAAGTTATCACGGTGAATGGGTGTCTCGTCATACAGGCGAACCACGATGTCGCCCAGCATTGTTTGAATCTTTACTTTCATTGTATGTTGTATTATTTCAGTTCTATAATATCACTCCAACGGGTTGTAGGGTTCTTGCTCCTAAAATCATGCTTTATTGCATTGGCGAAGACATCGGCTTTGCCCTTGCCATCCTTCTGCTCTCCTTCTTTACTGATTTCCCAGAAGAAGTGCATGGGAGCAAAGAGGCCTACCTTGAAGCGTTCAATGAATTGCCTGCCTCCAAGGGTATAGTTGAAGTGGTCTTCGTGGAAATGGCTGGAGAAGACATAAGCTGGCTTTTCCTGCCAACACCAAAACTTTCTTCCCATTATATTACTTTGATGCTAAAGTCCAACCCTGGTCGCCGTGATATATCATCTGGTGAGTCATACCGCCGTCGATACAGATGTTCTCGCCTGTGATAAAACCAGCCTTGTCGGAACAGAGATAGAGCACCATGTTAGCAATATCCAAGGGATTGCCCACACGCCCGGCTGGCTGCTGCTCGGCATCGGGACCTTCGTAAACGGTATAGGCGGTGTCAATCCAACCAGGCGAAATGCTGTTCACGCGCACCTTGCCCGCCAGACTTACGGCAAGAGCATGGGTCAATGCCGCAATGCCACCCTTTGCAGCCGTGTAGCTCTCTGTCTGTGGCTGACTCATGCGGTCGCGAGAGGATGAAATATTCACAATGGCAGCACCTTTGGCAAAATACCGGGCGAAGAGTTTGGCGAGATAGAACGGAGCAGTCACGCCTACGCTCATGGCATACTGAAACTCCTCATAGCTGCACTCATCGATGCCTTTCATTAGCGGTAGAGCATTATTGACAAGGAAATCCACATGGCCGTGTTTTTCTATCACTTCCTTAGCGAACTGTGTCCATCACTTGCTTGTCAGCAAGGTCGCCAACAAAGTGGTTGCCCTGCTGCTTATCTATCACACAAGCCGTAGCGCCTGCTTTCTGAAACTCTTCCGCAACACAACGTCCAATGCCTTGTGCGCCACCGGTTATTACGGCTATTTTCCCTTTGAAATCCACCATAATTATATTATATTATAATACTTTCTCCATCCGAAAGCAGGTAAATGTCTCACCGACTATCTTCTGCGAGTAATCTGCAAATGCTCTATCATAATTCCTATTCTTGATTTAATTGCTCTTCTAGGAATTCTGCTGCATCGGCTACACAATCGGGACATTCACGTAAGACCACCTTGGTTCCAACACCTTTAAGTTGTTTACATTGGGTTGCTCCATTCCGTTGCTGGAACAGAGTCATTATCTGCTTCATGCCCTTCATAGACTTTGCTCTATCCTTTGTGAACATACCTAATGTGATACCTGCTCCGATAAGTGCGCCACATGTTCCTTCCATATTACCCATGCCAGCACCGAATGAGTTGGCAATATTTCTAGCCGTCTCTTCATCAATGCCCACTTTATCTGCATAGGTACAGAGAATAGCCTGGGCGCAGTTATGAGAACCGCACCGTTTCTTCTCTGCTGCTAAATGTTTTCTTGTTTTCATATTCAGACTGTTATTTCTTCCAATTTGCCAGTTTCAGAGTCGATGATAAAGCCTCTTACCACAATGTCCTTGGGAACGAGGGGATGGGTCTTGATAGTCTCAACGGTCTTGCGGACAGATTCAGGAGTGTCCTTGAATCCCTCCAACCAATGATCCAGGTTGATGCCACACTTGCGGATAATGTCAAGTGTCTCATCCGTCACACCACGGGCTATCATCTCATGGTGGAAATGGTCATAGCTCATGTGACAGGCTCCACAATGGGAGTGAGCCACCACCATGATTTCCTTCACGCCAAGCTCATAGATAGCGACAATCAAACTACGCATGGCAGAGTCGAAGGCGGAAATCACCAAGCCGCCGGCGTTCTTGATAATCTTGGCATCACCGTTCTTCAAGCCCAGAGCTGCAGGGAGCAGTTCGGTTAGTCTGGTGTCCATACATGACAGCACCGCCAATTTCTTATCGGGGTATTTGTCGGTTAGATACTTCTCGTAGCCCTTTTGTTCTACAAAAGTCTTGTTGTAGGAAATAATCTGGTCAATCATAGTTTTAATTATTGGTTTCGTATAGTTCGAATAATCAGAGTTTACACTATAACCAAAGTGGGCAAAGTCTCCTTTTAAGGGGTCGTCTTATACTTTCCAGTCTTCACCCATTCATATATGTCCCCCTGGAATTATCATATAGACATTGAATCTTTGGAACGAACTGTTCCCCGCTGCCATAGCTAAGGCAAGCTGCAATGAAAGCCATAATTTCCTGATTGGCTACACCGCTTACTTGATGCATGAACCGTAAAGGTTCTTTTTCCAAGAAATCGACCGTTTCATACTTATCTGCATAGGTATGTAGAATATCTCTCGTATTGATTTGACATTCATGCCTCCTTATCTCAGCTGCATTATATTCTCTTTTAGCCATATTTATAATCGAAATAGGACATATTACAAAAAAAGATAGAGAATTTTTATACTCTCTATCTCCCTGATTTGTAGCGCCTACGGGAATCGAACCCGTGTTCCATGCGTGAGAGGCATGTGTCCTAGCCGCTAGACGAAAGCGCCAGTTTGCACCTGAGCCTTTTGTCACCCTTGCGGAAGCTGGGGGATTCGAACCCCCGGTACGGTAACCCGCACGTCAGTTTAGCAAACTGGTGGTTTCAGCCACTCACCCAAACTTCCTTTTTTGCATCCTCTGATGCGCTTCGTCGAGGGTTGTTTTCTCAAATGCGTTGCAAAGGTATAACTTTTCTTTGAACCAGCCAAACTTTTCGCCACTTTTTTTTCGTATTCTTTCTACAAAGCGCAAATATTATCTAAAATAGATGTGTGTGTGAAGGATTTTTTACGGATATATTTGCCATTTTACGCACTTCTTTGTAATTTTGTGCATGACAATGATAAAAGATAGCACAAATAGTAGGTTTGAGGGCTACCCTGTGGTGTCGATTCCCAGTGTCTGGGATGATCGTGGGGGCTTGTCCTTTGCTGAGGCCGAACGTCACGTCCCCTTTTCTATCCGTCGTGTCTTCTGGATTTACGGTGTGCCGGATGGTGCCGTGCGAGGCGGTCATGCTCATTGGACATGTGCCGAGCTGATTGTGCCTGTTGCCGGAGCTTTCACGATGGTGATTGACGATGGACGAGAGCGGAGGGAGATACGCATGGATAGTCCGGACAATGGTATACTCGTGGAACCCGGTGTGTGGTGCGAGCTGCGCGACTTTGCCCCCGGTAGCGTCCTTGTAGTCATGGCGTCTCAGGCATACGATGCCACGGGCTATGTGCATGACTATGCCCAATATATTAAAGAATTAGGAAGAAGATGATAGTTGTACCATATTCCCTGAAATACAAGCAGGCGTGGGATGCGTTTGTCGCTGAGTCGAAAAACGGGACTTTCCTGTTGCTACGTGACTTTATGGACTACCATGCTGACCGTTTCTTCGATTGCTCTCTGTTGGTCTATGAGGGTGAGTTGGACAATGAGGAATCCGACGATCGTGAGGTTCAGGGCCACCTCAAGGCGGTGATGCCTGCCAATTGGGTGGAGAAGGACAGGACGGTCTACTCGCATCAGGGGCTGACCTACGGAGGATTGATTGTTGAAAAGGAAATTACGCAGCAGGAGGTGCTGGCCGTGATGCAAATGGTCATGCAGTACTACCATGATATGCTCCAGGCCGAGACGATGGTCTATAAGCCTATTCCATATATATATAGTCCGTATCCCACAGGGGAGGACCTCTATGCCCTGTTTCGTGCCAACGGGCGGCTCGTTTCGCGTGGGGTGAGTAGTGTTGTCACGCTGCATAATCCCCTGCACATGCGTACGCTCCGACAGCGTCAGGCCCGTAAGGCCCTGGACCATAACTACTATATAGACCGTGTGTTGGAAAGTAACCGCCAGGAGGTGCACGAATATTGGGAGTTGCTGACCAGCGTGCTTGTCAAGAACCACGGAGTTCGTCCCGTTCATTCGGAAGACGAAATCGTGCTTCTGATGCAACGTTTTCCGCGTGAGATAAAGTTGTTTGCCGTGAAGCACGACGAGCATATCGTTGCCGGGTGTGTGGTGTTTGTCACCCGACAAGTGGCTCATATCCAATACATCGCAGCAGGAGAGGAGGGGCGCGAATATGGGGCGCTGGATCTGCTCTTCCGTCACCTCATCAACGAGCGTTACAAGCAGATGGAGTACCTCGACTTCGGTATCTCCACAGAGCGAGGCGGCGCATGGCTTAATCCTGGTCTCATCTTCCAGAAGGAGGGCTTCGGGGCAAGAACGGTGTGCTATGACATCTACGAGGTGGACCTGAATGACAATTCCATACAGGATATGGCGTTGCAGTCACTGAAGGAGGAAGATGATGCCATAGCCTTCCTGAATCTGAAACAACTGAACGACAGCTTCGAGCCTCAGTTGTCCCAGACCGTGGGGCGTGTCATACGTAGCGGTTGGTACTTGCAGGGGCGCCAGAACCAGATGTTCGAACGCCAGTTCGCGCAATATTGCGGAACGAGGAACTGCATCCTAGTGGGTAATGGCATGGATGCCCTCACGCTGATCCTGCGCGCCTACAAAGCGTTGCTCGGATGGGCAGACAACGACGAGGTCATCGTTCCTGCCAACACATTTATTGCCACCATACTTGCTATTGAGGAGGCCCGGCTGAAACCCGTGTTGTGTGAACCCTCGATGCAGGACTATCTCATTGACACACAGCGGCTGGAGGCGTTGCTCACGGAACGCACGCGTGCCGTGATGCCTGTACACCTCTACGGACGTGTGTGCAATATGCAGGTCATTAATGCCTGGGCCAAGACGCACGGGCTGCGCGTTGTCGAGGATGCCGCACAGGCACATGGCGCCCTCTATCATGGATGCAGGGCCGGGCACTTGGGCGACGCTGCTGGTTTCAGTTTCTATCCGGGTAAGAATCTGGGAGCCATGGGCGATGCGGGTTGTGTCACCACCGACGATGACGAACTTGCTCGAGTGGTGAGGATGATGGGCAACTATGGTTCTGGCGAGAAGTACATCAATCAGTATCGGGGCATGAACAGCCGTGCGGATGAAGTTCAGGCAGCAGTGCTCGGCGTCAAGTTGCCGCGTTTGGACGCAGACAATGACCGTCGGCGCCAGATAGCCCGCATATACTACGACGGCATACAGAATCCCCTCATCACTCTGCCGACTCGGCCCGCACAGGCGGAGGAGCATGTTTACTACGTCTTTCCCATCCGCTGTCCGGATCGTGAGACGCTGCAGCGGTATCTTCAGGACTGTGGCATCCAGACGCTCATTCACTATCCCGTGCCCCCACATCGACAGGAAGCCTTCCGTGAGTGGAACACGCAGCGCTATCCGGTGACGGAGCGCATACATCGCGAGATTCTCTCGCTGCCCATCAGTCCACTGATGACGGACGAGCAGGTGAAGCGTATCGTGCACGCCCTAAACGAATTTACAGTCGATTTATGACGCTGGAACTGCTGATATGTACCATCGACGATGGCATCTGCGGTCTTGAGGAACGCCTCTTGCCCATGCGTTCGGATGTGTGCTATTTGGTATCGTGGCAGCATACGTCCCCCGTTCCGCCTCCTATTCCTGAAGTCTTGGCTGAGAGGCGGGATGTCCGCGTCGTTCAGCTTGACGGTAGGGGGCTCTGTCGCAATCGTAATCATGCACTGGAACATGCCGCTGGCGACATTCTCAAAATCTGTGATGATGATGAGACATGGACGAACGAGGACTTTGACAACATTCTCGATGCTTTCCGCAGGCATCCCGAATGCAACATTATACATTTTAAGGCACGTGGTTTAGAAAAGAGTTATCCTCCTCATTACGTATCATCCTGGGAGATAGTGCTACGCCGTGATCATATCGGAGAACTTCGTTTCGATGAACGCTTTGGGTTGGGCAGCCCCTGCCTGAGTGCTGGTGAGGAAGATGTTTTTCTGTCTGATGCCCGACGTTTGGGACTCTCCATCTACTACGAACCCGAGTTCATCTGTCAAATACAGGGACCGACTACGGGCAACAACATCACTTCACCCTCGTTACAGCGTTCCAAAGGAGCTGCTTTTTATCGCACAGGTGGACTGGCATATTCACTATACAAATCGGTGCGTGAATCGCTGGGTTGGACATTTCGTCGACACATAAATCCCGTTCCCATGTTTCGCAATATGCTGTGGGGCATAAATTATATTCGCAAATGGCAGGCGTAAGTATCGTGATTCCTGTCTATAACCGGGAGCAGTACCTTCCGACCCTGTTCCGCTCGTTGTCGGCCGTCGACTACGAGGAACTGGAGGTGTTGCTGGTGGACAACGGGTCGACTGACGATTCCCTGCTCCTTTGCCGATCGTTTGCCGAAGAGGCTCCGATGGTGGTTCGTGTGTGTGCCGAAACCCGACGCGGGGCCAATTGTGCGCGCAACTTAGGCCTGATGCAGTGTAGGACGGAGTGGGTTTATTTCTTCGACAGCGACGACTTGTTGACCCCCTCCTTCCTGAAGGAGATAATGCCTCGCGTTGCGGATTGTGATATGGTTGCTTTCCCCGTGATGCAGCAACGTGGCGACGACTTGATACCGCGCGCCTTCCGTCCCTCCGCTTCGCCGGCCAGTCAGATTCTTTCACTTACCCTCAGCACGCAGTCTATGCTCTTCCGAACGGACTTCCTGCGCCGAATAGGGGGGTGGAACGAACGGCTGCAGATATGGCAGGACTGGGAACTGGGCATCCGTGTGTTGCTCCACAGGGCACGCATCCTGTGGCTGCCTGATTCGGCTTACCATCACATCCGCATTCATCCCGACAGTATCACTGGGGCCTCCTTCTGTCAGCGCCGAGACGTCATTCGGCAGACGTTGGAAATTGTCAGCCATGAGTTGCATGAACCGCGAGACCTCCGTGCGCTCTACCTGCGAACGTGCATTGTGAACGGCCAGCTTCAGCGTCAGGGTGGTCACCTCTTGAAAGAGTCTTATCGTCTAGGTTGGTTCACTCGTCTGTTAGGCACGATTCTCCGCTCTTATGCGTACTGCGGCGGGCGTGGTGCCTGGCGCATAGCCTTGCTCGTATGTTGATGCACCGCCGCTGTCTCATCTGTCGTTCGCCGTTGGGTTCCCAGGAACAGAAGATATGTGGTGCCTGCCTTGTGCAACTGCCCTTCATCCGCAGATACGATTTTTACGACAATCTTTCCTGCCGTCTGCTCTGGGGGCGTATGCGTGTGGAGCGTGCCTTCAGTTGTATGGCCTATCGGCACGACGACTTTTCGCACCAGCTTCTCATCAAACTCAAGTACGACCACCATCCCGAACTGGGCCGTTGGCTGGGCTGCATGATGGCGCGTGACCTCCTGCTACAGGGCTTCTTCAACGAGATTGATGCCATCGTGCCCATACCGTTACATTGGCTTCGTAAGTTGCGCAGGGGATACAATCAAAGTCGCGAACTCGCTCTGGGCATATCCAAGGCTACGGGGCTCCCTGTGCTCTCCGGTGTGGTGAGGCGCGTACGCAACAATCCTTCGCAGACGACGCAGACTGCCAGTCAGCGCATGGAGAATGTGGAAAACGTATTCCAGGCTCGTTCCGGCTTGACGTATCGCCACATTCTGCTTGTCGATGATGTGCTTACGACGGGTGCCACGATGTCAGCCTGTGCTCAGGCTATATGCGAGTTGAATCCAGATGTTCGCATCAGCGTTTTCACCTTGGCTCGAGCTATAGACTGATGTCGAACCTTGCGCCGGCCAGCACCCAGATTCCCGGTTGGGGCACGCTACCGAAGTCCACATAGTGGCGGTTGGTGAGGTTGGTGCCCATGACGTAGGCCAGCCAATGGCGGTTGGTCCACTGAAGCTTCAGGTCGAGGGTGGTGTAGGGCTGATAGGGTCCCATGCGGTCTTGCCATCGCAGACTCCAGGTGGCCGTCAACTGGGCCACGATTTTGTGGTCGAGCGTGGCCGTCAGCTTGTGGCGCAGGTACTCCAGCGCATAGTTGCTGCGGTAGATGATTTGGTCATCTCTTCGGTGTTGATGTATGTATGTATAACCAACAGATAATGAACGTAGAATGATATCTTTCTTGCAGAGTTGCATGAGGTCTATTCGTACCTCTGCCTGCAGGCCTATATTGTCCAGTTCGAACGAGGTTGAGTGATAGGTGTCGTCGCTGTGGTACATGACCCAGTCAATCATGTTGTGCCCACGGTTGTAGAAGGCGCGCAACATTCCGTGTATGCCGTTGCGGGTGTATTGCGTGCCCAGTTGTATGGAGTGGTTCACCTCGGGGCGTAGCGATGTGTTGCCGTTCAGCGTGGGCGATTTGTAGTAGAGGTCGGTGAACGTGGGCAGTCGGAATCCTTTGCTGTACGATGCATAGAGTTTCCAGTGGCTGGCGGGTCGGTAGGCAAGATCGACGCCTGGATAGAGTCGGAAACGGTGGTCGACGGAGGTGTTCATGTTGGCAATGAGGCCGGCCGACAGCGTCCAGTGTTCGAGCAGGAGATTGTGTTCGAGGTTGAAGGATACGTTGGTGCGATTGTCGCGATGGTTGTACAGGATGTCCTCCTCGCTTCGTACACGCACGTAGGCTGTGCTGTCCAGCGGGCGGCCCAGATTGGTGCTCAGTACGCCCTCGTTGCGCACTTCCGCGCCGACGGCCGTTGTGCCGCCTTTCCAGTTGACGTGGCTGGTGAGGCGCAGGCCGTAGGTGTCGTTCATGTGGAAGTTTTCGCCGAATTGCTCGTTGCGGACGAGTTCGAAATTGTCGTAGGAACGCACCCAGTAGACTGATGAACGGAAGTGTATGCGCCCCTTCGTCTCTGCCCCCACGCTCATGAGGAATCGCTCGTTTCGTTCGAACTGGTTGGGATAGGCAGCAGAGTAGAACGTGTTGGCCCCGTAGGCCTTGCGCGAATAGCCGAACTGCCAGTCGAGGTCGAGGTACTCATGGTGCAGGTCGCCCTGATAGTAGAGTTGGCCGCGCCGCCAGTCGGAGTTCTGGGTGCCTCCGTTGGAGCGTCCTCCGCCTCCGCTCAGCCGATTGCTCACACGTCCGTAGGTCAGCGCCAGCCGTCCGTCGGCTTGCAGTGTGCCGTACATGCCCCCTTCGACTCCTGCTCCCGCGTGGTTCAGGGTGTCGCGACGGGTGACGATATTGATGCATCCTCCGAACGATGAGCCTCCGTAGACACGACTGTCGGCACCCGAGAGAATCTCGATGCGCTCAATGTCCTCGAGGCTTACGGGCAGGTCTGCCGCCAGGTGTCCGGTTTGTGGGTTGGAGATGTTGACACCGTTCAGTAGGAGTGTGATTTGGTCGAAGGTGCCTCCGTCGATGCTAATGTCCGTCTGAATACCAAAGCCTCCGCGCTGACGGACGTCCACGCCTGAAGCTAATTTCAATAGGTCGTTGGGGCTTTGCACCCCCGCTGCTTCGATGTCCTGGCGTGTGATGACACTGACGATACGCGCCGACTGCAGTCGCGTCAGTGGGGCCATAGTGCCTGTCACCTGGACCTCGTCGAGCGTCAGCGTGTCGCCCTCGGTCTCCTGGTGCGCCATGCTCTGTGTCTCGGCCTGGATGGGTGTCACCGACGACAGAGTGCCGACGGTCAGCACGCCAATCCGTATCTGGCGCCCCAGCGAGGCAAAGGCGCTCCACCCCTTGTGCGAATACTGCTTCCAGGTGATGACACGACAGCCCTTTTGCTGTTTTTTGTTCATTTGCTTGTTATTTGGTTCTTGAAATTGGGCCATTTCGCCTTCGGAATGCAAAGGTATGAAAAAATCCGCCAACCTGTATAGGAATGTTAAGAAATTTATATTACCTTTGTAACGCGTATATACATTATTAATTTATAAAATACATTTTGATACTATGAGAAACGAATGGAGAGGCTTCAAGGGCGTTAAGTGGCTCGATGAAGTGAACGTGAGAGATTTCATCCAGAACAACTACACGCAGTACGATGGTGACGAAAGTTTCCTGGAGGGTCCGACGGAGGCCACCAACATCCTGTGGGGCAAGTTGCAGCAGCTGCAGAAGGAGGAGCGTGCCAAGGGCGGCGTGCTGGATATGGAGACGGAAGTGGTCTCCAGCATGACGGCTTACGGACCGGGCTACATCGACCCTGCGACGAAGGACCTGGAGAAAATTGTAGGTCTGCAGACGGACAAACCGCTGAAGCGTGCCTTCATGCCCTACGGTGGCATCAAGATGGCCGAGCAGGCCTGCACGACGTACGGCTATCAGCCCTCGGATAAGTTGCACGAAATCTTCACCAAGTACTGCAAGACGCACAACGAGGGCGTGTTCGATGCCTATACCGACGAAATGAAGCGCGTGCGTCACAACCACATCCTGACGGGGCTCCCCGACACCTACGGACGCGGACGCATCGTGGGCGACTACCGTCGCGTCGCGCTCTATGGTATTGACTTCCTGATTGAGCAGAAGGAGATTGACAAGTACAATTGCGGTAAGCGACAGATGAGCGAGGACATCATCCGCCTGCGCGAGGAAATCTCCATGCAAATTAAGGCCCTGAAGGAGATGAAGAAAATGGCTGAGATCTACGGCTACGACATCTCCCAACCTGCCAATAATGCCCGCGAGGCCGTGCAGTGGCTCTACTTCGGTTACCTGGCTGCCATCAAGACGCAGAATGGTGCCGCCATGTCCGTGGGTCGCGTTAGCACCTTCCTCGACATCTACATCACCCGCGACCTGCAGGAAGGCACCCTCACCGAGAAAGAGGCCCAGGAGCTCATCGACCATCTGGTAATGAAGTTCCGCATGGTGAAGTTCGCCCGTATCCCTTCCTACAACGAGGTGTTCTCCGGCGACCCCGTATGGGCAACGCTCGAAGTGGCCGGTATCGGGCAGGACGGCCGTCACCAGGTGACGAAGAACTGCTACCGCTTCCTCAACACTCTCATCAATATGGGTCCCTCGCCCGAACCCAACCTCACGGTGCTTTATTCGCCCCGTCTGCCTGAAACCTTCAAGCGCTATGCCGCATGGATTTCGGTGAAGACCAGTTCCATACAGTACGAGAACGACGAAGTGATGCGTCCCATCTGGGGCGATGACTACAGCATCTGCTGCTGCGTCAGCGCCACGCAGACGGGTAAGGAGATGCAGTTCTTCGGTGCGCGTGCCAATCTGGCCAAGACCCTGCTCTACGCCATCAACGGCGGCGTCGACGCCAAGACCCGTGAACAGTGCGGTCCGAAGTTCCGTCCCATCACCAGCGAGTATCTGACTTGGGAAGAACTGGAGCCCCGCTTCCGCGACATGATGGAGTGGCTGTGCGACGTCTATGTCAACACCCTCAACCTCATCCACTACATGCACGACAAGTACTTCTATGAGGCTGCAGAGCTGGCGCTCATCGACACCGACGTACGCCGAACCTTCGCTACGGGTATCGCTGGCTTCAGTCACGTCATCGACAGCATCTGTGCCGTGAAGTACGCCAAGGTGAAGATTATCCGCGACGAGACAGGTTTCAACGTCGACTACGTGGCTGAGGGCGATTATCCCCGCTATGGCAACGACGACCCGCGTGCCGACGAGGTGGCAGTATGGGTGCTGAAGACCTTCCTGGCCAAGATCAAGCGTCATCACACCTACCGCAATGCAGAACCAACGACCTCCATCCTGACCATCACCTCCAACGTGGTCTATGGTAAGTACACGGGCAACCTGCCCGATGGCCGTCGTGCCGGAGCTCCGCTGTCGCCGGGTGCCAATCCCAGCTACGGTGCAGAGAAGAACGGCTTGCTTGCCTCGCTGAACTCTGTGGCCAAGATTCCTTATGAGTATGCACTCGACGGTATCTCTAACACACAGACCATCGCTCCCAGTACCCTGGGGACGAACGATGAGGAGCGTGCACAGACGCTGGTACACGTGATGGACGGTTACTTCACAAAGGGTGCCCACCACCTGAATGTGAACGTATTCGGTGTGGACAAGTTGCGCGATGCTATGGAACACCCCGAGAAACCCGAATACGCGAACTTCACCATCCGTGTCAGCGGATATGCCGTGAAGTTTATCGACCTGACGCGCGAACAGCAGGAAGACGTTATCGCCCGTTCGGCACATGAACGAATGTAGTCAGACAACCCTTTGTCAGGGGTACGTACACAGTTTCGAATCCTTCGGCTCGGTCGACGGGCCGGGGATTCGATTCATCGTATTCCTAAAGGGGTGCGCCATGCGTTGTGCCTATTGTCACAATCCCGATACCTGGAGCCGCGATGGGGCAGAACGTTGGACGGCCGACGACATTCTGGAACGTGCCGAGCGCTACCGTGAGTATTGGGGCAGCGAGGGAGGCATCACGGTGAGTGGGGGTGAGCCTCTGCTGCAGGCGGAGTTCGTGACGGAACTCTTCGAGAAGGCTCACCAACGCAACATCACTACCTGCATCGACACAAGTGCTCAGCCCTACAAACCGGTCAAAATTTTTGACCAGTTATTTCAAGTAACTGATACGGTACTGCTTGACATCAAGCATATCGACGACGAGGTGCATCGGAAACTGACGGGCCATTCAAACCGCAACATCCTGGCATGTGCCCAACGACTCAGCGAGATGGGCGTACCCGTATGGATTCGTCACGTCCTTGTGCCTGGCCTCACGGACGATGACGACTCGCTCTACCGCCTCCGTGATTTCCTCGACACGCTCACCAGTGTGCGCCGCATCGATGTGTTGCCCTATCACACAATGGGACGTTACAAGTGGCAGCAACTGGGCATTCCCTACACGCTTGAGGACACCCCCGTGCCCACGGCTGAACGCATTGAGAATGCACGAAGGATTCTTAATTCAGTTCATAGTTCATAATTTATAGTTCATAGTTGTTAATTCATAATTAAGGGTTTATCATGAAACGGCTTGCTCTACTGCTTATAACTATTCTCTTGCTCCTTGCCCCTTGCCCCTTACGTCTTTCTGCCCAGACCAGGTACGACTTCTCGCAGCTGAAGATGGAGCGGCTCGACCGTGGCCTTGTGGCTGTACGCACTTCGTTGGACAGCGTGCTGCTCTCATGGCGATATCTGAGCACCGACCCAGTGGATACGCAGTTCGACATCTATCGCGACGGCAAGAAGATAGGACATCGGGGGAACCGAGAGAGCACGACGTTTATGGATGCTAATTCCGCTGTGCGGAAGACCAGATATGAGGTCGTCCCCTCCAACTCTGACTTAAAAGGGAAAACCGTGCTGCCCGCCAATGCCCCAGTGGGCTACATCGACATTCCCCTCCTTCGTCCCACAGGCTACAAGGACACAGAGGGACGCGAGGTTCACTACACGGCCAGCGATGCTTCGGTTGCCGACCTCGATGGCGACGGACAGCTGGAGATCATACTCAAGTGGGAACCCTCGAACTCCAGGGACAACTCCCAGTCGGGCATCACCAACAACACCTTCCTCGATGCCTACAAAATAGTAAATGGCAAGCACCTTTGGCGCATCGACCTCGGACGTAACATCCGCTCCGGTGCCCATTACACCCAGTTTATGGTGTACGACCTCGACGGCGATGGACGTGCCGAGCTGGTGTGCAAGACGGCCGACGGCACTGTCGACGGTAGGGGTTGCGTGATAGGAGACCCCACAGCCAATCACGTCCGTCAGCCCGATACTAATGCCTATCAGGCCAACGGCAATCCTGGCGAACAGTTTCGCGGACCGGGATGGCCCAACAATATGGATCGTAAGGCAGCACGTGGTGGTTTCATCCACAAAGGTCCGGAGTATCTGACCGTCTTCGAAGGGCGTACGGGACGGGCCATCCACACTGTCGACTACCTGCCCGGACGCGGCGAGCTGAAGGACTGGGGCGACAACTATGCCAATCGTAGTGACCGCTTTCTGGCCTGTGTAGCCTATCTGGGGAATGAGAGGGTGACAGACGGTAAGCGCGAGCAACTGGCCTCCGTGGTGATGTGTCGCGGCTATTACACCCGCACAGTGCTGGCCGCTTGGGACTTCGACGGCAAGCAGCTGAAGCAGCGCTGGGTCTTCGACTCCAACGAGCAGGGGCGGCAATATGCCGGACAAGGCAACCACAATCTGCGCGTAGCCGATGTCGACGGCGACGGGCTCGACGAGATAACCTACGGCTCTATGGCCGTCGACAATGACGGTCGGGGACTCTACAGCACGGGCTTTGGCCACGGCGATGCTCTCCACGTCACCAGCTTCTTCCCCCTCGACAACCGTCTTCAGGTGTGGGACTGCCACGAGAACAAACGCGACGGTTCCGACTTCCGCGATGCCCGAACGGGGCAGGTCATCTTCCAGTTGCCCGACCATACAGACGTAGGTCGCTGCATGGCGGCCGACATCGACCCCACGAACCCAGGCCTCGAGATGTGGAGTAGTCGCAGCGGAGGCCTGCGCAACGTCAGGGGCGAAGTTGTGGACAGCCTCGCGCGCGTACCTATTAATATGGCTGTCTGGTGGGACGGCGACCTCCTGCGCGAGATGCTCGACCACGAAACCGTGTCGAAGTACCGTCCTTCCGTCAGCAGGGTAGGAGAGGGCGGTTCGCAGGAATCCCTGACGGGCACACCTTTCGACTTCACGGGCTCCCGTTCTGTCGCCAGCCTCTTTCACTTCGATGACTGCCAGTTCAACAACGGCACGAAGAGCAACCCCTGCCTGGCTGCCGACATCGTGGGCGACTGGCGCGAAGAGGTGTTGGTGCGTACGCAGGACAACCTGCACCTGCGGCTCTACGTCACTCCGCTCCCGACGCCCTATCGCTTCCACACCTTCCTCCAAGACCCCGTCTATCGCCATTCCGTCACCACCCAGAACGTTTCGTACAACCAACCCACGCAGGTCGGTTTCTACTTTGGTGCCGAACTCCAGGGCAGCGGACGCCTCTTCCGGGGCTGGCAGTTTTGAATAGTTCATAGTTCGTAGTTCATAATTAAAAAATATAAAACAATGAAACGCTTATCATTATTTGTTTGTAATTTACTGTTTATTATTGCTCTCCCAACGTCAGCGCAGAGGATTCTCAGTCCTGACAGGTTGACCTATGTCGACGTCAGAGTGGACGACGGCAAGGCGCTTTACAGCGTCGGATATCGTAAGGTGATGAAGAAGGACACCGTGGACGTGGAGATGCTTGAGCCGTCGCCGCTGGGCCTGTACTCCAACATAGCCGACTTCAGTCGTCACCTCGTGCTGAAGAGTACGGAGGCTAAGCGCATCCACAACGACTATCGTCTGTGGCAGTCAAAGCAGAGCCACGTGGTCAACGACTACGAGCAACGCTGCTTCACCTTCGAAACCTCGCGCGGCAAGACCTTCACCGTAGAGTTCCGCGTGGGCAACGGTGACGTCGCATATCGCTACCTCATCCCCATGCAGGGTGAGACGGCCGCCATCGTGGTGACGGGTGAGGCCACGGGCTTCACACTGCCCAAGTTCACCACCACCTTCCTCTCTCCCCAGAGTACGTCGATGGTGGGCTGGAAGCGCACCAAGCCCAGTTACGAGGAGGAGTACACCCCCGACGAGCCGCTCAACACCCGCTCGCGCTACGGTCAGGGCTACACCTTCCCCTGTCTGTTCCATGTGGGCGAGCGTGGCTGGCTGCAGATCAGCGAGACGGGACTTGATGGGCGCTATTGCGGCAGCCACCTCTCCGATGCTGTCGACGGACGATACCTGATTGCCTTCCCCATGGAGGGTGAGAACAACGGCTTCGGCAGCACGGGAGCACAGTTCGGACTGCCCGGACAGACCCCCTGGCGCACCATCACCCTGGGCCAAACCTTGAAACCCATCGTGGAGAGCACTATCACGTGGGACGTTGTGGAACAACTCTACGAACCTAACTTCACCTACAAGGGCGGACGCAGCACGTGGTCGTGGATTATCTGGCAGGACCCCAGCATCGTCTACGACGACCAGGTGAAGTTCATCGACCTCGCAGCCTCTCTCGGATGGGAATACTGCCTCATCGATGGCGGTTGGGAGACCAACATCGGCCGCCAGCGCATGGAACAGCTCTTCACCTATTGCCGTCAGAAGGGCATCCACCCCTTCGTCTGGTACAACTCCAACGGCGGCTGGAACGATGCCCCGCAGTGTGCCAAGAACCGCATGTACAGCCCCATCGTACGCAAGCAGGAGATGAAGTGGCTCCGGCACCACGGCGTGAAGGGCATCAAGGTCGACTTCTTTGCAGGCGACAAGCAGGAGACCATCAAGCTCTACGAACAGATACTCTCCGATGCCAACGACTACGATATACAGGTCATCTTCCACGGTTGCACGCTGCCCCGTGGCTGGGAGCGCATGTATCCTAACTACGTCAGCTCCGAAGCTGTGCTGGCCTCCGAGAACCTTGTCTTCAGCCAGCACATGGACGACATGGAGGGCTTCAACGCCACGCTCCACCCCTTCTGCCGCAACGCTGTCGGTTCGATGGAGTTCGGCGGCACTGTCCTGCAGCGCAGGCTCAACAGGGGCAACAACGGCGGCACTACCCGTCGCGTCTCCGATGTCTTTGAACTGGGCACGGCCATTGCCTTCCAGTCCTCTGTCCAGAACTTCGCCCTCACGCCCATGAACCTCGACCCGCAGGTGACCCCCGCGTTCGAAATCGACTTCATGCGTCAGGTGCCCACCCTCTGGGATGAGACACGCCTCATCGACGGCTATCCCGGCAAGTACATTGTGCTGGCCCGTCGCAACGCCGACCGCTGGTACGTCTGTGCCCTCAACGGCCAGAAGCAGCCCTTGGAGCTTAACCTTGTCCTACCCATGCTGGCCGGACAGAAAGTCACTTGGCTCAGCGACGGTGCGGACGGCAAGTCGCCCTCTGCCCAGCAGGTCACTCTCGACAAGAAAGGCACCTTCCGCACCTCCATTCCTGCCGAGTGCGCTGTAGTGCTATATTGAGGCATTTTGCATTTTGTTAGATAGAAGTGATATGCCCTATGGCGTGCTGCCATTTTGGACGTAATTCTCTTGTATGTATGAAAAAAATACTTGTTTCTTTGCATTCACTAGAAAATAGCAAGGGGTGACAGGATGGAGAAGATAGAATCGACAAAGAACGCGAAGGTAAAACTGTTGATGGAGCTGCAGCAGAAGTCGGCAGAACGGCGACGCAGGGGATTGTTCGTAGTGGAGGGACATCGCGAACTGGAGCACTGTGTGGAGGCTGGCTACGAGGTGGACACGGTGTTCGTGTGTCCGTCGGTGTGCGGTGAGTTGGATTTGCCACAGGGGTGCCGCGTGGTAGAGGTGACGGAACAGGTGTACGGACGCATTGCCTACAGAGGGACAACCGAAGGCATCGTGGCCGAAGTCCGGGCTCGGCAGCTCTCGCTGGATGATCTCTTGACCGATGGCTCTACGGAGGCGCCTCTTTTCGTGGTGCTGGAGAGCGTGGAGAAACCTGGCAACCTGGGGGCCGTGCTGCGTTCGGCCGATGCAGCCGGAGCAACGGCAGTCATTGTATGCGACCCGCTGACCGACCTCTACAATCCGAATCTCATCCGTTCCTCCATCGGTGCCCTGTTCACAGTGCCCACGGTGGCCTGTTCGTCGGAGGAGTGTATACGGTTCCTGAAGGGGAACGGGGTGCAGATACTTACGGCGCAGTTACAGGATTCGTTGCCTTACTACGACACGCCCATGACCCAAGCCACAGCCATCGTGATGGGCACGGAGGCTACGGGCCTGTCCGACCAATGGCGCCAGGCGGCCGACAGGCATATACGCATCCCCATGCTGGGGCGGTTGGACTCGCTGAATGTCTCCGTTTCTGCGGCCATACTGATGTTTGAGGCCGTGCGCCAACGGCAAGCTTCGTGATTAATCTATAGGATAGTCCATGTACTTGAAGCGTCGGATGCTCTTCTTCGGCGTCTTCTCAAACTCCTCGTCCATGAGCCGGATGCCGGAAAGTGTGCAGTAGGCGGGGATGATGAGATTGAGGTCCTTCCGATTCTGTTCCATGATTTCTTCGAGATCGGCACGTGTGAGGTTGAGTTCCTTCACCTTGTCGGGGTCGGGGTAGACAAGTCCGTAGAACTTCTCACCCTTCTGGATGACTACGCACTCGCTGACCAGCGGCAGACCCGTGAGCTTGTCTTCGATCTCCTCCGGATAAACGTTCTGCCCGTTGGCACCGAGGAGCATATTCTTGGAGCGTCCCTTGATGAAGACATTGTTCTGCTCGTCCATCACACCCAGGTCGCCCGTGTGGTACCAACCGTCCCTCAGGGTTTCGGCTGTAGCGTCGTCGTTCTTATAGTAGCCAAGCATGACGTTCATGCCGCGGGCCAGTATCTCGCCAGGTACATGGGCAGGGTCGGGACTATCGATGCGGAGTTCCATTCGTGGTGCGGGACGTCCGCAGCTGCCCTTCACGAAAGTCTTGTAGTCGGAGTAGGCGAGGATGGGGGAGCACTCGGTGGCACCATAGCCCACGGTGTAGCGGAAACCGATGTCGTTGAGTACGTCTTCCACTTCCTTGTTCAGAGCCGAGCCTCCGATGATGACCTCGTAGAAGTTGCCGCCCAGGGCATTGGTCAGTCCGTCGCATATCTTCTTGCGGATGCGGTCGCCGATGACAGGAGTCATCATCATCAGACGAATCTTCGGGTCCTGAATCTTGGGCAGTACGGCCTTGCGCACCACCTTCTCGATGATGAGGGGTACGACGATGACCACGCAGGGCTTGATGTCGGCAAGTGCCTTCAGCAGCACGCTGGGACTGGCCAGTTTGGTGAGGAAATGGATATGTACCCCCTTGGTGAAGGCAAAGATGAAGTCGAAGGCCATGCCATAGGTGTGGGCCAGAGGCAGCATGGCCAGCATTTTCTTCCCCTGTGATATAACGTTACCCAACACTTCCTCTGCAAACATACGGTTGCTCCAAAGGGCGCGATAGGGAATCATTACACCCTTGGAATTGCCCGTGGAACCACTGGTGTAGTTGATGATGGCCATCTCATCGGGCTGGTCGGCATAGTAAGGCTCGATGTGGTGCTTACGGAAGTTCATGGGGAACTTCTCGCCGAATAGACGGTTCAGGTTCTCGCGGGCAAAGGTCAACTGCTCGCTACGACTCACGAAGAGGTGATAGTCGATGATGGAAAGTATGCCTTCGAGGTTGGGCATCTCGTTGGCATCGAGTAGTTGGAAAATCTTGTCCTCGACGAAGAACAGCTTGGCGTCCGAGTGGTTTACGATGTCGTGGATGGACTGGGGATGGAACTCGTGCAGTACAGGTACGGCAACAGCTCCATACGTGGTGATGGCAAAGAAGGCTGCCCCCCATCGGCTTTGGTTGCGTCCGCAAAGGGCCACCTTGTCGCCCGGCTTCACACCACTGTGCTCAAAGAGTATGTGCAGTTTCTCGATGATGCGAGCTACATCCTTGTATTGCAAGGTGCTGACACCATAGTCCGACATGGCATCCTGGTCCCAATACTTCTGAATGGCATCGAATATGAATTGATTGAAGCTTCCTGCTTTTTGTGCTGTTTCCATTGTATGTTATTGCTCGTTTTGATTAAATCTGTGCAAAGGTACAACAATCTTCGCACATTACCAAAACTTTTGTGCAATAAAAACGTCTCTTTTGTTAAATTTCTGACAATCGAGGGTCTCACCTTCATCCATTGTTTGCCGTCCGCAGGATGAGGGTTGTGGCACCTATGGTGATGATATCGCCCTCTGACAGACGTATGCGGTCCTGATCGCGCAGTATCTCGTTCATATAGAACGTGCCCGTGTTCGACGGCGCATCGCGCAGGATGTACTGCAAGTGGCCCTGTTTGTTGTGCTGTACGCGAATGATGCAGTGTTTCGTGTCCACACTGGGGTCTCTTGTCTCGATGGGGGTGTTGATGTCTGTACCTCTGACGTAGCGGCCTATGACGTTGTCGCCCATCTTGAGTGGGATGACTTGTTTGTAGTGAAATACATTCTCCACGACCACGATGCTGCCGCACTCTTCGGCATGCTGCTGTTCGTCGAGTATCTTCTCTTCGTGTTTATCGTGTAGTTTGCTGGTTCCTATACGGATGGCAAACTGCTTGTTGCACTCCGGACATTGGAAGACCAACTGTTGTCCGTCCGCATACTGGGTTTCGTCAAAGACAATGTGATTATCGCACTTGGGGCACCGTACTCGTTTCATAGATTACAGTTTGAGTACCCATGCCGTTTTGAACTCTACCGAGTTTTGGCGCATAGCTTCTGCTACTCTATAGGCCTCGACTTCCGTCTCGAAGTTGCCTACAACCACGTGTGTCGTCTTCTCTGTTGTATGTACGCGCGGGTGGTTATAACCTTCGGCCTTCAGTCTGGCAGCATAGTTGGCTGCATTTCTCTCCGATATGGCACTGGCCACGACGACGCAATAGTGGGGCGCCTGCTGGACATGCTCTGCAGCGGACGACTGAGGCTTTGCGGGCTGCGGCTGGGGGCGAGGAGTGCTGACGCTGGTTGGCTGTGGCTGAGGGTGTGGCGAGCTGACAACAGTGGGTTGAGGCTGGGGGCGAGGAGTGTTGACGGTTATGGGTTGCACAGGGTTCTCTTTCTTTGTCTTGGTTTCTTTCTGTACAGCTGTTTCTATCTCTGAAACGTCCTTCCCCTGTTCTCCCGACGAGAGCATGACTACCTTTTTTACCACAATGTGCTCCACCTTGGGCTTAACCTCTTCGGTGGACTCTGGTGTATCCTTTTTCACGTTGTTCATAATCAGCTCTTTGATGCTGCTGCGCTGCTCTTGTACGGTTTGAGGCAGTGGATTGTTGAATACAACAAAGAGTATGATGGCAGCGCAGGCCGCTACCACCCAGTTGGCAACGTGACGGTTGATGCGAATCGTGATTTCCTTGTCGCTGGTCTCCATCGTAGCTGTCATGGGCACAACCTTCGCTTTTGGAACTGGGGTGACTTCGCTGATGTGGAAAGCATCCAGCCCATAATAGTCGGGCGATGTCACACCGGATTCAACCGATGTGAATGAAAGAGTGGCATTGGGTTCAAGGGTGAACACACCGATGCTCCCAAAGTCCATTTCGCCTTCGTCTTCAAGCGTTTGCATGATGTCCGACACCCATGTACCAAGCAACTGCTCGGCTTGTTCCATAGAGGTTCCGAACACTTCGCGGATGGAGCTGTAAAGCAGATTGTCGTTGTGAGTCAACTCCCTGTTGAATCGCACGGAACGATAGGGGGGAAGGAAGATTTCTTCTTCCTCATTCCGCCGTGCCTCCATTTGCTGAGTAATGAAGGTCCCGAACCCCGGAATTACTACGTAATCGTGGTTCAGTAACAAGTATTCTATGAATGTGGGCAGTTGATTCATGCTACAAAGGTAATGCTATTTTTTGAATTACACGAATGTTTCGCCTGATATTTTCAAACTTTTTTATAGCCTCTTGCATAATTAAATAATTATCAGTATTTTTGCATCCCGTAACGCAAAAAGTCTATACGTATGGAATATATTATGACACCTTTGGAGGGTGTTTGGATACTGGAACCACGGGTCTTCGGAGATTCGCGTGGTTATTTCATAGAAACGTTTAAACAATCTGATTTTGAGTCGCATATCGGTCCGATAAACTTCATTCAGGACAATGAATCGATGTCCACCTATGGTGTGCTTCGCGGTTTGCACTATCAGCGTGGCGAGGCCAGTCAGGCCAAGTTGGTACGTGTCATCAAGGGGTGTGTGCTGGACGTTGCAGTGGACTTGCGTCGGAGCTCTCCGACATTTGGTCGGCACATAGCCGTTGAGCTCAACGATGAGAACCATCGACAGTTCTTCATCCCCCGTGGTTTTGCCCATGGTTTCTTGGTGCTGAGCGACGAGGCTGTGTTCATGTACAAAGTAGACAATGTATATGCTCCCCAGACGGAATGTTCTATTCGTTTCGACGACCCGACGCTCGATATCCACTGGCCTATTCCTGCCTCGGACATGAATCTGTCGCCAAAGGATGTCAACGGACTGCCGTTTGCCGAGGCTGTCTATTTCGATTGACGACAAACAACTATAAAAGCCGTCCGGTAGCTCACGAAGAGTTACCGGACGGTTTTTTGTGCCTTCTCGTACAGGCCTATCGGACAACTTTCTTCTTGCCTACGATGTAGACTCCGCGCCTTGGCGTGCTGACGCGACGTCCGTTCAGGTCGTAAAGTGCTTCCTGGTTGGCTTCAGCCTCGATATTGTTCACACCCACGGGGTCAATCACGGTGAGAATACCGTTGACATACGTAATTTCGTAATTCTGGGCCTCGGCACCCGAAATGCGAATCGCATATTCACCGGCAGGACTGTCGGGCGTTGCATCGCACTCGATGACGGGACGCACAATCAGGATGGTGTCTATCTTCTCACGGTTGCGCAGGCTGCTGTTACTGAACGCGAACTCGGGATTCTCCTCGCCGATGTTTCGGGAGTAGGACTTGGCCGTGAGGGTCAGTGGAGCACGCTCTACGGTGAGCATAGCCGGGATGAGCTGCAGGTTTATGGTAGTGATGCTACCCGGTTCGAGGGTAATGGCGTATTCGCCCACAGGGCTTTTCGGCTCAGCTTCGGTGCTGAGTATGGGTTCTCCGTTAATGGGCGCTCCATTTACTTCGAACGTAAAGTTTGGATTGGCGCGACCATACTGACGGCTGGCAGGAGCGGCAGAAACAATGGGGTAGCCCAGGAATTCCTTAATGGTGGCCTTGGCTTTCACCCATGCTTCGTTGGGTCCGTAGGTGTCCATTAGGGCTTTAGGTACGAATGCTGTGACTTCAGAAGGGAGGGCGGCATTGGCCGCATCCACTGTTGCGTCTTCGGCCAGCAAAGCCATATACTTCAGGCTGGTGCAGTTCAGGAATGTGTTTGTACCCAGGTCCTTGACTGTAGCCGGAATGTACAGCGATACGAGCGACGTGCAGCCGCGGAACGCTTCGTCGGCCAATGTGGTCAGAGAGGTAAAGTAACTTAGCTCGTCGAGGCTCTTGATGCTGGAGGTGCGGAATGTTGTGCCCAGGTCGGTGACAGCGGCAGCTTCTTCTTCGCTGAGTTCGCCGTCCTCGTCCTCGTCCCAACGGTTAACGCTGATGGTGTGGGCACGGCTGTCGGCAAAGTCAATATAGTGGAGCTTAGCCCGAAGGTTTACGATGGCTCTGTAGATTTCGTCATCGCTGCTTTCGAAGTTGTCGTAAACGGCATGTTCCTTTGTGGTGTCGATGTTCTTTGAATCGGCTATGGCCAGCAACTCCTTGAGGCGTTCGGTCATTTCGTAGAAATCCTTTGCCTGCTGTGTTTCTTCCAGTCCGACGAAGGCCCACAGGATACGCTCGGGATAGTCTCCTGCCGTGACGTCGTAGTACAAACCGTATGTGCCCCAAACGAAGTCCGTAGAGTGGCTGTAGTCGGTGCCCAGATACTGGCCTTCGACATAGTCGGCATCTGTTTCAGGAACTTGCAGGGTGTAGATGTTCTCGCGTCCCTCCACGGGAGCAATCTTCCAGTAGGCCTTGGCGGACAGTTTGCCATCCACGAAGCAGGTCTTCACGCCCTTGCCCACCTTCGAGTCTGTATCGGTGCGGAAGAGGATGCCCTTGCTTGAACTTAGGTAGTACAGGCCCTCGGCCATGTTGTTGGTGCGCTTCAGCTGGTAGGTCAGTCCGCTTACGCCCACGACGGCCTGTGTGCCGTAAGCCTCTCCGCTGGTGATTTCCTTACGCATGTCCAGGTTGTAGACGTAGACTTCCTTGTCGGCCTCCAGGGGAACAAACTGCTTGCCTCCGACAGAGCGCATCTCTACGATGGAGCCGAACTCCTTCCACGTGTCAGCTTTCTCGTACAATGCCTTGGAGCCCTGCGGAACGTAGAGGGTGATGTTGGCGAGCGTGACGCCGCTGAAGGCATTCTCGCCAATCTGAATAGTCGACGGATCGGCAACGGCAACGCGGAATTCCTTGAGTCCCTGACAGCCAGTGAAGGCATTGTTGCCTATGTATTTCAGGCAGCTACCTGCACTGACATATTCCAGTTTGGTGTCGTTTTGGAAGGCTTGGTAATAAATGTTGAGCAAGCCGTCGGGCAATGTCACCGAACGCAGTGACTTACAGTCCTTGAATGAGTTGCCTGCAAGGTATTCGGCCTTCGTGAAGTAGCGTAGTTCGTCCAGGCTCGTGATATTGCTGCCCTGGAACTCGTTGCCGATGTCCTCCACACCGGAAACTTCATTGTAACCAATCTCTCCGTTGTGGTCAGCGTCATAGTAGGCCACAGCTATCTGCCAAGCCTGTTCGTTCTCGAAGTTGATGAAGTTCAGTTTGCGGCGCATTTTGCGGCAGGCCTTCTGCATGTCTTCGAGTGTGCTCTCCAAGTTGTCGTAGACGGCCTTCTCCCATGTCATTTCTGCGCGTTTACTCTTGCCGATGGCGAGCAGGTTCTCCAGCACCAGAGCTGTCTGGAAGATGGTCTGCTCCTGTTTGTCGTAGGGCACGAGCATCCACTGGCAGTTCGAGGGATAATCGGCATAGATAATATCTGAGTAAACTCCGTAGGTGGGCGATGCAGCATTGCTTTCGTGTGTAGGCTGTATGCCCCAGAACTGTCCGGCCTCATAGCCCTTTTGGTTACTCGGAATCTGGAAGGTGTAGACGTTAGTCTCGCCTTCGACCAAAGCCACAGTCCAATATGAACGGGCTGCAAGCGATTCACCGTCGACGAAGCAACACATCACACCGGCACCGACATTGCTGTCCGTGCTGGTGCGGAAGAGTATGTGCTTGTCGCTGCCCGTGTCTTCGGAATAGAGGTAGTAAGTGCCTTCGGGCATCGATGTAGTGCGACGCAGCTCGAAGCGCATGGGGCTGTCTGTGTCAGCCACAACGGCCTGCGTGCCCCAGGCTTCGCCACGAGTCAGATAGTAGCCCGTACCTACATTATATATATAGTATGCCTTATTGGTCTCGAGTGTGGCGAAATTACCCTTCGACAAATTGCGTTCCTCGTTGATTTCGCCAAAGTCCTTCCACTGGTCGGCGGTTTTCAGATAGGCACCTGTGCCTTGGGGGGTGTTGAGGGTTGCATCTGACAGGTCAACGCCGGCAAATACGTCCACGCCCAGCGTTATCTTTTCGGGTGCAATGCTGCGAAGGTTTACGGTAGCCAGTTTGGTGCAAGCACTGAATGCACTGTCGCCCAGGAAACATATTCCGGATGGCAACACTATTTTCGTTATGGCTTGGCAACCTTCGAACGTTTTTGCTTCGATGCGAGGCAGAGAACTTGGAATAGCAGGATTCACGAGTGCACGACAGCCAGAAAAGGCACCCTCGCCGATGGTTGTGAGTCCATCGGGCAGTATCAGATTCTTCATTGCACGGCAACCTGCGAAAGCATTCTTGCCGATGGTTTTCAATCCTTTAGGCAATTTCACGGTGGTCAGTTTCGTACAACCGTTGAATGCATCGTCAGGCAGAGCGGTCAGTCCTGTGAAGTAGTACAGTTCCTCAAAGGTGGTGATTGACGACTGTCCTTTGAATGCTTCGCCCAGGTCGGTCACCTGTGCTGCTTCGCCGTAGGTGAATGTACCGTCGCCGTCCTGGTCGAAATTGTCCAGACACAATTTCTTTACCCTTGCATTGCTGAAGGGCATAGCCTTTGTGCCGTAGTTTTCGGGTTCAAAGCCGATGATGGCTTCTTCCTGCGAACCGTATCCGTCGCCCGAACCACCGATGCCCTGCGACGAGGGATTCAGACTGGTGAGCAGGAAGTAACCATCGCTGGCACCTCCCCAGCCCCAGTTGATGTGGTAGCAGCGGTTGCCATCGTATCCGTCGCAGACGAAGGCGTGACCGCCCTGACTGTTCTGTCCGCTCAGGTAGAAGGGACGCCCCTGTGCCAGTTCGTTGTAGAGTAGCTTGTCCCACGCTTCGTCGTTGTAATTTCCCTGATAAGCATATTTCACGGACGAACCGTAGCCGAAGTATTTCACGAGGGCTTCGGCCACCTTGCTCGACTGTGCGCCAGACGCGCTGTTCGTGTAGTCCATGTTCACCGACACGCCGCAGTAGTGCATCAGTTGGGCCACAGCCTTCTTCTGCTTGGCAGTAGCACCACTGCCGTAGCTGTCCAGCATGTTGTCCCAGTCGATGGGCTCGCCTGCAGCTATGCCCTCCACGTGCAGTTTGCCGTAGGTGGCATGCTCTGTCCATGTGTCGTAGGCGGGAATGGCATTCTGCACCTCGGTCACCGACTTGGCGCGCTGGTAGTACATGACCTGTGCCATAGCCGTTGCCACGCACCCCGTCACCGAGCGGCCCAGCGTGAAGTACATGGGGCATTCGTCGTTGTAGGGGCTGTTTTGGTTCCACTTTGTGGTTACCATGGGTTCCACGCGGTCGTGAATAGCTGGAGCCATCATGGCCCCTGCCTCTTCGGGGTGGAGGCTCAGGTAGCGCAACTGGTCCTCGCGGCTGTCGAGCCATGAGCGCATGTTGTCGGGAAGAGTCTGGTAGTCGAACTCTCCCTCGTCGGTATAGCCCAGCACGGGCAGTGTCTGGTCGTCGCCGCTGACAATGATGTAGCCCTCGCTGTTGCCACGGTTGAATACGTAGTAGAGTTCTGTTTCCAGCGACGTCGTCTTTGCTCCGCGTCGTGGTGCCAGTTTGGCTCGGTCTTGTACGGGTGACAATTGTCGGCAGCCACGGGCCGTCTTCAAGAATTCAACTGCGTTCTTACGCGCCTGTTCTCTGGTAATGGGTGCGGCCCATAGTCCGACAACTATCCATGCACATAGAACTGTAAAAAGAAGTCTTTTCATAGGTAAGTTATTTGTAAAATATTTCAGGAAATAGTTTTGGCATTTCTGCATCCAGCATGTTGCAGTCGATTTTGTGTGCCACGAGGCCGGCAGCCTTGCCTGCGGCAATATTGGCGGGAAGGTCGTCGATGTAGAGTGTCTCTTCGGGTACTACTCCGGTTGTGGCAATAAGATGCTGGAAGATGCGTGGATCGGGTTTCACCATACGCAGTTGATAGGATAGAAAGGTCTGGTGGAAACAGGATTCGATGGGTATGCCCAGCCGTGCAGCCTGTTGTTGTGTCTCCTCCCAGTGTAGGGGACTGAGATTGCTGAGCAGGAAAAGACGATAGTGCTGCTTCAGTTCTTGCAGCCATTCCAGTCGTTGGCGGGGCAGTCGGATGATGCTGTTGAAGGCATCGGCAATCTGTTGCTCTGTTGTGCCAGGGGTGGTAGAAGCAAGCATGATGTCTATGAACTCCCGGGTGTCCATCTCGCCGACGTCCATAGCGTGCATCAGGTGCACCATTTCCCAGTCCTTTGGGATGCCGGTTCTTGATAACTCTTCCAGTGTGATGTCTTTCGGCTTGATGCCCAATTGGTCAAAAGCCATGATGCATGTGCGGATGTCAAGGTCCACGATGACTCCTCCGAGATCGAAAACGATGTTCTTTATCTCTTTCATTCTATTATGGTTACGATATTGTCTTTAACTTTAAACTTTATCTCATGTCCTGCGAAACTGAAACCATATATCCGCTGGGGATCGTCCTGATAATGGGGACGTGGGTCGCTGGCCAGGATGTCGCGAAGTGTAGCGATTTGTTGGGCAGAAAGATGTGCCTCCAATGCCTGCGGTATCACTACTTCCAAGGGGCTTTGTTGCAGGGTGTCTTCTGTGAAACCGCCTGTAGCCTCGGGGTGGGCATCGGTGAAGGGCAAGTAGGGTTTGATGTCCAGTATGGGCGTACCGTTCATCAAGTCAGCCCCCACGACGTGAATGATAGGACCATCCGGTGTATGGAGTTCTATCTTCTCAATGCGTACTGACGACAGCCCAATGGGATTGGGGCGAAACGGAGAGCGTGTAGCAAATACTCCCATACGACGGTTGCCGCCCAGACGGGGCGGACGGACTGTAGGTGACCATTCTTCGCGATGGGCCTCACTGAAATCCCATAGAAGCCAGATATGCGAGAAGCCCTCCAACCCTCGCAGTGCCTCGGCATTGCGATAGGTGGGTTCGAAGACGATGCGTCCCGATAGGCTCTCCAGCAAGCCGCTCTGGCGCGGTGCTCCGAACTTCGTGTCCAGGTCGTTCTCGATGTGTGCTATGGGTTTCATGATGGGCTGTACGTCTTTTGTTCTCACTTAGTATTTTCGCGCTTCATCATTAGACGATCTGTGTTCATGCGTTGCATGTATTGCTGGATGATGGCCTTCATGTGTTGCTCCATTCGTTGCAGCGTGTCGGTGGGCATCCTCTGCAACACATCCTCTTGAAGCAACGAATCGGTGCGGAAGCGATAGGCCGAGTTTACCCGTTGGCCGTCGAAGCGAAGGGCATAGTTGCCCTCGACATACTCGTAGCCGTTGCTCTCGGGCACCCAATGTAGGGCAAAGGGACGGTCATCGTCGCTGACGTACAGCATGTTGCGCCCGAAGGCGATGTAGGGCTGGTCGTAGTGCAGATAGGAGAGTACGGTGGGCATAATGTCGACTTGCTCCACAACTTGTTCCGTGTCGTATCCCTGCAGTGAGGAGTCGCCTGGTGCATATAGGATGATGGGCACAGAGAAGTTGCCTAACGAGGTGGTATAGAAGGGATCAATCTGATTACTTGTATGGTCGGCCGTGATGACAAAGAGTGTGTTATGGAACCACTTGGTGTGGCTGGCCTTCTCGAAGAAGAGCTGCAAGGCATGGTCTGTGTAGGCGATGCACTCCTGAAGTAGACTTTCTCCTTTGGGGAACTTACCCTCGTAACGCGCAGGGAGCTTGAAAGGGTCGTGCGACGACGCGGTAAATACGGCAGTCATAAAGGGTTGGGGCATGTCGCTCATTTGGTCAGCATAGTATTGCAGGAACTCTTCGTCCCAGATGGCCCAAAGGCCGTCATAATCTTTATCGCCGTTGTAGCGGTCGTCCTGGTTGTATTCGGTGCGACCATAGTAGCGCTCGAAACCTGTGGAACGGGCAAAGGCCTGAAATCCCATAGAACCGTTCTCGGCACCGTGGAAGAAGGCTGTCGTGTAGCCCTTGTGCTCGCCCAGTTCTCGCGCCAGACCAGACAGGTGGTTGAGCGAGGCCGGCGTCAGGAACAGAGGCTCGACAAAGTTGGGGAGCGACGACAGCACGGAGGGCATGCCCTCAATGCTCTTACGTCCGTTGGCATAGGAGTATTGATAGGTCAGGGCTGCATGAGTGAGCAGCGAATCCAGGAAGGGTGTGAATCCCCGATACGTACCGTTGCGCAGCGAACGGTTGTAGAAACCGAAGTGCTGTTTGCTGAAGCTTTCCAGAATGAGCACCACCACGTTTTTCGCCTCAAAGTCAACCGTATCGTTGGGCATGTGAACGGGCGAATAGAGCGCTTCGGCTTCTTGGTCGCTCATGTAGTGGGGCGTTACGAATGGCTGTTTGTTCAGGGTGCGGAAGATGGAGAACGGGGTGTTCAGTATGATGCCAGTCTCGGCAGGCCGGTTGGCATATTGGTTGGCGTTGCTGATGGTGATGGGGCGCACCGCATGAGTGAAGCCGCCACGCATGCCGCCGATGCACAAGGGAATGGCCACAATGATGGCCAGCAGACGTGTAGCATAGTAGCGAAGCCTCCTACGCGGTGGTACAATGGTGCCCTCGACAGGGCGGAACAGCAACCACAGCATCCACGAAAGTCCGAGGCCCAGTACCACCAAATACCAGTGGCTGAGCATCTGTCCGGCGAAGATTCTCGCCATATTGCCAGCACCCTCGTGACTGAACTCGGCAAACACACTGGTTGTGGTGCGCTTGCCAGTATAGGGGAAATACACGCAGTCGGCCAGATTGGCGTATAGAGCGATGGAATTAAGCAGGACGAAGAGTCCTCGGACGGCGGTGTAGTAGCCCCTGCGCTCTTTCCAAGGGCAGGGTAACAGCACCAGCAGGATAAGGAGAGCATTGGTGTAGAGTATGGCCGAGGTGTCGAAAAGCAATCCGGCCCGGAACAGTTGAAGCGCATGAGCCAGCGACAGAGTACCGGCATAGAGCGGCCAGTTGACCAGTAGGAAGGTCAGGCGGCATAGGCTGTATGCAACGTACACCACCAACAAGTTGCCGACGACGGCAAACGCGGCGTGGGGCGTATGGCTTCGTTTCTTCATGTTCGATATGTTCGGACTACAAAGGTACAATTAAGTGAGCGGAAAAGCAAAAAATGCAGATATAATAGCTCGCCATTTGTCGAAATTAACTAATTTTGTAGGCGAATATAATAGTATAAGGGTTATGCATAAGCGAATATTGCGTTTTTTCCTCGTTCTTATAGTATTGGTCTTTGCCCTTTGGTGCAAGATGCGCTGGGGGGTATGGTTCCACAATCCGCCAGAGGAACCCTATGCCCCGCTCACTCAGCCCGGTCGGGTACTGCTGACGTTTGGCGAAGACGAGCAGTCGCGCCTTGTCAGTTGGCAGTGTGACAGCGTGCTGCACCCATCGTGGGTGGAGTTGGTGGGGCCTGCGGGTGACACGCTACGTATCGAGGCAAAGGGCGAGATCTTCGCTTCGCGCAGCGGTCGGGCGGCTTACTACATAGCCCGCCTGGATCGACTCTCACAGTCGGGTTCGTATGCCTATCGTGTTGCAACAGAGGGACGCACGTCGGACTGGTATGCATTTCGAGTCTTTCCGAGTGGGCCTCGACCGATTTCTTTCCTATTTATAGGTGATGTCCAGGACACTATCCAGGGGGCCACGAATCGCTTCCTGCGCCAGGCTTTGGCCCGCCATCCCAAGTGTGAGCTTACCATTAGCGGAGGCGACTTGATAGAACGTCCTACCGATGCCTATTGGGCCGAAGGGTTCCGCAACATCGACAGCCTCGGACAGTTTATGCCTCTGCTGGCCGTAACGGGTAATCACGACTATTTCAAGGGCATCATACCACGCATGGAACGTCGTTTCGACTTGGTCTTCCCATACTTTCTGCGTGCGGCAGTCCGAGACAATCGCGTGTATACGTTGTGCTACGGCAACGTGCAGTTTTTCCTCCTCGACAGCAATCGCCGTCCCCATCAACTATGGCAGCAACGTCGGTGGTTGCGTGAGCAGTTGCACCAGAGCAGGGCGCAGTGGAAGATTCTCGTCCTGCACCATCCGCTATTTTCTATCAAGGGCAACAACAATCTGGTACAACGCTGGATGTTCAACGACTTGGTGGAGGAGTATGGCGTGGACCTGGTGCTGCAAGGCCACGAACATGCCTATGCCCGCACGACGCGGAAGGAGAAGGACGGAACGCCCACGACACCTGTGTACACCGTCAGTCACTGTTCGCCGAAGAACTACCGCATACAGTTCGACGACCGTTTCGACCGCTTCGGCATCTCCAGCCGTTACTACCAAATCGTCGAGACGACCGATACAGTTCTCACCCTGTCGGCTTACAACGTAGGCGACCATTCGTTGTACGATTCCCTGCGCATTGTCAAGAATTTCCCCTCCGAAGCTCAGTGCGTCCGCATTGACGACCAGGGCCGGTTTATGCCAGAATACATGAAATATACTCCGCTTCCTGGGAATAAAAAGGACAGCAAATTCAAGGAGCGCATAGAACATTATTGCCAGACACACCCCGAAAAGTTATTCGTGAAGTAAGGGAAACTCTGTTCATCGACGGTACGATAAGAAAAAGAGGTTGCCAGATGTTTGGCAACCTCTTAGTATGTAGAGTTGGATAATCTTATTAGAACATGTAGGCAGCACCGAAGCTGATGACACCGCGGCCACCATCAGCCCACTGGAACTTACCCTCTACACCAGCCTTGAAGTGATCGCTGAAGCGATACTCGTAACCAGCACCCAGGTTGAAACCAGCATGACCTGTGTTAGCAGTGGCTGTATAGCCCCCATAAGATACCGACGAATGCTGATGGATGTAAGTGAAACCAGCCAAGGGGTAGAGACCATGCTTCTCCTTGATGTCGAATACATAGTGCAGGTTCACATTGATATCCCACTGGCTCACATAATCCTTCTTGAAGAAGTAGTCGAAGCTGGCTTCACCACGCAGGTGGTCGATGAAGTTGTAGGAATACTTGGCACCTATACCAAAGTTGGTGTAACCATGGTCGAGACCGATGTTGAAGTTACCACCAAGAGCCATAGCACCCTTTTCGCTCTGAGCGTTCATAGTTACGGCCATCATCATGGCCACAGCCATCAAAAGAATCTTTTTCATTGTTTCCTTACTTTAATTTTAGTTAAACAATAGTGTTTGTTAAAAACTGTTGCAAAGTTATTGTATTTCTCCATAACAGACAAGAAATTACGTCATTTTATTGCCATTTATGCCAAAATTACCTCTAAATTGCCGAAATGTCGCCTCAAAAAGCTTATTTTTCGAATTGGCACAGGCATTGTATCGAATAAGGTGAAGCCGAAAGGCAAGAGAGATTTGAAACAGTTAACATAAACAAACTTAAATTAATAGGAGGACAAAACTATGTTACCAGTAATGTTCAGAAACAGTTGGTTCCCAACAGTGTTTGACGATTTCATCAACAGCGACGTAATGCCGCGCAACCAAGTAACTGCTCCCGCAGTAAACGTTAAGGAAAGCGAAGAGGCCTACACGATGGAAGTAGCCGCTCCTGGTATCAAGAAGGAATACTGCCGTGTACACATCAACGACGACGGTCATCTCAGCATCGCCATCGAGAACAAGATGGAGCACAAGGAGGAGGACAAGAAACAGCACTATCTGCGTCGCGAGTTCTCGTACACCAACTACCAGCAGAACTACACGCTGCCCGAGGATGTGGACAAGGACAACATCGCAGCCAAGGTTGAACACGGCATCCTGACCGTAACGCTGCCTAAGTTGAAGAAGGAGGAAGTGAAGGTTAGCCGACAGATTGAAATCAAATAAATAAACAAAAAGTTAAAAATGAAGCGGGGATGTGTCAACCGGCACATCCCCGCTTCATTTATATACCTTTATTCTACTACCACGCGCAAGGAATCGGCAGTGGTGCGAGCTTTGAGCCATGCGCCCAGTTGTTGGGTCTGTTCAGCCGACAACGGGTGACGGGGCTGCAACTTGACGACAGCCAGGATTACAGGAGTGGAGAGTGACGTATCCGTGCGGACTTCCATAGTCCGGGCTAAGGCAAGTGACTGGATGCGAGGATAAAGTACCTGTAATTCCGGACGCAGTTCTTCGGAAAGTGAAGATAGCGTTTCGTAGCGGTTGAGCGCTACCTCCAGCTCGTGAATTTGCCGGTTCTGCTGCAGGGCGGTTTCCGTATAGTCCGCCTTCGATGTCTGGAGTTGCCCCACCAGATGTAAGAGGCTGTCGGATTGCGTGCCCTGAATAACCGAAAGTCGATAGTCGGCCAGATGGTAATCGTCCATGCGTCGCTTGGCCTCTGCAATCTTATCATCCTCAACGGAACGTCCAATGACAGCCACACTAAGCAGTTTCTCATCGCGGTCGATGTGCTGTGAGATTATCTGTGTGCCTTCCCATGCCAACTCTTTATCCACAAATCGGGCCACATTCTGGTTGAAGATACTCTTTTGCACAAGTTTGAACGTTACAATACCCGCCGGTACCATTGTCAGAAGAATGGTTGCCATGAGAATTTGCTGTGTGCGACGTGTATGCTCGATAGTGCCCTCCTGCTTTTGTTCGAAACCCATGAGGCGTACACCGAGATAAGTGGCCAACGAGATGAATACGGTGTTGATGAAAAAAAGGTAGAAGGCACCCAGAAAGAACAGCCACTGGCCTGTAGCTATGCCGTAACCTGCTGTGCACAATGGAGGCATCAGTGCAGTAGCGATGGCTACGCCTGGGATGACATTCCCCTTGCCGCCAGTGGCAATCGTTACTATGCCGGCAGCACCGCCAAAGAAGGCTATCATCACATCGTAGAGTGTAGGCGATGTGCGTGCCAGCAGTTCCGACTGTACTTCTTTATAAGGCGAAAGAAGGAAGAATATTGTAGCGGTGAGCACACTGGCAAGGGTGGCGACAGCGAAATTCTTGGCCGAGGATTTCAATAGGCTGAGGTCGTTTATTCCCACTGCTAACCCCATACCTACTATGGGTCCCATCAAAGGAGATATCAACATGGCACCAATGATGACTGCTGTGCTGTTGACATTCAACCCCAGCGAGGCCACGAAGATGGCAAAGACCAACACCCACAGATTGGCTCCGCGGAACGAGGCGTCGGCCTTGATGTTAGCAATGGTTACGTCTTCTGAAACCTTGTCGGTACGAAGGTCGAAATAGCGTTTAAGTAGTTCTTTCATGTTTTATGGCTATCTTTACTAATAATGAGACTTTTATCTGATGTTCTTCCGAATCTTGGTTAAATAATTTCCCAGTGCCTCTTCGTCGTGGTCGTCTATAATCTGTATGAGTTCCTTCAGCTCGGCACGTATACCCTCGACGTGTGACTTGGTGCGAGGGTTGAAGAGTATTTCGCGCAGCAGGGTATCGTCCTCGGAAAGTACACCACGGGCTATGGCCAGATGGCGCTTGAAGGTGGTGCCTGGGGCGTCCTGATGCTTCATGACGGCAGAGAAGACAAAGGTGGAGACAAAGGGTACACTGAGCGAGTAGGCCATTGCCTCGTCGTGTTCCTCGAAGGTGTATTCATGGACGTTGAGGCCCAGACGCCGATAGAGGTCGAGGAAGAAAACACGCCCCAGATAGTCGCCCTCGTTGATAACGATGGCATTTTCGCTGCTTAATGCACCGAGGTTGGCAAACGTGGGACCGAACATGGGATGGGTGGAGACGTAGTGCATTCCCGTTTCTTCGTAAAACTCCTTCAGGCCTGTCTTCACGCTGGCGATGTCGCTAATGATACAGTCTTGCCAGAGGTAGGGGATAACCTGACGGAAGACATCGAGTGTGTACTTCAGCGTGACACAGTTGATGACCAAGTCGGGTCGGAATTCGCGTATTTCCTCCAGTTGGGTAAAGCGCAACGTATTATATAGAAAGCGCATTCGCTTCGGGTCAACTTCATAGACGGCAGTTTCGTGGTCGAACGAGAGTACATCAGCAAAGAAACTGCCCATCTTGCCGGCACCCAGGATAAGTATCTTCATATTCTTCATTTATTGATTATCTCCATCTGCTGGCGGACACTCTCTTCGTGGATGGCCTCATAGACGCGGCGGACAAAGTCGGGACTCATGCCGCAGAGCGAACCCTGTGCACCCCGTTTGTCCAATATCTCGTTGTATCGGGTAGCCTGTACCACAGCCATGTTGTGCTCGCGCTTGTAGGTGGCTATCTCGCGGCTGATGCGCATGCGCTTCGTCAGCAGGTCCATGAGTTGGGTGTCCATCTCGTCAATCTGTTTCCTCAGGCTGGCCAGCGACTCTGTCATCTCGGCATTGTCGCGGATGACCAGACGGTCGATGATGAAGTCGAGCACGTCGGGCAACACCTGCTGTGCAGCATCGCTCCAAGCCTCGTCGGGGTTGCAATGGCTCTCTACGAGCAGACCGTCGAATCCCATGTCCATAGCCTGTTGGCAGAGGGGTGCAATGAGGTCGCGCCGTCCGCCCATGTGGCTGGGGTCGCAAATGATGGGCAGGCCAGGCATGCGACGATGCAGTTCGATGGGGATGTGCCACATCGGCGTATTGCGATAGAGACGTTGGTCGATGCTTGTGAAGCCGCGATGTATGGCTCCGAGGCGCTTGATGCCGGCACGGTTCATGCGCAGCAAGGCACCAATCCATAGCTCGAGGTCCGGACTGACGGGGTTCTTCACCAACACAGGCACATCCACGCCTTGCAGCGAGTTGGCCAGTTCCTGTACGGCAAAGGGGTTGACGGTGGTGCGGGCACCAATCCAGAGAATGTCCACTCCGTATTCCAAAGCCAGTTCCACATGCTCGGGTTTAGCCACCTCGGTAGCTACAAGCATGCCCGTCTCCTCTTTCACACGCTTCAGCCAAGGCAGGGCCTTGATGCCGTTTCCCTCGAAGCCTCCGGGCTTGGTACGTGGCTTCCATACTCCGGCGCGAAACATGTGGCAGCCCTTTTCGGCCAGTTGGTGGGCGGTGGTCATTACTTGCTCCTCCGTTTCAGCCGAGCATGGGCCGGCAATTACGAACGGACGTTTCAGATCGCTGGGCAGATTTAATGGTAATAAATCGAGTTCCATATTATAGAATTTAAGAATTAAACGATTGAAGAATCCTTCTCAAAGCTTCCTGGAATTGTTCTTCCTTGGCACAGAGCGAGATGCGGATGTAGCGCTGACCGTTGCTGCCGAAGATGAAGCCAGGGGTGATGAAGACGCGGGCCTCGTGCAGGACGCGCTCCGTCAGTTGTTCCACATCGGCGTAGTGGTCGGGTATGCGGCCCCATAGGAACATACCCACCTGCGTGGGGTCGAAGGTGCATCCGAGTGTGGTCATTATATCTTCGGCCATGCGGCGACGGCGGGCGTATGTCTCGAAGTTAGCCTGCTGGTGCCACTCTTCGGTGTTCTGATAGGCCTGTGCAGCAGCCAGTTGCAGGGGGCGGAAGGTGCCGCTGTCAATGTTGGTCTTCACCTTCAGTATCCATCGGATGAACTCGGCATTCGTGGCCAGCATACCCACGCGCCAACCAGGCATGTTGTGCGACTTCGACATCGAGTTGAATTCGATGCAGCAGTCCTTGGCACCAGGAACTTGCAGCAGGCTCAGCTTTTGTTTGTCGTTGAGGATGAAAGAATAGGGATTGTCGTTGACGATGAGAATGCCGTGACGGCGTCCGAAGTCCACCAGCCGCTCGTAGGTCTCGCGCAGTGCGTTGGCCCCTGTCGGCATATTAGGATAGTTCGTCCAGAGTATCTTGCAATCTGACGATTTGTGACTTACGATATTCTCCAGTTGGTCGAAGTCGGGTTGCCAGCCGTTGTCCTCCTTCAGGTCGTAGTTCACGATGTTGGCACCCAGCAGTCGGCTCAGTGCTGTATAGGTGGGGTAGCCGGGATTGGGCACCAGTACGGTGTCGCCAGGATTGACGAAGGACAGCGTGACGTGCAGGATGCCCTCCTTCGACCCGATGAGCGGCTGAATCTCTGTGGCTGGGTCCAGGTCTACATTGTACCAGCGTTTGTAGAACCCGGCCATTGCCTGGCGCAGTTCGGGTGTGCCCACGGTGGGCTGATAGCCGTGTGTGTCGGCTTTGCGGGCTTCTCGGCAGAGCACCTCGATGGTTGCCTCTGAGGGTGGCATGTCGGGACTGCCAATGGCCAGTGATATCACGTCTTTGCCCTCGGCATTCATCTTTGCCACTTCCTTCAGTTTACGGCTGAAGTAGTATTCCTGTACGCTTGACAAGCGTTCTGCAGGCCTGATGTTTAATTCGCAATTCATCATTTTCTTATCTTTTATAATACTTCACTCTTCACTAATAAAAGACCCGCTCCTTTTTCATGGAAGCGGGTCTACTATATTTTTTTAGTTTTTCAACTCTTCAATTTATTGCACAGCCTCACCGCTTCACTTCATTGCTAAAGTAAAAGTAATAATAGTAAGCGTAAAACTGAGCGGTCTGTACCATATTCTATTCCACCATTTTAAGGTTTCCGCCGACAAAGTTAATACATTGAGCGTTAACTCGCAAACGTTTATATGTTTTTTTTACGAATAATTAAATAAATTTTGTATTTCCCCCGATTTTTAGTATCTTTGTGCCCGTTATGTGTATTTAATTCTTTATTATTAACAATATGACAAAAGTAATCAAGTTGTGCAAGGGCCTTGATGTCAATCTGAAAGGACGCGCTACGAGGGAAACAGGTCAGGTAAGCAGTCCGGGCGAGTTTGCGCTTGTCCCCGACGATTTTACCGGCATGAAACCCAAAGTGGTTGTTAAGGAAGGTGACAAGGTTCTTGTGGGCGATGCCTTGTTTGTCGACAAGATGCATCCCGAAGTGAAGTTTACGTCACCCGTGAGTGGTGTTGTCAGTCTGGTGGAGCGTGGCGACCGTCGCAAACTACTCTCCGTACGTGTCAAGGCGGACGGCAAGCAGGAGGCACGCGAGTTCAACGTGAAGCAGGACGTGAAGGCACTCTTGCAGGAGAGCGGTCTGTTCGGATTCTTCCGCAGCCGTCCCTATGACGTTGTGGCTAATCCCGAAGACAAGCCCAAGGCAATCTTCGTGAGTGCCTTCAACTCTATGCCGCTCAGCCAGGATTTCGAGTATGCACTCGAGGGTCAGGAGCGCGAGTTCCAGGCTGGTATCTCAGCACTTGCCAAGTTGGCCAAGGTGCATCTGGGTGTCAGCGCCAAACAGACCTCGAAGGCTCTGCTTGAGGCAAAGGATTGCGAGGTGACCATCTTCGACGGACCTGCACCTGCTGGAAACGTGGGTGTACAGATCAATCATGTTAGCCCCATCAATAAGGGTGAGACCGTGTGGACAATGGGTGCCGAGGAGGTTATCTTCGTCGGCCGTCTCATGCTCACGGGCAAGGTGCTCCTGACGCGCACCATAGCCCTGGCCGGTAGCGAAGTCGTGGCTCCCAAGTACTATAAGATACTGGTGGGCCAGCAGTTGACCACCCTGCTCGAGGGCAAACTTGCCAAGGCCGACCACCATCAGCGCATCATCAACGGCAACGTCATGACGGGTCTGAAGACCACTGCCGAGGGTTTCCTCGGTGCACACCAGACGGAGGTGAACGTCATCCCCGAGGGCGACGACAATGCCGAGATGCTGGGTTGGATTATGCCTCGTTTCAAGGAGTTCTCCACCAGCCGCAGCTATTGCTCGTGGCTCTTCGGACGGAAGAAGGAATACACGCTGGATGCCCGCATCAAGGGCGGCGAGCGCCACATGATTATGTCTGGCGAGTACGACCGCGTCTTCCCCATGGACATCTTTGCCGGTTACCTGGTTAAGGCCATCATCACGGGCGACATCGACCGTCAGGAGGCTCTGGGCATCTACGAGGTTGCTCCCGAGGACTTTGCCATTGCCGAGTTTGTAGACAGCAGTAAGTTGGAGCTCCAGCGCATCGTTCGCGAAGGACTTGATATTTTACGTAAAGAAAACGCTTGATAGATATGAAAGCTTTAAGAAATTATCTGGACAAGATAAAGCCGAACTTCGAGGAGGGAGGCAAGCTTCATGCATTCCACAGCCTGTTCGACGGTCTGGAGACATTTGCCTTCGTGCCCCGTACGACAAGCCGCGTGGGAAGCGTGAACATTCACGATGCCATCGACAGCAAGCGCATCATGAGCTTCGTAGTGATAGCCCTGATGCCCGCTCTGTTCTTTGGCATGTACAACGTGGGCTATCAGAACGCATTGGCAGCCGGACAATTGGAGCAAGCCACCTTCTGGGGCATGTTCTTCTACGGTTTCCTGGCCGTTCTGCCCAAGATTATCGTCAGCTATGTGGTGGGTCTGGGCATCGAGTTTGTCGTGGCCCAGTGGAAGAAGGAAGAGATTCAGGAGGGATTCCTCGTATCGGGTATCCTCATCCCCATGATTGTGCCCGTGACCACCCCCCTGTGGATGCTGGCCATCGCCGTTGCTTTCAGTGTTATCCTGGCTAAGGAGATATTTGGCGGCACGGGTATGAACATCTTCAACCCCGCGCTCATTACGCGCGCGTTCCTCTTCTTCTCCTATCCCAGTGTGATGACAGGCGACAGCACCGTATGGGTCAACCAGCAGTCCATCCTCGGTCTTGGCTTCACGGCTCCCGAGGCCTACACGGCTGCCACACCTCTGGGTGATGCTGCTGTCGAGGGCTTCAGCGGTTTCGATTGCGCCACCATCCAGAACGCCATCACCGGTCTCATCCCTGGTTCCATTGGTGAGACCAGCGTCATCGCCATTGCCCTTGGCGGTCTCTTGCTGCTCTGGACCGGCGTAGCCTCATGGAAGACGATGCTCAGCGTATTTGTTGGCGGCGGTCTCATGGGATGGCTGATGCAGGCTGTAGGCCTGACACCGATGGAGTGGTGGCACCACTTCGTACTGGGCGGCTTTGCCTTCGGTGCTGTGTTCATGGCCACCGACCCTGTAACCTCTGCCCGCACCGAGAGTGGTAAGTACGTCTACGGTTTGCTGATTGGTGTTGTAGCCGTGATGGTTCGTGTCCTGAACCCGGGTTATCCCGAGGGCATGATGCTGGCCATCCTGCTGATGAACCTCTTCGCACCGCTGATTGACTATTGTGTAGTGGAGCGCAACATTTCGATGCGTGCAAAACGTGCAACTAAAAAATAAACAGATATGGCAAAGAAATTTATATGCAGTCAGTGCGGCCAGACATTCGAAGCCGCATCAATGCCCGATAAGTGCCCTATCTGCGGCGCTGACGCCTCCAAGATTACGGAGGTGAAATCAAAGGGTATTAACACTAATGGAAACGTCTATACGTTCTGCTATGCAACCGTAATGGTTGTCATCGTAGCCTTCCTGCTGGCCTTCGTGGCTTCGGCTCTCAAGCCCATCCAGGATGCTAACGTAGAGCGCGATACGAAGAACCAGATTCTTACGAGCCTGAACATCACCGGACTCAAGGGTGAGGCCATCGACAAGAAGTATGCCGAGGTGGTCACCAGCGAGCTGCAGGAGCAGGGTGGTAAGGTATTCGTTGCCCAGGTCGACGGTGCCACCAAGTATGTCCTGCCTGTCAAGGGTCGTGGCCTTTGGGGTGGTCTCTGGGGCTACATCTCGGTCAACGAGGACAAGCAGAGCGTCTTTGGCACATACTTCGACCACGAGAGTGAAACGGCCGGCTTGGGCGCTCGCATCAAGGAACGCTGGTTCCAGGAGCAGTTCAACGGCAAACCCATCTTCAACGAAGGGGGTGACGTCGTGCTGACCGTAGTGAAGAAGGGCAATTCGAAGGCTGAGACCGAAATCGACGGTGTCACCGGTGCCACGCTCACCAGCAATGGTGTGGGCGCAATGGTCACCGAAGGCCTGAATGCCTATAAGGAATTCTTAAACAAGTAATAAGGAGGATAGAATATGGGAAAACTTTTTTCTAAGGAGAACCAAGAGGTATTCTGCAATCCTCTGAATCTCAACAACCCGATTGCCGTCCAGGTGCTGGGTATCTGCTCGGCCCTGGCTGTCACCAGTCAGTTGGAACCGGCCATCGTGATGGGCCTCTCCGTGACGGTGATTACGGCATTCTCGAATGTGATTATCTCGCTCATCCGTAAGAGCATCCCCAACCGCATCCGCATCATCGTGCAGCTTGTGGTTGTGGCTGCCTTGGTAACTATTGTGAGTCAGATACTGAAGGCCTTTGCCTACGACGTCAGCGTTCAGCTCTCTGTCTATGTAGGTCTGATTATCACCAACTGTATCCTGATGGGTCGCCTGGAGGCTTTTGCCATGCAGAACGGTCCTTGGGAGTCGTTCCTCGACGGCATCGGTAACGGTCTCGGCTATGCCCTGATTCTGGTTATCGTTGGTTTCGTTCGCGAGCTGCTGGGCTTCGGCACGCTGCTGGGCTTCCAGATTGTTCCAGACTTCTGCTACGAGAACGGCTATATGAACAACGGTATGATGACCATGCCTGCCATGTCGCTCATCATCGTTGGATGTGTAATCTGGGCACACCGCTCAATAAACAAGGAGGAGAAGTAGTATGGAACACATGATTAGTCTCTTTGTCCGCTCCATTTTTGCAGACAACATGATATTCGCTTTCTTCCTGGGTATGTGCTCATACCTGGCAGTGAGCAAGACTGTGAAGACATCTTTCGGACTGGGTATTGCTGTAACCTTCGTGCTGCTCATCACCGTCCCTGTCAACTATCTGTTGCAGATGTATGTCCTCGGCCCCAACGCGCTGGTGGAGGGTGTCGACCTGACCTTCCTCGCCTTCATCCTCTTCATCGCCGTCATTGCCGGTATCGTGCAGTTGGTAGAGATGATAGTGGAGCGCTTCAGCCCCTCGCTGTATGCCGCACTGGGCATCTTCCTGCCCCTGATTGCCGTCAACTGCGCCATCATGGGTGCTTCGCTGTTCATGCAGCAGCGCGTGACGATGCCCGAGACCAACTCGCAGGCCATCACCTGCATCGGCGATGCCTTTGCCTACGCACTTGGTAGCGGTATCGGTTGGCTGCTGGCCATCGTGGGCCTGGCTGCCATTCGCGAGAAGATGGCCTATGCCGACGTTCCCAAGCCCCTGCAGGGACTGGGCATCACGTTCATCACCGTGGGTCTGATGGCAATGGCCTTTATGTGCTTCAGTGGATTAAACATCTAAAGTAGGAGGAATATACAATGGATATGAATTTGATTTTAACGAGCATTGGCGTATTCCTGGGCATCATCCTCGTGTTGGTTGCCATCCTGCTTACGGCCAAGGCTTATCTGAGCCCCTCGGGCAATGTGAACATTACGATTAACGGCAAGGACACGCTGTCCGTAGGGCAGGGTGCCAGTCTGTTGGCTACGCTCTCCGAGCAGGGCATCTTCCTTCCCTCGGCATGTGGCGGAAAGGGCTCTTGCGGCCAGTGCAAACTGCAAGTCGTTGAGGGCGGTGGCGACATTCTCGACTCCGAGAAGGGCCACTTCACCCGCAAGCAAGTGAAGGACCACTGGCGCCTCGGTTGCCAGTGCAAGGTGAAGGGAGACCTCGGCATCAAGGTCGACGACTCCGTAATGGGCGTCAAGGAATGGGAATGCACCGTTATTGGCAACAAGAACGTGGCCACCTTCATCAAGGAGTACAAAGTGGCACTGCCTCCTGGCGAGCACATGGACTTCGAGCCCGGTTCATACGCACAGATCAAGATTCCTGCATTCGACTGCATCGACTACGACAAGGACTTCGACAAGAGTCTCATCGGCGACACCTATCTGCCCGCATGGGAGAAGTTCGGACTCTTCCCACTCAAGTGCGTGAACCCCGAGCCCACCATCCGCGCCTACTCAATGGCCAACTATCCCGACGAGGGCGACATCATCACCCTGAACGTGCGCATCGCCACACCTCCCTTCAAGCCGAAGGACCAGGGACCTGGCTTCATGGACGTCAACCCCGGTATCGCATCGTCCTACATCTTCTCGCTGAAACCCGGCGACAAGGTCATCATGAGCGGTCCTTACGGAGAGTTCCGTCCGCAGTACGGCACTGGTCGTGAGATGATTTGGGTCGGTGGTGGTGCCGGTATGGCTCCCCTGCGCGCCCAGATCATGCACATGCTCAAGGGCCACGGTGTGAAGGACGAAGACCGTCAGCGCCCCATGCACTACTTCTATGGTGCACGCGCCTTGGAGGAAATCCCCTTCCTCGACGACTTCCTGCAGCTGGAGAAGGACTTCCCCAACTTCCACTTCCACCTGGCGCTGGACCGTCCCGATCCCAAGGCCGACGCAGCAGGCATCAAGTACACCCCGGGCTTCGTAGCACCCGTCATGGGCGACACCTACTTGAAGGCTCACGAGGCACCCGAAGACTGCGAGTACTACCTCTGCGGACCTCCAATGATGGCCAAGACCGTGCTCGACCTCTTGCACTCTCTCGGTGTAGAGGACGACATGATTCGCTTCGATAATTTCGGCGGATAAGGTCAATACCTTATTATATTATAGAACGGCGCATCCAATCGGGTGCGCCGTCCTTTTGCTTACAGCCTCACGAGCCTTTGCCTCATACATTACTATGGTGTGAGCCTCTGCCTTACTATGGCACCGCCTCGCTCTTCACTATTAATGATCAATTTTAATGCTCCCTTCTCCCGTCACTCGCCCACACCCCCGATGAATACAGGCCTAAGCGCGAGGGAGATGTTGGTGGAAGACCTCCCTCACACCTCCCTCGCACCTCCCTATGCCGCCAATTGTACCACCTTGTAGTAGGCCACGTGGCTGCGCTCGGTATGTTCGTAATCCAGTTCTTTCATCGCCTTTCCCAGCAGCACCTTCGCACTATGGTCGATTTTCAGACTTGGATACACATGCTGAATCACCTGTAGCATCTGCTGGCTGTTCATTGCCACGTGCGTCTCTCCCTCCTTCGGCTTGCGGAAGCAGGTGGGAATCATCTCGGCAATGTCCTTCTTTTCCGTATATTCTATGTTCAGTTCCTGTATGCGGGTCACCTCGTCGTTGTTGAACCAGTAGGGCGCCTGCTGTTCGCGCACCTCGTAGAGTACCTGGGCATACAGCTGTTCGTAGTCGATATTGCCGCTGTTGTCGATGTACTTCCCCTGTGGTATTCTCAGGCAGATGTATCGTCTAGTGCCTGTAGCGTCCGTCAGCGGATGCGGATTGTTGGTCGTGGCCACGAACGAAGCAAATCGCTGGCGGTCCTCCTGTGCCCGTCCGAAGATGGGGCGCCCGTTCACCTTACTTTTCGAGAGCGTCTGCTTCAGCGCTGCATGCTGACTGGGACGTATGGCATCCAGCTCGTCCAGGTTCACCAACAGATTGTTCGTCAGTGCCATCTCCTTGTCAAACTTGTTCGACAGGTTCAGGTGGTCGAGGTAGTAACTTCGCAGATGCGGAGGCAGGAGTCGGCGCAGGAAGGTGGTCTTGCCGCAACCTTGCGAACCGATGAGTGTAGGCACACACTCATTGCCGTGCAGTGTGTCCATCTGCAGCCAGTGGGCCACAGCCGAGCGCAGCCATGTGGCCAGGAACGCGAACTGTTCCGAATTGATGCCCGGTAGGCGACTGAAGAGGTCGGCCACATGGTTCCGTCCGTCCCACTTAGGCAGCCCTTCGAGGTATGTCTGGATGGGATTGTAGGCGGGCACCTCCTCGGAGTGGATATAATCCACGATGTCCGACTTGGGATTCGACTCGCTAATCCCCTCGCGCTTGGCCCTGAGCACGATGCTGTTCATAGCCTCCTGCGTCAGCGGTCGGAAGTCAGCGGCCTGTTGTCCATCCTTCAGGTTAGTAAACTCTATCTTCCCGTTCAGCACATTGCGACGGAGAAGATAATTTTCTTTCAGGAACTGCTCAGCAGCGAGCATACCCTCCAGGGAAGCATCCATAGCCTCCCCGTTCAGAAGTAGATTTTTCTTCATAACGGTAAAAGATTTTAAAAGTTGATACAGTAATTAGTCCTTTTCCTTGATGTCTTTTTCTTTGATGTTTGAATCTGTGTGCAAAGATACAACATTTGATATGCGTTTGTCAAGTTTTTCATGCAAATATTGTGATATTTTCGAAAGAAAATTTTGGCTTATCGTGTAATGTATTTGTAATGAGCGCGTTAATGGTCAGTCAGTTCAATAGGGGAGGTGCGAGGGAGGTTAGAGGGAGGTCTCTTGTTGATACCTCCCGTGCCGTGAGCCCTTTATTTATCGGCCCTGAATCTCTGTTTAAGGGAGATGTGAGGTGTTTACCCTCGCTTTAGCTTGATCGACGTGTCAATGAAAACGCTTCCTCACCTCTTCACCTAATCACTTCTTTTTTTCTCTTTTAATTTTTAATATTTAATTAAAAGTTGTAATTTTGCATTTGGCAAGGGACAATTCGCCGTCCTTGTGGCGACGATGGTACTCAGCGGAGGGTGCCTCTGCCGAAATTTTATTGCTGAATAAGAAACGTATCTTATAACTGAGGTTCAGAACAAAATACTGGCCAAGTAATAACACAAACCTCAGGAGATGGATACGCCGTAGGGCGTACCTATTCCTGAAACTCTTGTGTTGAGGTTTAACCGGCCAGTTACCCTGTTCTGAGACAAGTAAGGAATGGGACGCTTCTTTTTGGCTAAATAGATGATAATTAGATACCTAAAAACTGGCCGGTTATGAAGAATCTAATACTAAAATCTGTCCTCGTATGTCGTACATCAAAATGTGTGCGACTATGAGTAGGCATATTAATAAACAGGAACTCATCAGTAGGGTGAGGGAGTTAGCAGGGCTGACGAATGATGAGAAGGCGGCTTTGTTGGAATTGCTTAACGAGAAGAAAACGTATGGTCTCGTTTGGGAAAACCACAAAGAGGACGTTGAAGATCGTTTGCGCGACCACCTGCCCGTGCTTCGCGAAGTGAAGGATAAAGCTATATTGAGCAACGATCTTGATACTCCTAATCATATTTTGATTGAGGGTGACAACCTTGAGGCGCTTTCTGCCCTCAGTTATACGCATGAGGGGAAGATAGATGTCATCTACATCGATCCGCCGTACAATACGGGTAACAAAGACTTCGTCTATAACGACTATTATGTTGACCGCGAAGATTCCTATCGTCATTCTAAGTGGCTTTCATTTATGGAAAAACGACTGAGGATAGCCAAAACATTGCTTTCGGATTTGGGTGTAATATTTATTTCTATTGATGATAATGAACAAGCAAACTTGAAGTTATTATGTGATGAGTTTTTTGGGGAGAGAAATTACACGGGGCAATTGATTATTAAAACTGCGACAGATAACAACCCATCACAAATCAATACAGAGCATGAATATATGCTATGTTATTGTTCGAACAGATATCTGCAAGAGAATTGGAAAAGGACAAGTCAAGCAGCCAAAGATATCAAAGCAAAATATGGAGAACTACTTAAACAGGGGTTGTCAATAACTGAAATTCAAAAAGAATTACGTAAGTGGATTAGAGCAAATAAAAACAATCTACCGCAAGTTGCACATTATAATAATGTTGACGAAAAAGGGGTGTATAGTAGTTCTAGTAATTCTTCAAACCCTCATCCTGGTGGTTACATGTACGATATTATCCATCCAATTACATCAAAAGCATGTTCAAAACCTGTTAATGGTTGGAGATGGCCACTATCTACGTTCATGATTTATGATTCTCAAGGAGAAATCGAATGGGGAGTTGATGAAACAACTCAGCCACACGTAAAAAAGAGAATTGAAACATCTACAGAGTATCTGCGCACATTAATATATGAAGACAATAGAGGAACAACCTTGGCTTTAACTGAAATGTTTAACGGAGAAAGGGTTTTCGATAATCCTAAATCGCTTAATGTTATATCAAAAGTTATTGATTTTACATCAAGGAAAAACTCTATCATCCTCGACTTCTTTGCAGGCTCAGGCACCACTATGCACGCTACCATGCAACTGAATGCCGAAGACGGAGGCCACAGACAATGCATCCTTGTTACGAACAACGAGAATAACATCTGCGAGCAGGTGACCTACGAACGGAACAAAAGAGTGATACAAGGCTATACCACTCCAAAGGGTGAGCAAGTCGCAGGATTAAGCAAAAACAACCTGCGCTACTACCAGACGGAACTGCTGCCTCGCGAAATGACCTTTAAGGGCAGGCAAGACCTGATGCGAGCCTGTACGGATATGCTCTGCATCAAGGAAGACATCTATTGCGAACAGCGCGAGTTCGGTGGCATGAAGTTCAAGCCCAGTCTGTTGCGCTACTTCAGTGAAGGAGCAGACAAACGGATGCTGGTGGTGTACGACGAACGGGTGATAGAGCACCTCGTGCCACTGATAGAAAAGATGGAAGGACGACTGAAAATCTATGTCTTCAGTAACGGACCGTATGCCTACGAAGACGAGTTTGCAAGCGTGAAGGAGCGTGTGGAAGTTTGCGCCCTGCCCGAAGCCATTCTGCAAGCGTACCGAAAAGTGCTGCCCAACCGCAATGAAGAGGAGGGAAGAATATGATACAACTGAAAGACTACCAGCGTCGGGCGGTGGACGAACTGAAACGCAAGATGGTGGACATGCTGAACGACAATGCAGACCGCCAGCGACTGGTGTTCAAGGCCCCCACGGGAGCAGGAAAGACGGTGATGGCCTCGTGCCTGCTGGACGAGATGACGCAGGAACTGCCCTACAACGGACAGTGCCAGTATGCACAGGTGGCCTGGGTATGGATTGCCCCCAACCGGTTGCACCAGCAAAGCTACCGCTCTATGCGCAGTTTCTTCAGCGAGAAGCGTTCGCTGCGACCTGTGATGTTCGATGAATGCGACCATCTGGAGGGACTGCAGAATGGCGATGTGCTGTTCCTAAACTGGGAGAGCATCAACAAGGACAATGCCGTGCTCATCCGCGACAACGAGCAGAACCGTACGCTCTACGAACTCATCCGACGTACAAAGGTGGAGCGACGAGTGCCAGTGATTGTCATTATCGACGAAGAACACATGTTTGGCGGGCGCAATGCCAAGAAGAGTGAACTGGTGTTGCAGAGCATCGGCCCTAAGATAGAGTTGCGCATCTCGGCCACACCTGTGACACAAACCTATAATGCTGTGGAGGTGAAACGGAGCGATGTGGTGAATGAGGAAATGATAAAGAAAGGTGTAGAGCTGAATCCAGGTGTGAAAGGTAGCAAACTGCAAAGCGAGTTCACCATCAATCAGCAATTATTGAAAAAGGCCCTGGACAAACGTGAAGAACTGGCCCGACTATATCGACAGTACGACATCAACCCCCTGTTGCTCATACAATTGCCCAACGACAACAGTGACGCTCTGGCTGCAGGAGAACGCGAAATAGCCGAGGAGATGAAGATATATCTGGACACGCAATGTGATATCAGCGAAAGAAACGGACGGTTGGCCTGCTGGCTTTCGAAAGACAAGTCGCCCAACTTGGCCAACATCACCCAACGCAACGATCTGACAGAGGTGTTACTCTTCAAACAGGCTATTGCCCTGGGGTGGGACTGCCCAAGGGCAGCCGTGCTGCTCATATTCCGCGACCTGCAAAGCGTAACCTTCACCACACAGACCGTGGGACGCATCCTGCGTATGCCCGATCAACGGTTCTATCAGGACGATCGACTGAACTACGGGTACGTATATACGAACCTCAGCGCCGACATCATACAAATCGTGAAGGACGATATGAACTATCTCTCCACCGTGTTTGCTCACAGACGCAAGGACTTGGAGAATGTGCAGCTGGAGTCGGTGTACAAAGACCGCCATCCAGCAAACCGGAACCGACTGGGCAGTAACTTCCGAACCGTCTTTTATCGCGTGATGGAAGAGCATTGGCGGGTGAACAGCAACTATCTGTTCACGCTACAGGAAATGTTAGGAGATGACGATGAGGTGGAACACAACATGGGGAACGTAGAAGGACTGACAGATGTACAGGTGAGAAATAGGAAGGAATTGCACAAGAAGGGTATAGAGACCGATGTGGCTCGCATCATGGTGGAGATACCCAAGGACACACACATTCCTCACATGGACGGACAGATTGAAATTGTGGAAAAGGCACGCATAGCACTGAACCCCTACGAACTGGAAACAATGTTTACCCAGTTCTGCCTAAGAAATGTGGGTAGATTTACGAAATACGACAGCACACCCGTATTGAAAGGTGCATTGGAGAGTGCATTGGAGGATTTCTTGGGTGTATTTGTGACAGACATCCCCAAGGTGGTGCTGTATCACGGCAACAAGAGCCACTTCGAGAATCTGATAAAGTCGGCTTTGAACGAATACGAAAAAACAATGGAGAGATGCGTTCCTAAAGAACGGGCATACGAACAACTGACGTGGCAAGTGCCCGAGGACCGTCCCTATAACAGTAATGTAAGCGTCAGCCTTGAAGGCAAAATCTTCAACCACGCCCTGCAACCCTATTTCGAGCAAGCATCGGCATCGGCCCCGGAACGGGAATTTGCCCAATATGTGGATGCACAGAACGACATGGTAGATTGGTGGTACAAGAATGGCGATGAAGGCAAGCAGCACTTTGCCATTCCCTACAAGGACAGCGGAGGAAGGGAGCGTTGTTTCTATGTCGACTTCATCATTCGTCTGAAGAACGATACCATCTGCCTGTTTGATACGAAAACGGTGTGCAGCGACGAGAACGCCCCAGAGAAGAACAATGCCCTGTATGAATACGTACAAGAGCACCGTATGCGAGGCATGAAGATGGTGGGTGGCGTACTAATAAAAGAAGAGGGCACTGACAACTGGTATTACCCCGATGGCAAGATAGACGACACACGCAGTACCAGCGGATGGACGCGATTGGATTTCATGCAACTGAACAGATAAGAATAAACAAACAAAGATACCATGATTAAGAAAAGTGTGGACAGGTGCTTCATGCAATATGGCATCAGAACTGCCGACCTAGAAATCATAGAGCAGTGCTGTCAGATGGAAGGCATCGATGCCGAATGGCTGAAGGAATATATTCTTGAGCCCTATTACAAACTGAGTAATCTGGAGGGCGGTACGGAAGACCGCAAGGTGAGGAGTGTCATAAACAAGGCGTTGAAACAAATCAAATAGGATGAGCTATGAAGATAACACAGATACATGTAGAAAACTATAAGACCTATCGTAGTCTGAGCATCGACCTGAATGTAACAGATGAGCGACCCATCATCCTGATTGGTGGTTGCAACGGATGTGGTAAGACTACACTTTTCGATGCCATCTATCATGCACTCTATGGCTGGGGAAAGAACGAACTGAGTGCTACAGAGTTCTGTGAGATACTGAATGATGGGGTGAAAGTGGAGAAGGGCATTGAGGGTAATGATATCGTTTTCGAGATTCTGTTTACGGGCATAGTCCTCGGCAGGGAAGCCTCGTACAAACTGAAGCGGGTGTATCGTATGGAACAGGGCAATGTGAAGTGGAGCATAGAACTGGATATGAATGGCTCGAGGTTTGCCTACGGATGTGCCTCTACTGCAAGCCAGCGAGCGCAACAGGAGGAGGTCGTCAACAAGATTATTGCGGCCAATCTGCCTCGCGAACTGAGTAACTATTTCCTGTTTGACGCCATGAAGACCAGCGAACTGGTAAAGGAGGAACAGATAAACAAACTCATCATGAAGAACATAGACTCTGTGATGGGACTCAAGAAATATGGTGAGATGAGGCGCGTTGCGGAAACGCTGTTAGATGAAAAGAAAGCAGAGAAACTGGAAAACGAAAACCAACGTAAGGAGTATGGTAAACTGGTGGCCCAGCTTAGGGAAATGGAAGAGGAAATAGATAAGTTGGATGCTGAATATGCCGAGAAACTGGAATATGCCAATATGCATGCAGAGGAATACAACCAGTTGAAGGAGGGGCGGAATGCCGATGAAACAACGCACGACAAGATGAGGCGAATAGAGGAAGGGCTGGAGAATACTCTTAAATTAGAACAAGAGTATGCAAAAGACATCGATGCGCTATCGAAAGACATAGAAACGAAGGTTGTTTTCCCAAAGCTGGCCAGCCTGTTGAGAACAGAGATAGAAGTAATCGTGCATGCAAAGGAAATGTCTGCCAGTTCGCGGGCAAACCTACTTACTGATGAACAAATCAAATCGTTTGCTAAGACACTGGTGAAACTGATAGAAGAACGATACCACACGCAGGAAAAGGTGGATGTGGAAGACCTTGTTGAGGAGGTGAAAAGACGTCAGGAACAGGAAAACAGAGTGGATGACAAATATGCATTCCTCAGTGCAAAGGACATAGACCGACTGAAGAACCTGGTGAATGCCTCGCTAGGAAATCCTTTCATCTTGCTTGACGAACAGCGGAACCGTCTGAATCTGGAAATTAAAGATATGGGGAAACAGCGTCAACTGCTTACAGATTATAGACGAATGCTGAGTGGTATGAACTATGAGCTGATAGACAAATATGATAGGAACACGAAGGAGATAAGCGAGTGGAAAAATAAAATAACTTCAAAAAAGGCAGAAAAAGATGCATTGCAGAAAAAGATCTCGACCTACGACTATGATATGCCTCAGATTCCAGATCCACAATACGACTTGCTATGTAAACTGCCAAACTTCTTCAAAGACCTGTCGGAGAATCTGTTGCGTTCGAAGAAAAGCAGTATCGAACGGATGATGTGTGAACAGTTGAATAGGAACCTTGTTGTGTATGCAGGCGTAATAGGACGGGTGGAACTGTCGGCTGGGAATGCGGACGACATCACATTCAAAATCTATCATAAACAAGGGAATGAAATCTACTTGAGTCAATTGAATTCAGGAGCAAAACAAACTGTGATGCAGGTACTGTTGAAGGTACTTTACGAACTGGGCGACTATAATCCACCTGTAATGATAGACACCGTTATGGGAGTGTTGGACAAGACCAGCCGAGAGACTATACTAGAAAATTATTTCCCAGATTTAGCCCACCAAACCATCTTGCTAAGTACTGATACTGAAATCACTTTGGAAAACGATTTTAAACGTATACAGGCATACGTGGCAAAGACTTACACCTTGCATCGCGACAAGGAAAATCAGTGTTCGACCATCACTGAGGATTACTTCGGAGTGAAACTACTAGAAATCTGACGCACTATGAATAATATTCAAGAACTCTCGACAAAAGGGGTAACAACGATAAACGGGATGCATGATCGCATCATGGACGTGAAGAATCAGCTGGAGCAACGACTCAATCTGAACGAATACACTGAACATGTACGCCCCTTGGTGCTGAACTATAGTATGGTGCTTCGCATCTGCCTGTTGGTGGGATTAAGCGACAAGTCGCCCAGAAGAGTGGACGACTTGAATGACCTGAACCTGGGATTATCCCGTACCCCATACGCAACGACGTTTTTCACGAAGGCAGATATCGGGTCGATGTTTGAAACATTACTGAAACTGAGATATCATGATGTGGAAGCTGACTGGAAATCATCGACGTTAGTAAGCAAAGTGATTGGGCGTGAAATACTGCGTGGACATGACATGCTCATGAGAGAAGGAGCTATTGATGAATGGCTTACATATATGCCATTGCGAGGGGGGCGCTCGACGGTCGCAATACCCGAACTAAACTTGCATATCGGAGAGTACGACAATGGTATGATTGCCTATCTGGACATCAACAGCAAAGAGGTCACCAATACGCAGATATTGGTAGCAGGTACAACGGGTTCAGGAAAGTCAAACCTGCTGGCTGTACTGATAAATCAGATACGGAGTGCATCGTCGGATACTCACTATCCCGTTAATTTCCTACTCTTTGATTATAAAGGAGAGTTTTCCGACCCAGCCAACGAATCGTGGCTACAGAAATTCGATACCGATCGTACGGCCATACTTAATCCGATGGAACAACCGCTACCATTCACACCATTTAAGGATTTCAGCGGGAGGCCCATTAACGAGGTTAACTTATATGCAACGTCATTGGCTACAGCATTGTGCTCGATATCTCCTGCAAAGATTAGTGCAAACATGGATGATCGTCTCAGCAGGGCTATCATCAATGCGTATAAGGATAACGCATTTCATGCTGTGACGTTTCAAGAAGTTTTGGAACACTATATTGCTCTGTTACCTGAAAAGAAGCAGGATGAATCGGACAGCATTACTTCCGTGTTGAACCAGTTGGTAAGAAACAATATTTTCGCTAATGAAGATAAGATAAAACTTACGGAGAATTGCTACATCATTAATTTGGGGCCGTTTCAGAAAGAAGGAATTATGGCTAAGGCCATTGTTTATTTTGTGATTTCGAAACTGAATAGTATTTATGAGCAACTGCCTAAACAAGCGATGAATGATGAGCGTGTGGAGATACGGCACTTTACCATCATTGATGAAGCCCACTATATGCTTGGATTTGAGAACAAACCACTGCAGAACCTTATAGCTGTTGGGCGAAATAAGGGCATGAGCGTCATTCTTGCCACTCAAAATATGGAGAGCTTTAAGAGTAAGTATTTCGATTTCTATGCCAATGCTCAATACCCACTAATCATGAAGCAACAACAGCAAAATGATAATGTGCTGAAGGACTTATTTGGCGTTTCAGGTTCATCCTTGCAAGAATTGAAACAGGTGATAGGAGCTTTACAAAAGGGTGAACTCATAACTAGAGATACAACTAGTCAATTGTTGGGACTTGGAGGCAAACACTGGCAGAAGATAAAGGTAACGCATTTGATTTAATAATATCATGGAAAAACTGAATAAGATATACGAGGCCGTAGAGATGCTGGAGGCATTGGGACTACCAGTCAGCAACGAACAATTAAACGCAATAGCTCAGATGGAACGGGAGTATCTTCGCGATGAAATAATTCCACTGATAAAGCAGGAGCTGGAACCGATGGTAGAGAAAATGAAAAATAAGTTCCAGCTTGAAGTTACATATTCGATGGATGATGGCTTTGATATAAAATTGGCGGAACCTATAAGACCTAAAACAACTTTGTTCCCCACAGAAGATTTACAAGGACAGAGAAAGAAAAAATACATCATTCGGGTAACGTTCCCTGACAATCGGGTTTCGTGCCATAAGATTGTGACAAATACATTTGTTGATGTAATTAGATATGCTGGAGCAAAGAATGTAGAGCGGTTGGGAATCATGATTAATGGAGAGAATATTATATCTACAAAGTTGTATGAAAATGAGAGATACCAATCCTATCAGCATGAAATAGAACCAGGATTGTATGTTTGTACCTATACTAACACCGAAAGAAAACTGGAGATGCTAAAGAATATTAATCGCGAACTGAATTTAAACCTAATCATCGAAAAGGCGATGTTAGGAGATTAATGATTCTTGAAATGAAGCATGATTTATTTCCATAGATAACTCTAAGTATGGAGGAACTGGACAAAGCATACGAGACCGCTGAAATGTTGAAAGCACTAGATTTGCCTATCAGCAAAGACCAGCTGGAGAACATTGAGCGTCTGGAGAAGGAAAACGGGAGGATTCCTAGGGAAGACCTTAGGTTTTACTTCTACGAAAAATGCTATGCCAACTATACGAAACGTATCCTAAACATCCGTCAGGCAAAGATACGTGGCGAGGTAATCGTAGCTAAGCCTGTATTATTGCTTGCTATTATCGATAGTATAGAATCAAAGGAATTCTGCAACAATGAATTTCCATTAACGGAATGGTTGGAGAAACGATATTTGGTGTTGATGAATAAGTATGTGAAGAACTCGCTTTTTGACAAGCCTACCGACATCTCAAATCCGTTTTGGCATCTGCAATCCGACGGTTTTTGGCACCTGCAATATATAGATAATATTCAAGTAGGGTTAAATCCCTCAAAACGTTGGCTGAAAGATCATGTGAAGTTTGCAAGTTTTGATGAAGACCTATGGATACTACTCCAGAGCAAAGTTTGGCGAATGCAATTGCGCAACTACATCATAGAGCACAAGTTGACGGACGGTGCTTGGAGCGGCCGTATGGTCGCAGAAAGTCTTAGCATTATCGCAGCCTTGCTTTTGGCTGCGTAGTGATTTATGAAAAACGATAATCTATGGCAACCAAGAATGACGATAAGCTTATCAGTGGATTAACTGCAAGATGTCAGGGGACAGGCGAATGAAATCATACGAGGAGGAAGGGAGGTGTGAGGGAGGTCTTCGGCTAACACCTCTCGTGCCACGAACTCTCTATTCATCGACCATACAGCTTCGTCGAGGGAGGTAAGGAGGTATTATTTGCTAATGTTGTAAAAACAAGAAAACACAAATTTTATTTGCTTTTTCACTCGCTTTGCACTATCTTTGTCGCGAGAAATCCTAATCCATGTAATGATGCCAATCTGATTGATAAGCTATTCGGTGCAAAGTTCGGTGTAAAGTTCGGTGTAAATGAAAGGCATGAAGAAGATGTGATGAATTTAGCATGGAATAAAATTATAAGTTATGGCATATACGTATGAATACCCAAGGCCCGCAGTTACGGCTGACTGCGTGGTAATGACAAAAGAAGATGTACCGCAGGTACTGTTAATTGAGAGAGGTAATGACCCCTACAAAGGGTGTTGGGCATTGCCCGGAGGTTTCTTGGAAATGGATGAAACGACGGAGCAATGTGCTAAACGTGAACTGAAAGAAGAAACAGGGCTGGACGTTCAGCAGGTTTGGCAGATTGGTGCATACTCTAAAGTGGACCGCGACCCAAGAGGCCGAAATGTCTGTGTGGCGTACTTGGCCATCATCGATTCACCTGCTGAGGTGATGGGGCTTGATGATGCTGCAAAGGCCCAGTGGTTCCCCATCGATGCGCTGCCTCCGTTGGCCTTCGACCACGAGGACATCATGCGCGATGCTAAAGTTCTATTTTTCCATAGTATAGAATCGTTGTAATATATGACAGAAAACCCGTGTGTCGTTAGAACAGTAAAATGAAGAGAGGCCTGTTCAAATTTGCAATAAGAAATTTGGCATTTCGGTTACTTAATAGTAACTTTGCACTTTGAAATTTGAAACCACAATCCCTGACGATTTTAAACATAATGAGACGTCTGAAGAAAAACATATACTTGGGTCTGTGTGGAACTGCACTCGCTGTGCTGGCTGTCGTGCGATGGACGAGTGCCGGCATTCGCAACCAAATGACACCGGCCAGGACGGATACACCGTCGGAACCTGTCCGTAGACCCGAGTCCGTAGCCCTGCCACTGACGAAAACAGACTATAGCATGGATACATACGGAAGGCATCCCGTCCGTAGCGTGCATAGCTATAAGGACTGCTTTCCCGACGTGCAGGACGTGCAAATCTTGGCGGCCCGTCGGTGGGGAGTGTGCCCCGTACGCGACCGCCAGCAGGCCGAACTGCGTAAGAGCGAACTGGTCTTCGTGGGTTCGAATCCCTATTATGTGATTGACAAGGGTATGAACAGCAGTATTCCCTATCTGGTGCCCCGGGCGGCTCTTTTGTTGCAGGACATCGGAAGAAACTATCTGGATTCGTTGGCCGTGAAGGGTATTCCCCTGCATCGTATCATCGTGACCAGCGTGCTTCGAAGCGAGGCTGATGTGGCCCGCCTGCGTCGCCAAAACGGCAATGCCAGTGAACAGAGTTGCCATCGATTCGGTACAACGTTCGATATTTGCTATAATCGCTATCATACGGTGGAACCACCTGGCGAACGGCGTAGGGTGGTGCGTAACGATACGTTGAAGTTTGTACTTTCTGAGGTGCTACGTGACCTGCGGAGTGACGGTCGTTGCTATGTGAAATATGAGGTCAAACAGGGTTGCTTCCATATTACGACGAGATGATTAGGGAATTTAAGACCAAAGGTTAAAATGCGTGAAACGGATTAAACTCTCTCCTGCGATGGGGGTCATAAGGTCGTGTGCACAATGAAAGAAACTAAGTATTAACAAAACAAAAATGCAAACGATTATGAAAACAAAACAAATTGCACTTTCACTATTGATGTTTACTCTCACGTGTTTTATGCCTACGCAGGCAGCAGCCCAGCGTCCCGATGGGGAGGAAATGAAGGGCCGACGTGCCGAAATGATGGAGCAGCTTGCCGAGCGTTTAGCTAAGGAAATGGACTTGAAGGGTGATGCCAAGAGCGAGTTCATTGCCCAATATAAAATGTATCAGAACGAACTGCAGGCAACCCAGAGTGGACGACGTGGCATGCTGAATCCGAATGCCGACAGGGAGAAGAAAAAGCTATCCGACGAAGAGGCTCAGAATCTGGTGGACGAATACTTCTCCCGTCAGGAACAACAGATTGCCCAGCAACAGAAACGACTGGAGGTGGAGAAGAAATACTACGCCGAGTTCAAGAAGACCCTGACGCCCCAGCAACTGGCTAAGATATTCCGACAGCGTCAGAATATGCGACAGGGTGGACAAGGTCCGCGCCAGGGAGGCTTTGGCGGCCCGCAGGGTGGTCCTCGCCAAGGAGGCTTCGGCGGCCCGCAGGGCGGCATGGGCGGCGACTTTTAGTAAATACAGTAAAGTATGATGGAGAAACACATTTTAGACTTACTCGTGACGAAGGTCGAGGCTCCTGCCTCAGCCTTCGTCTTGTTACGTATGCGTCCTGTTGAAGGCCGTATGCCCACGTGCCTGCCTGGACAGTTTGCCCAGTTGCGCATTGATGCCCCTGGGGTATTTTTGCGTCGCCCCATCAGCATCCACGACATCCACGACGATGAGATTTCGTTCCTCGTTCAGGTTGTGGGGCAGGGCACCCGTTGGCTGGCCTCGCTGAAACCGGGCGACCGAGTAAATGCCGTACTGCCGTTGGGAAATGGGTTTACTATTCCCCAACCGGGGACGAACGTCCTGTTGGTTGGCGGTGGTGTAGGTGTGGCTCCATTGTATTTCCTCGGACGTAGCCTGAAGGCGGAAGGCCTGCGTCCCACGTTCCTGTTAGGGGCCAGAACTCGTGATGCCTTGCTTTGTCTCGACGCGTTCCAGGCATTAGGCGAAGTGCTTGTCACCACAGAGGATGGTAGCCTGGGCGAACGGGGTTTCGTGACGCAGCACTCCGTGTTGGTTGAACGACGCTTTGACCTCGTTCAGACTTGTGGTCCGACACCCATGATGAAGGCTGTGGCCCGCTATGCCGGCGAGCAAGGTATCCCCTGCGAAGTCTCGCTGGAAAACCGTATGGCCTGTGGCGTAGGAGCCTGCCTTTGCTGTGTGCAGGAGACACAGGAGGGCCATAAATGCGTATGTACCGACGGACCAGTGTTTAACGTAGATGAACTGAAATGGTAGACTTGACAACAAAGATAGGCGCACTGGAATTGCGCAATCCCGTGATGACAGCCAGCGGAACGTTTGGCTACGGACTGGAGTTTCAGGACTTTGTGGACCTGGGCGAGCTGGGAGGCATAGTGGTGAAGGGCACTACGTTGTATCCCCGTGAGGGCAACCCCTATCCGCGTATGGCCGAAACGGCCAGTGGTATGCTGAACTGTGTGGGGCTGCAAAATAAGGGGGTGGACTACTTCTGTGAGCACATCTATCCTGAGGTGAAGGATTTGCCGACGAACGTTATTGTCAACGTGAGCGGTTCGACCATAGAGGACTACACCGAATGTGCCAGACGCATCGGCGAACTGGAGCGCATACCGGCCATCGAACTCAATATCTCGTGCCCCAACGTCCGACAGGGCGGTATGGCCTTCGGCGTGACGGCTGCAGGTGCAGCCAGTGTGGTTAAGGCTGTGCGCAAGGCATATCCGAAGACGCTGATAGTCAAGCTGTCACCCAATGTTACCGACATCGCTGAGATAGCTCGTGCAGTGGAGGCTGAGGGGGCGGATGCAGTTTCGTTGATTAACACGCTGATGGGCATGGCCATCGATGCGGAACGCAGAAGGAAAGTGTTGAGTATTGGCACGGGTGGACTGTCCGGACCGGCCGTAAAACCTGTGGCACTTCGCATGGTCTATCAGGTGGCTAAGGCTGTCCGTATTCCCGTTGTTGGTCTTGGTGGCATCATGTCGGCCACCGATGCTGTGGAGTTCCTGCTTGCCGGTGCTTCGGCCGTAGAGATAGGTACAGCGAACTTCGTAGACCCTGCAGTGAGTACAAAAATAGTGCGAGGTATCGATGAATACCTCGCACGTCATGGTTTCTCCTCCGTTCGGGAGATTGTCGGTGCTTTGGAGGAGTAGTTTTTTATGGGGCTATAAGTCCAGTATCCCTTTATTCCCCTAAAATGGCGTCAGCCAGAGCCTCGAACTGGGGCAGGTCGGCTTCTTTCATTCGGCTGCGGATGGTGACTACGGGAGCCGCGATTTCGCAGTCTTTCATTTGACCAATCATCTCGGTCATTATCTTGCCAGCAGAGGGAGCCCACGATCCGTTTTCCACAAGGGCGAAGCGGCGACGCTGGAAATTCTTTATCTGCAAGTGATAGAGGAAGTCGTGCATCGGGGGGAAGACACCAGCATCGTAGGAGGCAGCCAACAGGACGATGCGACCATAGCGGAAGGCATCCTCAATGGCCTCGGCAAGGTCGTCGCGCGTAAGGTCGCATACGGCAACCTTGGGGCATCCCTTCTGCTTCAGTATTTCCACCATCTTCTCAGCTGCAGCGCGCGTGCCACCGTGAATGCTGGCGTATGCCACGAACACTCCCTCTGTCTCCACATCGTAGCGGCTCCAGATGTCGTAGAGGCGAACCGCTTCGGTTAGGTCTGAACCCTTGAGTACAGGACCATGCAAGGGGGCGATGAACTTAATGTCCAGATTGGCCGCCTTCTTCAGCACGTTCTGCACCTGCATTCCGTACTTACCCACGATGTTGAAGTAGTAACGGCGTGCCTCACATGCCCAGTCGGCCAATGTGCCGTCAGCGTTTACACTTTCATGACAGAGCGCACCAAACTTGCCGAATCCGTCAGCGGCAAAGAGGATTTGCTCCTTTTGCTCGTAACTCATAAGCACTTCGGGCCAGTGGACCATCGGGGCCGCGATGAACTGTAGTGTATGGGTGCCCAGTGAAAGTGTGTCGCCCTCTTTCACAACGAGTAGTCGATCGGTCAGATCGGACTCGGGGAAGAAGTTGGGAAGCATCTTGGTTGCTGCTGCGCTGAGCACAATCTTTGCTTCGGGATATGCCTTGGCAACAGCTGCGATGTTGGCAGCATGATCGGGCTCCATGTGGTGAACGACAAGGTAGTCAATCTTGCGTCCCTGCAGGGTGTCGAGCATCTGCTTCTGCCACTCGGACGTCTTACGTTGGTCGGCAGTGTCCAGAACAGCAACCTTTTCGTCCAGGATGATGTAGCTGTTGTAACTCATACCTTCGGGTACGTGGTATTGGCTCTCAAAGAGGTCGATGTCCGTGTCGTCGACACCGATATAACGAATCTCATCAGATAGGTTCATTGTATAATTCAGAATTATTTAATTTGTTTTGAGACTAAATTAAAATTGGGATATTTCGCTAGCCGGCACTTCAAGCACCTGGCCATCCAGGCATACGATGAACGAGAGGTCGTCGTGCAGACCTTTGTTGAGTAGTCGACGCTGGGCCAGAAGTATTCCTTCGTCGATGCGTTGCTGCATGAGCATCACATCGCAACTATTCTTTTGGTTCTTGCTCATCTTCGGTCTTGTATTTGGTTTGTAATGCCTCGAACTTTTCAACATCAAGAACGACGGGTTCCTTGCCCAGTTCACCACTGGCGATGTGCTGAGTGGGGATGTTGGAGTTGTCGTAGAGTGCCCAATAATCTACTATGGGCATGTAGAGGTTAAAGAGGTTGGACAGACCACCTTCGAAACGGCGATATACGACGTCCGTTGGGATGTTATGCCCGCCCTGACTTACGCGTTTGGCTACACGCTGTACGGCCTGTTCGGGTGTAGCCAGCGAGAAGAAAAGCAGCGTGACAAAGTAGCCGCGCTTCTGTGCCTGTTTAATGAGTTTCACGTAGGAACGTGTCGAGAGCGTAGTCTCGAAAGCAAACGTTTCGCCCTCCTTCAGCAGGTGGATGACGCGTTCAATCATCAGTCGGCCGGCCTGTATGGCAACGCCTTCGGGGCTGAAGGGCGACAGTCCGCGTGCTATTTCGTCAGCATTGACGAACTCGCGGCAATCCAGCATCTCAGGCAGGACGGTGAACGAGGCCGTAGTCTTTCCGGCTCCGTTGCATCCGGCGATGATGTAAAGATTCAGTTTCTTATTGTCAGCCATAAGCTTTCAATTATCATTTGTCAATTATCAACTGTTTAAAAGGTCGGGACGTAGTCGCCTTGTGCGTTCCATGCTTTGCGTCAGTTCCCATTCCTTTATTTTTGCTTCGTTTCCGCTCAGCAGCACTTCAGGCACCTTCCACCCTCGGTATTCCGCTGGACGGGTGTAGACGGGCGCTGCCAACAGGTTGTCCTGGAACGAATCGGATAGGGCGCTCTGCTCATCGCCGATGGCTCCAGGAAGGATGCGTATGATGGCATCTGCCATTACCGCTGCTGCCAGCTCTCCACCCGTCAGTACGTAGTCGCCAATGGATACTTCCTTGGTAATCAGGTGTTCGCGGATGCGATAGTCTATGCCTTTATAATGCCCACAGAGGATAATGATGTTTTCGCACAGACTCAGCGTGTTGGCCATCGGTTGCGAGAACTGTTCACCATCGGGTGTGGTGAAGATGATCTCGTCATAGTGGCGTTCGGCCGTCAGTGTTGATATGCAGCGGTCGATGGGTTCGCACTGCATCACCATCCCCGCAAATCCGCCAAAGGGATAGTCGTCCACGCGGCGCCACTTGTTCGTGGTGTAGTCGCGCAGGTTGTGGAGGTGAATCTCCACCAGTCCCTTCCGCTGAGCACGCCCAAGAATACTCTCGTTGAGGAAGCCCTCAATGAGTTCAGGCAGTACGGTGATGATGTCTATGCGCATAGCCTTAGGTTTGCTTGTGGGTTGTTAGTTTTTGATGAGAGATTATCTCTAATATCGGGTGCAAAGATACGAAAAAGCGGAAACCCTTGCAAGGGCTTCCGCCATTTTTATGTGTATGGTATGTATCATTATTTAATGAACTCCACGCTACGCTTCACGAATCGGGTCAGCGCTTCACCACGAAGCATGCCGTTTTGCAACAGGGCCAAATCGATGAGCTGGTGCACTCGTTCGCTCTGTTTTCCGTAGTTCGAGAGAATTTCGTTCTTCTTGTCGCGCTGGGTCTGGATTTCATCGCCACACTTCTTCAGGTCTTCTTTTTCAGCGTCCGTGATTTCCTCGGCCTTCTTCTTGTCCTGCTCTTGACGCAGCACCGATTGGCGAGCGGTCAGGCCCTTGATTTCGGCCTCGATGGGTCGCAGTGCCTCTGAGGTTTCGGCTTCGCTGTCTTCCAGTACACTTTTGATGAGCGGAGCATCGGTGTTCAGTACCAGATTGTACATGTCGGGCATTTCACCATAGAAACTCATGCCGGGCTGCAGACGCGACATCTCCTTCATGCGGCGCATATATTCGCTCTGGGTCAGCATCACCGGCAGCGCATCCTCGCCCAAGGCCTGTGTCTCGACGTGGAAATCGAGTTTCTCGGCACGAGGCATCTGACTGTTGAAGATGGCGGTCAGGCGGTCGCTGCGTTCTGCCTCCAGCACGTCGCGCTTCGTCTCTTCCTTCTGAATCAGGCGGTCGATGACATCGGCATCCACACGGGTAAATGTGGTTTTCTCCAGCTTGCGCTCCAGCATCGAAATCAGCGGGGTGTCCAACTGACCGTCCATCAGCAGCACGTTGTAACCCTTGTCCTTGGCTGCCTGAATGTAGGTGTACTGGCTCTCGGGGTCTTGTGCATAGAGATAGACGAGTTGGTCGTCCTTGTTCTTCTGGTTGTCCTTGATCAGCGTTTCGTACTCGTCCAATGTATAGTACTTTCCGTCCACATCCTTCAACAGAGCATACGTCTTCGCTTTGTCGTAGAAGTCGTCCTGTGAGAGCATGCCGTAGTGGATGAATATCTTGATGTCGTCCCATTTCTTCTCAAAGTCGGGTCTGTCGGTCTTGAAGATGCTTGCCAATCGGTCGCTCACCTTCTTGGTGATGTAACCTGAAATCTTCTTCACGTTCTGGTCACTCTGCAAGTAAGAACGGCTTACGTTCAGGGGTATGTCGGGCGAGTCGATGACGCCATGCAGCAGCATCAGGAATTCAGGAACAATGCCCTCCACGTTGTCCGTCACGAACACCTGATTGCAATACAACTGAATCTTGTTGCGCTGCAGATCCAGATTGTTCTTAATCTTCGGGAAGTACAGGATACCTGTGAGGTTGAAGGGATAGTCAACGTTCAAGTGAATCCAGAACAGCGGTTCGTCGCTCATGGGATAGAGCTTGCGGTAGAACTCCTTGTAGTCCTCGTCCTTCAGGTCGGCAGGCTTCTTCGTCCACAGTGGTTCCGTGTCGTTGATGATGTTGTCTTCTTCGGTGTCCACCTGCTTGCCGTCCTTCCATTCGGTCTTCTTGCCGAAGGCAACGGGAATGGGCAGGAAGTGGCAGTACTTCGAGAGCAGCTGCTGCATCTTTTCCTTTTCCAGGAAATCCTTGCAGTCGTCGTCGATGTGCATCACGATGTCCGTGCCACGGTCTGCTTTCTCGCACTCTTCGAGCGTGAATTCGGGACTGCCGTCGCACGACCATTTCTGTGCTACGGCGCCTTCCTGATAACTTTTGGTGATGATGTCCACCTGCTTCGATACCATGAACGACGAGTAGAAGCCCAGGCCGAAGTGGCCGATGATGGCATTGGCGTCGTCCTTGTACTTGTCCAGGAAGTCGTTGGCACCCGAGAAGGCAATCTGGTTGATGTACTTGTCGATTTCCTCGGCAGTCATACCGATACCGCGGTCGCTGACCGTAATGGTGCCAGCCTCCTTGTCGATGCTGACGCTTACCTTCAGTTCGCCCAGTTCACCCTTGAAGTCACCTTTGCCAGCCAGTGTCTTCAGTTTCTGTGTGGCATCGATGGCGTTACTTACTATCTCGCGGATGAATATCTCGTGGTCGGAATAGAGAAACTTTTTGATAACGGGGAAGATGTTCTCTGTCGTAACCCCAATGTTTCCTTTTTGTGCCATAATATGTTGTATTAACTCTTAATTCTTATTTCTTCATTTTCCACAATAGCCGTCAGAGTAGTGCCCTCTTTAGGTGCATCGTTGCTCATCAGCAGTTCGCAGATGGGGTCTTCGAGCAGGGTTTGCAGGGCACGTTTCAGCGGACGGGCACCGAATTGTACGTCATAGCCCTTCTTGGCCAGCAGGGCTTTGGCTTCGTCGGTCAGCACCAGATTGTAGCCCATCTCCATTATTCTCTCGATAAGGGGCTTGGCCTCGATGTCCACGATCTTATGGATGCTTTCCTCGGAGAGCTGGTCGAAGTAGATGATGTCGTCCAGACGGTTGAGGAACTCAGGCGCGAACTGCTTCGTGATGCTCTTGTGAACCACTCCGCGTGCGTATTCCTTATCTGAACTGCTGCCACCGGTATTGAATCCGATGCCCTGACCAAACTCTTTCAGTTGGCGGGTGCCGGAGTTCGAGGTCATGATGATGACAGTGTTACGGAAGTCGATAGTCGTACCGTTTCCATCGGTCAGTCGGCCCTCGTCCATCACCTGCAGCAGGATGTTGAACACGTCCTGATGTGCCTTTTCTATCTCGTCGAGCAGCACGATGGAGTAGGGCTGGCGACGTACACGCTCGGTCAGCTGTCCACCTTCTTCGTAACCTACATAGCCCGGAGGCGCACCCACCATGCGGCTGACGGTGTGTTTTTCGCCGTATTCCGACATGTCGATGCGTATGAGGTTCTTCTCGCTGCCGAACAGTTCTTCGGCCAGTTTCTTTGTCAGGTAGGTCTTGCCCACACCCGTAGGACCAACGAACATGAAGGTTCCGATGGGCTTTTGGGGGTCTTTCAGTCCTATGCGGCTGCGCTGTATGGCTCGAACCAGTTTGCCGATGGCCTCATCCTGACCTACGACCTGGTGCTTCAGCGTTTCTCCCAGGTTGCGCAGACGTTCGTTTTCCTCGCCGCCGATGCGCTGAACGGGTATGCCCGTCATCATCGAAACGACGTGTGCTATCTCTTCTTCGCCCACCGTCTGGCGTTCGTCCTTCAGTGTGGCTTCCCACTCCTTGCGTTTCTGTTCGAGGGCTTGTGTCAATGTCTTTTGCTGGTCGCGGTATTCGCCTGCCATCTGGAAGTTTTCTGTCTTGATGGCTGTCTGTTTCAGATCTTCCAGCTTGGCCAATTGCTGTTCCATGAACTCCACCTCGTGCGATACGGGGATGTTCATGATGTGGGCTCTGCTGCCAGCTTCGTCCATCGCATCAATGGCCTTGTCGGGGAAGGCGCGGTCGCTAATGTAGCGTTCCGTCAGGCGGACGCAGGCTGTGAGAGCCTCGGGGGTGTACGTCACGTTGTGATGTTCCTCGTAACGTCCCTTCAGGTTCTCCAGTATCTTCAGCGTTTCCTCCATAGTTGTGGGTTGTACCATCACTTTCTGGAACCTGCGCTCCAGCGCTCCGTCCTTTTCAATGGACTTGCGGTATTCGTCGAGCGTAGTGGCCCCAATGCATTGAATCTCACCACGTGAAAGTGCCGGCTTCAGCATATTGGCGGCATCCATTGTGCCTGCTGCCGAACCGGCTCCGATGAGGGTGTGAATCTCGTCAATGAATATGATGACCTCGGGGTGTTTCTGCAGCTCTATCATGATGGCACGCATGCGTTCCTCGAACTGACCGCGATACTTTGTACCCGCCACCACAGCCCCCAGGTCAAGCACAATGACACGCTTGTCCCACAGGGCTCGCGAAAGCCTGTGCTCCACGATGCGCTGTGCCAGTCCCTCCACGATGGCGCTCTTGCCCACACCGGGTTCGCCTATCAGCACGGGGTTGTTCTTCTTCCGTCGACTCAGAATCTGTGCTACGCGTTCAATTTCCGTTTCACGGCCCACTACGGGGTCGAGCAGATGTCCGCGTGCGGCACGGGTCAGGTCGGTGCCGTATTTGTCCAGCACTGGGGTCTGGCTGTTGGTCTTATCGTCACTGCTGCGCTTCGTGTCTGTCTCTATGTCACCCTCCTCGGCATCATCTTCGTCCTCTTCGTCTTCGGTAAACCCATAGCCGTCCTGCGGTTCCATTTCGGGGTATAGGGCATGCATCAGTTCTGGGTAGGTGACGTGTTGTTCGACCAGTGCCTTTGAGGCAGCATTGTTGCCCTCACGCAGTATCCCCAGTAAAAGGTGTTCGGGATCTATAGTTTCGCTTTTCGTGACCACGGACTCCAGCACACTTAGTTTAACAATGCGGCTGGCCGTCTGGTCCAGGGCCATGTCGTCGGTGGAGTAGGGCACTTCTGCGTTCTCTGTGCGAGCAGCCTGCTCCAGGCGCCGTTGCAGGGTGGTTAGGTCTACCTTCAGTTGGGAAAGTACCTCCATAACGTGTTCGCATCCGTGACGAATAATTCCAAGCAACATGGTCTCGGGTGTCACTTTGTCATTATATAGTCTCATTGACTCCTCTCGGCTCAGTGAGAGTATTGCCGTCACTTCAGGCGAGAATCGCTTGCTTATCATCATATCGTATCGTTATATCTATGGGATGTCTAACAAATCGCGTGCCAAAAGAATGAGAATGCCGAGGAATATTTGTATTGAATGTGCATAAGCATGTGCGGATGTGTAAAATATGGATGCGTTCGTTTTGTAGTTTCAAATATTATGACTAAATTTGCAGAGAAAATTAACCATAAACAACACATCACATTATGAAGAAGACAGTATTGATAGCCGCCCTTGCTTTCCTCTCGGTGGGTATGATTGCGCAGCAGTTGCACATCGCGAATGCAGTAACAGAGCACTCACAGACCAAGCAGGCCGAAATCGCCTTTGACACGCTCAGGGTGAATCTGGGCACTTTTGCAGAGAAGGATGGCGAACAGAAATGTTCGTTTGGTTTTACAAACGTTGGTGATGCACCGCTTGTAATCAACCAGGCTTTTGCCTCATGCGGATGTACCGTACCCACCTATACTAAGGATCCCGTAAAGCCTGGTGAAAGGGGGGTGATAGACGTTACGTATAATGGTAAGGGCAAGTTCCCCGGCCGCTTTTCGAAGACGATTACTGTCCGCTCGAATGCCAAGACGGAGATTGTCCGCCTCACGATAGAAGGAATTATGACGGAATAGTTTATGATAAAAAAGAATAATGCCATGAAAAAGATTCTTTTGCTAATAGCCCTCGTTTGTGTGTCTGCCTTGGGCATGGCCAAGTCGAAGAAGCAGGTCATCGAAAAAGACCCGCTGGGGACTGGTGTCGAAGATCGTGCCTATTGGGCAAAACTGGCCTACACGATGGCCGCTCCCGTATTGGAGAATATGGCCAATGGAACATTGCAGAAGAACATGAAGCTCGAACTTTCGCCCACGTGGGACAACCGCAACAAGAAAGTGGCCTACATGGAGTGTTTCGGACGACTGATGGCTGGTATAGCCCCTTGGCTTACCCTGCCCGATGATGACACTGAAGAGGGCCGCATGCGCAAACAGCTGCGTGAGTGGGCACTGAAGGCTTATGCCAATGCTGTAGATCCCGACAGTCCCGACTATCTGGGATGGACGAGCGGAGGTCAGACATTGGTCGATGCAGCCTACGTTGTTGAAAGCCTATTCCGTGGCTACAAGGCTCTATGGGAACCACTCGACGAGCAGACGAAACAACGCTATATCAAGGAGTTGCAGGGCCTACGTCGCTATGATCCACCCTACACCAATTGGCTCCTTTTCGTGGGCATGGAGGAGGCCTTCCTCATGTATGTCAACGGCAATCCTGATGCTTTCCGTATCAAGATGGCTCTGTCCAAGGCAGAAGAGTGGTACATCGGCGACGGCCTCTATTCCGACGGTCCCGCATTTGCCTTCGACTACTACAACGCCTTTGTTATCCAGCCCATGTACACAGAGTGCCTTCAGATGGTAGCCGCACGCCAAGGCAACAACAACTACCTCGTGCGTTCGAAAGGCGACAACCGCAATGGGGCCACGAACCGCTTAAAGGAAGTTGTGAAGCGTATGCAGAAGTATAGCGTCATCCTCGAACGCTTCATCTCCCCAGAGGGTACTTTCCCTGTAGTTGGCCGTTCCATTCCCTATCGATTGGCCGTACTGCAGCCTTTGGCTCAACTGGCTTGGATGAAGCAGTTGCCCGAGGAACTCCACAACGGACAGGTGCGTGCAGGCATCACGGCTGTTATGAAGCGCATGTTTGAGGGTAAGGGCAAGACCAACTTCACCCCCGACGGCTATCTGACCATCGGTTTTGTGGGCAGTCATCCTAATGTGGCCGACTGGTACACCAATAACGGTTCACTCTACATGACCTCATTGGCCTTCATGCCCCTCGGACTGCCAGCCGACGACCCTTTCTGGACCGATGCGCCCGAGAAATGGACATCGAAAAAAGCCTGGGAGGGCGACGACTTCCCAAAGGACCACAAGTGGGACATCAACCGCCAGATCCTTTATTGGGAGTAACGCGTTTCACGTACCTTAGTTCCGACTCTTTCGTCAAACAAAAATCCTTAAGGTTTGCACTCGTTTATGGAGTTGTGTGAACTACTCAGTATGTACAGAGAGCACCCCGGGGCCAAAGCCCTGGGGCGCATGCTCGTTGATCAGCAGCGGCGCATTACACTCTCCGGCACTCAGGCATCAAGCCTGGGCGTGCTATTTGCTTCGCTCGCCCAGAACGCCCCGAAGACACTGACGGCTCCGTTCCTATTCGTTATGGACGAAAGGGAAGAGGCTGGCTATCTCTACCACGATATGGTACAGATGATGGACGAGGATAGGGTACTCTTCTTCCCCAGTTCGTATCGCAGGGCTGTCAGGTACGGACAGCGCGATGCGGCCAACGAGATACTGCGAACCGACGTGTTGGGCCGTTTGTCTACTGCTAAGTCTCCGCTCTTCATCGTCAGCTATCCCGAGGCACTGGCCGAAAAGGTGGTAACAAGGGAGCAGCTGACAGAGCAGACCCTGATTGTGGCCCGAGGACAGAAACTGGACATCACGGAGGTAGAGTCGGCACTTGTCGACTATGGTTTTCAGCGTGTCGACTATGTTTATGAACCGGGTCAGTTTGCCATCCGAGGCAGTATACTCGACGTTTTCAGCTACTCGAATGAGATGCCTTTCCGTATCGATTTCTTCGACGATGAAGTGGATTCGATACGTACCTTCGAGGTAGACACACAATTGTCGGTTGAAAAGATGCACGAGGTGCGCATTGTGCCTGAGCTGAAGAACCGCCAATGTGACAGCGTGCTCCGTTTCCTGCCTGCCGACACTCTGCTCGTGACCAGTAGTGTGGGCTTCCTATGTGAGTCCGTCAGTCGGGTACATGATGAAAGATTCTCGAAACAGGCAGTTGCGGAGAACGAGGATTTAAGGAGCGGGAGCGAGAACCTCCTCGTTGATGGATCTACGTTCCAACAGCAAATCCTGGACTTCCGGATTATAGAGTATGGCCATCAGCCGACGTTATCGACGACAAAGCATGTGCAGATGGACATCACACCGCAACCCATCTTCCACAAGAATTTTGACCTGGTCACAGCTACCCTCAATGATTATCTCTCGCGCGGGTATACTATATATATATTGGCCGATTCGCAGAAACAAAACGAGCGTTTGCACGACATCTTCAAAGAACAAGGCCACGGGGTGCGCTTCACTCCTGTCAGGAAAACGCTGCATGCTGGTTATGCTGACAACACGCTGCGTATGTGTTTCTTTACGGACCACCAGATATTCGACCGTTTTCATAAGTACAATCTACGCTCCGATAAGGCCAGAAATGGTAAGGTCGCCCTGACACTGAAGGAGTTACAGCAGTTTGAAATAGGTGACTATGTGGTTCACATCGACCATGGTGTGGGGCGCTTCGGCGGACTGATACGTATTCCCGAAGGCGGGCAGATGGTGGAGAAAATTAAAATCATCTACCAGCATGACGATGTCATATACGTCTCCATTCATGCCCTGCATAAAGTCTCGAAATACAAAGGTAAGGAGGGCGAACCGCCACGCTTGAGTCGTTTGGGCGGTGGCGGATGGGAACGCCTGAAAGAGCGTACAAAGGAGAAGATTAAGGACATTGCTCGAGACCTCATCCGCCTGTATTCTACACGACAGAAACAGCGTGGGTTCCAGTTTTCGCCAGACGGCTATCTGCAGCAGGAACTGGAGGCCTCGTTCCTCTATGAGGATACCCCCGACCAGATGCGTGCCACACAGGATGTGAAGCACGACATGGAACGGGCTCGCCCCATGGACCGGTTGGTCTGTGGCGACGTGGGCTTCGGAAAGACGGAAGTGGCCATACGCGCTGCTTTCAAGGCTGCTACGGACGGGAAACAGGTGGCCGTAATGGTGCCCACTACGGTGTTGGCCTATCAGCACTTCCGCACTTTCACAGAACGTTTGCGTGATTTCCCCGTGCGCATCGAATACCTGAGTCGGGCACGTTCGGCCAAACAGACGAGCGAGATATTGAAGGCGCTGAAGGAGGGGCAGGTCGACATCGTTATCGGCACGCATAAACTCATCGGCAAGAGCGTTGCTTTCCGCGACCTGGGGCTGCTCATCATCGACGAAGAACAGAAGTTCGGTGTGGCCACGAAGGAGAAGTTGCGCCAGATGAAGACCAATGTGGACACGCTGACGTTGACGGCTACACCCATACCGCGTACCTTGCAATTTAGCCTCATGGGTGCTCGCGACCTCAGTGTTATTCAGACACCGCCCCCTAACCGCTACCCGATACAAACGGAGATTCATCCCTTTTCGCCCGAAATCATAGCAGAGGCCGTAAACTTTGAGATGAGTCGCAACGGTCAGGTCTTCGTCGTATGCAATCGCATCAGCCGACTGCCGGAACTGGAAGAGATGATACGCCAGCATGTGCCCGATGCACGCGTTGCTGTGGGACATGGTCAGATGCATACCGAGACCTTAGAGAATATCGTCCTCGGGTTTGCCAACTACGACTACGATGTGCTTGTTTCTACCACTATCATCGAGTCGGGTCTTGATATCCCTAACGCCAACACCATTATCATCATCGGTGCTCAGAATTTCGGTCTGTCGGATCTGCACCAGATGCGTGGTCGGGTGGGGCGCTCGAACAAGAAGGCGTTCTGTTACCTGCTGGCACCTCCGTTGGCCGCGCTCGCAACTGATGCCCGTCGTCGTCTGCAGGCACTGGAGAACTTCTCCGGACTGGGGAGCGGCATCCATATCGCCATGCAGGATCTCGACATTCGCGGTGCAGGCAATTTGTTGGGTGCTGAGCAGAGCGGTTTTATTACGGATCTGGGTTACGAGACCTATCAAAAGATATTGGCCGAGGCTGTCAGCGAATTGAAGACCGACGAGTTCAGCGATCTCTATGCTGAAGATATCCGCCAGGGCGAACAGGTGGACGGAACGTCGTTTGTGAGCGAGTGTCAGTTGGACAGCGACTTGCAGATGAACTTCCCCGACCACTACGTGCCGGGCAGCAGCGAGCGGATGTTGCTCTACCGCGAACTGGACAGCCTGGAGGACGACCTTCAGATAGATGCCTTCCGGCAGCGCATGCAAGACCGCTTTGGTCCTATTCCCGAAGAGGGCGAGGAACTCATCCGCGTGGTTCGCCTGCGCCGGCTCGGACGGCAGTTCGGTTCGGAACGCATCGTGTTGAAGTCGGGGCGCATGCGCCTCTACTTTATACAAAATGTTAACAGTGCTTTCTATCAGAGCCAGGCTTTCGACCAACTCATTGCTTATGCTTCGGCCAGTGTGGCCCGCTGTCGTCTGGCCGAGAAGGACGGTCGCCGAACAATGCTCGTAAACGAAGTGAACAGCGTGCGCGAGGCTGTGGAACTGTTGCAAAACATACAGCGCATAAAGACAAAATAACGAAGTATAATATAAGTAATACATGGAATGTCCTATGGAAATAGTCATCGACGAACAAGATATAATGGTTGCTGCCCAGAAGGGATTTGAGGCCTTTGTGAACCTCTTTGCCGAACGAACCCTGGATGCCGTAGGCGGACAGCTGACTCAGGATAGCATGTCGCAACTCTCTGCCGACCAGATAACGCTGTTGGCCTACCATATATTTCGCACGGAGGTCATGGAGGGTGGCTTCATCCAGCTCATTCACAACGGCTATGGCCCCTTCATCTTTCTCAACCCCTTTGCCAAGGCCATGCGACTTTGGGGGGCACGTGACTTCTGTAATCTGGTCTACGACGGACGTCGGCTCTACGAACAATACGGTGAGGCTTTGACTGCTGATATGAGTGATGACGAATTCATGGCTTTGTACGAACAGTACGAGGCTTTCGACGACTTGGATGACCGCTTCATAGAAATGGAGGAGGAGGTCACCGGTAGGGTGGCAAACTATATTGACGGACATATCGAATTATTTGCTGAGTTGAGAAGGTGATATGGCAGAAAAGAAATTTGTAAGTAAGGTAAACATCAAGAATAAGCGGGCGGCTTTCGACTTCCTGCTATTGGACGAGTACACGGCTGGTATCGTGCTGACAGGTACCGAGATTAAGAGCATACGTGCAGGCAAGGCGAGCCTCGTGGATACATACTGCATCATCATCAACCAGGAGGTGTGGGTGAAAAATATGTATGTTGCACACTACGAACACGGATCGTATAATAACCATGTGGAGCGACGCGACCGCAAGCTCTTGCTTAACCGCCGCGAAATACGCAAGTTGGCTTCGGCGGTCAAGGCTCCCGGCTTCAGTATCGTGCCCACGCTGCTCTATATTGATGAAAACGGACGTGCAAAACTCAACATCTCTGTGGCTCGCGGTAAGAAGGAGTACGACAAACGCGAGACGTTGAAGGAGAAGGAAGACCGCCGTGAGATAGCTCGTAGCTTCAAGAAAAACTTCTGATGACGAAACAGGAATTGCGCCAGTTCATGCGTCGGCAGAAGTCGGGCTATGTCGAGCACTTTCCGGTGTGGTCCGAATCCGTTTGTCGTGCCATACGCCAGACGGCAGTGTGGCAGAGTGCCCATACGGTTCTGCTCTATCATGCACTGCCCGACGAACCCCGGCTGGATGAACTTTTCTCTGAACCTAAAGTATTCTTGCTGCCCGTTGTCGTGGGCAACGATTTGGTGCTGCGTCAATATCGGGGTGATGCAGAAATGCAGGAGGGGGCTTTCCACATTCAGGAACCCATAGGCGAGGACTTCCCCCTGCAGCGTTATTCGGAGATTGAACTGGCGCTTGTTCCAGGTGTGGCTTTCGACGGCGACGGTCATCGATTGGGTCGCGGACGCGGATACTACGACCGTTTGCTGCCTCGTCTTCCGAAGACCTATAAGTTAGGTGTTTGTTTTCCCTTCCAAATTCTGGACTCTATCCCCTCTGAGCCTCACGACGTGTGTGTTGACGGTCTTTGTCTTTAGTAAAAGACGATGGACTGAACCACCTGAGCACCAACCTCTCCATTGATACGCTGGGCCAGTTGCGTACGCCCCATCATGAGGTCTTGTCGCAGAGCGGGTCGAAGTATTTTCACGTACAGTGTTCCTTGCCGAAACGAGACGTCGCCCGTCACTCGGGCAATGGCCGGACCGGCCACTTTGGGCCAGGCAAGTATGGCCCGGTGCTCGTTCAGGGGTGTTTCCAGACCTTCCTCGCGCAGGTATCTGAGAATGACGTTCCTCAACAATTCCGTGTTCGTGCGCTTCATAATTGGAAGGTGCCATCCATGACGTGAAACAATCGGTGCTCGCCAGGCATCAGGCGCAGAATCTGGTCCAGATGGTCGCGATTGGTGTCGGTAATGAAAATTTGTCCGAAGTCTTCGCCGGAGACGAGATGGACGATTTGTTCCACTCGCGTTGCATCCAGTTTGTCGAAGATGTCGTCAAGCAATAGTATGGGAGCCGTTTGGCTGCCCGTGCGTCGGAGAAAGTCGAATTGGCTCAGCTTCAGGGCGATGAGGAATGATTTGCTCTGCCCCTGACTGCCTTCGCGCTTGATGGGGTATCCGTCCAGCGTCATCTCCAAATCGTCCTTGTGCACTCCGTGAAGGGAGTAGCCGACAGCCCTGTCGCGATGGCGGTCGCGTTGTATGACCTCCAGCAGAGGACCTCGTTGGCAGTGGCTGGTGTAGCGTAGTCCTACGGTTTCGGCTCCTTGTGCAATAGTGGTGTAGTAACGTTGGAAAACGGGAATCAGGCGTTCCACATACTCGGTGCGTCGTTGGAAGATATACTCACCCTCGCGAGCCATAGCTTCTTCCCACAAGGCGAGCAGTTCTGGATCTGGTTCCGCATCTTCTATCTTCAGCAGGGCATTGCGTTGCTGAAGGGCTTTGTTGTAGCGCATCAGGGCCTCAATGTAGAGGGGGTCGCACTGCGAGATGACAATGTCCAGAAAACGGCGACGTTCCTCGCTGCCTCCACTGATGAGGTCGCTGTCCGACGGACTGACTACCACGATAGGGATTAGTCCGATGTGCTCTGTCAGCCTGCGGTAGGCTTTCTTGCTCCGACGGAAGACTTTCTTTTGTCCGACCTTTAGTCCGCAATAAATCTCCTCCGGAGTCCCGTCTTCGCGCTCGTAGCCGCCCTGTAGAACCATGAACTCCTGGTCGTGACGCACACAGGCAGAATCAACGTTCGTGGTTGAACTTTTGCACATCGACAGGAAGTAGATGGCGTCCAGCAAGTTCGTCTTGCCCTCGCCGTTCTGTCCGATGAAACAGTTTATGCCCGCCGATAACTCTAAATCGGCTTGGGCAATATTCTTATAATTTAGTATGGAAAGCCTCTTTAATACCATTTCAAACGCAAAGGTACAAAAATAATTTGTAATACATAATTCATAATTCGTAATTATTTCGTATCTTTGCACGATTTTATGCACGATATTCAATAAAACAAAATAAAGTTATGGCAGAAAAGAACATTAAGAAGCAGGGTGCCGAGCAAGAGGCTGCCCTGGAAGAAAGCTTCATTCAGAAGAATCTGAAGAAGATTGGGATTTGTGTCTTGGGCTTATTGGTGTGCGTTTGCGCAGCAGTGGCCTCAAGTTATTATTTTGAAGGTCAGAACAAGAAGGCCGCTGGGGCTCTCTATCCCTGTGAGCAGCTGTTCCAGAAGAGTGACTTCGAGAAGGCCCTGAATGGCGATGGCCAGCAGGTGCTGGGCCTCGTTGAGGTAGCTAAGAAGTATAGCAGCACGAAGGCTGGCAACCTGGCCAAGCTTTATGCTGGTTTGGCATACGCTCAGACGGGTAAGTTCGAGGATGCTGAAAAGTATCTGAAGGATTTCAGTGCCAAGGACGATGAGATGATTAGTCCTGCCGCTATCGGTGCACTGGGCAACGTTTATGCAGAGCTGGGACAGACCGACAAGGCCATCGAGACTCTGAAGAAGGCAGCCAAGAAGGCTGACAACACCGTCCTTTCACCCCTCTATCTCGTACAGGCTGGCGAACTTCTGGAGTCGCAGGGTAAGTCTGACGAGGCTCTGAAGCTCTACGAGCAGGTTCGTGACAACTACCGTGCTTCCGCTCAGGGACAGGAGATTGACAAGTACATCCAGCGCGTCAAGTAAGCAAGGCAGTCCTATGGCCACAGCATTCCATCATCTGTCCGACTACGACCCCGAAACCGTGCCATCGGCTCAGGGTATGCGATTTGGCATTGTCGTATCGGAATGGAACGGAGAGATTACTGGAGCCCTCCTGCAGGGAGCTCACGACACGTTGATAAAGCATGGGGCCGTTGAGTCCGATATCACGGTGCTTGCTGTTCCTGGCAGTTTCGAACTCGTCTTTGGAGCCTCGCGTATGGTTAAGTCTCAGGTTTTCGATGCTGTCATTGCTATCGGGTGCGTCGTGCGTGGTGATACTCCTCATTTCGACTATATCTGCCAGGGTGCTACACAGGGTTTGGCCCAGTTGAACGCTCAGGGTGATGCCCCCGTCATCTACGGCTTGCTTACCTGCAACGACATGGAGCAGGCCGAAATGAGAGCTGGAGGGATGCTCGGCAACAAGGGTGACGAATGTGCTATAACGGCTATCAAGATGGTAAGCTTCAAACGGCGTATTGGATAAAGAAACAGATTGGATAAAAGCCAGACGGCAGTGTGACTGATATATGCACACTGCCGTCTGCTTTATTTAGAAGGGAAGCGAATCCTCGTCCTGTGGTGTAGGGGGATAGATGTCTGGGAAGAGTTCGTCCAGATTGTTGAATTGCTGGCGCTCGGCCTGTTGGCGGTAGTGGAGCGATTGCTCGGCATGGCCCAGCTGGGCGTGGCAGTAGGCAAGGTAGGAGAGAACGTATCCTTGCATGGCATAGCCTGGTGTTGCGGCCAGTCGTTCCAAACGATGTATGGCCTCCTGGTATCTTCCAAGTTCTATGAGGCACTGTGCATCGAGGTAGTTGGCACGGTCGTCGCCCGGATAATAGGAGAGGAAACGGGTGTAGTAGTTGTGCGACTCGTCGTAGCGACCCATGTCGAGTAGGATGTTGGCGCGGAGCATGATGCCGTCGGCGTTGTCCTTGCTGATGGCCAGCATGTAGTCCGTGGCCTCAAGGGCATCATCATACTCTTCGAGCCATAGGTGGGCCTCGGCCAGCTGTTGCCAGGCTTGTGTGTCGTAGATGACCGTGGGCAGATTGGCCTCAAGCAGGGCGATGGCCTTGGGGTATTCCTGTCGGAAGTTGTAGATTTCGGCCTCCAGTGCAATGGCTTCGACGTAGTCGGGGTATTCGTGGCGCAGGAGAAGCACCCATTCCAATGCCTTGTTGCCGAAACCGTAGTCCTTACACAGGGCAATGCTGTCGTAGAGAAACTCGGGAGCCTCTTCTTCGTCCAGTTCCTGGAAGTAATGCATGAGCAGTTCGAAAGCTTTCGGGCTTTCATTGAAGTAGAAATAGAGTTCGGATTGCAGGAATATGACCTCACGGTCTTTCTGGTCTCCTATAGCCCTGCAGATGCGCCAAGCCTCCGCTTTGTTACCGTAAAACATTTGTTGACGCGACAGGAATATCTGCGGGTCAACACTGTCGGGATAGAACGACAGGGCATACTGGATGCAGCGGTCGGCATCGTCCATACGCTGGTTCATAGCATAGTATTCAGCGATGTCCGTCAGCGTCTCGGAGTCCAATTCTGCCGACTCGCCGGTGGTGAGCATACGTTCGTAGGCTGCCAGCGACGTGCGAAATTCTTCGTCTTGAAAGTAGCTGTAGTCTTCGTTCATTACTTCCAGTTGTCTTTTAGTCCCACGGTCTTGTTGAAGACGAGATGTTCTGGAGAGCTGTCTGGGTCTACGTTATAGTAGCCGATGCGCTGGAACTGCAGGTAGGAGAATGCGGGCAACGTCTTGGCAAACATCTCTATGAAGGCATTCTTGTTGATGGTGAGCGATTCGGGATTCAGGAAGGGACGCATGGCATCTATGCCGCGAACTCCGTATTCCTTCTCGTACTGCTTGATGGCATCGCGCGGGTTCTCGCATGTCCACAGGCAGTCATAGTTCCTGACTTCGCAGGGTATGCTGTGCTGACAGCTTACCCAGTGCAGCGTCTTGCCCTTAATCTTGCGGTCGGCTCCGGCCATTCCGCTTCGTGTTTCTGGGTCGTATGTGGCATGGATGCAGGTGATGTTGCCTTGTTCGTCCTTCTCTATACATTTGTAGTTGCCCTGCTCGTCCTTCTCGTCGCTACAGGCAATGATGTAAGCATTCTTCAGGCGGACTTCCTTGCCTGGCCCTAGGCGAAGGAATTTCTTGCCACCGTCTTCCATGAAGTCGTCACGTTCGATGTAGAGTTCTCGCGAGAAGTGAATCGTATGTGTATTGCCCTCCATGATGGTGTTGCCATCGGCATCGCGCAGTTCGGGATTATTGACGGCCTTCATTTCTTCCACCTGTCCCTCTGGGTAGTTGTCAATGACTAGTTTCACCGGATCGACGACAGCGCTCACGCGGATAGCGCGGGTGTTCAGGTCCTCGCGGCAGGCAGCTTCCATGAGCTTGATGTCATTCAGGGCATCGAAGGTCGTGTAGCCAATCTTGTCAATGAAGTTCAGTATGGCTTGCGGACTGTAGCCTCTCCTTCGGATGCCGCAGATGGTTGGCATACGGGGGTCGTCCCAACCCTCCACCACACCTTCCTTTGTCAGAATCAGTAGGTTGCGTTTCGACATCAGGGTGTAGTTCAGGTTCAGCTTGTTAAACTCGAACTGTCGTGGACCTTCATAATTCAACTGTTCATTCCCGATTTCCTTTCCCCACTCCCTCATCCATGCGACGAATAGGTCGTACAGTTCGTGGTGAGGCACGAACTCCAGTGTGCAGATGCTGTGAGTTACGCCCTCCAGATAGTCGCTCTGTCCGTGTGTGAAGTCGTACATGGGGTAGGCGTTCCATTTGTTGCCAGTGCGCCAGTGCTCCATGTTCAGGACGCGGTACATGATGGGGTCGCGGAAGTGCATATTGGGGCTGGCCATGTCAATCTTGGCTCTGAGAATCATCTTGCCCGGTTCCACATTGCCGGAATTCATTTCCCTGAAGAGTCTTAGGCTTTCTTCGGCAGGACGGTCGCGATAGGGGGAGTTGGTTCCCGGTTCAGTGGGCGTTCCCTTCTGAGCGGCAATCTCCTCGCTTGTCTGTTCGTCCACGTAGGCACGTCCATGCAGTATGCACCACTCGGCGAAATCCCAGAGGTCCTGGAAATAATCGCTGGCATAGCAAACCTTTCCCCATCGGAATCCCAGCCATTTGATATCTCTCTCGATGGCTTCCACATATTCGGTGTCTTCCTTCTGGGGGTTCGTGTCGTCCATTCTGAGGTTGCATACGCCTCCAAACTTTTCTGCAACGCCGAAGTCCATTGCAATGGCCTTGGCATGTCCGATGTGCAGATAGCCGTTAGGCTCAGGTGGGAAGCGGGTTTGCAGTCTTCCACTGTTTTTCCCTTCGGCCAGGTCGGCCTCTATTTTCTGCTCAATGAAGTTCAGTGAGCGTTTCTCCGTATTTTCAGTATGTTCTTCAAATGCCATAATATAAATATGTATAGTATTGTATTATCATATTATTTAAGTGCAAAGGTAATCATTTTTAGTGAAAAAACACATATTTCAAGGCTTGAAATGAGAAATATGTTTTATAACATGCAAATTTATTTGGCAAAAAGGGGTAATTTTGCACCAGTTATTCTAAAACAATCTTTTTACCTTAAAAACTAATACCTATTGAAAAAGGCTGAGTCGTGAGATTCCGGCCTTTTTTATTTTTTGTAGGTTCTCCTTCCTTTTTTCCAATTCAGAAGCTTCGATGGGCTGGTCTATGAGTTGTTGTATGCTGCGGACAATTTCGCTGGTTTTGTCGGCGCTCACGCAGAACTGTCCTAACGAGTGTCCATAGAGCATATCGTGATTGGCAATGATATGTCCTTGTCCCTTGATTAAGGCATTCAGCAATTTCAGTTTTATACCAGTGGGTTGGAAGGTAAGCATCAGGTGAATGCGTGCCGTACACAGCAGCATGTCCAACTCCGAGTCGGTGGGGTTGGGCACGACCTGCACGTTTGGCGGAACATCTCCCAGGTGGGGGTCGCGCCCTGCAATTACAAATTGCACATCGGGACAACGTGGGGCAATCTGGCGTAGGATGAACGTCGCTGTCCGATGGTTCTCTTCGACGCTGAGGTTTCCTTGGTACAGAACGAATCTGCGGGTTTCTGCTATCGTCTGTGGGGAACTGGTGTCGAAGAAACAGGGTAGATGAATGACAGATGTATCAGTGTATCGCTTTGAGAGCTTCTGTGCATCGGCCTGGGTGATGGCGCAAATCAACTGAGAGTGATGTAGCTTGCGTTCGAAGAATCGCAGCCGCAGTGCTTCCACAAGGTAGTATACTGCTCGCCAGTTGAGTTTTGCCTGGAGAGCCAGTTGCCAGTAGTACTCGTGTTCGATGTTGTGCATGCGCACAATTTTCTTCCGATGTTCAAGTGCCGGATGGTCGAGGTAGTAGCAGGTGTGTAGTCCCTCAAACAGAATGGGAGCATTGTCCTGGCAGAGTTGTCGGAGCAGTTCTTTGTTTCGGCGTGTGGAGACGATGTAGGGCAACACTGAGAACTGCTGTCGTAGCCCTGTGCGACGGCGATAATAGTAGACCCTTGTGCAGAGTTTCTCTAATGCACGCTGCATGCTACGGTTGCCATAGACGAAAGTATGCAACGTGACTTCATAACCCTTTTCTTTCAGGGCCTTGAGTTTGTAGTACACATCTATGGCCCCCCCGTAATCGGCAGGGAAGGGTACCTGAAAAGAGACTACATGCAACTTCATGCGACAAAGATACAAAAAAGTTGAAAGTTGAAAGTTGAAAGTTGAAAGTTTTTTGTAACTTTGTAATCAATATGCAACCATTGGCAGAAAGAATGCGCCCAACGTCGCTCGACGACTACATCGGACAGAAGCATCTGGTCGGTGAGGGGGCTGTGTTGCGCAGGATGATAGAGTCGGGGCGGGTCTCGAGTTTCATCCTTTGGGGACCACCGGGAGTGGGCAAGACCACATTGGCCAGCATCATAGCCCATCAGTTGCAGACACCTTTCTACACGCTGTCGGCTGTCACCAGTGGCGTGAAGGACGTTCGTGAAGTGGTGGACAGAGCCAAGCAGAACCGTTTTTTCAATACCTCCAGTCCCATCCTGTTCATCGACGAAATCCATCGTTTCTCAAAGTCACAGCAGGACAGCCTGCTCGGAGCTGTCGAACAGGGCATCATCACGCTCATCGGTGCCACCACGGAGAATCCCTCGTTCGAGGTTATCCGCCCCCTGTTGAGTCGCTGTCAGGTCTATGTGCTGAAAAGTCTGTGCATGGACGATCTGCTGGAGTTGGCCCGGCATGCGATAGAGAAGGATGTCGTGTTGCGCGAACTGAAGGTGGAGCTTCGTGAGACGGAGGCCTTGTTGCGTTTCAGTGGTGGCGATGCCCGCAAGCTTCTGAACATACTTGACCTCCTCAGCGAATCGGCCGAGAAGGGCAGTGAACTCATTGTTACTGATGAACTCGTGACGGAACGTCTGCAACAGAATCCGCTGGCCTACGACAAGGATGGCGAGATGCACTACGACATCATTTCGGCCTTCATCAAGAGCATTCGCGGCAGCGACCCCGATGGGGCACTGTACTGGCTTGCACGTATGATTGAGGGTGGCGAAGACCCGGCCTTCATTGCCCGTCGTCTGGTCATCAGTGCTTCGGAGGACATCGGCCTGGCCAATCCCAATGCCCTGTTGCTGGCCAACGCGGCCTTCGATGTGGTCATGAAAATAGGTTGGCCCGAGGGACGCATCCCTTTAGCCGAAGCCACTGTTTATCTGGCCACCAGCCCGAAGAGCAACAGCGCCTATATGGGTATTAATGATGCCTTGGCTGAAGTTCGACAGTCGGGCAATCAGCCTGTTCCCCTGCACTTGCGCAATGCTCCCACTTCGCTGATGAAGAAATTGGGTTACAGCCAGGGCTACAAGTATGCCCACGACTATGAGGGTAATTTCGTCAACCAGCAGTTTCTACCTGATGCGTTACAGAATGTACGTTTCTGGCATCCGCAGAACAATCCGGCCGAAGTCAAACTCCACGAGCGCATGCGCCAGCTTTGGGGCAAGCGGTATGAATAAGTTAAGAATTAACTTTTCTCATTTTCTCAATCTCTATCGAATACCCAATGGTTCTCGTCTCGTGCGCGGGAACGATATTAGTCCAGGGGCGTTGGCTGAACTCGCCTTCATAGTCGAATCGGTCGCAGCAGCCCCACCAGGGTTCGATGCAGACAAACGGGGCACGTCCGCCGTGTGGAGCCCAGAGGGCCAGCACAGGACTGTTAAATCGTAAGGTCAGCAGCCGCTCTCTATACCTATTATATAATATACACGCGTGTGTGTGTGAGGATGAGTCGAGCAACGTGTCGCAGTCGAAGGTGTGGTTGGTCAGAGCCAGGGTGTCGTGCTCGTCTAAGGGCACGGGGAAGGAACCTTCGGGCCAAAGTAGTCCGCCGGGCTTCAATCCGTTGCTGACCAGCTGATGGCGCAGGTCGAATCCCAGATAGCCATGAATGTCGTTCGTCTCGTCCCAGTCGGGCAGGTTGAAGGCCGGATGAGCGCCCAGTTGGAAGGGCAGTTCCCGTTCGGAGGGATTCTCCGTCTCGAATGTCACGTTCAGGTTTCTGTCCGCGAGCTCGTACTTCACGTTGAGACGGAAGGGGAAGGGAAAGTGCTGCAACGTATCCTCGTTGCTGCTGACGCTCAGGGTCAGCGACGATTCGTCCTGTTGTGTCAGCACAAAGTCCATCCCCCTCGCCAACCCGTGTTTTGGCATCGGGTAGCGTCGGCCCTGATGGCGCAGTGTGGCATCATTCAGATTTCCGATAGTGGGGAAGAGCACGGGTGACTGACCTTCCCAGTATGTGGGATCACCCTGCCAGAGGAGTTCTTTCCCGTCGCAGTTGCGAACTAGGCTTTGCAGTTCGGCGCCGCGGGTGTTGACGCTGAGGGTAATGTGTTGGTTTCGGATGCTGTGTTTCATGGTTTTCTAGGTAGAGAGTCAGCCCTGGTCCTATGTGTCGGGCCAGGGCTGACAGTTCTCCGTGGCGTTGACGGATGTTACTTTTTAACCAGAACCAGGAAGTCCTTGCAGGGCTTGAAGGCAGGGATGTTGTGTGCGGGAATGATGAGAGTGGTGTTTTTTGAGATGTTGCGGGCGGTCTTCTCTGCGCGCTTCTTCAGGATAAAGCTTCCGAATCCACGCAAGTAGACAGCCTCCTCATTCACCAGACTTTCCTTGATGGTTGCCATCATACCCTCTACACATGCCATTACTGTCGGCTGGTCTACACCAGTCTTCTTTGCAATCTCTTTAGTTAATTCTTGCTTTGTCATAGCTGTGTATTTTAAGTTTCGTTAATGGTTAGACACCACAAAGTTAGTGTTTTTTCTGTTTCCTGCAAACAATAAAGTGTCTTTTTTTGCAAAAAAGCGGTAAAAAAGTCTTATTTTTCCACGTTGCTCCTATTCAGAGTGTCTTGCACTCCTCCAACCAGGCCTCGGACGAGGCATCGCTGGGCATTCGCCAGTCGCCTCGCGGACTCAGGGCTATGCTGCCCACCTTGGGACCGTCGGGCATGCACGAACGCTTGAACTGCTGATTGAAGAAGCGACGGTAGAATATGCTGATCCAGTGCTTTATGGTTTCTTCCGAATAGATGTTGGCAAAAGCCTTGACGGCCAGCAGGTAGACCTTGCGCGGGTGGAACCCGTTTCGAACCGTATGGTAGAGGAAGAAGTCGTGTAGCTCGTATGGGCCCACGAGGTCCTCGGTCTTCTGCTTGATGTTGCCCTGTTCGTCGGCTGGGATGAGTTCGGGGCTGATGGGGGTGCCCAGGATATCCAGTAGCGTGTCTCGTGTGGTCTCTTCCTCGGTGTGATAGGCCGCCCAGCGCACGATGTGCTGAATCAGTGTCTTGGGCACGGAGGCGTTTACGGCGTACATCGACATGTGGTCGCCGTTGTATGTGGCCCATCCCAGGGCCAGTTCCGAGAGGTCGCCCGTGCCCACTACCAGTCCGTTCATTTGGTTGGCAGCATCCATGAGTATCTGCGTGCGCTCGCGTGCCTGACTGTTCTCGTAGGTTACGTCGTGCACGTCGGGGTCGTGGCCGATGTCCTTGAAATGCTGCAGGCAGGCGTCCTTGATGCTGATTTCGCGTATTGTGATGCCCATCTGCTGCATCAGTCGGATGGCGTTGGTGTAGGTGCGGTCGGAGGTGCCGAAGCCGGGCATGGTGATGCCGATGATGCCCCTTCGGCTCTTGCCCAGGCGGTCGAAGGTGCGCGCGCAGACGAGCAGTGCCAGCGTCGAGTCCAATCCGCCCGAAATGCCCAGGACGACGGTCTCGCTGTTCGTGTGCATGATGCGCTTGGCCAGTCCCTCGGACTGTATGGCGAAGATATCCTCGCAGCGTTGGTCGCGTGCGGCATCGTCGGCGGGGATGAAGGGGTGTGGGTCAACGTTACGCTTGAGCTCCTGCTTCTCCGGCATCACGCTGGCTGCCTCGGATGTGTGCATGACGACGTCCTTCAGCAGGGCGGCGTTGGCGTTGAAGGTGGTGTTGCGGCGGCGTTCGGCGCGCAGGTACTCAACGTCTATCTCGCTTGTCACCAGTTGCTCGTCCAAGCTGTATCGTTCGCCCTTGTTCAGCAGTCGGCCGTTCTCGTAGATGAAGGCCTTGCCGCTGAAGACCACGTCCTGCGTGCTCTCTCCGAATCCACAGCTGGCATAGACGTAGCCCGACAGCAGGCGTGCGCTCTGTTGTGCGATGAGGCGTTCCAGATATTCGTCCTTGCCTACGGCGTCCGTCGACGCGCTCAGGTTGAAGATGAGTTCAGCTCCACGCAGGGCCAGCGTGCTCGAAGGGGGTATGGGAGCCCAGACGTCCTCGCACAGCTCGATGCCGAATCGACAGCTCAAGGTCTTGAATATCTGATGGGGCGACAGCAGCACCTGTTGACCGCAGACCAGCACATGGCCTTCGGGCACCTCGTTGGCTCCCAGGAACCAGCGGCGTTCGTAGAACTCCTTGTAGTTCGGCACGAAGGTCTTGGGCACCAGGCCCAGTATGCGCCCCTTCTGCACTACGGCTGCGCAGTTCATCAGTCCTCCCTGGTACGATATGGGCATGCCCACGATGGTGATGATGTTCATCGAGCGCATGAAGTTCATCAGATTAATCAGCCCCATCTCGGCCTCGTCCAGCAACAGCTGCTGGAAGAACAGGTCGCCACAGGAGTACGACGTCAGCGACAGTTCGGGGAAGACCACTATTTCCACCCCTTGACTGTTGGCCTGCAGAATCAGGCTCTCTATCTGTTCCACATTGTACTTGGGATTGCCTACCTTTGTGCTGGGTACGGCTGCAGCTACTTTCACAAATCCGTAGTTCATCAGTTCCAGTATATAATAAAAAAAAAGGGAGCGACAGACGGGACTCGAACCCGCGACCCTCGGCTTGGGAAGCCAATGCTCTACCAACTGAGCTACTATCGCAAAGTGTTTTCGACTGCAAAATTAAAAAAAAAAACTCAAATAGCATGGAGATTTGTAGAATATTTATTATTTTTGTGCAGAAAATCTTATTATTAACCCTTAAAAACCAACAATTATGAGCAAGAAATTCATTTGCGCCGTTTGCGGCTACATTCACGAAGGTCCCGAGGCACCCGAGCGCTGCCCCATCTGCAAGGCTCCTGCCAGCAAGTTCTCTGAACTGAAGGACGAGGGCGAGACCACCTATGCCACCGTTCACCGCATTGGCGACGGCAAGCCCGAGGGTGTCTCCGAGGAGATGATTAACGACCTGCGCAACCATTTCAACGGCGAGTGCAGCGAAGTGGGCATGTATCTGGCCATGGCCCGTCAGGCCGACCGCGAGGGCTATCCCGAGATTGCCGAGGCCTTCAAGCGCTATGCCTTTGAGGAAGCCGACCACGCCTCCCGTTTCGCTGAACTGCTGGGCGAGTGCGTATGGGACGACACCAAGACCAACCTGGAGAAGCGTGCTGCTGCCGAGGCTGGTGCTTGCGAGGACAAGTTCCGCATTGCCAAGGAAGCCAAGGCTGCCGGTTTCGATGCCATCCACGACACCGTTCACGAAATGGCCAAGGACGAGGCCCGTCATGGTGCCGGCTTTGCAGGTCTGCTGAAGCGCTACTTCAAGTAAATTTTACTTTTCCCAAAAATCATCCATATCTTCCGCTCTGTATTGATTTACAGAAGGATAGGTGTGGATGATTTGCTATATAAATGCACCGCAAATCTTCCGTATCCCTTACCAGCCCGCGATGCTTCGGAAAGCTTGGGCTTGTGTCACGCGTGACACAAGCTTTTCTCACGTGTGGGAAAAGCTCTTCCCATGCGTGGGAAAAGTTCGTTCCATACGTGGAACAAATCTCTGCACCACAAAATTTTACCATTCCTTTTGTAGGTTTAAACCTTTTTCGTATCTTTGCAGACGTAAGTGATGTAAAGTTGGATAGGAGTATACACTTCAAGAGTCATGCAGGTGCAGTGCGTGCCATTGGGCTGCATTTTGTTACGAGAGGCCTGCTCTGTCCTGATGAAGGACGCTTAATATCTAAGCTCGAGGGAATGCGAAACACCGGAGACTATGATGACCTCTTTGATTGGAGGGAAGAACGGATAACCCCTCTATTTGATCCGACGCAAAGACTGTTGGAGCACAAGAGACAACTGATAACATTAAAATTATAAATTTATTAACAAACCAATTTTATTACAATGAGAAAACTACTACTTTTCTTATGCGCATTGCTGACGGGAGTGAGCGGTGCGTGGGCAGCAGTGACTATCACTCTTGTGGATGGTATTAAAGCGCCTTATGACACGTATGGAACTCGTAACACTGGTGTATCCCCACAGACCTTTACCTCCAATGCCGCATCGGGCTTGGCAGGGGTGGTTTTATCTGCTCCTATCATCGATCGTGCAACATGGTGGTCTACTTATTGCCTAGGTATAAAGAATTCAGCAGTTCAGACAGATGAGAGCGTCACAATTACTGCACCTGATGGCTATCAAATCTCAACGATTTCAATGACCGTTCAGGCCATTTCTTCCAATAATTCTTATGATGTTACGGTAAATGGTGAAACGACCCGTGTTACTGGGGCTTCTGCTAAGGTTTATAATGACTTAAGCGTGAATGCTTCCACTTTCACGTTCACGATAAACAGTGTTAGTTCTACTGTCAATTGGTTGGCAGTTAGGTCTTTGACTCTTACGCTAGTAGAAGATCCCGTACTCGTCACTTATGCTCTATACGAATCTGATGGAGAGACTTTGGTTAGCAATACCGTTGTCTCTCAGGAAAAGAATAGCGCTGTCAGCATTCCATCAGGCATTAGCAATTATACATATTATGACTATTTGACCGAGGGAACAATTAGTGATTCAGATTGTACAATCAAGGTGACTCGCACTTTAAAGTCAGGTGTTGTTATTGCTTTGAATGGTTTGAGCAATGACAAATGTTACACAATAAGAAACAATCGCGGTGCTTGGGCTGTTGCCAGTGGAGCTACGGAAGTAAATTCAACGAATGCTAATGGATTGAATCTGCAGTTCAGCAAAGATGACACTAAGCAGCAGTTTGCTTTCATCACCTACGAAGGTAATGTATATCTGTACAGCGTCAGCGAAAGTAAGTTTGTATATATAAATGGAACAAAACTTTCACTTACAGCGGGGGTAACGAGTAATGTAGAAAGCAGCCCTGTGACATTTACGGCCTCTACGGCAAGTGATGCTACTATGTCACCAATATTGATGACCATAGAGAAAAAGTATTATGGTATTCACCCGTCAGTTAATCCAAATGTATATAATTATCAATATGCAAACGACAATGGTAATGTTGCCCTAATAGAGGAGGCTACTTCATTCGACGCCAAAGATGCTCTTGCCGCTCTTGATGCATATTTCCATCCCTCATATACTGTTACTTACGTTGTGCAGGATGGCTACAATAATACCCTTTTCACTTCCGATCCTGTCGGAACCGAGCTTGGTACAACTTTTACAACCCTGCCTGCTGAATATCAGTTGACCAATTTCTATACCTATAATAGCGTAGATGTTACCATCAATACTACTGGTAACACCGAAGTTGTCTTCAAAGCGACACCGAAGGAGACTCCACTTGTACGCTATACTGCAGATGCCTCTAATCCATACTACTACAATCTGAATATCCGCAGCAAATATCTGGTTTATAAGTCTGATGCTACGGGCGAAGTTACATTGCAGGAGACAAGTGAACCATTTAACCCCGATGCTTCTTGGGCATTCATTGGTGAACCCTATGCTGGTTTTAAGGTGATTAACAAGACTAAGGGTGTGGATAATTATCTAACATACACGAGCGTTGTCACAGGTAGTAATCATGGTAATAATAACATCGGCTTCGTAGCGAATGCAGACTTTACCAATCAATATTGGAACATAGATAAAAACTCGGGTGGTATTGTACTGCGTATGAGAGAGAATCCCAATATCTATTTCCATCATGACAATGGTAAAAACTTCCTGCGCACCTGTAGCCTATCAGAATGGACAGACGTTCACAATGATGCCGGTTCCACCATCGTCGCTGCCACTGACGAAGGTGTGCTTGAAGCTCTTTATGTTGCAATGAGTGAACGTCCCTATGGCACAGGTTATGGTAAGTTTAATTCAACCAATACAAGTGTTGCAACCAATGATGTAATAACAGCCAAATTGTCTGAAGTGGGGACTGACCTTCAGAATAGCAACACAGCCAATTATAAAGCAGACTATGATGCACTGATGAGTTATGCTGGAATTATAGAGATTGTTACACCTGCTCCAGGTTACTATCGCCTGAAAAACATCTCCACTGACAAGTATCTTAGAGGTACAGCAGTTACAGGCTATGCAAACAATACAAAGGCCGTCTTTGCTGATGGTGATGCAAATACGGTAGAAACGGTTATTGCTCTTGTTGAAAACGGTGGTAATCTCTATATGTACAACCAAGGCTATGGCTTCGGTTGGACTATTGCAGACAAGGAGTACGGTGCAGGCTTGGGATATCTTACCACTATTCCTGATAAATACGTACACTGGTTCCCTGGAAATGCTGATGACCAGGTTGCTTTTGCAATCTGCTATGGTAATGGAGAAGGCAGTTATTCGTCTTACTTGATGAAAGGTATCTATACCGTCGATACTTCTGATAATTCGGTGATTGGTGGTACAGATGCAACAATTGATGCCGCCCAGTGGGTTGTCGAAAAAGTAACAGACCTAACTGTTACCCTCCACGATGGTGGTGATGGCAAATGCTATGCAACCCTCTGCGTTCCTTTCGACGTGACCATCACAGGTGCTGACGCTTACACGCTTGCTAAAAGCGATAAGGGTGACTGGTTGACTCCCACAAAGGTAGATGAAGTTCCTGCTGGCACCCCCGTCCTGCTGAAGGGAGATAACCCCACGGCTACTGCGACCATCAACACAGGTGAAGCATTCAATGGTGGTATAAAGTTAGATTGTGTCCTCACGGGAACTTACTTCGCAATAGACATTGATGAAGAAGCCCCCGAATACAATAACTACTATGTTCTGGGTAGTCTCGGTGAAGGGGTAGGTTTCTATAACGAATGGGCTCATACTTTGGGCGCAAACCGTGCATACTACGATGCTTTGGCTAATCCGGGCATTAAGGGCTTCGCCATCAACTGGGGCGAGACGGACGGCATTGAGAATATGAGAAATGGAGAAAATGAGACAATGAACTCCATCTTCAACCTCAATGGTCAGCGCGTAGGTAAGGCCCAGAAGGGCATCTACATCGTGAACGGTAAAAAAACTGTTATTAAGTAAATAAAAGGAGGAACATAATATGAAAAAGATATATTTGCAGCCACAGTTGATGGTAGAAACCGCAGAAGTAGAAACTTCCATCCTTGTGGGTTCGCTGAAACTGAACACCGTAGACCATTCGGAATATAATTCAGACGAAGCAGAGGAAGCCGACGGCGGCTGGGCACCCAAGGACAACCTCTGGGAGTTCTAAGCAACAACCTCTTCGTTAACAACTAGTTAACGACAAACAGATAAGACACAGGCGGCAGTCCTCCGAGACGGCCGCCTGTGTCGGTGCTATAGCCAATCCTGTGTCTTCGCCTCCGTCCCCCCGCAAAACTCTGCGCGAGAGGCACAAATTTCCCACAATATTTTGCAGGCTCAATTCTTTTCCTTATATTTGTAGCCGAAAAGTGATGTGTAAAGAATAGATTTCAATCGAACTGAGAACAATAACAAATAACTTTATTTATTAACCTAATTATTAATTACAATGAGAAAACTACTACTTTTCTTATGCGCACTGCTGACGGGAGTGAGTGGTGCGTGGGCTGCGGAGTTGACGTTATCGCCCAGTAATGGAACTTATCCAACTTCAAGTGGTAATTATGTAAGTTCTATTACCTTTAGTTCGGAACCTGTTATTACGGTTTCAGCATCTGCTAACAATATGGATAAGCGACAGACAGATTCATATTTTCTGTGGCATTCTGGGACTGCTGGTTCTAGTACTTATACCTTTTCTGTTTCGGGCAATTATGTAATTACAAGTGTTTCTGTTACAGGTGAAGCTAATACTTCTGCTCAAACGTTAACATCAGGCTCGGAAAGTCATGGATTCGCTGTTGGAACAAGTTCTTCGTTTACTTTGACAGGTTTGCATTCAGCTTCAGTATCATTTGTTCAAACAGGTGCCAATGCGAGTGGTCTTAAAATTACGTCCATGACTGTTGAGGTTCAAGAAATTACTCTTGCTCCGGTTACTTATGTTATTTCTGACGCTAATGGTGTGGTTTATACATCTGATCCTGTTGATGCAGAGGTGGGTTCAACCATTACGACTTTACCGAATAGTTTACAACTTGGTTATTGTAACTATACCGTAACTTCCACAGTGGTTGTAAGTGAAGGTTGTAATGTGCCTGTTACAGTTGAATATGATCTTCCTTTCACTGTAAGCACAAGCTTCGACGGTGCAGTGTGGTATTATGCCACAATTCGCAATACAAAGTATCTGCGTGCGGACGATGCGGATAAAGATGATAGCGGACGTTATAAAACATCCGCAACCAACGAGAAAACCGATGCATATAAGTGGGCCTTCTTTGGTAATCCATACGATGGTTTTTATATTGCCAATATGGGCCAGGGCGCAGGAAAATATCTGTATGCAAGTGATGTTCCCACGATGCAGACTGTTGATGATCCCTCAACAACTACAGCTGCTCTTTGGGCACTTTCTGCAAATGGTGATGGCTTTACTCTTCGCAGTCTCACAGGTTCCACTATGTACATTAATGATGCAGAAGGTGCAGGCAATCTTGGCTATTGGGATTCGTCATGGGGCGCAACCGATGCTGGTTCAAAATGGAAAGTGGAAGAAGTTCCTGCAGCAGAAGTGGAAGTAACTTACAATGTTGTAGTTGATGGCAAAATCGTTGCTACGAAATCAGAGTTGCAAGCAGTAGGAGGAACTCCTGCTGTTCCTGCTAGCCTTAATTTCGCATATACCACATATACCTATGATGTTACGGAAATTACGGGTTCCACAACTACTGTAACGGCCACTCCGGAATTCAATTTACCCTTCATCGTTTCTACAAGCATTGATGATGCAACGTGGTATTATGCGAAGCTACGCGGACACAATGTGTACTATAGTAAGGACAATGACGATGTACGTACAAATCAGACCTCTTTGGATCCCTCTGATGACTATAAGTGGGCGTTCATGGGTAATCCTTATGAAGGTATAAAAGTTGTGAACAAAACAACGAAAACATATCTCGACAACACTGATGGTAATGTTAAACTTAGCGAAGCCGGGTATGCATGGACTATTCACGAGAAGGATGCCAATACATTCGGTCTTTATAATGGTTCTAACTATATAAACGAACAGAATCATTCCAATCATAATCTGATATATTATTGGAATTTCTCTGGCGATAAAGGCTCTCAATGGACTGTAGAAGAAGCTTCAGCCGTTGACAAGAAACTTCTGGAAGATGCTATTGCTACAGCTTCGGCCTTGTGCAGTAACGGCGGAAAACTGGGTTATATTACCAGTGAGGCAGCTGCAACGCTTTCTGAGGAACTCTCAGCGGCTCAGGGTGTCTATGCTGATCCCGCTGGTGACTATGCGGCAGCAGCTAAGTCTCTTGCTGCAGCGGCAGTATCTGCTGAAAGAGATTTCACACCGCGCACCGACAAGTACTACACCATCACCAGTGCCCGTGGGTCTATGGTCTACGATTCCTCTCATGATGAGTCCGCAGATGCCGATGGCAATAACTTCCTCTGGTACACAAATGAGTTGGATAATACTGATGTAAACCATCTTTGGGGATTCATAGAGAAGGAGGGTAAGTACTACATGTATAATGTAGGCAAAAAGCAATTCGCTACGGTTTCCACCTCTGGTTCTTATCAATCAAATGATAAGGGTACATGGGTATTCTCTGACACGCCTGCATACGTAACATTCGACGCAGGCATTGAAAATAGCGTAACTATGCCTAACGTCCGTGTTCGCGCTACTATTGCCACAACGAAGGAAACCTATTCTATGTCCATTAGTACGGGATACGTAGGTCCGGTTATTACTTATGATGCAAAGGGTGACGGTGGTATCCCCATGCTCCTTGCCGAAAGCGAAGTAGCTGTCGACAATGACATTACCGCAGCAATGACAGCAAAGGTTGAGGATGTCACTCCTTATCGCAACGCCTTGAAGGAGGTGATTGACGGATGCAAAGATGTTGTCATCGGTACGGCCATCGGACGTTTCACCTCCAAGGACAACACCTTCGAGGCTGCAATGGAGGCTGCAAACTCAGCATACAATAATACTTCGGCAACGCGAGATGAATTGCAGACGGCAGCAAGTAACCTCAAGGCTGCAGCTGAAGGTCTGACCTTGAATGTTCCCGCTGCTGGTCTTTATCGCGTAATGAATGCGGCTTCTGAGGGTTATCTTCGCGCTACGGAAGTTACTGGAGAACTTGGTGATAAGCAGGCCGTCTTTGCCGATGAACCTAATGGTAATGGTGCAAACGTGATTATCAGTCTTGTAGAGAAAGATGGTAAACTCTATCTCTGTAACCAAGGTTACTACTTTGGGTGGATTGATGCGAATGGAGTTTCCGGTAGCAAAGGCTATGGTAATCTGACAAACAATGCAGATAAGTATGTGAACTGGATGCCTGGTACTAAAGATGGTCAGATTGCATTCTCCATCTGCTACGGTAATGGCACAGGTGCATATGCCAGTCACCTGACGAGGGGAATATATACTGTTGATGCCAGTAACGAAATGTTGCCAGTTATCGCCGGTACAGACTATACAGAAGATGCTGCCCAGTGGATTTTCGAACCAGTGGCTGACGCTCCGGAGATTACTATCAGTCTGCATAACGGTGGTGATGGTGTTTATTATGGAACCTTCTGTGCACCCTTCGACATAGATGTTGTTGACTTCACCGAAGCTTACACTCTGACGCTTGATGCGGATGGTGTCACACTGAATCTCTCTGATGTTATGACTGACGTGCCTGCAGGTACTCCTGTTCTTCTGGTAAATAGTGAAAAAGATGAGACAGATGCCAAGATTGGTGATAATTACAAGGTAGGTGCTCCTTCGGCAGAAACTGCACTGACAGGCTCGTATCTGAAGACCGCCATTACGGAGAATGACTACGTGCTGGGTACGGACAAGAAGAAGGTAGGCTTCTTCCACTGGGAAGGTACCGAACTGGCAGCCAATCATGCGTATATCAAGGGTAACGCTGAAGTTAAGGGCTACTATCTGAACCTGGGCGAGACGGACGGCATTGAGAATATGAGAAATGGAGAGAATGAGACAATGAGCTCCATCTTCAACCTCAATGGTCAGCGCATCAGCAAGGCTCAGAAGGGCATCTACATCGTGAATGGCAAGAAAACTGTTATTAAATAAATGAAAGGAGGACTGAACTATGAAAAAGACATATTTTGCACCCGAAACGTTTATTGAGAACATGGGCGTCGAAGACGGCCTCCTGTTGGAAGTTTCATCCACTTTCATTCCAGAAGGCGATGGAGGATGGGTGAAGGTAGACAATGACGTCGTCGATTTGAGTCAGTTCACAGACGAGAACTTGGGACTCTAACCGCTTTCGCACATCGTGCGAAATGAAGTAGAGACAAAAATCCTTTAATACCAGCAGGCCGGGCCCCCAACAAGGTCCGGCCTGCTGTATTTAGCAGAAAAAACGAGAATCCCTTTGTCATTCGGATAAAAAGGCGTAACTTTGTATCCGGAATATTAAAATCAAGGTATTAATATTTATGGAAAAGATTGACTGGAAGAACCTTTCATTTGGTTACATCAAAACGGATTACAACGTGCGTTGCTACTACCGCAACGGTATGTGGGGCGAAATAGAGACTTGTAGCGAGGAGACCATCCCCATGCACATGGCGGCTGTCTGCCTGCACTATGGTCAGGAGGCTTTTGAGGGTCTGAAGGCTTATCGCTGTCCGGATGGCAAGGTGCGCGTGTTCCGCACAGAGGAGAACGCAGCCCGTTTGCAGGCTACGGCACGCGGACTGATGATGCCCGAGGTGCCGACTGAGATGTTTAATGAGATGGTGGACCGTGTGGTTCGCCTGAACGAGCGCTGGATTCCCCCTTACGAGAGCGGTGCTACGCTGTATGTGCGCCCCTTGCTCATCGGTGTCAGCCCCCAGGTGGGTGTACATCCCTCAGAGGATTATCTGTTTGTGATTTTCGTTTCGCCCGTGGGACCATACTTCAAGGGCGGCTTTGCCACGAACCCCTATGTCATCACGCGAGACTACGACCGCTCGGCACCTCTGGGAACGGGCTGTTACAAGGTCGGTGGTAACTATGCCGCTTCGCTGAAGGCCAACCAGTGGGCACACGAGCAGGGCTACTCCTGCGAGTTCTATCTGGATGCCAAGGAGAAGAAGTACATCGACGAGTGCGGTGCTGCCAACTTCTTCGGTATCAAGAACAATACGTACGTTACCCCGAAGAGTTCAAGCATACTGCCTTCGGTGACGAACAAGAGCCTGATGCAGCTAGCCGAAGACCTGGGACTGAAGGTGGAGCGCCGACAGATTCCCGAGGAGGAACTGGCCACCTTCGAAGAGGCAGGTGCCTGCGGTACGGCTGCAGTCATATCGCCCATCCAGCGCATCGACGACCCAGAAACGGGTCGCAGCTATGTCTTCAGCAAGGATGGCAAGCCAGGCCCCATCAGTACAAAACTGTACAACAAAATCATCGCCATCCAGTATGGCATCGAGCCCGACGTGCATGGTTGGACGAGAGTGGTGATAGAATAATTGATAACTAACAATAAAGCCGGGCGCGAAGCTCGGCTTTATTGTTTACTTTGTTCCCACGATTTGGGTTGGTGCCAGTTCCTGATTGCGCCGGTCGGTCTGCGTGACCACACGGGCTGCCAATTGCAGGAAGGCCTGTCCCTGTGGCGTGCCGGGATCGAGGGCAACGGGCGTGCCTTGGTCGCCCTGCTCGCAGATGTCTTGGACAAGGGGGATTTGACCCAGCAGGGGGACATCCATCTCCTCGGCCAATTGTTTGACACCCTCGCGACCAAACAAGTAGTAGCGTTCGTCGGGGTGCTGGGCTGGCGTGAACCACGACATGTTTTCCACTAGTCCGAGGATGGGGACATTAACCTTCTCGTTCTGATACATGTTGATGCCCTTCCTGGCATCGGCCAGGGCTACTTGCTGTGGGGTGCTGACGATGACGGCTCCCGTAATGGGCAGCGTCTGTACCAGCGTAAAATGGATGTCGGACGTTCCTGGAGGTGTGTCGAGGATGAAATAGTCGATGTCGCCCCATGAGGCATCGCCAATCAGCTGTTTCAGGGCGTTGCAGGCCATGCCTCCGCGCCATAGTGTTGCCTGTTCGGGTGAGACAAAGAATCCGATGCTGAGAATCTTCACGCCATACTGTTCGATGGGGATGATGAGGTCGCGACCGTCGATATTCTCCGAGTAGGGGCGTGCATCCTCGATTTGAAACATCTTGGGTACGCTGGGGCCGAAGATGTCGCAATCGAGTAGGGCAACGCGGTGGCCCAATCGGGCCAGTGCAACGGCCAGGTTGGCAGCTACGGTGGATTTGCCCACGCCCCCCTTGCCCGAACTTACAGCTATGATGTTCTTGACTCCGGGAAGCAGATCGGGCAGGTCGGGGCGAGGTGTCTGCAGGGACTTGGTTTTGATTTCCACGGTCACGTCCTTCGACACGTAGGCGTGTATGGCTGCCTCACATGCCTTCACCATGCTTTTTATGAATGGGTCGGTGGGTTTGTCGAAGATGAGGGAAAAGGCGACGTGCATGCCACTGATGCGCAGGTCGTCCTCCACCATGTTCATTTCAACCACGTTCTTGCCTGTCCCGGGATATCTTACCGTGGCCAGTGCATCCATTATCAGTTTGGGATATAGTTCCATTGTTGCTTTTTATACTTATTTACTTAAAGGCAGTCATCTTCATCATTTCGATGCTCCTAATCCATAGATTTCTCCCTGTAGATTGTTCAGGAAACGGCAGGCATGAGCTCCATCCATCTGAGCATGGTGGAACTGTAAACTGATGGGCAAGGTGGTCTTGAACCAGCCTTTGCGATACCTGCCCCATACGAGGAAGGGATTGTTGTAGCAGCCTGTGTATTGATTGACGATACAGTCAAGTTCCGTATGGGGGAGTGCCGAGGTTCCAATGACCATACAGTCTTCCAAATAGGTTCTCTTGCAGGTCCTCGAGGCCTGGCTGGTCAGTTCAAGGTATGTTGCATTGAACGTGGTGATATCGTCGGAGAATGGAACGTCGCACATGCCCAATCCGCCCTTGGTGTTCTGGACGATGACGTTGACGGCCAGCCGATCATAGCGATAGAGCTTACCGTCCTGCGGCAATAGATAGAACTCCTCTATACTGGCGGCAGCCTTGGCGATACACCAGCACAAAAGTACGTTGAACTTAATTCCCGTCTCTCGGCTCGCTTTTCGCAGACGGCTGACGTCAAACGTCTTCATTAATGTCACCATCGGCTGGGGCGATGACATCCACATGCTGAATGCATCGGCCCTACTCGTTTCTTGGGGATTAACTTCTGTTTTCATTCACGAATAGTGGGAACCATCAGGTTCTTCTAACATATTCATCTAATCTATTAGCCCTTGAGTTTTTCTTCCAAATGCTGTAACATGTCCACAGTCATGCTCTCCAGGTCGTAGTCGGGCTTCCAGTCCCACTCGTTGCGGGCGCAGCTGTCATCCATCTTGTTGGGCCACGAGTCGGCAATGCTTTGTTTTAGGGGATCAATGTCGTAAACCATCTCGAAGTCGGGCTTGTGGTGTCGGATGGCTTGGTAGATGGTTTCAGGGTCGAAACTCATCGAGGCCACGTTGAAGCCGTTGTGGTGTATGAGTCGTGAGGCATCAGCCTCCATGATGTGTATAGCCGCCTTCAAGGCATCGGGCATGTACATCATGTCCATCAGTGTTCCCTTGGCAATGGGGCAGGTGAAGCGTTCGCCCCGGACGGCTGCGTAATAGATTTCCACAGCATAGTCGGTGGTGCCGCCACCAGGCAGCGTCTTCCACGAAATCAGGCCTGGGAAGCGCACGGAGCGTGTGTCGATGCCGTACTTCAAATGGTAGTAGTCGCTGAGTAGTTCGGTGGTCACTTTTGATATGCCATAGATGGTGCGTGGGCGCTGGATGGTGTCCTGAGGCGTCATGTCGTGTGGGGTGTCGGCACCAAACGAGCCAATGGAGCTGGGGGTGAAGACGGCACAGCGGTGTTCGCGTGCTACTTCCAAGACTTTCCACAGTCCGTCGATGCCTATTTTCCAGGCCAGTCGAGGACGGCTCTCGGCTACCACGCTGAGCAGGGCGGCCAGGTTATAGATGGTGTCTATCTGATATTCGCGAACGACGTCGCCGATGTGTTGTGCATCGGTGACATCGGCTATGGCAGCAGGACCGCTCTCCAGAAGTTCGCCCTTGGGCTCGGCTCCGGCAATGTAGCCTGCTACGACGTGACTGCTTCCGTAAATTTCTCTCAATTCGCGGGTCAACTCTGTGCCAATCTGACCAGTCGACCCAATCACAAGAATGTTTTTCATCGTGTTTAATGGGTTAATTTCATGTTTCTTTTTGCAAAAATACGAATAAAATTTAATAATTAAAAATGAAAAGTGAAAAATTATTCGTATCTTTGTAACACAATAACCTTAAACCTTATAACCTTAAACCATATAATTATGTACGGAAAAATGAAAGAACATCTCAGCCAGACACTGGCCGAGATTCGCGAGGCAGGACTTTACAAGGAGGAACGGCTCATCGAGACCCCACAACGTGCTGCCATCCAGGTGAAGGGACAGGAGGTATTGAACTTCTGTGCCAATAACTACCTGGGACTGAGCGACCACCCACGTTTGATTGAAGCATCGAAGAAGATGATGGACGAACGTGGATTCGGAATGTCGAGTGTCCGTTTCATCTGTGGTACACAGGACATTCACAAACAGTTGGAGGCTGCCATTTCGGACTATTTCAAGACGGAAGATACCATTCTGTATGCTGCCTGCTTCGATGCCAACGGAGGAGTGTTTGAACCGCTGCTGACGGAGGAGGATGCCATCATCTCGGATGCCCTGAACCATGCCTCGATTATCGATGGTGTGCGTCTGTGCAAGGCCAAGCGCTATCGTTATGCCAATGCCGATATGGCGGAGCTGGAGAAGTGTCTGCAGGAGGCTCAGGCCCAGCGATTCCGCATTGTCGTCACGGACGGTGTGTTCTCAATGGACGGCAACGTGGCTCCGATGGACAAAATATGCGAACTGGCAGAGAAGTACGATGCGCTGGTGATGGTGGACGAGAGCCACTCGGCTGGTGTAGTAGGACAGACGGGTCACGGTGTGAGTGAGTTCTTCCAGACCTATGGACGTGTGGATATCTACACGGGCACGCTGGGCAAGGCTTTTGGTGGTGCCTTGGGCGGATTCACCACTGGACGGAAGGAAATCATCGATCTGCTGCGTCAGCGCTCGCGTCCCTACCTGTTCTCTAACTCGTTGGCTCCCTGCATCATCGGTGCTTCGCTGGAGGTGTTCAAGATGCTCCGCGAGAGTAACGAACTGCACGACCGATTGGTAGAGAACGTCAACTATTTCCGCGACAAGATGATGGCAGCCGGCTTTGACATCAAGCCCACGCAGTCAGCTATCTGTGCCGTGATGCTCTACGATGCCAAGCTGTCGCAGGTGTTTGCTGCCAAGATGCAGGAAGAGGGCATCTATGTCACGGGCTTCTATTATCCCGTTGTGCCCAAGGGACAGGCTCGCATTCGTGTGCAGTTGTCAGCCGGGCACCGTCGCGAGCATCTGGACAAATGTATTGCCGCCTTCGTTAAGGTGGGCAAGGAGCTGGGTGTCCTGCAGGGGTGAAGAATTCCTGACTCGTAACTAAAAAAAGATATCGACGTAGATGGGGACGTGGTCGCTCACGCCCCCATTATACGTTTCGCCCATATAGGTGCGGCGTGGATACCATGTTCCGTCGGTTATGGGGCGTTGCATCCAGGACTGTGTATAGAGTCGGACCTGATGAGGTGTGTGAACCGAGAGCGTGGGACTTACCATGATATGGTCTATCCAGCTCCAGAAGCCTCGGTAGCGATAGGTCCCGCTTGTAGGCCTCCGTTTATCGGGTGTCAGGGGTATCAGCGGACTGTGCTTCAATAGTGCTTTCAACTCCCTGTCACGCAGAGTGGCGTTGAAGTCGCCCATGACCAACAACTGACAATCTGGGTTTGCCGTCAGTAGGGAGTCAATCAGCGAAGCCAGCGATTGCGTGGCGAGCATGCGGTTTTGCCTTCCCTCGCGACTGCCTCCGGCCCGGCTGGGCAGGTGGCAAACCACAACGTGTAGTGTGTCGTTGCCCGCTGTCAAGCCCCAGGCATGCAGCAGGTCTCGCGTAGGGCGTAGTCCCGCTTCAGCGGAAGGCACGCGACGGCTTTCATACCCCAATAGGCGGAACATCGTAGGGTGGTATATCAGAGCAACGTCCACCCCGCGTGTATCGGGGCTGCTGGTCATTACATAGTTATAGCCAATAGACCGTAGTAGACCACGACGTGTCAGGGCCAGCATCACACTGTCGTTCTCCACCTCGCATAGTCCGACCAGTGCGGGGGCACTGAATTCCCCTATGCCCATGATGACACGACTGATATCCTCCACTTTCCTCCAGTATCGTCCCCAGGTCCATTGACGCCTGCTGTCGGGCAGGAATTCCAGGTCGTTTTTCAGTGTGTCGTGCCGACAGTCGAACAGGTTCTCCACATTCCACGAGACGACTCGGAAACTGCTCTGTGCATCCATCGTGACACAGCATAGCAGGAGCAGTATTGTCGCAGTCAACCTTGCCATCTCAGTTGCCAGAAAGCGACAGCAGCAGCAGCTGCTACGTTTAGCGAATCCACCTGGTTCGACATGGGGATGCGGGCTACATAGTCAGCATCGCCGATGACCTCATGTGCCAGGCCGTCTCCCTCCGTACCCACGATGATGGCCAGACGGGGTTCAGCCATCAAATGTGTGTCGTCTATGGACACGGAGTTCTCTGTCAGGGCCATAGCCACCGTCTTGAATCCCAATTGGTGCAGGTCGTTGATGGGGGCGTTCATCCACGTCCAAGGAACCAGAAACACGCTGCCCATGGAGACGCGCACAGCACGGCGGTTCAGTGGATCGCACGAAGTGGGAGTGAGCAGTACGGCATCTACACCCAAAGCTGCAGCTGAACGGAAAATAGCCCCGATGTTGGTAGTGTCTACCACACTGTCGATGACCACGATGCGATGGGCACTGCGACAGACTTCCTCCACGCTGCGAGGCCGGGGGCGTCGCATGGCGCAGAGTACGCCTCGGGTCAGCTGATAACCCGTCAAAGACATTAGTAATGTACGCTCCCCAACATAAATGGGAATTTCGCCGCACATTACTATGATGTCGGCCGCGTCGCCAGTAATGTGTTTTTCCTCGCACAGTATAGCCACAGGTTTGTAGCCAGCAGAGAGGGCCACGCGTATGACCTTGGGACTCTCAGCAATGAATATTCCCTTCTCCTGCTCCAGCCGGTTGCGGAGTTGAGCTTCTGTCATGCTGCTGAATATTTCAACACCAGGGTGGGAGAGTGATGTTATTTTCTGGACGGACATAAGCTGTGTCTCGCGTATAATTATAAAGATGTTAACAGATTTTATCTTAACTTTTTGCAAAGATAGCAATAATTTTTTGTATCTTTGCAGGCCCGAAAGAAAATACTGCATGGCAGAATACGATTTGAATCAAATAAAGCAGAGATACGGCATCATTGGACGTGATGAACGATTGAAAGATGTCCTTGACACAGCGCTGCAAGTGGCAAAGACCAATCTGGCCGTGTTTATTCAGGGGGAGAGTGGAACGGGTAAGGAGGTGATACCTCGCATTATCCATGATTTCTCATTACGAAAGACAAAGCGATACATAGCGATAAACTGCGGCTCCATTCCGGAAGGAACTATCGATAGCGAACTGTTTGGTCACGTAAAGGGTTCGTTCACCGGTGCCATCAGTGACCACGACGGATATTTCGGTGTTGCCAATGGGGGAACACTGTTTCTGGACGAGGTCGGCGAGTTGCCACTGTCGACACAAGTCCGTCTGCTTCGTGTTTTGGAGACGGGCGAATACATCCCGGTCGGCGGGTCGGAGCCAAAGAAGACAGACGTCCGCATCGTCGCCGCTACGAACGTTCAGATCGAACGTGCCATTCGTGAGGGTAAATTCCGCGAGGACCTGTACTATCGACTGTGTACTATAAGCGTAAAGATGCCTCCCTTGAGGGAACGCGGTGAGGACGTGGTGCTGCTGTTTAAGAAATTTGCTATGGACACAGCCCAGCAGTACAGCATTCCGCAGCCTTTGCGTCTGACACCAGAAGCCGAACGCGTTATCGAGAGTTATAAGTGGCCCGGCAACATCCGTCAGTTCAAAAACGTAGTCGAGCAGATGAGCATCCTCTCCAAGGAACGCGTCATCACGCCAGCCATCCTGGCCCAATTTGAGATTACTCCATCCCAGGATACCACCGAACTGACGGTACGTGAGACCTCGTTGAGCGGAAAGGAAGGCGAGAACGTAGAGCACACGTTGAAGATGATGCAGATGATGATTCACTCCTTGAAGATGGACGTGGAGATGCTCAAGCAGAAGGTTGACGGCCAGTCGCAGACATCGTCTGTGGTTCGTCAGTTGCCGGCCCCCGTCACCATCCATCCTCGTACCGAATTCTCAGAGTATTCAGAGTATTCCGACAATCCCATTGCTGACGACGATGACGACGAAGACTTGAATTTGGAGAAAATGGAGCGCCGCATGATTGAGAAGGCCCTCCGACGTAGTCGCAATCGCCGCAAGGTGGCTGCCGACGACCTGGGTATAAGTGAACGCACGTTGTATCGTAAAATAAAGGACTATGGAATTGAGGAATAATCTGTTGTTCATGGTCCTATGTCTGGCACTGGTGTCTTGCTCGGTCAGCTACAAGTTTAATGGGGCTAGTATAGACTATACCAAGACAAAAACCATACAGATTGACAATTTCCCCATCCGTTCGGCCTACGTCTGGGCGCCGATGCAGTCCATCTTCCAGAATAAAATCACTGACCTCTATTCCTCACAGACCCGATTGAGACAGGTCCGCAAGAACGGCGACTTACAGCTTTCGGGCGAGATAACAGGATTTGACCAATACAATAAGGGTATTTCCAGCGAGGGCTATTCGAGTCAAGTGCAATTGAAGATGACGGTCAACGTCAGGTTCGTCAATAATGCCAAGCACTCCGAAGACTTCGAACGGCAGTTCTCTGCAACCACCGAGTATGACTCTTCTCAGCAACTCGTAAGCGTACAAGAGGAACTGGTGACGCAGATGGTGAAGGACATAGCCGAACAAATTTTCAATGCAACTGTAGCAAACTGGTAGAAATATGGCAAAGCGCATCACGGAATACATAAGCGAACATAGTAACGGACGGGACGTACAGGTGCAGCTGCGTCAGATAGTGGAGCGCTATCCCTACTATCAGGCTGCTCGCTTGATGCTGCTCCGTTCGTTGTTCGAGACCCACGACCCGTCTTTCGGACAGGAACTCCGTAAGGCTGCCATCTATATCCCTTCGCGTCGTGTGCTGTACAACCTGATAGAGGCCGACAAACTACGACCAGTTCGAGAACAGAAAGTCCATAGGATGAGCGACGAGGCGGAGGAATCCATAAACCGCACAACTTCGCTAATCGATAATTTCCTGACCGAAAATCCAGAAGATATTGCCACTCCCAAGCCCAAGGCGCGCATCACGGCAGATGCAGCTACGGACTACGTCAGCTACATGATGCAAATCGAAGAAGATGCCCAGCAGTCAGGACGGAAGAATACAAGGGAAAATGAAGATTATGGTCAGCCCCTGCTTGACTCTTTCCTGAGTCATGGAAAGTTTGCTATTCAGGAACATCCTGACGAGGAACTGCAAAAACCGCAAATTGATACAGAAGTGAACACCGAAAACAAGGTTTTTACCGAAACTTTGGCCCGAATTTACATAAAACAGGGCAAATATGACAAGGCACTTGAAATTATTCGGCGACTTTACTTGAATTATCCAAAAAAAAATCGTTACTTTGCAGACCAAATACGATTCTTAGAGAAATTAATAGTGAATAATAACAATAAATAAACAAAAAAAGTAATGTACAATTTAATTCTTATTCTGATAGTTGTCGCATCCGTACTGATGTGCCTTATTGTGTTGATTCAAGAGTCCAAGGGCGGCGGCTTGGCCAGTGGCTTTGCCGACAATAATGCTATGCTCGGCGTACGTAAGACCACCGATGTCATCGAAAAGACGACATGGGGCTTGGCAGCCGTAATGGTTGTCTTGAGTATCCTTAGCGTTGCTTTCCTGGGTACGCCCAGCAGTGCTGGTTCTGCCCTGATGGAGCAGGCTGTTGAACAGCAGGCCACGAACCCCACCAACATTCCCGGCATCGAAGCTGGTGCAGCAGCAGAGGAGGCTCCCGCAGCACCTGCTCAGGGAGAATAATAAACAACGAGTTACAAAAAAGGAGGCTATGTCAAAACGACATAGCCTCCTTTTGTTAGGTTGTGTAGCAAGTATTACTTCTTGCCTCCCCAGAAATCTTCCTCGGCCTTCTGCTTGGCGATGTAAGCATCGTAGGCAGCTTTGGCACGGGCATTGGCAGCGGCATTAGCCTGAACTTCCTTAATCCTCGTGGCCAGACGGTTGGCAGAACCGCTAACTGTGATGTCGGCCGTAGCGGCCTCGGCACAGTAGTTGAGGGCCTCGGGGTACTGTCCGAGTGCGGTGTATACGGCAGCCTTCGACAGATTGGCACGGCCAGCCAAGTCACTATTGTAGCTGATGGCTTTGTCCAGATATACGAGAGCACCGGTGTACTGCTTGCTGTTGATTAGACTGCTGGCAATATTGAGACAAATGCGGCCACGGGTAGCATCGGTCTTACAGAGTTCGATGGCTTTCTCGTAGTAGGTGAGCATATCCTGCATCTTACCTTGCTGCTTGCTCCAACTGGCCATACCGATAGCAGATTCGTAGGTGGGTTCTATCTGGTAGGCATATTCGGCTGCTTTGTAGTAGACATCGGTATCGTCACACTCGTTGGCGGCGAGAACGGTCATTGCCGAACGCAGATAGGCCAAATTCTGCTTGTTGGCCTCCACCTTCGGGGTGAACATGGCAATCAGCTGTTCGCGGTTGGCAGCACCTGACTGGGCAAATACCTGCTCGATGACAGCAAGCGGACGGTCGTATTCCTCGACGATGCGCTGTGCTTTTTCGGGGTCGGTTTCTTCCTTGGCCAGCTGCAGCATCTTCTCACAAACTTCTTTCGACTCCAGATAGTCTTTGAGGAACTGTTCGCGGTAGAAGTCGTTGGACACTTTGAAAAGCTCATTGCTGACGGAGAAGAAATACTGAATGTAGGCGCCCTTTACTTCACGACCGCCTTCTTCGTTGATGGCCTTGATGCCCTTGGCATACATGTCGTAAATCTTATTATAGGTGTACTGTTCACCGTCAACACCGTATCCGTAGATGTGGTAGTAGTTGGCCTTGGCAATGAGCACGTCGCCTTCGGTGGCACGTCCGCGTTTGCCTTCAGGTATGGAGGCATTGAGGTATTTGAGGTATTTCAGACGAGTGTCGAAAAGTCCCATGAGCTCGTCCAGATAGACCTTCTTCTGGGCCGTGTCGGTAGTACTCTTGATGAGTTCGCCCAGCATGACAGCACCACGGGCGTAAATGCTGACGGTGGCAATGGGGGCATTGTTTATGAGCCACTTCCAGTTGTCGTACATCTCTGCCCAGTTCTGGCTGGAGTAGTACATCTGCATCATGGTCACGTATCCGCCCACTTGCTTGCTGGGGTTCTCAGATGGTTCGCTACCGATGTAGGCTACCTTGAAGCGGGCATCATCGTCGGTAAAGTCAGTGTTTCCTTCATACTTCTCGTACTGTGCATAGGAGGGCAGGGCTGTGAATGCCAGTCCTAATGCGAGTGCATAGTTTTTGATTTTTATCATTTGTAATGTAGTTAAAATGTTATTATTTCTTGTTTCCTACTGCAAAAGTATAAATTTATTCCCGATTAATCGTTAAAACTAACGTTAAATAAGGTAATAAAGTTATAAAAATGCTTTAATGCACCTTCTTTCGACTCAGGTGGATGAGTTGTCCCAAATGGTCGCGGATGATAAGTGAGTCATGACCGAGGGACAATATGTCCATCGTGTCGATGCGTGTTACGCGGGCATATTCGTGTTGTTGTTCGCTGCTCAGCAGTATGTGCCCGTTCCATAGGCTCCATCCGTTATAGGCCTGACCTTGGCTGGTTATACTGCCGTCGGGGCGGATGTCCAGCGAGCCATTGTCGTTGGTCCAGTGTTGTGTGAGTTGGGATACGTTGATGGCAGTCAGCAGCGATGCACCGTCGTTCTGCAGCGTGACGGCAAAGTGATCCGAGGCTACTCGGATGTCGCCACTCAGTATTCCGTCCTGGCCCGTTAACTGGTTGGTGCGGTATACTTCAAGCGTGTCGCCAGCATCGGTGATGAACTCCAGGACGGACATTCCCGTTCCTTCGCCCAGGTGGCCCCATAGGGTACTGTCTGGAATCAGGGTAGGGGGTAGCGTATCGACAGGTGTGTCATCGGTCGTTGACTGCTGTGTCGTGGGCCTGCAACTCGCGAGGCATAGCACTGCGACTGGCAGGAGATAGAAATGAGCCTTCTTCATGTGTTTTTTATATAATAGCGTACAAAATTACAAAACTTTTTGTACTTTTGCATCCGAAATAGTGAAAAAACATCCTTATCCTATATTATAAATATGGAAATACTACTAAATGTAATTGGTGTCGTACTGGGTTTCTTCCTGATATTGCGTGGTGCAGATACGATGGTCGACGGATCGTCCGACCTGGCTCGTAAGTTCCGCATCAGCGAGGCTGTCATCGGTTTGACGGTGGTCGCTTTCGGAACCAGTCTGCCGGAATTCGTAGTCAGTTTTTTCTCGGCTTTGCGAGGCAGTGGCGATATGTCTGTAGGAAACATCATGGGGTCTAACATATTCAATGCATTGGTCATTCTTGGCGCATCGGCTTTCATAGCCACGGTGACTGTACCACGTCGTGCGCTGCTCGTGGACATACCCTTGAGCTTATTGGCTGCCGTAGTACTCTCTTTGCTCTGTTTTGATACGGTGTTGCATGGTCTGCCGGTGAACATCCTTTCGCGATGGGATGCTTTGCTGCTGTTGGTCTTTATGGGGCTGTTCATATACTATAATTATTTACTGACCAAGCGTGGCAAGAAACAATTGAAGGTTGAGGAGGTGGATAGGCCCACGTGGCGCATCCTTCTGGCAATCGTTGTGGGCATTGTTCTGCTGGTTGTAGGCGGCAATGTACTTATTAACTCGGCCAGTAGCATAGCTCTTGAATTGGGCGTTAGCGAGGCCATAATCGGGTTGACAATATTGGCTGCTGGGACGTCGGCACCGGAGTTGGCCACCAGCATCATGGCTGCACGGAAAAGTAAGATAGACATGGCTATCGGCAACGTTGTCGGTTCCAATGTCTTTAACGTCTTTTTTGTGCTCGGTTCCTGTGGCCTCGTGCGTCCCATTGTGGTTACGGACATTAAGCCACTGGACGTTGTAATGTTTGTTGGAGGCCCCCTGCTGCTATGGTCGTTCTCTGCCCTGTTCCATCGCATCAATCGCTTGATGGGGGCCGTGATGGTGATGGTCTACGTGGTTTACCTGGCTATGCTGGTTCGCAGCGCTATTGCTTGAGGCGCAAGGTCATCTGGGGAGCAATCTTCACGAGCTTCCGATTGACGGCTTTCTTCATAACCACGCCGTCTTCGAGTGTCATCTGATACGTTGAATCGTTCAGACAGGTAAGCCGTATGGCTTGCGTCTCGCTGCCCAGGTCGTTGGACAGCCGCAGAGTAGAAGTATGGTTGTCGTGTATTTTGAACGACGTGACAGTCCACACACCGTAGATGCCCTTTCCGTTGAGATAACCGTTCATCGGTCCGAACATCTCCATGCCAGGCACGGTGATGCTCTCTTCATAGAGGTCAATTCGCAAGTTCACTCCTTCGTCAGGATTCACCAGATGTAGTCGCCAAGGTTCGGCAGCCTGTGCCATTATGGCAACAAATGCAGAAAATAGTATACAGATGTGTTTCATGCCGGCAAAGGTAAAAAAAAACGTCGAATTAAACAAGTCTTCTGTTGACATACATCAATATTTTACCTCCGTCGGGTAAATCTTTTTATACATTATTATAATAGTTTCGTTTTTTTTCATACCTTTGCGGCCACAAAACAGAATTTCATGGAGATTGAAAAGATAATCCCAACGTTTGTCTTTGAATCCAGTTGGGAGGTCTGCAATAAGGTTGGCGGCATTTATACGGTGCTATCCACACGTGCCAAGACGTTGCAGGAACAATTGAACGACCGACTGATATTCATCGGGCCAGACTTCTGGCGCGGAAAAGATAATCCGCTCTTTATTGAGGATAAGTCCCAGTGGTCGAAATGGGTAAAGAAAGCAAAGTCCGAGGGTATCGGTGTGCGTGTCGGTCGTTGGAATATTCCAGGTCGTCCCTGCGTGGTTCTGGTAGACTTTACTCCCTATTTTGTGGCCCGTGACCACATTTATGGTGAGGCTTGGGCCGCCTATGGTGTGGATTCACTTCATGCCTACGGGGATTACGATGAAGCCTCGATGTTCTCGTATGCTGCGGGACGTGTAGTTGAGAGCTATTATAACTACTATCTTTCGAAAGGGAATGAGCGAGTCGTTTACCAGGCTCATGAGTGGATGACTGGATTAGGTGCGTTGTATGTCCGCAGCCACGTGCCGGCCATTGCCACCATTTTCACAACCCACGCCACGAGCATCGGTCGTAGCATCGCTGGCAATAACAAGCCTCTCTACGATTATCTCTATGCCTATAATGGCAATCAGATGGCGCAGGAACTGAATATGGAGGCCAAACACTCTATAGAGCGACAGACCGCACACAACGTTGATTGCTTCACCACAGTCAGTGATGTGACCGCTCGCGAGTGCGAAGAACTTATCGACCGCCATTGCGATGCCGTGCTGATGAATGGATTCGAGAGCGATTTCGTCCCCACGGGCAGGACTTTTGCCAATCATCGTAGCAAGGCTCGTCAGATGTTGCTTAGCGTGGCCAATGCCCTGACGGGTGTTGACTATCCTGAAGATACAATCATTGTGGCCACGAGTGGTCGATATGAGTTTAAGAACAAGGGTATTGACGTGTTCCTTGAAGCCATGCATCGTCTCGACTGGCAGGAGGGACTGAAACGCCCCGTTGTGGCTTTCATCGAGGTTCCCGCCTGGGTGGCTGGTCCGCGTCGTGACTTGCAGGAACGCCTGTCCGCAGGTAAAACATACGACACCCCGTTGCCCATGCCTTTCCTCACCCATGAGCTGAACGATATCGCCAACGACAATGTGCTGGGTTCACTTCGTTGGTTTAACAAGTCTAATCGCCCAGAGGAACGTGTGAAGGTCATCTTTGTGCCCTGCTACTTGGATGGACACGACGGTATCTTCAATATGTCCTACTACGACGTACTCATCGGCAACGACCTTTCCGTCTATGCCTCCTACTACGAACCGTGGGGCTACACTCCCCTGGAAAGCATTGCCTTCCATGTGCCTACCGTCACCACCAGTCTGTCTGGTTTTGGACTTTGGGCTAACAAGGTGAAGGGCGATGACGGACGGTCGACCCTTAAAGACGGCGTAGAGGTCATCCAACGCACAGATTACAACTATTCGGATGTTGCTGATGGCATCGTTCATTCGTTGCTTACATACGCTCAATGGAGCAAGGAGGAGGTCGAGGTAGCACGCCATGCTGCCAGTGAACTTTCGCAAAAGGCATTGTGGCAGCACTTCATCCGATACTATTACGATGCCTACGATATTGCCTTGCGTAAGGCTGAAATTCGTATGGAAAAGCTTTAGACGAGAACTGTAAAAGATACATACCATTATTATTTTATAATAAAAATTAAATCATGAAGATTAAAGCAAGTAACGCCAATCAGGCTTCGTTTCGCTCTATCAGCGCGCGCAGTAATATTCCTGCAGAACTGACGAAGCTGGAAGAACTGGCCCACAACATGTGGTGGGCATGGAATCACGATGCCCGTAGCCTGTTCCGTAACATTGACGAGAAACTGTTCGACGAGTGTGGAGGTAACCCCGTGCTGATGCTCGAACGACTCAACTATGAAAAAATGAGCCAGCTGGCCAAGGACAAGGCTGTGCTTAAGAAGATGGATGACGTGTATGCCCAATTCCGTGCATACATGGACGTAAAACCCGACAATAAGCGTGCCTCGGTAGCTTATCTCTGCATGGAGTACGGTTTGAATCAGGTGCTCAGGATATATTCTGGCGGTCTTGGCATTCTGGCAGGTGACTACCTGAAGGAAGCCAGCGACTCGAATGTCGACATGGTTGCCGTCGGTTTCCTCTATCGTTATGGTTACTTCACGCAGACCCTCTCCATGGACGGTCAGCAGATAGCCAACTATGAGGCTCAGAACTTCGGCTCGCTGCCCATCGAACAGCAGTTCAACGAGGACGGCACACCTATGGTGGTTGACGTTCCTTATATGGATTATTACGTTCACGCCTACGTTTGGCGCGTGAATGTAGGTCGTATCAAGCTCTATCTGCTGGATACCGACAACGACATGAACTCTGAGTTCGACCGTAGCATCACCCATGCCCTTTATGGTGGCGACTGGGAAAATCGTCTGAAGCAGGAAATCCTGCTCGGTATTGGCGGTGTGCTTACCCTGAAGAAATTGGGTATCAAGAAGGATGTTTACCACTGCAACGAGGGACATGCTGCCCTGTGCAACGTACAGCGTCTGGTTGACCTGGTCAAGGAAGGTTTGACCTTCACCCAGGCTCTGGAACTGGTACGCGCCTCTTCCCTGTACACTGTACATACCCCCGTGCCTGCAGGTCACGACTATTTCGACGAAGGTCTCTTCTCGAAGTATATGCGTGGCTATGCCGACATGTTGGGTATCAGCTGGGACGAGTTCATCGGCATGGGCCGCATGAATCCCGATGATCACGGCGAACGCTTCTGCATGTCCACCTTCGCCTGCAACACCTCTCAAGAGGTGAATGGTGTGAGCTGGCTGCACGGTGAGGTGTCGAAGAAGATGTTCGCCGGCATCTGGCAGGGCTACTATCCCGAAGAAAGCCACGTGGGTTATGTCACGAATGGTGTTCACTTCCCCACATGGTGTGCCAACGAGTGGCGCAAGCTCTATCGCAAGCATTTCGACGAGGCTCACCTCGCTGATCAGTCGAACGAGAAGATTTGGGAGGCCATCTACAACGTCAGTGACGAGGAGGTTTGGGAAACTCGCATGCAGCTGAAGAACAAACTTGTGGACTACATTCGCGAGCAGTTCCGTGAGAACTGGCTCAAGAATCAGGGCGATCCCAGCCGTGTCGTCAGCCTCATGGACAAGATTAACCCCAACGCACTGCTCATCGGTTTCGGTCGTCGTTTCGCCACTTACAAGCGTGCACACCTCCTGTTCACCGACCTGGAGCGTCTGGCCAAGATTGTCAACAACCCCAACTATCCTGTCCAGTTCCTCTATACTGGTAAGGCTCATCCCGCCGATGGTGCAGGTCAGGGTCTCATCAAGCGCATCTACGAAATCAGTCAGCGTCCTGAGTTCCTGGGTAAGATTATCTTCCTCGAGAACTACGACATGCAGCTGGCACGTCGCCTCGTGAGTGGTGTGGACATCTGGATGAACACTCCGACACGTCCCCTCGAGGCCAGTGGTACCAGCGGCGAAAAGGCTCTGATGAACGGTGTTGTCAACCTGTCTGTCAAGGACGGTTGGTGGCTCGAAGGCTATCGCGAAGGTGCCGGTTGGGCGCTGACCGAGAAGCGTACCTATGCCAACCAAGCCTATCAGGACCAGTTGGATGCTGCCACCATCTATTCTCTCCTCGAGAACGAGATCATGCCTCTCTACTACGCTCGCAACAAGAAGGGTTATTCCACGGGCTGGGTACAGGTCATCAAGAACTCGATTGCCCGCATTGCGCCTCACTACACCATGAAGCGTCAGTTGGACGACTACTACTCGAAGTTCTACAACAAACTGCGCGACCGCAGCGCTCTGTTGCAGAAGAACAACTGCCAGTTGGCCAAGGAAATCGCCGAATGGAAGGAGACCGTAGCCGAACATTGGGACCAGATTCGTGTGGTCAGCATCGAGAAGCCCGAAGCCCTCATTCAGGGTCTGCCTTTGGCTGGTACGAAGTACCCCATCCGTATCGTTGTTGATGAGGCTGGACTTGAGGATGCCATTGGCATAGAGCTTGTTACGCTCACTACCGACAAGGAAGGCGTTGACCACATTTACTCGGTTGAGCCCTTCAAGGTAACGGGTCATCAGGACACACAGTACACCTTCGAATTGAACCATATCCTGAACAACGCTGGTTCGTTTAAGGTTGGCTACCGCATGTTCCCCAAGAACGACAACCTGCCTCACCGTCAGGACTTCTGCTACGTTCGCTGGTTGTAAACCTCTGAACTATAAGGCCGTGAAACGGTTGTTATATATCCTATTGCTGGTGACGTTCGCCCTGTCCGCAGGTGCGCAACGTCACCAGTTGCGTCGTGAAGGGAGGGTGCTGGCCCACAGCCTGCGTTTCAATCCCGAATGCGTCAGCTCCGATATGCCCGTGGGCTTGCAGGAGATGTTGCGTGCCTACCAGACCCGCCCTCGTTATGCTGAGCGCGTACGGGGTAGGGCAGTGGAGCCCTTGCTTCGTAGCGTACGTCATCAGGAGGAACCTTTCAACCGCTTTTGTCCTTATTATATAGATGACAAGGGAAATCAGAGTACCCGTCGTTGCATCTCGGGCTGTGTCGCTACGAGCATCGAACAGGTGCTCAGTTACTACCGTTACCCCGAGGCCCTCATCGACACCCTGCATGGTTGGGAGACGGAGCACTACGTCATCCCAGATGTCATGCCTGGCACACGCATCGACTGGGCTAACATCCTGAATGACTATCGCCAAGGATATACAGACGCACAAGCCAATGCCGTAAGTGAGTTGACGTATTATTGTGGAATGGCGGCACACATGAACTGGGGACTTGAAAGCAGCGGGGCCAACCTCGGTCGTGCTTTTGACCCCCTGTGGAGTGTGTTCGACTATAAAACTCTGGCCTATGTTTCGCGAGCCATGTACAGCACGCCCAAGTGGAATGCCATGTTGAGACGCGAGTTGGAGGAGGGGCGCCCCATCTGCTATACAGGTCACAATATGGCTCTCAGCGGACATGCCTTCAACATCGATGGTGTTGACGAGGAAGGCTACTATCACCTTAATTGGGGCTACGGAGGGGAGTTCGACGGATACTATGATTTGGATTACCTGAATCCCTTCGAACCTATTGGTGACGCTACGGAAATCGGACAGATGGAAGGATTCTTTTCCAACCAGACAGCCTTGTTCATGCACCCCGACGATTTCGTAATAGATGTTTACGATACATTGACCACTGAGGATGCATTTGCCGGAGTACGGGTGGACAACATCAGTTTTCGCCGTCAACCCGAAGCCCAGGGGTATGTCATTGCAGACTTTGCGATGACCAATACCACGCAGGACAGTCTGAACTTCACTTTTGAGGTGCTCACCTATCTGCCCACTGACACGGCCATATTCCGTCAGGCTGATTATGTGGCCCTGTCTGCAGTGAATCTGGCACCTGGGGAGAGTCGAGAGTGGCCTGTCTATTGTCAGTTCATGGAAACTGGCGAACGCATACTCTCTTTCTCTGCCGACGATGAGACGCTGCCTTATCATTTGCCCCTCACCATTCTGCCTGGAACGTCGCCCAAACTCTCCTTTAGTCCTATATCCTATGAGTTGCTACGTTATGGCGACAATCTGGTAGGCGAGTTTTCGCTCGATATACAAAACCAGGCCGAGGCTGGCACTGCGGGCGACTTAGTGACCTATTGCCTGTTTCCTGAAGGTGAATCGGCCGACATGCGCCATTGGCAGGTACTCTCCTTGCCTGCAGGCGATACACAGCACCACAGTATACGTTACCATCTGCAGGACGGACAGACGTATACCCTTATGGTGCGTTGTCCTTGGACTGTTCAACAGGAGTATTCCTTTACCGTACGTGTCGAGGAGGCAACCGATGCTATTGAGGAAATGAGAAGTGGAGAAAATGAGAAAATGAGAAACGGGATAGGCGACATCTTTGATTTAAGTGGTCGCAAAGTCTCTGCATTCTCGTCATGTTCCGTACTTCCTAAAGGCATCTATGTGAAACACGGCAAGAAGATATTGATTCCATGAACCCAGAGGCACTCATTCATCGCTATTACGCAGATCAGCCCGAACTGGAACAGATACTGCTCACCCATAGTAGACAGGTGGCAGATCTCTGTATGCAGATATGTGATGCGCACCCCGAATTGGGACTTGACCGCCAATTCCTGTACGAGGCCGCCATGCTCCACGATATCGGCATTCTGCGCACGGATGCACCTGGCATTCAGTGCTTTGGCACCGAGCATTACATTCGTCACGGCCTGATTGGCGCTGAGATACTTCGTGCCGAGGGCCTTCCCCGTCATGCCCGTGTGGCAGAAAGGCACACAGGCACAGGCCTTACACCAGATGCCATCCAGCGCCAGCATTTGCCCCTCCCCCTGCGAGACTATTCCCCCGAAACCCTCGAGGAACAGGTCGTCTGCTATGCTGACAAGTTTTTCTCCAAGACTAAACTACAGCAGCAGAAGCCGTACGAGCGCGTCCTGCAAGGTCTCGATTGGTTTGGTCAGGAGGGTGTCCGCCGCTTCCGCCAGTGGCACGAGAGGTTCGGTGTGTAACCGAGGTTCGGTCAATAGTATCGTCGAGGCTTAGACATTAGTATGGTCGAGGCTCGGACAATAGTATCGTCGGAGTCAGTCTCATGCATGAGACAAACCCATGTTTCGTAGAGCAAGAGGATAAGCGCCCGTGATTATTTGCAGGCTCAACTGAAAGTTTTTGGGTCGATAGGCTTCTATTTCCTCTTTTTTTTGTAAATTTGTGCTCGTAAATTTACGAGATTACATACCATGAAGCGCATATTTATAGGATTTCTTATAGTTTTTTTCTGTGTCTTTGTTCAGGCACAACATAGTTTATTCTATGGTCCCGAACGCTTGATGTCCTCACTAATCACATCCCTTGCGCAGGATAATGATGGACTGTTGTGGGTCGGAACGGAACAGGGTCTGAGCAGTTTCGATGGCTATCGCTTTCTATCCCATCGGTTGACGGGTGAAGGCGATGTCAGCCGTAATGTTAGTTCACTTCTCATCGATAACGAAGGTCGTTTGTGGGTAGGCACAGCTGCAGGTTTGCATCTGCGTGATCGCAATACCGACACATTGCAGCCCGTGCAATTCCCTGATGGGATAAAACCTCGTGTGGCTACGTTGCTACAACTTCCCAACGGGCGTATGCTTGCAGGAACAGCCGGTTATGGACTCTTCACCGTTGACCTGGACAGTCTGATTGCCAGACGCCTGTCGGGTTATGCTCCGACTCCAGCCGACGACAATTACTACAACCGTCTCTCGTATGCTGCAGACGGAAGTGTTTGGAAGAGTGGAACGGATAATCGTGTCATTCGCCGTCGGCCTAATGGTAAACTGGAGCTATACCTGGCGGCTGGCCAACCGGAGACTTTCTATGAGTGCAACGGAAAGATGGAAATGGGCCTGGATCCATACATCTGTTCAACGACCGATAGCGAAGGAAACATATATCTCGGTACGTGGGGCGACGGCTTGTATTGGATACCGAAAGGCGAAACTCGCATACGTCGTAGAGAAATCGAAGTTGACGGAATAAATATGAATCGCGCGCGTATAAGCGCTTTGTTGGTAGACCATGCCGGAAATCTTTGGGCTGGTTGTCAGCAGCGTGGTCTTGTCATGATTCCTCTGCACGACAAACCCATCTTCCAGTTGTGGAATTTCTCTTCTCAGAACATGGCTACCGGTTCTTGTGTTTCCTCTGTCGCGGAGGGGGATGATGGTATCACGTGGTGTGTGGTTCGTGGTGATGGAGTCTATGGATTCAATGCTACAGGTCGTGTTGTTGCCCATCCTGCTGCTCCCGTAGGTGTGGAGACCCTATACCGGAAGCGTGACGGGGGCTATATGCTCGGCACGACGAACGCGTTGTACCGCTATGACCCGACAAATGGGCAAACCCAACAATTGCTGAATACGGGTGAACGACACGTGAATGCGATAGCGGAACTTCCTGACGGCAAGTTGGCCGTTTCGGCCTATGGCGACGGATTCTATATTATTGATGACCGCACTGGGACTCAGTTGCAACATCTAACGATGAATGATACCGATACAACGGGGCGTGGGCGCCTGTGCAACAACTGGATATTCACAATGACCACGGACCGCGATGGCCATCTTTGGCTCGGTACCTCGTCGGGCACAAACCAATATGACGTACGGAAGAATACTTTTCACACTGTTGAAGGGTGGACAGTGATGAACGAAAATATGCCATGTACCGCAATGTGTCTGCTGCAGAATGGTAAGATGCTGCTTGCCAACGATATCGATATGGAGCCAAGCATCAGCTACATGACCCAAGACAAGGCGGGAGGAGTCTGGATAAGTACTGCCCATGGACTCTTCTATCGCATGGCGAAGGATTCATTGCCTGGTGAGCCCGTCTTCGGTGGCGAGTTTGTTCGCGGAGCTGGACTACATTGCAACGACGGACGCATCATATTGGGTGTAGCTGATGGCTTGATGGTGTTTCATCCCGACAGCTTGCGCCATCGTCAGGGTTTACCATCCTGTCGGGTTCATCTGACAGCCTTGCGCATCGGAGGCGAGACGGCTTCCATGCTTACGCTCTCAGGGCATCGGCGTGTAATGGATGCGCCAGTGAGCGAAAGCCGTCACTTCAGTTTTGCCTATTCGGAAAGCAACTTCCAACTCGACTTCTCGCTGCTCGACTTTGCCAATGTTCCTGGCACCAACTTCGAGTATCGCCTGGACAAGGATCCCCATTGGCAACGTGTGCCCGGAGGCGAAAATTCAGTCACGTTCAACCATTTGGCTCCAGGCCTATACCGCTTACAGGTTCGTGGCATTGTGGCAGGTGTACGCACGGAGATAGAGGAGTATGTCCTGGAGGTACGCCATCCCTGGTGGAGAAGCATGTGGGCATACATCATATATATAATGCTTTTCATCCTGGCTGTTGTTCTACTTGCTGTCTTTTACCGTCGTCATTTGCGGCACGAGGCCGACAGTGAGAAATTGCGCTTCCTCTTAAGTGCCATTCACAACGACGATATGCCACTTACGCTCGATGAAATGCGGAAGGCCGTCAATGGTTTTGTTCAGACCCGCAAACGCCAACGTGGTATTTACGGGAACACCGAAGTTATGGCGGATCGTATGGAAGTTCCTGAGGTTCGTGGTAACGATGAGGCATTGATGGATCGGATCATTCAGAGTGTCAACCAGCATTTGGCCGACTCGGAGTTCACCGTTGAGCAGTTGTGCAGTGAGGCCGGAATCAGTCGTGCGCAGTTGCACCGAAAGATGAAGGACCTCACGGGAGTCTCTACGAGCGAGTTCATTCGTGGTATTCGTCTGGAGCAGGCTGCCCGTCTGTTGCGCGAGCAGAAACTCAACATCACGCAGGTGGCCTACACCGTTGGTTTCTCGTCGGCCGCGCATTTCTCCAATGTCTTCAAAAAACATTTCAATGTCTCTCCCAGTGAATTTATAGGGCAAAAGACACAGGTGTGATAGATTTTTGATACATACGTAATAGTTCAAATCAGATATAATTTATAATTTTGTCACGCAAATAATGCATATTAACCTTTATTATTAACCAATTTACTAACCCAATTAACAAAATTCTATGAAAGCAAAATTACTTTCTCTGATTGCTATGGCTTTCGTCGCCATTAGCGTCAGCGCACAGTGGACTGCTCCCGTAGCTCCTGCAACACCTCAACTGGGAGTGGACTATGAAGCTGATGGAAGCACAGCCTACTACCTCTTGAATGTAGGCTGCGGTCAGTTTATCACTGGTGCAAACTCGTGGAGTACTCAGATTTCGGTGGGATCTGAATCCAATCCTGGTTTGGAACTCGTAGTTGAGCCTTTGACTGATGAGGATGAAGAGGCAGAGACGTATCCAGGTGCTGTGAAACTGAGACTGAACCCTGAGAAGGAGCAAACAGTCAATGGAGCCAGCGGTGAACGTAAGTTTACGGGTACCTACCTGTTCCGTGACAGCGAAACCAGCGGTTTTATCGACCATGCGAGTCAGTCTTGCTGGTATTGGACAATTGTAAAAGCAGTGAATGGCAGCTATTATTTGCAATCGGCCTACGATGCTGAGACCGAATCCTTCATGGGCGGTTTTATCGCTGCTGCAACGCAATATGCTGCCGCTTCGGAAGCTGGTGCAGCTGTTATCTTTAACGCCTCAGCCGAGGATGCAAACATCGAATGGCAGTTTATCCCTGTAGAAACATTTGACAAGGAGGCTGTTAGTGCTGCTTTAGCTGAATATTTGCCTGCAATGAAAATGTATAAGGCTAAGTTGGATCTTTACAAGGCATTGGTGGCAGCTCAGGAAGCTGGTGTAAACACCGATGCTGCCAGCACCGTTTACAATAGTGATGAAGCAACGGAAGAAGATCTGTACAAGGCTGCCAGCCAACTGAGAGCCGACATTAAGGCTGCAGAGTTTGGTGATAAGTGGAATAGCGCTTCTGAGGAAGAGCCTCTTGATGTTACTAACGATGTATTGGTGAACCCCAGCTTTGATAATGGTTTCGACGGTTGGTCTGTAGTTACTGGCAGTACAGGTGAAGGCAATCCTGCCACAGCGGATTGGGATTCACAGGGTGTGACCACCGAAGGCCCGATGATGGGCACTGAAGGCGATTGGGGCAAGAACGCTGAGGTCTACCACAGAGCCTTCAACATCAGCCAGCATATCGACTTCCTGCCCGCTGGTATCTATAAGTTCACCTGCCAGGGCTTCTATCGTCCCGACGAAAATGGTCAGGCTGCTGCTGAACTGTACGCCCTCTTTAACGACGGCACAGAACAGGTTTCCAAGATTGCTCATATTGATGACTACGGAACAGCTGAGAAATTGTATGAAGTTGGCAGCTGGGCCAGCGATCAAAATCGCGCCAACGGTTGGACCCCCAACGGCATGAGCGGTGCAGCTTATCACTTCCATCACTATACGGGCGATAATGAAGAACTGGACTACACCAGTGTTCTGATGATTAAGGTACTTGAACCCATTGCTGGAATCACCATCGGTATTCGTGTGGAGGGTGAAAAGGCCTGGGTTATCTTCGACAACTTCACGCTGACTTATTATGGTCAGGTTGACCCCAACAAACTGGAGCTGGCAGACCTTTACAAAAAGAATCTGGTGACCTACAACATTGACGAGGCCAAGGCTAATCAGGATGTGAAGAGAACTTACGAGGAAGCTATGGAAGCTGCAGAGGATCCTACGGAAAACTTCGAGGCACTGTTGAACAACCTGAAGGCTGCCACCGATGCTCTTGTTTCTTCTATCCAGGATTATGTTGAGCTTGAAGAGGTATATGCCAGCACGCGCGAACTCTCCGACCAGTTGGAGAATACCCATGGCGACTGGGATGTTACGGACTTGGTAAGCTCTCTGGCTGACGACATCCGCGCCAAGATTGACGACGAACTTGCCGACCACGACTATCTGGAGGCTGTACGCGACAGCGCTATCAACAGCGTTCGCAACTTCATTGCCAGCGGTGACAAGGTTAAGCCTGGTGATGACCTGACCTTCCTGCTCATCAATGCCGATTTCCAGAAGACCGTTGCTGACAACCATGTTGTTCCCGGATGGACTTACGTTGGTGATGAACTGATTACCGATCTTTCTAAGCAGTGGGGTAACATTGAGGTGTTCAACAAATCTGCCGAAATCCAGCAGACCATCAAGAACATGCCTGTGGGTGCATACGATGTAACCGTACAGGGCTTCGTTCGTGGCAATCAGGAACAGGTTGTTCTGTATGCTGGTGACTCCAAGACATCATTTAAGAACATCAGTGAGGAGTATATGACTGAGCCCAGCTTCGGTGATCCTGAAGTCGAAGATGTTCAAAATGGCGTATGGCCTTACGACAGTCATGATACGGAGAATGATGTTTATCGTCCCAACTCCATGCAGGGTGCATCTATCTACTTTGCAACTGTGAACCCCGAAACAAACGAGCCTTACTACACCAACCATTGCCGCATCGTGCTGAAAGAGGCTGGTGACCTGACCATTGGTGTGAAGGTTAGCTTCCCCGTAGATTCATGGCAGTGGTGCCTGTGGGACAACTTCCGCATCGAGTATGCCGGTGCCGGTGTTGAACTCTTTGCCGACGAAATCCACAACCGTCAGGATGCCGTTCGTGCTGCATTGGCTGATGAAGATGCTTTCGTAACTGCAAAGGCAAAGGATATGGCCGACCTGGCCATCATGGCTGGTGACGAAGCTCTGGGTGGCGACAATCTCAATGATGTCTTTGCTGCAATGGATCAGCTCGAAGAGGCCGAGGCTTACCTGAAGGAAGGCAAGAGCCTGGCTGCCCAGTTGAGCGAACTCGCCCAATTCTATGATGAAACAATGATTCCCAACGTAGAGTCTGGCGATACGGAATACGAGACATTCATTACCTTGGTTTCTTATCCTATGCCTCAGGACTTCGAAGACAACGATGAATTGAAGGCTGCTCTGGAAAAAGTGAAGAACGGATGGGCCGGCTATGTGCTTTATGACGTGAAGGATATTGCATCGGAGGAGAATCCCCAGGATGTTACCCCCATCATCTACAACACCGATTACATTGATCCTATCCAGAACACACCTTCAAACAACGGTTGGACGATAACTAAGGACGGTGGTAACGATGCTGTCTATATTGATACCGACATTGATCTTGATTATAGTGCACAAGAGTTCTATAACAACAACAGTTTCGATATCCATCAGGAACTGACAGGTTTGGAGCCCGGTTACTATCGTGTTAGCCTTCAGGGCTACTATCGTGCCGGTTACCCCAGTGCCGATGATTCACTGGCCGTTATTCGCAATGCCGCTCTGTATGCTGAAACTCAGGTTAATACTTTCCAGTCGCCTCTGCTCAACGCTATGGAAGGTGCACAGGTAGTTATGGAAGGTTACGGCGATGAGAGTGAAATCATTCTTGCTGAGGGTACGGACGACGAAACGTATGTATTCATTCCCAACGACATGGCCGCTGCATGCCAGTACTTCTCGATGGGTTATTATCCCAACGAATGTGTATTCGAGGTTGGCGAAGACGGTCTTGCTACCATCGGTATCCGTCGCGACAAGCACATCGAGGGTGACTGGACCATCTTCACCTTCTGGGCACTCGATTATCTGGGCAAGACGGCTCCCACCGCTATCGAGGAGGTTGCCGTTGCCGACAACAAGAACGTTGACCTGAAGGCATACGACCTGACTGGTCGCCGCGTACAGAAGCTCACGAAGGGCATGTACATCGTCAACGGTCGCAAGGTTCTTGTAAAGTGAAGGATATAACACCTTTTGGTTAGTTATATATTGTTGGTTAGAGAGTCCCGGTGTCGGGTTTGCCAGGTCTGAACTTGGTGAACTTAGGCACCGGGCTTTTGTTGTCATAATACATTAATAACGATGAAACGAACACTTCTTATTGCATGGCTCAGTTTTGCATTTGTGTCGCTCCTTGAGGCACGCCCAGCCTCATCGCCCAATGGAAGGATTAGCGTCATAGCTCATGCTCAAGGACTACAAGTCCATTACAGGGGGCAGGCCGTGTTGGACATACCTGTCGTAGGGTTTGCCAATGCCGTTCCAACTGAAGCGTTGAAACTGAAGCCTTCGGGCAAGGTCGTAGCCGACTATCAGATGGTGGCTGGCAAACGCCTCCATTGCACGAATCGGGCAAGGGAGTATCGTGCCCGCCTCAATGCACAAACCCTCTTAGTGGTGCGCCTGTACGACGATGGCATAGCGATGCGTTACGAGTTGTCGGGCTTAACGGGGCAGTCTCTGCCGCAAGAGCAGACTTCCTATCGGATTCCCGAGGGTATGCAACGTTGGATGATGCGCTGGAGCTCAGGTTACGAAGATTTTTATCTGCCCTCGACGACGGCTCATGGCCCCAATGCTCCGAAAAACCACCGATGGGCTTTCCCTGCTCTGTTGGAGCCTGTCGATGATGTTTTCCTCTTGTTAAGCGAGGCTAACATCGAGCGCGGACAAAGTGCGGCTTCGCTTACTAATGAGGGCGACCTCTTCCGTGTTACCCCCGACCAGAATCCTGTGCAGCCCACGGGGTCATGGCACACCCCTTGGCGTCTGGCCATCATCGGGTCGCTGGCTGACGTTGTCGAGTCGACGTTGGTTACAGATGTCTCGGAACCCAGCCGTTTGGCTGAGACGGATTGGATTCAGCCCGGTGTCGTTTCGTGGATCTACTGGGCCTATAATCATGGGTCGAACGATTACAACATCATTCGACGCTACATTGACTTTGCTGCTACACTCCGTCTGCCATACGTGCTCATTGATGCCGAATGGGACGAGATGAAGGATGGCAAGACCATCGAGGATGCTTTGTCCTATGCCCGCGAGAAGGGGGTGCGCTCCATGATATGGTACAATTCAACGACCGACTGGATTAATGGAGCCCCAGGTCCCAAGTTCCGACTGAACAAACCCGAAGATCGGGAACGCGAGTTTGCCTGGTGCGAGCGCATGGGTGTGGCTGGCGTGAAGATTGACTTCTTTGCAGGCGACGGCCAACCCACTATGGACTACTGCATCGACCTGCTGGAGAGTGCTGCTCGTCACCACTTGCTGGTAAACTTCCACGGAGCCACCATCCCGCGCGGTTGGCAGCGCACCTATCCCCACCTGCTCTCCACCGAGGGTGTGTATGGTGCCGAGTGGTACAACAATGTACCCACCTTTACCTCTCGCGCTGCGGCCCACAATGCCACATTGCCCTTTACGCGCAATGTCATTGGCCCGATGGACTATACCCCCTGTGCCTTCAGCGATTCGCAGCATCCCCACATCACGTCGCGGTCACACGAACTGGCTTTGACCGTTCTCTACGAGTCTGGGTTGCAACACTTGGCCGACCGTCCTGAGAGTTTTCTGGCGCAGCCTTCTGCCGTCCGCGACTTCCTGTCGGCGCTGCCTGCCGCCTGGGACGAGACGCGCTTGCTTGCTGGCCGTCCTGCCGATTACGTTGTAATGGCCCGTCGCAAGGGCAACACTTGGTATGTTGCTGCCATAAACGGAAAGGACGAAGCTCGCGACATAGCGCTGCCCAGTCTCTTCGAGAAGGCAGTCCCTGGTTCTGTGACATTCTTTGCCGATGACGCTTCGGGCGAGTGGAGCATCACATCGCCATCTTCACTGCCTGTCAGTGTACACTGCCAGCCGCGCGGTGGCTTCGTGGCTGTGGTCAGAATTTAGCGCTTAAAATAGTTGATAATTTGATAATTTTTTTGTACCTTTGCACGCAATTTTTAGCAGGGACCAGATTTGAAGGTCTATTTGGGAAACAAAACTATGGCTGAAATTAAAGTTGTTAAGATAACGAATTCCAAGCAGATGGATGCTTTTGTTCAACTGCCAAAGGAATTGTATGCCGGCAACCCGTGTTATGTCCCAGATATGAACAGCGATATCCGTGACATGTTCAACCCTAAGAAAAATACTGCCCTAAAACACACCGACATCCAGGCTTTCCTGGCATACAGAGACGACCGAGTCGTTGGTCGCATAGCAGGTATTATCAACAGAAACGCTAATGAACGTTGGAAGAAAAGTTGTGTACGCTTTGGACTTATTGAGTTTGAGGATGATATAGCTATTTCCGATGCACTGCTGAAAGCCGTTGAAGAGTGGGGCGCAGAGCGTGGGACGACGCAGATTCAGGGTCCGATGGGAATCATCGACTTTGACAAGGAGGGAATGCTGGTGGAGGATTTCGACCTTATGGGCAGTATGATAGATATCTACAATCCTTCTTATTATCCTAAGCACATGCAGCAGTTAGGCTATCGGAAAGAGGTTGACTGGTTGCAGGTGTGTGTGGAGATTCCCAAGGAAGTTCCTGCCAGATATGCCCGAGTGGCCCGTCTTTCAAAGGAAATGTTCGGTTTGCGGGTTCGGAAACTGAGCCGTAGGGAGATTCTGGGCGAGCAGGGACAGCGCGTGTTCCGATTGATGAACGAGGCATACGCACCTATCTTTGGATATAGTGACCTGACGGAAGAGATGGTTTCGGACCTGATAAAGAAATATATTCCCATTCTGGATCCCGACCTCATCACTACGGTTGAGAACAAGAAAGGGGAGATGGTGTGTGCTGCCGTTACGACGGGAAGTCTTTCCCATGCTCTTCGTAAGTCAAAAGGAAAGCTTTTGCCCTTCGGTTGGGTATATTTCCTAAAGACGCTTTTCCTGAAAAATGAGGATACCGTAAACTTGATGCTCATAGCTGTCCGTCCCGATATGCAGGGCTTGGGTGTGAATGCGTTGGTATTTGACGATTTGATTCCTATTTACAACCGCAAGGGTTACAAATATGCCGAGACAGGGCCGCAACTGGAGGATAACTTCAAGGAACTATCACAGTGGAAACCTTTGAATCCCAAGATACAGAAGCGCAGAAGGTGTTGGATTAAGACAATTGAAAAATAACAATCAGAAGAACATAAATTTAGACTATGAATAGAGTTGTAATAACAGGTATGGGCATTTGGTCTTGTCTGGGTCAGACATTGGACGATGTACGTGATGCCCTGTACCAAGGAAAGAGCGGTATCATCTTCAGCCAGGAAAGAAAGGATGCCGGATTCCGTTCTGCATTGTGTGCAGACGTCCCTGCTGTTAACATCAAGAAACTTCTGGCTCGTAACGTTCGTCAGTTTATGCCCGAGGAGGCTCAGTATGCCTACGTGGCTACTCAGCAGGCATTGGAGAATGCCAGGATGGACCAGGATTTTTTGGACGCTCACGAGGTGGGAATTATCTATGGTAACGACTCTGTTGCAGAGAGCACCATGATAGCTCTGGATAAGTTTCGCGAGTTCAAGGACACTTCAGCCTGCGGGAGTGGTGCCATCTTCCAGAGTATGAACAGTACTATCACCATGAATCTGGCTTGCCTCTTCAAGTTGCGTGGCATCAACCTGACATCCTCTGCAGCCTGTGCTTCCAGCTCTTTAGCCATTGGCAACGCCTATCTGCTTATCAAGGAAGGTCTGCAGGACTGTATCATTTGCGGTGGTGCTCAGGAGGCTAACATGTATTGCGTTGCAAGTTTTGATGGTATTCAGGCTTTTTCGACCCGTGAGGATGAGCCTACCAAGGCTTGTCGTCCTTTTGATAGAGACCGCGATGGTCTGGTTCCAGGTGGTGGCGCCGCAACATTGATACTGGAAAGTTACGAACATGCCGTCAAGCGTGGTGCTCCCATCATTGCCGAAATCGTGGGATGGGGCTTCAGCGGTAACGGTGACCATATCTCTACACCCAACGTGGCCGGTCCTGCCCGTTCGCTGGAACTGGCTCTCAAGAACGGCGGTATTGACCCCCGCATGATTGGTTATGTCAACGCCCACGCTACCAGTACCCATGCCGGTGACGGTAGAGAGGCCATGGCTATTGCACAGTGCTTTGGCGACTACAAGGTACCTGTTACAAGTACCAAGAGTCAGACCGGCCACGAGATGTGGATGGCTGGCGCCAGTGAGTGCATCTACTCTGTGCTGATGATGAAGAATGGCTTCATTGCCGGTAGCCTGAACTTTGAGAATCCCGATGAGGAGACAGCCTGTGTAAATGTTATTCCGCAGACCATAGAGACGGGCTTTGATATGTTCCTGAGCAACAGCTTCGGTTTTGGCGGAACAAACAGCACCCTTATTGTAAAAGACTTTAAGGGTTAAGATTAAGGAGAGAGTATATTATATACATTTTTTATAAATAACTATTTAAGAACATGACAAGAGAAGAAATCATTGAAAAGACCATCGAGACCCTGACAGAGGAGTTTGACGTAAATGAAGAGGACATCGTCGAAGATGCCGCTATCTATCAGACACTGCATCTCGACAGTCTGAGTCTTGTTGACCTGGTAGCTGTTGTACAGTACACCTTCAAGGTTAAGATTCCTGCAGAGGACCTCCCCAATGTGAAGACTTTCGGTAATCTTTATGATTACATTGAGAGCCACATGGCTTAATCTTATGACATGACGGATGTCAGGAATCTCATACCTCAGCGCTCGCCAATCATGATGGTTGACGAGCTGCTTGAGGCTTATGATGATGTAGCGCGTTGCAAGCTTACTATCAGGGAAGACAATTTCTTCCTGGAGCCTGATGGAGCTATTGCCGAACCCGGTGTCATAGAGCATATCGCCCAGTCGGCCTCAGCTTTTGCGGGTTACCAAGCCATGCAGGCCGGGGCCACAGTACCCCCGGTTGGATATATTGGCGAGGTGAAGCGTTTCAAATTGAATCGCAGACCATGTAAGGGAGAAACGTTAGTCACCACCATTACAATGGGACCTACCGTTGGTGGTGTTACTATCATTAGTGCTGAGACTGTTTCCGGCGAAGAGACCGTTGCCAGCACTCAAATGAAGATTTATGTTGCTGGAGAATAAATTTTATAAGGTGCTACACGCGCGTAAGGAAAGCGACGGGAAGGCTGTTTATCATATCGCCATCCTGCCCGACTGCAACGTGTATCAGGGACATTTTCCGGGAAATCCTGTTTGTCCGGGTGTTTGTAATATCCAGACTATAAAGGAGTGCGCATCGTTACTTGTTGGTAAGGAGATACGTATATCGTCAATTAAGCAATGTCTACTCACAGCAATAGCCAGTCCTACGGTTTGTCCCGAAGTGGATGTGCAGGTAGAGGTGAAAGAGGTTGACGGAAGTTATAACATACATGCCACTATCTCTGACGAGAAGAGGCAGTATATGACTTTTAAGGGTGAAGGAGTATGATGTCATAATCATAGGAAGCGGACTGGGTGGTTTGGTTTGTGCCAACCTGCTCAGCAAGAAAGGGCAGAAAGTGCTCGTTCTAGAGCGTCAGCATCAGCCGGGAGGTTGCATGCAGAGTTATCGTCGTGGTACTATGATGTACGATACGGGGCTTCACTATGTGGGAGGTTTGGCAGAAGGACAACCGTTGCATGACATCTTCAACGAGCTGGGCCTGTTGTCGCTGCCTTGGCAGAGACTGGATGCTGAAGGGTTTGACCGTATCATGATTGGCGACCGTGAGTTCCGCTTTGCCGAAGGTTTTGACAATTTCCTTGAGACCCTTGCCAAGGATTTTCCTGAAGACCGTGAAAGTTTGCAACGCTATGTCTCCCTCATGCAATGTACTGATGAGGAATGGATGCAGAAGACTAATGCTTATGATTATCTCAGTAGCATCATTCATAATCCGCTGCTATTGAATGTCTTGAGTGGTGCTTGCCTGAAGATGGAATTGAAGCGGGACACATTACCTCTATTTACCTTCGTACATGGGAACGCTCCCTTCATACAGAGTAGCTGGAGACTGAAAGGCGACGGCAATCTTCTGGTTCGTAAATTGACAGATAACCTAACCCGCCAAGGTGGAGAACTTGTCTGCGATGCAGAGGTTGAGGAGTTGATAGAGACCGACGGCGTAATAAGGAAAGCTGTATGTAAGAATGGCGAAACTTACGAGGCACGTTACTTTATTAGCGATGCTCATCCCTCGGTAACACTTTCCTTGGTAAAAGAGGGTCAGTTGCTGAAGAAGGTTTATCGCCATAGAATAGAAAATTTAGAAAACACAAACGGCATGTTTACGGCTCAGTTGCTGCTGAAGCCTGGCGAGGTGCCGTACTTTAACTATAATGAGTTCCTGTATAATGGACTTGAGGCATGGGACGGATGCGGCTATATGGTTAGTTGCCGTGTTCCCGAGGACGACTCTGCCTATGCGCGGCAGATAGACATCCTTACTCCCATGAATATAGGCGAATGCGCAGCATGGAAGGATACTCGCAGCCTGCACCGTGGCGAGGACTATCTGCAGTTTAAGGCTCAGAAGGCCCAAGAGTGCATATCTGTTGCGGAGCGCTTCCTTCCTGGTTTGAGTAATCACATACAGGAGATTCATACGAGCACGCCACTCACGTACCGCGATTATAACTTATCGCCCGACGGCAGTGCCTATGGGATACGCAAGGATGCAGCAGCTCCGCTTCTGACCATATTGTCCCCGCGTACCCGTATTCCTAATTTATTGCTTACCGGTCAGAGCCTTATGCTTCATGGTCTGCATGGCGTAACAATGACCGCAATGTACACAACAAAAGAAATTATAGAATAACTAATATATGAAACGTCAGATAACATTCTTTATGCTCATGATGGCTGTTGCCATACCCTCCCTTGCCCAGATGGTTACAGGAAAGGTTATTGATGCCTATGATGAGGGACCGATAGAGGCGGCACAAGTTTGGTATAAGGATAATCCAACGGGAGGAAAGATTCTTACCGATGCAGACGGAAACTTTAAAATCCGGTTCCGTCCTGGGATATTAATATTTCATAATCTCGGATACAAGGATGTTGAGATTGAAGTGAAAAAGGCACGTAACCTGACTGTCAAACTTTCCATGACTGCTATGGAGATGGGTGCAGTTGAAATCAAGGCAGAAAAGAAGAAGTACGTCCGTAAGGGAAATCCCGCTGTCGAACTGATGCAGAAAGTTATGGATGCCCGTAAGAGCGCGGACATCCATGATGCCGAATATGCCAGCTATGACAGGTATGTAAGCACTACAATGGCGCTTAACGATGTGGATACCACGACGTTAGACGACGAGAACTTCAAGAAGGCGAACCTTTCTGCCGAATTTGCCGAGTACTGTCCTGCAACGGGCAAGATGATTCTCCCTATCAGCTTTGAGGAGCGTATCACTAAGGAATACTACCGCAAAGACGGAAACAAACGCAAGAGTATCGTAAAGGGTGAGAACAAGAGAAGCCTTCTGGACCTCTTGCAGGCTACGGATTTTCTTGAGACTAAGATTAAGGACAATCTTGTTGATGTCAATATTTACAAGGATCAGACCGTTGTCTTCCAGCACAACTTCATCAGTCCCATCGGTGGTGCAGCTGCCTTACGATTCTATCATTATGCCATAGCTGATACCGTAGAGTGCGGTGGCGATTCTTGTATTATTGTCAATTTCCAGCCGGCCAACAAACAGGACTTCGGTTGGAACGGCGACCTTTACATCATCAACGACAGCACTTACCGCGTGAAGCGTGCCCGTATGGGTATGCCTATAGATAATACCGTAAACTTCGTCAAGCAACTGGCACTGGATCAGGAGTTTGAGAGCCTGCCTTCAGGCCAGCAGTTCTGTACCAGCAACCGCATGATTATGCAGTTGTCACTGGCCGAGAAGATTAAAAAGGTACACGTCGAGCATTTTGCCCACTACAGCAATATCAGCAATGAGCCTTTCTCTGACGAATACGTCAATTTCGTTGGTGATGAGATAGTTGAGAGGGGCGCCAAACACAGAGACGATGATTTCTGGGACGAGTTCAGACCCGATACGCTATCATACGGGCAGATGCATATCAAGGAACTAAAACGTAAGTTCACAGACCGCGCTGCCGTACGTGCCACACTTTATGGGATGAGGATAATCCTGGATAACTACCTTGAGACGAGCGCTGACCCCAATCGTCCCAGCAAGGTGGTTATCGGTCCTTTCTTATCAACCTTTGGTACGAACTGGGTCGAAGGTTTCCGCTTGCGTGTGGGGGCTATGACTACGGGAGCTTTCAACAAGCACCTGTTCCTCAGCGGATGGGCCAAGTATGGTTTCAAGGATCATAAGGTCAAGGGTGAGGGTAAGATTGCCTACTCCTTCATCGAGAAGGAAAAAGACATAATAACCTATCCCAGACGTGACATCTCATTCACCTTTACCCGCGATATCCAGAGTCCGTCGGATAAATTCCTGCAGTATGACAAGGATAATACCTTCATGTCTCTTGCCTGGCAAAGAACCCATCTGCAGAGCTACTTCGAACGTTTCCGTCTGGAGGGAGTCTTCGAGTATGAGAATGGCCTGGCATTGAACGGCCGTTTCAACCGCGAGTGGAACACTGGTGCTGGCGACCTTTTATATCTTACCAACAAAGACTGGAATGCCATCGACCAGCAAAATGTTATCTACCCCGAAGACGAGGTGAAATCCAGGACCATCACTTTTGCTGAATTCAGTTTTGGTGTTTCCTTTCAACCCGGTCTTAAGGTCCTGAATACACGCACCAAGCGTTATCTTTCCAATTTGGAGGCTCCCAAGTACGGCGTCCAGCATACCGTCGGTATAAAGGATTTTCTGGGAGGCGATTATAATTACAACCTGACCGAGTTTACCTTCACCAAGCGTTTCTGGCTGAACTCATGGGGCAGTCTTGACGGCAGTGTTCATGCTTCCTTCCAGTGGAACAAGGTGCCTTTCCCATTGCTTGTCATCCCAGAGACTAACCTCAGCTACATCCGTAGCCGTAACACCTTCAACCTGATTGGCAACATGGAATTCATTCACGACCGCGCCGTAACAACCATGTGGCGTTGGGACCTCAATGGTAAGCTCTTTAACCGCATTCCACTGCTCAAGAAACTCAAGTGGCGCGAGTCTATCGCAGTGAATGCCATGTGGGGCTACCTGACCAATAAAAATAATCCGGAATATGCTGCCAACCATAACGATGATGTACTCTTTCGTTTCCCAGGTATATGGGAAACTCAGGATGATAATTCCAAGCGCTATGTAAGCAATTCAGGACCCATGAATAGCTTTACGCCCTACATCGAGGCTTCCGTTGGCATCCATAACATCTTCAAGGTATTTACCATCGAATATACTCATCGTTTCACCTACTTGAAGGATAATACTCAGAAGTGGGGTATCCGCTTCAACTTCGAGGCAACCTTCTAAGTATGTGAAGAATCAAATCATGTTCAATATAATATGAAATACGCATTAGTAACAGGTGCAAGTCGTGGTTTAGGTCGCGCCATTGCAGTCCGTCTGGCTCAGATGGGATACCACATTCTTATCAACTACGCAGGCAACACCGCCGCAGCCGAAGAGACACTCCGCCTTGTCCGCGAGGCTGGAACGGACGGTGAGCTGTGGTGCTTTGATGTTGCCGACCGCGAGAAGGCCACCGCTACCATTCAGGCGTGGCAGGAGGCTCACGACGAGGAATACATCGAGGTCTGTGTCAACAATGCCGGTATCCGCCGCGATGGTGTGATGGCCCTTATGCCCTTCGAGGATTATACCCGTGTCATCGACATCACCCTACAGGGCTTCTTCAACGTCACACAGCCCTTGTTGCCAGCCATGCAGTTTCATAAGTTTGGACGTATCATCAATATGGCCAGCGTAAGCGGTATCAAGGGACTGCCTGGCCAAACCAACTATTCGGCAGCCAAGGGCGGCATCATTGCTGCCACCAAGGCTCTGGCTCAGGAGGTTGCAAAGAAGAATGTAACCGTAAATGCACTGGCTCCCGGCTTCATCAAGACCGATATGGTTGAGGGCCTTGACGAGGCAAGCCTCAAGAAGACCATCCCTGCCGGACGCTTCGGTCAGCCTGAGGAAGTTGCCGAGGCCGTTGCCTTTTTGGTTTCTCCCCTTGCTGGCTATGTTACCGGCAACGTGATTTCAATAAACGGAGGTTTGTACACCTAATACAGATATATGAAGCGCGTCCTTTTCATTCTATCTTTTCTTCAATTATCCCTTTTCGCTGCTATAGCAGCAACTCCCGAGGGACGACTATTCCAGTTTGAGCGCAGCACCAATCGTAATTACATCTGCTACGATGTGAATCTCTTGAAAGATGGAAAACTTGACCTGAAGGAACCTGTGAATCCCTATTGGATTAGGGCCGAAGAGGGTGGTGAGAAGAAGGAACTCTCCTTCCTGCAATTTAAGTTTGCCTTCGGCTATAAGGTTGACAGTACGCGTGAAAACGAGGCCACCATCCACCTCTCCCCCTATAAGAATCTACCCATCCGCATCTGCAAGCGTAGCGGCAAGTGGGTGGCCCTGGTTAAGATGGAGGGACAAGAAATGCAGGTAACCAAGATGTTTGCCCAGATGAAAGGACAATCTCTGACATGTCTGTATGTTGATGTGACGGGCATTGCTAATGGCAAGACCATTACAAGGAGGATAAACAATAAATAATGAAAATAGAACTTACAGACATAACCGAGATACGTGTCAAGTTCAGTGAGATGGATGCCATGCTGCGTGTATGGCACGGCAATTATGTCAAGTATTTCGAGGATGGCCGCGAATCCTTTGGCCGTCGTTATCCTGGCATCGACTACGGGGTGATGCTTGCATCCAATATTCCTGCTCCTGTATACGACGTGCATGTCCGCCACTTGGCCCCCTTGGGCATGAACGATGTAGCGGTAATTCATACCACCTACGTTCGTAAGCCGGGGGCACGACTTGACTTCAAGTATCAGATTTTCCGCAAGAGTGATGGTGTTCTCTGCTGCGAAGGCTCTACTACCCAACTATTCATTGATTCGCAAGGTCAACTCATGTTGGAAGAACCCCAATATTTTACAGACTGGAAGAAGAAGTATCTGTAATCTCATCAAGTCGTTTTCTGCGGCTTATTGCCAATCTTCATCAGCAGCACACCGATGATAATCCATATTATCTCGCGAACCCTGCAGATGATGCTGACGAAGAAACCCTGCTCGACAGCCAAGCCCATTGCGGCGGTTGATAAGGCGAAACCACCCTCTTGCACACCGAGCTGCATCGGCAGAAATCCTATGAGGTTTGCAAAGAGTGTGGTGAGCGATACGATGAGTATGGAATGCAGGAAGGTGAGGGTGATGCCTCCGAAGCCTCCGCCACCGTCGATGCCGAAGAGTAGGAGCATGAAGAGCACTTCGGAACTTTGCACGATGCGCGATAGGTACTCCAGTCCCAGGGCCGCATAGAAATGCTTGCGGCTTTGCTGATGCAGCGAAGCAATCTGTGTATCCACATTGTGCAGCGCCTGGTTATGTGCCTTGAGGATGCGGTCGCTCCATCCCTTGAGACGCGGCAAATGTCCTATCCAACGTATCAGTCTCACGACAAGTCCGTATTTGTAGCCTCTATAGAAGAGATAGAAGGCAATGAGGCAGAAGACGATAACGAGTCCTAACACGATGCCGACCGTGGTGTCAAAGGGGAGGTCGCCAAGGGCGGCAAGTGCCAAGTAGAGAAAGACCGATGTGAACCAGAACCAGAAGTGTGCGAAGATATGCATCATCGCGTAGAGGATGACGGACGACGTAGCGTGCTGCTTCGAAATATCCTTGCTGAGTTCCATGATGCGGTATGGTTCGCCGCCCAAGCCACCAACGGGTGTGGCATAATTAAGTGCATAGCCGGTAATTGTCAGCTTATATATGCGCCAGAAGCTTACGTGCTCATCGGAATCGATATTACCGCGAATGACGCACATCCACGACAAGGCATTGACGCCATACACGACTATCCAGATGCCGACGATAGGTATGAACCAATACCCCGCACTACAGATGTGTCCCCAAAGATCGATGAAGTTGACGTCGAAGGTGAAGACCATCACCACGACGCAAACTACGCCAAGGAGGAAGAAGATGTTGTTCCAGCTCATATATTCATAGTGAAGAGTGTTAACCCTTAACCTTTAATCTTATCCGCAACCCTCTTGCAGAATGCTTCGTGGCGGCGGTTAATATAGTATGCGAGGAGTCCCATGCCAATAGCTTCGAAGAGAAAGTTGCCGACGGGCAGGTCGATGAGACAGAACAGGAAGAACATCGCGGAGCGGAAGTTGAAGGTGAGCATCCCGTTCCAGGGCATCACGGCTTTCGACTCGCGGTGCAGCTCCTCACGTATCTCGTCGGGCATGTTGCCGGCGTTGCCATACTTCTCCCGCAACGTGGCGATAAGTCTCTGGAACTCGGGGGTTACTTTCTCCTGTTTGCGCGTGTAGTCGATGTATGTCTTGAGGAAATACTTCCAGAGGCGGTTGCCTTCGGCAGGTGTCTCGTCGTAAACCTTCTGCTGCATCTCGGAGGAATCCAGTTCACTTCCCTTCTCGCCCTTCAGCAGGAAGAGGTGAATCTGTATGTAGTAGTCGGCAAGTCTTTGCTGCCCGCCCATTCCTGCAAAGCCCGAGTAGAGTGCAAAGGCGAAAACCACCGCCGACACGATGAGTGCATTCTGCTCCGTATCGGGAATCCCCAGCCATCCGAACTCAAGGGAATGATGGTGGTAAAAGCGAACTATCAGCAGGACATAGATAGGTATGAACCATACAAAACCAGCCATGCCATCCAAGATTCTGCCCAGTCGGCTCTTCTTTCCCGTCATGCGGGCAAGCTGTCCGTCGGTACAGTCGAGGATATCTGCTTGGCAGAGGAGCAGGATGCCGATGATGTTGAGCCACAAACCGTGCCATCCCTCGTAGTAAAAACTGCCGTGCATGAAGAAAAGGCTGGCGGCGGCACCGATAAACATGGAGATGATGGTAACTGTGTTGGGGTGTATGTCAAGTTTTGCAAAAAACAGCGCCCAGATGTAACTCAATGGGCGCACCACGCGATAATCGAGCCAATCCTCTGTCTCGGAGGACTTGAGCGTTGCCTGAAACTTCTTCTTAAAGTCTTGTAACATGTCTGTTCCTTATTTTTGAAATGCAAAAGTACAACTTCTTTTCCAATTATGCCACATCTTTCCCTTTTTTTTTTCGTTTTGTTTTGCAGTTCGGGAGAAAAGTAATACCTTTGCATATTGAATTGGCCGCTAGGCAGGCCGAAATACTAAACACAAAACAACAAACATGAACTATCTTGATAGAAACGAATTTAATTTCGAGCCTTCGGAGAAGGTGCTTGAAGCAATTAAGAACTTCGACCCACACACGCTGTGTTTCTACACGCGCATCTATGATGAAGGAAAGAAGAGTGTCATCAGTGTGCGCTTGAGCGAAATCTATGGTGTGCCTGAAGAGCAAGTCTTGCTGGGTTACGGTGGCGAGGAAATCCTCAAGAATGCCATCCACTACTTTCTCATGAAGGGCGACAACAAGACGATTCTCATCCCTCAGTTCTCGTGGTGGTACTACAATCGTGTGGCAAGCGAGTGCGGCGGCTCATTTGAGATGTATCCGCTCTATGAGAAGGACGATACCTTTGCATACAACGTCGATGAAGTCATCGAATATACCAACCGCATCCATCCCCGCATGCTGCTCCTGGCATCGCCCAACAATCCAACAGGCAACAGCCTTACAAGCGAAGAGATAGGCCGCATCATGGAGAACATCCCCTCCGACACGATGGTGCTTGTGGATGAAGCCTACGCTTCGTTCATCACCTCCGACGTGGACTACATCGCGCCGCTCGTGAACAAGTACAACAACCTCATCATCTCGCGCACACTGTCGAAGTTCTACGGTTTGCCAGGTCTTCGCGTCGGCTTCGCCTTCATCGGTGCAGGACACGACCAGTTCCTGAGCTACAGCAACAAGTATCTTGGCTATAACCGCTTCTCCGAGGCCGTTGCATTGGCCGCCCTTGAAAGCGACGACCACTATCGCCGCGTGGCCGACGAAATGGAATGGGACCGTCAACTCTTCCAGAAAGAGTTGGGCGACAAGCCAGGCTTCAAGGTCTATAAGAGCGTGGCAAACTTCATTCTTATTAAATACCCTACCGCCATCAAGGAGAAACTGCAAAAAGCCCTCGCAGACCAGCACTATAAGATTAAATTCATGGGCGACAAAGGTTTGGAGGACTGTCTGCGCATCACCCTCGGAAGGCGCGAGCAGATACAAACCGTGGTGGACACCATCAAGGAGGTTGTTGGAAGTTGAAAGTTGAAAATTGAAAGTTTAGAGTTTTGAAAGCCGTCATCCTTGCTGCGGGCACAGCCTCGCGACTGCGCCCGCTCACATTACATACGCCCAAATGCCTCCTGAAGGTGGGCGAACGAACCTTGTTACAGCGCTCAATGGATGCCCTCATCAAGGCAGGCATCCGCGAATTTGTCATCGTGACAGGCTACCTGCATCAGCAGATAGAGGACTTCGTAGGGCAGACCTACGAGAACTCCGGCGCGTCCTTCCGCTTCATTCACAACAAGGACTACGAGACGACAAACAACATCTACTCCCTTTGGTTGGCACGTACTGAGGCTGATGGCGAGGAGGTCTTGCTGCTTGACAGCGACCTTCTCTACGATGCAGAGATCGTGAAGCGCATCCTCGCAGATAAGCACGAAAACGTGCTTGCACTCATCCGGCACGAATTAGGAGAAGAGGAGATGAAGGTCGTAATGAACGACAACGGCAATATTGTCGAGATAAGCAAGACATGCCTCCCAACCCTCGCAGCAGGCGAAAGCCTCGGCATCGAGCGCATGGGCAAGACCTACACCACCGCTCTTTACAAGGAATTGGACGGCATGATGAACCTCGAACATCTCGAGAACAAGTACTACGAACTCGCCTTCCAGCGCCTTATCGCCAAAGGCTTTAGCTTCTCCGTCCTTGACGTTACAGATCTCTTCTCGTGCGAACTTGATACGGTCGAGGACTTTGAGAATGCCAAAGAGCGCATCCCTGCACATCTCTTTTGATTCACAACCTGCATCGAAGGCTGTGGTTTCAGAGGCCCTCGATATAGGCCTTCAGGCGCTGGTAGAAGGGATGGTGGGTAAGGGTGGCCTGATGTCCGATGATGATGAGTTTCATACGGGCACGGGTCATGGCCACGTTCATTCTTCGTAAGTCGTTTAGAAATCCTATCTGTCCGTGTTCGTTACTGCGAACCAGGGAGATGAGGATGATGTCGCGCTCCTGCCCCTGAAATCCGTCGACAGTCTGCACCGTGATGGAGTGACGCAGGGGCCGTAGGGTTTCGCTCTTCTTCACCAGCGAACGGATGTACTGGGCTTGCAACCGGTAGGGACTGATGATGCCCACGTCGAGGTTTTCTTCAAGGTAGCGCTCCCGCCCGATTTTTTCAACGTATGCTTCCAGCGTCTGCAGGGTCAGCAGGGCTTCTTCCTTATTAATTCGACCGTGGGTTTCGCCTACGAAAGACTCTGGTGAGGGACTGTCGACCCATTGGATGGGCGTGTCCAGTTCCAGAATGCTGCGGTGGCGAACCGAGGGGTGCGCCTCCACGCAACCTTCGTAGAATTCGTTGGAGGAGAATTGCATAATCTGCTCGTGCATACGATATTGCAATTTCAGCAGGGTGACGACGGAGGGCAGATTCTGGACGATGCGTTCCATGAGTGTTGTGCCCAGGCCCTGCAACTGTGCCTCGTAGCACTTGACGGTGGGTGGCAGCTGTTTGTGATCGCCTGCCAGGATGACGCGATTGGCCCGTCGGATAGCTATCCAGCAGGCGGGTTCCAGGGCTTGTGCTGCTTCGTCGATGAATAGGGTAGGGAAGTGCTGTCCGACGAGAATTTTGTTGGCCGACCCTACCAGTGTGCAGGCCACGACGCGTGCTTCAGCAAAGAGCGCTTCGTGGATGCGCATCTCCAGTTCTGCGGCCCGTTCGCGCAGCCGTGCCATCTTCTGATGTATGTTGTCGCCGCGTTTGCGGTGTTCGCGCAGTTGACGCATGGTTTTGCGAATGCCCCACAGTTCGGGGTAGTCGGGATGGGCCTCGAAGCGTCGTTCGTAGGTGAACGACAGCATCTTGTCATTTACTCGTGTAGGATTACCGATGCGCAGGACGGGCACCCCGTGATCCACCAGTCGTTCGCTTATCCAGTCCACAGCCGTATTGCTCTGGGCGCACACCATCACCTGCGTCTCGCGATGCAGCGTTTCGTAGATGGCGTCCACCAGAGTTGTCGTCTTGCCCGTTCCTGGAGGACCATGCACGACGGCCACGTCTTTGGCCAGCAACACCTTGTTCACGGCTTCTTGTTGGGTGACGTTGAGCCACGGGAAGGCCAATGGACGGAAGGTGAAATGTTCGGGCCTTCCCTGTCCGGCAAACAGGTCGCGCAAGTAAGCCAGTCGGTTGCCCTTGGCATTCATCACCTCATCCAGTGCGCTGAACATGGTGCGGTACGAGGTTTCGTCGAAGTAGAGCTGCACGCCCAGCGATTCGGTATTCTGCAGGTCGACGAGGGCCTGCATCGAGGGCAGTACCACCACCATCCGCTCGCCGTCGACATACGAAACGGTGCACGAATATGGCAGCATTTCCCCCCTCATGGGGGGATTAAGGGGGGCTTTGAAGAAAACCACGGGCCGTCCGTATTCGAACTGATGGTCGATGTCCTGTGGTTCGGTTTGCGTAATCTCCACCACCAGTTGGTTCAGCGAGTTGTGGTAGCTGCGGCCCACAGCCACGGGATACCAGCAGATGCCACGCCTCACCTTCCGGCTCAGGCTCATCTGTTCACTCTGTAGTCGGTATTCTTCGCGCTCGGCATCGTGCTCCATCTGAAGCAGTGCCTTCAGTCGCTGTATGGGCAGTATGGCATTTTGCATGACTGCAAAAATACGAAAAATAAACAAAATATCAAACTTATTTTGTACCTTTGCGCAAAGTTATGGCAATACTTCTCACAATCCTGGTTTATTTCGCCGTCCTTTTCGCCATCAGTCGTTTAACGAGTCGGAAGGGCGACAACGAGACGTTCTATCGTGCCAACCGCCGTTCGCCGTGGTATATGGTGGCCTTTGGCATGATAGGTGCTTCGATATCGGGCGTAACGTTTGTCTCCGTACCCGGCATGGTGCTCACCTCGCAGATGACCTATTTGCAGGTGTGCCTCGGTTTCATTGTAGGCTACATCGTGGTGGCCTTAGTATTGCTGCCGCTGTATTACCGATTGAACCTCATCAGTATTTATGCCTATCTTGGCACACGTCTGGGCCACCGTTCCTATCAGACAGGAGCGTGGTTTTTCCTCATTTCCAAGATGGCGGGGGCCGCCGTCAAGTTCTACGTCGTGTGCATGATTCTCCAGCAGTTTCTCTTCGACCCTGTCGGCATCCCATTCGTGTTCAATGTCATAGTCATGACGCTGCTCATCTGGCTCTATACCCGACGGGGCGGTATCGCTACGCTGGTCTTCACCGATACCTTCCAGACCTTTTGTCTCTTTGCTGCCCTTGTGCTGATAATTGTTTCCGTCATGGACGGTTTGGGCCTTTCCGTAGACGAGGCCGTCAATCGTATTGTTGAAAGCCCCATGAGCCGTATCTTCGTCTTCGACGACTGGCGCTCGCCTCACAACTTCTGGAAACAGTTTCTCAGTGGCGTGTTCATCGTGATTGTGATGACGGGGCTTGATCAGGACATGATGCAAAAAAATCTGACTTGCAAGACATTACGAGATGCCCAAAAGGATATGTGTACCTACGGTGTTGCTTTCCTGCCTTCCAACCTGTTGTTTCTCTGTTTAGGCATCCTGCTCACGTTGGCCTTGGGCACAGACCTGAAGGGCGACGAACTGCTCCCCGCCTACATTCAAGGCACAGCCCATTCTTCACTCTTCACTCTCCTTTCTTCACTTTTTATTATTGGCATCCTGGCCGCCTCGTTCTCCAGTGCCGACTCCGCCCTCACCTCACTCACCACCAGCTACTGTGTCGACATTCGTCAGAAACCTCACGACGAGCGACTTCGCAAGCGGACACACGTGGCCATGTGTGGCTTTTTCGTGCTGTTCATTCTCCTGTTTCGCTATGTCAACTCCACCTCGCTCATCGATGCCATCTACATCCTCGTCAGCTACACCTATGGTCCCCTGCTCGGTCTCTTCGCCTTCGGTCTTTTCACCCGTCGCCAGCCCAACGACCGCCTGGTGCCCTACATCTGCGTGGCCTCGCCTTTCCTTTGTTATGTACTTGACACACTTTCCCGCAACCTCCTCGCCTATCATTTCGGCTACGAACTTCTCATGCTTAACGGCCTTCTCACCTTCCTCGGCTTATGGCTGACGGCAAGAACAAAAGGCATAATTTCACACTTATCCGGCGGAAAGGAGAGTTAAAATTTCTTAATCCGACCCCTTTGCATCTGCCAGTCTTCCGTATAGGGAAGTCTGCCAAATTCTGATTCTGTAACTTCGCACTGAACAAAGATGGGGCATGCTCCCAGTTAGTATTAACCTTTCAAAATTCAATCAAGAATGATTACAGAAAAAGAATTTCTGAGTGAAATTGCCGAGATTATTCTCGCTGTGTTTGAAAATCCCGAAATGGGCCTCACCAAAGAGGCCGTATGCGAAGACGGGCATTTCAGTCCTAAGATGTTGACGACCAATAAACTGCTGCGTATGCGGGGGGAGACCCTCATGCGTCTGCTGCTCTATCTGGCAACGACGATGAGCGAAAGAGAGTTGTACAAAATCTTCATCCGACTGTTCCAGCACATCAACTTTGTGGCCAGTCACGACGGAGTATCGGCCTACAATATTATTGACAATCATGCCGGGTTCCCCCTTATGCGTAACTTCAAAAACGGATACGAACGATGAATGACGACGCATTTGAGCTGATTAGGCAGTCGGTAGTCGGGAAATCATTGACTGACGATGACAGACTTCTGGAACAACTGCGCATTACGCACGATAAACAGTTACCCGAAATGGATTTCCTCTTCCGTATCTTCAGCAAACCCTGTTTTCCGCGTGGCGAGCTTGTGGCAGTCACCGGTAAGGCGAAGAGCGGCAAGACGCTGTTCACCTCTATGCTCATGGCCTGCTGTGTGAAGGAAGAAGTGCTGCAGGTGCAGCGCCCCACAACCAGGTTGGAGGGGAACAAATCGGTGCCCCCACTGCGCTGTCTCTGGTACGATACGGAGCAGAGCGAGCAGTCTACGCAGGACATCTTGAAGAACAGGATTCTCCGCTTAGTTGGGAACACGGATATGCCTGCGGTTTCTGTGTGCGATTGTTACGATGTATTCAACGTTCGCAGTCTCCATTACGAGAAGCGACTGCGGTTGTTCGATGCGGCGGTACAGCGGTTCCACCCCGACCTGGTACTACTGGATGGCGTGCGCGACCTCCTGGCTGATATTAACGATGGCGTGAAGGCACAGGACATTGTAGAGCATCTGATGAAACTTGCCCAGGAATCGGGGTGCTGCCTGGTCTGCGTACTCCACCAGAACAAGGGGGCCGAAGACCGTAACCTGCGCGGCTGGATTGGCACCGAGCTTATGAACAAGGCTTTCGAGGTCTATTCGTGCGAGAAGATAAAGCCTGAGAACATCTTCGTGGTGGAGCAGACACACACCCGCAAGTATGACCTGGGCGCACTGCTATTCTTCTGCATGGACAGCGAGACCGAATTGCCCATGGAGTGCGAGGCCCCCCTCCGCTTTGCCGCTACGGCTACATACGCCCAGCCCCAGTCGCAGACGGGCGAGCGATTGCCCTACATGAATCGCGAATGGCTAACCTTTGACGAAAACAATAAGCCTCATCCCAGACGCGAAGAACTATTCTATGAGGCTCTGAAGACCGGCCCTCTCTTCTACAGCGACCTGCAGACCAAGGTGATGACACTGCTCAACTGCAGCACGCTGATGTGGAACAATATGTTCTGCGAGATGCGCGACAAGGGTTATATCATCCGTTTGAAGAACCACGAGGGCAAGGCCGTATGGAGTCTGCAGACTTCCCCGTCTGTCAGTCCACGCCCCGTTCAGACCAACCTTTTCGAGGCACTCACCACCGTCTCAGGTGACAGCCCCTCCTCTTAGGCCCCCTTATAAGGGGGCCATAGAGGGGGGCTTAGCCTCATTCTTGTCGCACTGAAATGTTTCACCTCTCAGACATGGAACTGGAAAAACTGTTATCGTCAATTTCCCTGAAGGCCATCGGCCGCGAAATGGGCCTGGACATCCGGATGACCCGTGGACGCTTGGTGTGTACGCCTATCGCCCCCAACGACCCACGCCACTGCACGGACTTCGTCATGCCCTCAGCAAGGATGGTCGAGGCTTGTCGTGCCAACGATTTCTCCTTCTTCCAGCCCTTCATCGATGCCGGTCATCTCTCGGTCAATCAGATGCACCACGCAGCAGCGCGTTATTGCCTTGGAAAGACCCGGAGTGGTCGGCCCATGTACTGGATGATGGACGACAGGCGGCAACCCCTTGATGCACACATCGGTCGGGACACCTGGGTGTCGCAACTCCTTCGCCAGCGGGAGCCCCTGCTGCAGTACTGGCGTCCTATGCACTGTCTCTTCGGGCTGCACCTGCTGACGGAGGGCGCGGATCGCGCATCAGCCTTCGCCCGTAGTTACGCCACTCCCCGACAGACGGTCTGCATCGTGGAACGTGAAGAGACGGCCGTGGTGCTGAGCGAACTCTTCCCCGAATCGCTCTGGATGGCGTATGCCACGGTAGAGCACCTGGAAATCGACCTCTTTGCCCCTCTGGAGGGGTGCACTGTCGTGCTGTATCCGTATACCGACCCCTGCCAGTCCAACTACCTCTTCTTCTACGACCTGGCGACTGCCGTCCACAAGCGCTACCCCTCCATCCACATCACCGTGGATTCGTTTCTGGAGGAACAGGCCAGCGACGAGCAGAAGGCACGCGGCGTAGACCTCCTCGAATATCTCCAAGAATCCTTAAACCCTTAGTATGGATACCGATAATTTTGAAATCCGCACCTACGGCAAGTCCGAACTTGCCATGCTCTATTTTCCCAACGCGGAAAGCAAGAAGGGAGCACTCAACAACCTCAATTTCTACATCAACAAGAAGCAAAGCCTTCGTCGCAGTCTACTCGAACTCGGTTCACCGCCCAAGGCCCACTCTTACCTCCCCAACGAGGTGGAACTCATCGTCAAGGCACTTGGCGAACCCTACGGCAACAAGTTCTGAAACAAAAGTGCCTCATTGTTCCCCGAATAGTCGCGTAGTTCCTCAAAGAGCACAGTAGCGTCCTCATGAATGTCGTATCTTTGTGACGTGATTAGAAATCACGCACAGAGAGCACAGAGGAGACAGAGGACACCGAGTAAAAGAATAGTAATGCGAGTGCACGCGCGTTACTAAGACGAGAACCAAAACATTAGTATTAATTAATTGAAGTTAAAATGGGAAGTTATAATCGGGAGTTATAATCGGGAGTTATAATGGGCCATTACAATTACAGTACCTACAAACAGACAGCCAAACATTCGGCTCCTCTTAACTCCTCCTCTTAACTCCTCCTCATAACTCCTCCTCATAACTTCCCCAAAGCCAAATTATTAACCTAATCATCAAAGAAAAAAAACTATGGCAAACAAGACTATCGGAATCCTGAAGTATTCGAAGGTGGCACGCCTGTCGAAACCCAATGACAA
>CAJOJA010000004.1 GCA_905234735.1 uncultured Bacteroidaceae bacterium | reverse complement strand
ATGGATCAGCAGAACCGCCCCATTTTTCCAAATAATTGGCGAATCTGCGACTCGTTTCAAAGAAAATGTGTAAATTTGTACACTAAATCCGACAAACAACGAAAAAGATATGGCTGACAAGGCAATCATCAAACTGTTCGACGAGAAACAAGTACGCATCGTATGGGATGAGGAGGAGCAGAAGTACTACTTTTCCATTGTGGATGTAATGCAAGTATTAACCGAACAGCCCAACGCACGTGGGGCAAGTACCTACTGGGCTGTGCTCAAGAAACGCCTTAAAGAAGAGGGCGCAGATGAGTTGCTTACAAATTGTAAGCAACTGAAATTGCCAGCAGCAGACGGCAAGAACTATAAAACAGATGTCGCTGATACAGAGCAACTTCTGCGTATCATCCAGTCTTATCCCCTCAAAAAAGGCAGAGCCGCTGAAACTGTGGTTGGCCGAGGTGGGTGCCCAGCGCATTGACCAAATGCAGGACCCTGAACTCAGCATCGAGCAGGCTGTACGCGACTACCGCCGTCTGGGATATAGCGAGGCATGGATTAACCAGCGCATCCGCTCCATAGAAGTCCGCAAGGAACTGACCGACGAATGGAAACGTGGCGGCATGGAGGAGGGCGTGCAGTTTGCCTCGCTCACCGACATCCTCACGAAAGCATGGAGCGGTCGTACCACTCGCCAGTACAAGCAGTTGAAGGGGCTACGCAAAGAGAGTCTGCGCGACAATATGACAAATGTGGAACTGGCGCTCAACACGCTGGCCGAAGCCTCTGCCGCCGAACTGAGCAAACAGCGTAGTCCGCTGGGATTCGAAGAGAATGCCCGTGTGGCTGGCGAAGGAGGGCAGGTGGCCAAAGTGGCGCGACAGCAGTTGGAACAATCGCTCGGGCGTTCCGTCATCACGGCCCAAAAGGCTTCAGACTATATCAGGCCCATCGAACAGGCCAAGGCACAGGAACTGCCGCTTGACAATAGCAGCGCCGAATAATATACACCAGAAAAAGAGGCTGTGTCACTTCATTTTGACACAGCCTCTTTCAAAAACTATTCGGAACTGATGGTACTGTTCCTTACTCGTTCAGGTCGACGACGAACGAGTCCTTACGTCCGCTGGGCTTCATGGCCTTGATCCAGAGGGCGCGGTCGCTCGACTGGTTGGCCTGCTTGACAACCTCCTCCCAGTCCTCGGCAGTCTCCATCTTGCGGTCGTTGACCTGCAGGATGATGGTGCCCTTAGTGACGCCAGCGTCCATCATCTTACCGCGACGGATGTTGTTGACCACCAGACCGTAGCTGACACCGAACTGTTGCTTCTGCTCGTCGGTGATGGGCTTCAGGTTTACACCCAACTGGTCCATGTCGACCTCGGTCATCACCTTCGTGGTGCCCTGGGCGTTGCGCAACGTGACGGTAACAGACTTCTCCTTCTTGTTGCGCAGGTAGGCCACCTTCACCTTGTCGCCGGGTTTGTGCTGGGCAATCTGCTCCTGCAGTTGCGACATCTTAGATACTTCGCGGCCATCGATGCTGGTGATGATGTCGCCCTTCTCCAGGCCGGCTTCCTCGGCAGCACTGTCGTCGGTGACCTTGACCACATAGACGCCCTTCACGGTTCCCAGGTCGGGGGTTTCGCCCTTAGCCTTCTCCATGTCGATATACTTGTCGACGTCCTGACCCTGCACGCCCAAGATGGCACGCTGCACGGTGCCGTAGACCTTGAGGTCGGCCACTACCTTGTTCATGATGGTGGTGGGGATGGCGAATCCGTAACCGGCATATGAACCCGTCTGGCTGTATATCATGGAGTTGATGCCCACGAGTTCGCCCTGCTCGTTGACGAGTGCACCACCGGAGTTGCCAGCGTTGATGGCGGCATCGGTCTGGATGAAGCTCTCGATGCCGTTGGCTCCAAGCGAGCGAGCCTTGGCACTGACGATACCGGCAGTGACGGTGCTCTGAAGGTTGAAGGGATTGCCCACGGCCAGCACCCACTGTCCGAGCTTGAGGTCGTCGGAATTGCCAATCTTGATGGCGGGCAAGCCCTTGGCATCAATCTTCACGAGAGCCAGGTCAGTGGTCTCGTCGGTTCCGATGATGCGGCCCTTGAACTCGCGGCCGTCGTTGAGTTTAACGGTAATCTCGTCGGCCTGTCCGACGACGTGGTTGTTGGTGACGATGTATCCGTCCTGCGAAATGATGACACCCGATCCGGCTCCGTGGCGGTCGGGCTGCTTATACTCACGCTGCTGAGGTTGCTGACGACGCTGTCCGAAACCGAAGAAGTCGCCAAAGAAGTCCTCAAAGGGGTCTACCATCTGCATACGCTGGGTCTTGCCCTCGATGGTGACGGAGATGTAGACCACACTGTTGACGGCTGTCTCGGCAGCATTGGTCAGGTCGACGTATGCCGACGGGGCAGCCACCGCAAGGGGGGCATACTGGGGTTCGGGTTCGGGCATCTGTGGCCCACGCTGGCTTACGACCGAAGCGGTCACTACGCTGGTGCCCAAAACTAGGGCAACTGCACCAATCCAAGTCTTTGTCTGTTTGTTCATCATAATCATTTACTATTTTTCTATTTACGATATATGTACATTTTATGTCGTTCACAATTTCAGTGATACAAAGTTAGTACAAAAGTTACATTCGTTGTCACTTTGTCAGCTGTTTTTTAAGGGTATTTAAGGCAACGGCCCGCGTTTTCACATTCGTTAAAAGACAATTTGGCACAATACAATGAATTTTTAATTTCTAATCTTTAATTTTTAATTTATTATTCGTAACTTTGACCCATGAAACAACGAGACGGCCGGCCTGTCGCTGGCCCTGAGACGACGGGGCGGGAGGAAAGTCCGGGCAACAGAGAGCAATCCGCTTCCTAACGGGAAGAGGTCCGTGAGGGTCTGTACGTGTAGAAGAAAATAACCGCCACGGGGGTGGAACAAACACCTCGGCGGCAAGGGTGAGAAGGCGGGGTAAGAGCCCACCAGGCGCATGGCGACATGCGTGCTGTGCACACCGGATGTTGAAAGTTCATGTAAACCAGCGCCTGAGGGCTGCTCGTCCGAGCTGGAGGGTAGAACGATAGAGGCCGTCGGTGACGGCGGCAGTGGATAAATGACAGGCCACGACAGAACCCGGCTTACAGGCCACCTCGTTGTTTTTGAGAAGGGGAGTTAAAGGAACGAGACTATTATAGATTATGAACTGATACACCGTGACACGAAGTGAACAAATACAACGATATCTGAACCGCGACGTATGGCGTCTGAACGAGGAGGAGTTGCCCCTGGGCCAGCGGATATGGACGGGACTGGTGAAGCGTCTCATTATCGTGACCAACGGGTTCCTATACGACAACTTGACCAGCTATGCCGCCGCACTGACCTACAATTGCATGCTGGCGGCCGTGCCCGTGCTGGCCATCATCTTTGCCGTGGCCCGAGGGTTCAGTTTCGATGCCATCATCGAAGAACAGTTGCGGGCAAAGCTGTCCGTGAGTCCGGAAATCGCAGATCACATCTTCACGTTCATCAACTCGTATCTGGAACACACCCACAGCGGCATCTTCCTGGGCGTGGGTCTGCTGGTGCTGCTCTATACGGTGGTGATGCTGACAACGAACATTGAAACGGCCTTCAACGCTATCTGGCATGTACGCACTCCCCGCAACATCTACCGCAGCGTCATCGACTACGTGACAGTCTTCGTGATTCTGCCCCTAATGATAGTGGTGACGAGCGGTTTCTCCGTCTTCCTGCTCACCCTGACCAGCGTGTTCAGCGACTACGTCATCCTGAGTAACACCATGGAGTGGGTCATACAGGTGACGCCCGTTGTACTTTGGTGCGTGGCCTTCGTGACCCTGTACAAACTGATGCCCAACACCCACGTGAAATGGCGTGCGGCACTGGTTCCGGGCATCCTCGCAGGCGCAATGTTCCAACTGTTGCAACACTTCTACATCTACTTTCAGATTGTGCTGTCCAGCTACAACGCCATCTATGGTACATTTGCCGCACTGCCCATGTTCATGCTGTGGCTCAACATCTCGTGGATTATATGCCTGACAGGAGCCCAACTGAGCTTTGCGAACCAGAGTATGGACGAATATGCCTTCACCAAAGACTCGGAGAACATTTCGCGCTGCGACCACGACTCGCTGTGCCTGCTGCTGATGGTGCGCATCGCACACCGGTTTGCAGAAGGGCTGCCCCCCTACTCCACCCACACTCTGGCAAGGGAGACGAAACTGCCACACACCTTGATACAAGGACTGCTGGACGAACTGGTGACGGGCGGACTGCTGAGCGAGGCACAAAACGAGCGCGGCACCACGCAGCACTACCTGCCTCGACAGGACATCCACCGCATCACCGTGAACAAGGTCATCAGCCACTTGGACAACAACGGCGTGGGCCGCATTGCCCCCAACTGGGCCCAGGGCAACGAGGAATGGATTAGAATACGTCAGCTGCGCGCCACCCTGTCCACGAAGGAAGGCGACCTGACCATTGCCGACTTATAGAAAACTGGATATAAATAATACAAAGATGAAAAAAACTACTCTATTCTTATTGACGGCCGCCCTACTATTGGGACTGACCGCATGTACAAACAGTACAGACGAGACAAGCCCCGAGAAGGGGAAACGCACGATAGAATTCCGCGTAACAAACTTCCAGCAGGTAAGCCTGGACGAGGTGACACGCGCCACAGCGGCCACCAACCTGGCCCATCTGGACATGGCCGTCTACGATGCTGAGACGAACGCCCTGGTCTGCAAAACACAAATGGGCAAAGACGACGAAGGCTACGGCTCCTTCTCCGCTACGCTGGACTATGGCACGTACAACGTGGTTCTTCTGGGCTACGACGGGAAATACACTGCCGACATGAGCAAGCCTACGGACATCGGTTTTGACCAAAACTATGTGCCGAACTTCTTCTACAAGACCTTGGCCTTGACTGTATCGGCCACGTCGGAGAACACACAGAACGTAGTACTGAAACGAGGTGTGGCCGCCTTCCGACTGAAGCACGAGGGCTACATACCCACGACGCTGAAAACAATAAGCGTGACGGGAACAGGCGGCGGCTATCGGTTTAATGCCCTCACCGGCTTTGCCACCCAGACAGCCGAACGAGTGGCTAACTTGGACATGAGCAGCGTACTGGGTAAAACATCGTTTACTCTGACGACCTACACCTTCCTGCCCAGCGAAGAGGCAACGATGAATTTCGTCATACGCGCCACCGACACGGCCAACAAGGAATTGCAGACACGCACGTTTAACGACGTGCCAATGAAGATAAACCAAATGAGCATCTACTCGGGGCAATTCTTCGACTCGGGCAACCAGACACTGGGCTTCAGCCTGACCTTGGAAAGCGACGAGTGGGACGAAGAGAACCAGACCTTCTGACAATGAGTACAACGCTTTCCATCACGCTTGGCTGGCTGTCCTTTGTGGCCATCGTCTACAGCTATATGTTCTACGACATCCACGCCGAACAAATCCGCCTCCACGAAAAATGGGTTCGGCTGCGCGACGCATTTACTGAGGAAGAATGAATCTCCGCCGCGCCCTGGTGCTGGCCGGCACGGGACTGTGTCTGTTCACGGCCTGCGAGAAAGCAGACCTGACAGAAGGGCCGGAAGACGCCGTAGAACAGAGCTATCCGACATCTGTAGGGCAAGGCACTCAGACGTCGCCCTATACCGTGGGACAGGTGATGGATGGAGGCACAATTGACCACAAACTGCACTGGTTCATAGGATTTGTGGTGGGCAGCACGTATCAGTCCATGCAGAATGCCGTATTTGAGGACGAGTCCAGATACGACAGCAATATCCTGATTTCCGACAATCCGCAATGCAAAGATTCCAAGTCATGCATCCCCGTGGAACTGAACACCGCTGCACTGAAGAAGGCATTCAGCCTGAACTACAATAGCAGTCTCTTCCGGCAATGTATCCTCCTGCAGGGGCGATACAGTTTGTATTTCCGAACAGACGGGATAAGAGACGTTCAAACCGGCTACTGGTTACCAGGCTTCGACTATACAGACCTTACGCCCACCGAGTGGGATAAACGGGAGGAAGACTTTTAGGTACAAAAGAAACGCCGCAGCGCGATATGCACTGCGGCGTTTCTTTTGTATTAGCGAGTCTGATTACTTCACAACCTTACGGCCATTGATGATGTACAGACCGCGTATAGCCTTGCTGACGCGCTGACCAGCCAGGTTGTAGATAGCCTTGCTGTCGTTGGCAGTAGCGGCAACTACGCCCTCAACGGCATCAGGAGCGGTGGTGCCGATATAGTACAGACGGAAGTTGTCGGCAGCAGTCCACGATGCATTGGTCGAGGAAACAAGCAGACCTACGCTGGTCGTGCTCTGACCATCGGCATAGAAGTCCAAGCTGTAGTTCTGAGGCTGGTTGGTGCCGTTGTCGATGGACTCAACACGCAGGTCTGTGCCATTGGTCATCACCAGGTATACACCCTTGATGCCCTCCTCGGGAACCTCCTTCTGGTTCGTGGCGAAGGCGTCTGCACTGAATGTGTAGTAGCCCTCGGGAAGGGTTGTAAGTATGGTGTTGATGATGAAGCCGTTGTGCAGGGTTGCACCATCGGGACGCCATGCCTCGATGAACTGGTTGAGCTCGATGTCGCCCTCCACGTTTGCATAAATATTGTTGCTCTGGTAGCCCTGGTTCTGACCGATTTGGTCCTTGGTGCCGTCCTCCAGCGTGTCAACAGCAGCCAAGAACTGCCAGTAGTCGGCATTCTGACTGTCGAAGTTAGCATTAATGAGCACGCCCGTCACATCGACAGGATTATCTATAGAAGCGTTGGTCATATCCTGACCCAGTACATAGCCAATCCATGTGGCAGGAAGCTGGTCGGTCATTGTCTTCACAACATCGTTAGTAGCGAACTCGCCCTCGTAGTCCAGGACCTCATCGAGCTTCTCGTCAGCGCTTACGATATCGGGATATCCCATCTTCAGGTCGCCAAAGAAAGTTATCTGCTTCTGCAGTTCACTAATCAACGTACGGCCCTCAGCCGTGTAGGCAATAGCATCCTTCAAGGCCTGCATGGCAGCCTTCTTCTCGTCGAGACTGTCGCCGTCGCGGGCAGTCTCACCCTGGTTGATAGCTTCGCTCAAGTCTTCAGAAGCCTTGGTTACCAGAATCAGCTCTTCGCCGTTCAGCAAATCGCTGGCCTGATCAATGAGGGCTTGCAGTTCCTCGTTCACCACCTCATTATCCAGTGCGTTATAGGCTACGGAGAAGGTGTACCAAACCACCCAGCAGTTGCCTTCCATCTGGTCGGCCTTCACGCCGAACTTCAGGTCACCATCCTCTACGAGAGCTGTGGCAACAGACTTCTCGAGGTTCTCGTACTGGTCGTTGTTGAACAAATCATAGGCAGCCTTCTGGCTATTGGGCACATAAACCTCGCCATCAGAAATAGCAGTCCAGCCCTCAAAGTCGGCACCGTCGCGGTTGGCAATCTCTACAACATTAGCCAACGGAGTCTTCACATTGCCTGCGAATACGAAGGCACGCTCATCGTCCTCGGTATAGTTGGCATAGTTTTCGTCATTAGCTGCTGTGCGGTAGAAGGCCTTCGTGGTGATGGTGTACTTACCAGCAGGCATCTCGGTCAGCGTGCGGCTAACCTCGAAGGGGCTCTGGTTCCAAACCTCGGCCGTACCGTACTGCGTCTTGAAGTTGCTGGCTGAGCCATACTGCCACTCCTTGTCAGGAACACTTGCTCCCTGCAGGGCACTTGTGCTGTAAGTATAAGCCATCTGGTCGAAGAGGATGGAGATGTCAAGGTCGCTAGCCAGTTTCTCACCCGAAGCAACAGCGGCGTCGAACAACTTCTGCACCTCGGCCCTGATAGTGGGAACAAAGGCGGAAAGGAAGTCGTTAATCTGGACGGTAGACCATGTAAAGTCGTTGAGGACATCTACGACTTCGTCATTCATTCCAGAAAGAAGTCCGTTGAGTTGCGGATAGTTCTCATCATCATACTTCTCGATGGCAGACTTCAAATCGATGTCGTAGAAGAGCTGCAGTTTCTCGTATGCAGCAATGTTGGCATTCACGTCGGCAATCAAGTTCGAAATAGCATCGGCAGCAGCCGAGTTGGCCTCATCGTCCTCGCTGACATTGTCGAACAACTCCTGAGCCTTGTCAACAACATCCTGCAGTTGCTCTCTAAGCTCGGTATAGAACTCCTTCTCCAGTGCCTCGTTACCCGTAGTAAGGGCTGCGGAGAGGGCAAACAGCGAAGCATTGATGCCCGTGCCCACATAGTTCAGGGAAACACCGTCAACGAAGAGGTGAGGCATTGAGCCCGAACCGGCATTGGCTGCGGTATAGCCCATGGTGAAGTAACCCGGAGTGTCCTCCTCCAGTTCAAACTTAATGCTCTCCTGCAGCCACTTATTAGCCGTGAAGGTTGTGGTCTCGCCCAGATACTCCGTGCCATCGTCGGCCACAAAGCCCATGAGGTTCTTACCAATCGCACCAGCACCGCCTCCATTATAATAAGAGAAGGTGAGGGTGTACTTACCAGCGGGCAGAGATACGCGCTGGGTGTACTGCGACATAGCCGACCAAACGCTGATGAAGCCCAGCAGTTTGCCCTCGGTAGAACCATCGGACATAGTCGTGGGGGGCAGGAACGCACCACCACCCAGGAAAGCATCGCTGCCAATAGCAAATACGCCACTGGCACGACCATTGTTCACACCCTCCGAAGTCTCAACATTGAGGCTTGGGGCATTCTCGGTCCAACCCGTCACAGGCTGCATACCATAGTGGGTAACGACCTTGCCATTGGCACCATTCGGGTCTTTCATATCGTAGTCGTAGGTGGTGATACCGTCCTCGATGGGATCGTCAAGCGAGAAATGAGCGTTCTTGATGAAGAAGGACGAGAGGTCGGTAATGGCCTGATCGTTCAGAATTTTCTGTGCCTCGATGGCAAGCAGCACCTGCTCCAACGTTGCATTGGGGTCGTCATACACGGACTGAGCGATGTCGGTGTCGGCCTCACGATCCTCACCAATCTTAATCTGCTCCAGCAGCAGTACTTTGGCATCGTCAATCTCCTTCTGGTCAAGTACATTAGTGTCGATGGAGTATAACTTCACGTTGTCGATAAAGAGGTGATAGGCACCACCAGAACCGTAGTTACCAGACTTGTAGCCCAGAGACAAAGCACCAGCCGTCTCAGCTGTCAGGCGGAAGAAGATGGTGTCGGTCTCCCATTCGCCGACAGGGAATTCTGTCTTTGTGGAATACATGGCATTGCCCTCCTCGGGAACAAAGCCCATGCAAGAGTTCAGCATGGCCGAGCTGCCAGCCGTGTTCTGCAGGGTGACAACCATCATGTAGTCGCCGGCAGGCAGAGTAACGGGCTGTGTGTACTTAACTTCAGCGCCCCAAACGGCTACCAAGCCCAGAGCATTGCCCGATGCCACACCTTCCGATTCGTAGGGAGCATAATAACTGCCACCAAGACCAATGCCAATCTCGTCACCAAATTCTCCATCCTTCAACAGGGCGAAGATACCGGCAGCACGAGCGTTGGCCCCATCGGTACGGGTATCCCTCTCCATGTAAATGTTGTCCGAGGGGTTGGCAGCCGTCCATCCTGTTACAGCCTGCTGGCCGAAGAGGTCTGTTCCTCCGTTGCCCAAACCCATTTTGTCGGGCATGTCGTAGTCGTAAGTACGAATGGTCGCCCCTACAGGCTCATCAGCTGCGAAATCGACATTCTGCAACTTTGAGGTAAGGTCCTCCTTAATCATCACTTCAGGCTGAGCGTGAAGTGCCATTGTTACTCCTCCCACCAGGAAGAGGAACAAGGATGAGAGTAAACGTTTTCTCATTATGGTTAGTTTTTGGTTAGTTTAAATAAAGAATATGTAATTCTCGTCTGTTCATCAGCATTTAGAATTGCCACCACTTGCGCTTCTGACGCAGATGGTGGTAGTCGCCATTCAGCAGTATGTCTGCAAGGGGACGCCGCTCATGGATAATCTGGTAGATGGTGCCCCAGTCGGGCAATCCACCCACGTTGCGGTCGTCGATGAAGATGTCCGCCTTCAGCTTACGGCTGTAATGGCTGTCGGGGTCGTCCTGGGCCTCGCCAGGAAAGCTCTGATTCACGGCATAGAACTCCAGGCCATGTTCCTTGCACCAATGCAGAGCCTCATCCAAGGTACGGCCGCTACGCACGGTCCAGAGAATGAGCTGATGGCCTTCCTGCATGAGCATTCTCAGCGTGCTGGTGGCAAAGGGTATCTCGTGACCGATGGCTGGGTAACGATCCTGAACGATGGTTCCGTCAAAGTCTACTGCAATTAACATTGAAAAATGAAAATTGAAAAGGTGAAAAAATGAAGATTATTTGGCGTAGCTGACCGAGCGGACCTCGCGAATGACTGTAATCTTCACCTGTCCGGGATAGGTCATCTCGTTTTGAATCTTAGTAGCGATTTCGCCCGACAGTTTTTCGGTCTCCTGATCGGTAATCTTGTCGGCACCAACGATGACACGAAGTTCGCGGCCTGCCTGTATGGCGTATGTTTTCACCACACCGGGATAGGACATAGCGATGTTCTCCAAATCCTTCAGGCGCTTAATATAGGCTTCGACAATCTCGCGACGGGCACCGGGACGGGCACCGCTGATAGCATCGCAGACCTGAACGATGGGAGCAATGATGGTCTCCATCTCCATCTCTTCGTGGTGGGCACCAATAGCGTTGCAGATATCGGCCTTCTCCTTGTACATCTCGGCCAGCTTGGCACCGTACAGGGCGTGGGGAGTCTCGGGATCCTCGTCGGGCACCTTGCCGATGTCGTGGAGCAGTCCGGCACGCTTGGCCTTCTTGACATTCAAGCCCAACTCAGCAGCCATGATGGCACAGAGATTGGCTGTCTCGCGAGAGTGCATGAGCAGGTTCTGACCGTAACTGCTGCGGTACTTCATCTTGCCCACCAAGCGGATGAGTTCGGGGTGAAGGCCGTGGATGCCAAGGTCAATGGCCGTGCGCTTACCCGTCTCCATAATCTCTTCGTCGACCTGCTTCTTCACCTTAGCCACAACCTCCTCGATGCGGGCGGGATGGATGCGCCCGTCGGTCACCAACTGGTGAAGGGCCAGACGGGCAATTTCGCGACGAACGGGGTCGAAGCCACTGATGACAATGGCCTCGGGAGTATCGTCGACCACAATTTCTGTGCCCGTGGCGGCTTCCAGTGCCCGGATGTTGCGGCCCTCACGACCAATGACACGACCCTTGACATCGTCGTTATCGATGTGGAAGACGGTGACACTGTTCTCAACTGCAGTCTCCGTAGCTACGCGCTGAATGGTCTGGATGACGATGCGCTTAGCCTCCTTGTTGGCTGTCATCTTGGCATCGTCCATGATGTCGTTAATATAGGCCTGAGCCTGACTACGAGCCTCGTCCTTCAGGCTTTCCACCAATCGGTCGCGCGCTTCGTCCACACTTAGCCCGGAGATTTCCTCCAGGCGGGTGCGCTCCTGGTTTATCAGGTCATCCATACGCTCCTGCATCTCCTGTTCCTTGTGTTCCAAGGCTGTCTGCTGGTTTTCCAGCCGCTGGCGGGTATTTTCCAACTCCTGTTTACGACGGTTCAGCTCGTCCTGACGCTGATTGAGGCTTTGTTCGCGCTGCTTCACGCGGTTCTCACCCTGCTGAATCTGCTGGTTGCGCTGCTGAACTTCCTTTTCCAGTTCAGCCTTCTTGTTGAGGAACTTCTCCTTTACTTCAAGCAGTTTCTTCTGTTTCAGCACTTCTGCTTCTTTCTCGGCCTGTTGACGTGCTTGTTTCTCCAAACTCTTCATCTTGGCAGGCAGGAGGGCACGAAAGAAATAAACGGCCCATACTCCAACTACAACCAAGGCAATGACTACGGCAATTATGTAAATCATCTTTTCTATTTTAGGTTAGTTAATAAATTAAGAAACGCCCCCACATCTCCCGAACGGGAGTATTCCCGCCGGAAAGACATTGGTGCGCCTGTGTATAATGTTCTCTAAATCTCTTCATCACTTCAGCGACTGCTCCACCTCGTCGATAAGTTTCTCGAGCGCCTGCTGTATGGGGGCTGGATCACGTTCGGTCTCCAAACGCTTGAGCCGGACTGCTATATCCAGTGACGTCATCAGCAGATACATCTCATTGCCTTGGTCGGGATATTTCGCCGCATAATAACTGAAACGTCCGTTGATAAGTTTCTCTGCCTCGCGGTAGATGTACTCGTCAGCCCGCTCCACCACCATGGGCAGAATACGGTTGCCGAACTTCAGTCTTATTGATAGGGGATCGCTCAGTGCCATGTCATCTCTCAGGATTTAAGCAGAGCGATACATTTATCCACATCTCGCACCAGATGAGCCAGACGCTGTCGGGCATTGCGCGTATCGCTGTCGCTCAGCTCGAGCATCCTGGCCATCTTCAGATTCTGATATCGTGCCTCGGCTTCGCTGTTCTGGCTCTTCAGGTGGTCAATCTGCTTGTCACGTTCTGAAATCTGAGCCTCCAGCGTACGACACTGCTCCCGCAGATTGCTGTCCTGCAGGATGAGTTGCCTAACCCGTGTTTCGAGTTTGCCAATTAGTTCGTACTCCTTTAACGCCATAACACGATATTCGTCCTATTTTGCTCACAAAAATAGTAAAATCTTTGCTTTTGACAAAATATTTTCGTGATTTACTTCGTTTCCTCGTCAATTTTATTGCGCGGTTCCTTCTTGGCCAACATCAATAAGGCGTGTGAAAACTCCACCATCCAACGCTCGCTGTAACCCAACGTAGATTGGGCACGGCGTATCGCTGCCACGCTGCGACGCATGGCATCGTCCTTCCAGTTGTTACTGGTCAGGACGTCGTGGACGGTCTTCTCCGTCATGTCGCGCAGGGCCTTTTGGAAGAACGAAGGCAAACGTAACTTCCACTGCATCAACTGTCCCATGGCCATCATCAAGTTCTGCGTGAAATCCTGGAAAACGAGGAAGTAGCTTTGCACCTCCTGCACCGAACGGCAACGCTTCTTCAGGCTATCGTCAATCTCGCTGAAGAAATTATCACTCATGCCATACATCTCGGTGAGCATCTTCTGGGCGCGTTTCTTTTCTCCCACGCCCAGTTTATTGTTAACCGTGGGTACCTTCAAGGTCTGCTTGAAGACTCGCAAATCAGGAAACGCAGCCAAGTTGCTGATACCCAAACGAGCCGCCATGGCAGCCTGATAGTATACGCGCACCAGAGTCATAAAATCCTCCATGCCTCCGATACGCATTTGCTCGGCCTCTTTACGGCCGAAAAGCCTACTTAAAAATGACATTTTTATCCCTATTATATATTTACCTATAATTATTATTCTAATTGTCAACTGAAAAGACTCAACTGCCCCATTAGGATATTGAGCAAACGGGGCGAACGGGCGATGATGGACCTCCTCTCGGCCTCCGGCAGTCGGAAGGCATACAGGCTACGTTCCCGCCCATCAGGCTCCTCTTCGGCCTCAACTACAATCGCCGGCCCAGGGCTGTGCCGCTTGATAATGATAGCCATAACTACATACACGACCGGAAAGAGGGTAAGCAGCATGAGCAGACTGAAAGCAATGTCAGCCAAACGCTTTGCCAGTCGAACGAAGGCCAAGCCCAATGCATACACCAAAGCCCGGAGCGAATAGGAGCGCACCCCATGCTCAGCACAATAGGTAAGCACACCCTCAATCTCCTCCGAAGAGCCCACCTGTATGGCAATATTTATCTTCATCACGTAGTATATTCCTCCTTAAAGTTTACAAAAATAAGCATAAATGCCCACTTGGCCAATTTTTTCGGCCCTAAATATTAGACAAGAACTGTTTTTTGTCTCAAGATTTCGCTATATAAAAGAAAATACGTAACTTTGTACTTCAAAAGCGATGAAAAAGAAATATCTATTATACATTATTTTATGTGCCGTGATGCCATCCGCGAACGCACAGTTCAGCAGACTGGGACACGACATCCAGTACGAAGCCTCCCTGCAAGGAATCTCGTCAAGTGGCGACATTGCCCCATTTTGGTTCACCAATAACCGCTATGGCTTAGGTACAATAGAGAACCATAGCGGCCTGCTACGGGCCAGCATTCAGCGCCATGCGGAAGCCGACAGTCTGCGCAAGTGGCGTATCGGCTATGGTGTAGACCTTGTAGGGGCCGTAAACCACGACAGCCATTTCGTCGTGCAACAATTGTTCGGTGACTTCCAGTACAAGGCTATCCGCCTCAGTATAGGCCAGAAGGAACGTCCGGTGGAACTCAAGAGCCAGCAACTGTCGATGGGGGGTATGACGACAAGTATCAATGCACGCCCCGTCCCCCAAGTACGGCTGGAACTGCCCGACTTCTGGGCCATACCCGGCACCAGAAAATGGCTGGCCTTGAAGGCCCACATAGCCTACGGAATGCTTACCGACAATCGTTGGCAACGTAACTTCACAGCAGGAACCCCCAATACATACACGGCCAATTCTTTCTACCACTCCAAGGCCGCTTTCCTGCGTATTGGCAATGCCGAGAAATTCCCCCTCACCCTGACAGGCGGTTTGGAAATGTGCGCCCAGTTTGGTGGCGAAGGATGGAACCTGAGAGACCGAGCCGACGACCCCAACTTTGCCACGTTCGACCCGCACCAGAAACTGCCAAGTGGATTTAAAGCCTTCTGGCATGCCTTCATTCCAGGAGGCAATGACGTAAATGACGGCGACTACGCTAATGCCGAGGGCAATCAACTGGGCTCCTGGCATCTGCGGCTTGACTATCATGGTAAGGGATGGCAAATAGGAGCCTACGCTGAACACTTCTTCGAGGATCATAGCCAAATGTTCTGGCAATATCCCTGGAAGGATATGCTCTATGGGGCAGAGGTTCGCCTACCGAAGAATCCGTTTGTCTCAACCATTGTCTATGAGCACCTGCGCACCACCGACCAAAGCGGTCCGATATACCATGACGGCACGGCAAACATGCCAGATGAGATCTTTGGCGTGGACAAGTATTACAACCACCAGATTTACGGAGCCTGGCAACATGCCGGATTCTCACAAGGCAATGCCCTATTGCTCTCCCCCCTGTACAACACAAACGGGAAGATTGAGTTCCGCAACAATCGCGTAAAGGCCCATCACATTGGTATTTCCGGAGAACCTATTGGGAATCTTGGCTATCGCGTACTCTATTCGCACGAAAAGAGCTGGGGCACATACGATATCCCACACACCAATCCCTTGAAAGGCGATTTTCTACTAGTGGAAGCCAGCTATCGTTTCAGCCTGATAAAGGGACTGGGCATCAGTGCCGCATACGGACAGAACTTTGGCGAGCTCCTGGGTAAGTCCAGCGGAGCTATGCTGACGGTGTCCTACTCGGGACAGATTGGGAGAAAATGAGAAATTGAGATAATGAGATAATGAAGAATATACTATCATACACACTGCTTTGTACCCTCTGCCTGACCCTGTTCACGGCCTGCGACAGTAAATGGGACAAAAATGGCGATTTGGACGGTATGTGGCAACTGACCGAATGGCGAGAAAAGGCTACCAACCAGGTTGTCAAAACCAACGACGACAGCATCTATTATTGCGTACAGCTGAATCTTATAAAGTTCCAACGCGGTAGCCGAGAACAGCATTACCTATCCTATTTTACACACACAGAGGATAGTCTGTTCATTGGCAAAACGGTATCGTGGCCATCCGATAAAGTCTCTCCAGTTACTGATTTAAAGTTTTACGGAATCCCGTCCGATGGTCGTCTTCGCATAGATGCACTAAACAGGAATCGCATGGTACTAAGTTGCGAACAGTGGACTCTATCTTTCCGCAAATATTAGCCTCCATTGAATTATTTCAGAGAAACCCTGTTCTTACAGCAATAAAATCTGTGAAAATTCGTTAATAAAATAAAGATATAACGAAATAACTATGGTGGCCCCCTACGCATATCTACTATTTGCAATGCTTATTTCGGCAGTCACGGCTATGATAATAATCCCATGGCTGATATATCTATGCCATAAGAACAAGCTATACGATCAGCCCGATGAGCGAAAGACACATAAGAACAGTATTCCCCGCATGGGCGGTATTGCTTTTGTGCCAGCCACACTAATGGGAACCACCATCACATTTGCCTTAATGCTGGAACAAGGGGGACTCGTTGAAAACATTCACACCTCCACACTGCTCATCAGTATAGGGGTTGCTTTAATTTATTTCATAGGACTTTTAGATGACTTGTTCGGTCTTTCCGCCAACCTTAAGTTTGCCATACAAACGCTTGCATCCTTAGCCTTTCCGGTAAGCGGACTTTATTTTAACAACCTATACGGTTTCCTTGGCATATATGAACTCCCATTATGGATAGGGTATGCCATCACCATCTTTGTCACCTTACTGATAATAAACTCCATAAACCTAATTGACGGCATTGACGGTTTAGCTTCCGGAATCAGTTTCATTGCGCTGGCTGTATTTTCCACCCTCTTTTACCAAGAAGGACATTTTGTCTACTGCATTTTCGCCTGTAGTCTGATGGGGGCACTGCTTGTCTTCATGTATTACAACATCTTCGGCAGTGAGAAGAAGAAAAAGAAAACGTTCATGGGCGACAGCGGCTCTCTCTTCCTTGGATTTTCCCTCTGTTATTTGGGCATCAAATACTCCATGGACAACCCCTATGTCATGGCACCGCGCCCCGACGGCATACTGGCGGCATACACCGTGCTCATCATTCCAGCCTTCGACCTTATACGTGTGGCCATTGCACGCAAACTGAGAGGCGGTGACATGTTTGAAGCTGACAAGACACACGTCCACCATAAATTACTGAAGAGCGGCCGCACTTCCGCCCTAACGCTTATCACGATTCTTTGCATGGACGTGGTTTTCATCGTCTTGAACTTCACACTGTTCTATATCGGATTAAAATTGTCGTGGATTGTATTGGCTGATGTCTTATTATTTACCATCTGGCAATTAAATATCACCCGTTTGATACGAATACATGAGAAAGAACTACTCGTCTCATCGGACATTCAGGACAAATACAGACAACATGTAGACAATGCCAAAAAGATATGTATTCTTGCTCCACGTTTCCCTTTACCCGAAAATGGTGGCGACGTGCTCAGAATAAACAACATCGCACGACAACTACGCAAACAGGGCTACAAATTAGTTCTCGTGAGCTTCCATGACGACGAGAGTCCACAGATGTACGAAGCCCAACGCATTTATCATAAGATATATACTATCCCCCGGAGCAAAGTTAAGTCTCTGCTGCATTCTATGTTATTCATGTTGAGCGGACGTCCCATGCAATGTGGTTATTACTACTCCAGTGCTTTTAAGAAATTGCTGCAGAAAGTTATTGCCTCAGAAAAGCCGGACCTCTATATTTCACATCTGTTACGCATGACGCCCTATCTGGAAGAACTCTCGTTAGAAGAGCAGTCTGTCATAGAGATGACGGATGCTCTTTCCAAGACTTATTCTATGTCCTCTGGGGCCAAAGGTGGAAGGTTTATGCGAACTGTATATGCATTCGAACATCACCTCATCAAGAAATACGAGTGCCATGTCATAGAAAGATTCCCTAAGTGCATTCTTGTCTCTCAGGCAGACATTGATTACCTCAAGACAATAACACGACATCATCTTTCGTTAGAATTACACGCCAACGGCGTTGAATGTCTGAAACACATCTCCACCCCATACGACAACAAGAAGATATGTTTCATCGGCAACATGCGTACCCTGCAAAACCAAGATGCTGTTTTTTATTTCGTGAACGAAATATTCCCACGCATACTAAGAAAAGAGCCAGAGGCTATACTTTACCTTGTGGGTGCACAACCTCCCAAAGCCATACAGCAAATGGCCTGCAACAATATTATTGTCACAGGGTTCGTAGACGATTTGGGAGCCACCATTTCAGACTCATGCCTCACGGTTGCCCCGGTACGCATTGCCGCTGGCATACAAAACAAGGTTCTGGTAGCTATGGGCTTTGGCTTACCCGTAGTCCTGACAAGTCTGATTGCTCAAGGAATTCCCGAATTGGTGGATGAACAAAACGCTCTCATCCGCGACGAGGCCGCAACCATCGCAGAAGCATGTCTGCGAATCATGCAAAACCCCGACCTGCGCCAACGCCTCTCCGAAGAAGGACACAAGACCATCATGGACAATTATTCATGGAGAGAAAAGATTAGAGGATACATAGTATAAAGAGTTCTATGCCTCTAGCAAACCAAACACCTCTCGGAAAAATCCGAGGGATGAAGCTTCAGAATAGTATTGCTCATAAATCATGCGGGAGTAACTATTAAACCTCGGTACGGGATGTTCTGCCAGTCGACTGATGTGAGCTATGAATTCGTCAGCTGTGTTGCAACAGGCGCCCACCCTTTCGGTATCAAGTGAATAGCCTTCGAAAGCTTCATCGGTTCCCAAAATATTCTTTCCGTACATCAGTGATTCACAGGTCTTCACCTTCATACCACTTCCCGAGAATATCGGTAGAATCATTAAGTCGGCAGCAAGAAGATAAGGGGTTAGATCGGGGACGTCGCTCACGACCTCCAGTTGCCGTAGACACTCCTCTTCCTCCTGAAGTCGCGCCATCCCCTTCCCCACAATTCTAAGATCCACATCTACGTGCGGAAGCACGTTCTTCACAAACCATAATATGCCCTCATTGTTGGCTGTTAGATAACTACCAAGAAAAAGGCATAGGGGACGTTTACCCGTCCGGGCATCTTTGTCAAAAGATATATCCCGACATTTATCCGACAATGCAATAGGGACTAAAACATCACATCCCCGCCCATATAATTGGCGTAAAATGTCGCTGTCACGTTGGTTAAGCGTCAGCACCTTGTCGGCATACTGGCAGCAATACTTATCGTTACGGGCCGCACAACGTATGGGAATCTGCCGAAAGGGCAACCGCCGGGAGAGGAGGCTGTCGTAGTAAATACTCTCGACATTGTGGAAATGGGCAACAATAGTTCCCGTATAACCCGCTTTCTTCAGCTCACGTGCAACGATGCCAAAGAGACTTGAACTCAAGAAGACATAATCATAAGCCGGAGCTCTTCGAACGATATTACGCACGCAAGTGGGTAAGATACCATTAAAATAGCCAAAAGGGAAGCATAGAACGGACAGCAACAGATTCCATAAAGAACGTCTTTTCTCCTCATCGTGGATATACACGACATCTACATTCCTCTCCCCAAGCAACTGCTGCGCCATAGAGAGGTTGCGTTGGTTAGCAATGCCTCCTCCCTCCAAGATACTATTATTATTATATTTCTTAAAAACAACAAATAAAGCTTTCTTCATCACGATGTCCTTTTATTCATTCATCAATGCCTTACGAATGGCATCAAGCCACCCATGACCATACTCTTGATCTGGTTCTACATAATTGCCCTCGCCCCATTCGTTCCACGACTTCAATATCAGGAGTTGATGCTCGGGCGACTTTCCCTTTATTATGTCAAGGGCTTTTCTTATATGTCTCCCAAAGGCCTCAGGAGTGGCTCCTACATATATTCCATCCTGCAAAGCAGCTCGGGGGCTACGATCCCAATTGGGCATAATCGTGGGGAAGACATTCTCCCACTTGTCTTCTGGAGCGAAGAAACCTTTCACCGTCTCTTCGTAACTGTAATAGCTCCCAATAGGTAATCCAACTTTTCGAAGAATGGTCTTCAACATGTCCCAATACTTTCCTTTACTCAACATCTCCCCCCTGCGTCGACCAAAAGAATTCACTGCATCGAAACCCATGTCAAGTACAGACTGGAATAATTCTGCACTGCTCTCCAGATTAGGCAAAGTTCGAGTACGAGTCCCATCTTCATTCACTTTGATGGTCAATGTAGAGTCGCACATACCTACAAGATACAAACCTGGCAAGCCGTGTGCCTTCGCGAGTTCACGCCAGTTAGCTATCCATTCCCGAACATGGGAATGTCCCCAAGGGTCATACAAGAAGAACAGAGGTTTCCCATCCACCTTAATGTATCTCTGGTCCTTGAAAGCAGTCAAGAGGGATAGGAAATGAGACGTATCATCCTCTACACCCGGATATATCTGCTCCATCAACATCGAGTTGGCCTGAAGGTTAGACCTTCGGTTCCATGTTTTATTACTCCAAGAATGATTTGCCCAACACAAGCAGAAAGGGAAATCGGGCCGGCCGCTTTCAAGCACTTCACTGAAGGGGAGCTCCAACAATCTACGTCCTCCGAACCAATAATGGTAGTAGCAAAAGCCTTCTATTCCAGCATCTCGGGCCAGTTGGGCCTGAGCTTCCCGGGTTTCAGGTAAACGCAAATCGTAGAAACCCAAATCCGCTGGCAATTTCGGCTGTACATGCCCTCGAAACAAAGGCCTGGCCTTTACCACATTCATCCATTCGGTGAAACCCGGCCCCCACCATTTATCATTTTCGGGGATGGGGTGAAACTGGGGTAAATATAGGGCAATGACTCTCGCACGGTGCGCGGCAGTCTGATTATTGTGTATATCCATAAACCTTATTTTTTGAATTGTACCAGGTGTTCTCGTATTTGGTAAGTTCGCTGCTTATAGGCTGGCATAATATGATTCAGGTGTTCACGTATTGCATCTTGGTTAGCTACGAGATAGGAGAAAGAACGGAGCAACGTGCCCTTAACACAGTTCTTACTATCTACAACCAATTGTTGGTCGAGCCCCAAATCCTTGGCTATTCCTCTCGACTTAATGGAGTAACCCAATGCTATGGTTGGCACACACATCGAGTATGCAGAAATTACGGCGTGAGTTCGTGCGCCAATGAATAGCCTGCACTTGGAAATGGCATAACGTATCTGACAGTAATTAAGCTGGTCAATATCAAGTATGTGCAACCTTTCCGGCTTATTGAAGTGTTCGCTGATGATGCGAGCCATCTGACGGTCGTCTTGGTTCACTACCCCATCATTCCATGTCACATGGGGAACTAGCACTATCTGACTGGTCGTCTGCAGCAATATGTGGGAAATAAGGTCGAGCACTTCCTGCCCGAATGAGCCATGCAAAGACATACCTCCCATCACATAGTTACTAATATTCAGTCCAACAACATTTTCAGCCGAAAAGTATTCAGGCAGCTGACACGATTGCGGTTCCAGAATGAATGCAGGGTCAGGAAGGAGGCACAGATTCTTCAAGCCCAACGATTTAAAGTAGTCGTATGTCAGCGACTCACGGGTATAGATGTAGGAAAAACGAAACAGTGTTTCCAACTTCTCTTTCGATTGGTTTTCTGGTCCCATGGAACACCCCCATAGTATGGTCTTCACCCCTCGTTTATGGAGCTGGTTATTGGTATAGACGACATGATTGTTATTCCGATCGTAGCATAGCATATCGCCACCCGTAGAAATGACAAGGTCATCCGGGGTTATCAGACGCAGAAAACTTCTGTAGGGGTAAAGCAACCTCCATTCTAAGGTCTTATTCGTATGGAAGATTTTGTTTATGACAGCCAGAAAGCGGTCAACAAGATAGGATTCGCGCCGACACGGAATCAGTGTCAAGTATTCTGCCAATCCCAGCCGGGTATCTAACTCAGTATCACGGCAGTAACCAAAAAGCTGCTGGGGCTGTTCACCGAGAAGTATGGCAGAGCCCTTTGCAATAGCTTCACATCCGCGATTGCCACCGTCGAGATGAATAGGAAAGTAGTATTTCATGCGCATTCAGTTTCTTGGGGTTCGTCTTTTTTCCAAACAATGATAAATCTGGAGCATACATATAGCACAATGGCAGCAACATAAACAAATGCCGTCGCGATGGAATAGTATCTGTAGTAAAATATGCCGAACGTAGGTACATCACCCAATGCAAACAGCATCAAGACGTCGGCCACGTCAAAGGTCGTTCGGTTGTATCTCCCAATAACCAGACAACATAACAAGGCAAACAAGATGCTGATAAGGACAGCCCCCATCACCCCTAAGTCAAGCATCCACGAACCGATATGCGATGCAAAGACACCAATGAAAAAGCCCTCTTTGGCAGTTCGTTCTTCCTTCGTGTCAGCATATTGGTTTTTAAATACGAAATAGGAAATTATCGGAAACTCCCGCTCTGCATAGTAGAGTTCACGGTTGTGGTTATCGTAGAAGTAACAGAAATTGACATACGACTGGCCCGCATATTCCAACATACTGCCACCAGCTCCCTCCTCCTCGTTCTCGAATCGGGAAGTAGATACGGCAACGACGTATGTAATCCCCACAGCCAAAACAGGCAGACTGATTAAAAGGAAAAAGTTACGCACCTTACGAGTTATGAACTTCTGAAAGAAAACCAAGGAGAAAAGGAACATCAGTGCATAGTGAATAATTTCCGTGCGATCAGCCATCAAAATGCCCTTCAATATTGGACTAATGGATATGGCCAGCAAGGATACCGTAAGCCACAGGCTCCGTTTTTCTACACAGGAGTAATAAAAGAACAGAGGAATGCCCAACAAGGTCATAAAACTGGACATAAACATCAATTGCACCGGTATTGGCATCGTAAGCATCTTCGCATCGGCTGGTGAGATAGCTCCCGCATAGTGCGCGTCCTTCAGGAATTTGAAGTCGCCATGCAACAAATCGGATATAGATCCTCCGACAAGGTAAAACATGATGGCACCCTGCAAAAGAATAAAAAACGTAAAGGCATAAAGAAGATAGCGATGGACATTAGATATACTCTCCAACTTCTCCGGGCGGATAAAGGAGAACGGAAGAATGGTAACAGTAATGAGGGCACAATATAGGAAAGTAGGTATAACACCCAAATCAGGTTCATATCCATCAACCAAGACTCCACCACCCTGAGTATTTAAATATCCTCCCATAATCATCAACACACTGCACAACGAAGTTATCGTGTACAGCAACGACATGTACGTTGCCACGTCGAAAGTCTTGTTCTTCTGCCAGAAGAAATAGGTAAGACCAGCAAAATATAGGAGCGGGATGAAGTACATATAACCTATGGGTGTTTAATGATAGGTGTTCGTTGTTGAGACGGGCCGACGAGTAGAGATAGCTATTTTCATCTCTTCCGGCATTACGCCTGTACCTATGATGACCACCATGACCTCATTTTCCGGAATATGGAAGCACCGTTGCATCGCAAGTAACTTGTCGCTCATGAATCCACAGGACAGGGGTATTGTTCCCAAGCCCACATAATGCAGGGCGTTAATAAGATTCTGCGCATAGAGCCCACCATCCACATAGCACTGGAAGGGCTCATGTCCGAGGAAACCCTTCATATCAGCCGTCACCACTATGCAACAATGAATATCGTCGCAAAATCCCTTACAACCGTCTTGCATACGCAGAAGTTCATGCGAATCCTCACCGAAATAGATGTGCGTGTGCCATGCCTGACGATTGCAGGCCGAAGGAGTCCGGGAAGCCAGCTGCAAAGCCTCTTCCAGCAATTCTCTGGAAGGCAGTTTCTCCTGGAAATAGCGTATGGAGTGCCTGCTGTTAAGCAGGGAGGAGAAGTCTGCCCGGGCAAGTTCTTGCAGGTTCTCGGCCCTCTGCAATTCTATCCCGGCAGGCAGTTTCAGGTTGTCCGAGGCAATACCAGCCTCATCGCACAACAAATGGAAATTCCGTTCAATTTCCGGAATCTCAACCTTATCACGATGCTGATATGCAATGTATTCTTTTATCGTCGCCAAGGGATAATTCATAAAGGAATTGTCCATAGAACCATACTTCCTATTATACTGTCGCAGCCGCTCTATCAGTGCCGCCACCTTTGCCTGGCCAAATCCACGACGCGTCTGACGCATAGACATTCCTTTCTCGATGATATGGTTCTCGCGCAACAGGGTATACTGCATTTTCTGCCTATCACGGTCTGTGGCCATGGAAGCATTGTATCGGCATAGCCGTCTCCAGTAAGCAAGGACCTCCATCAAGAACTGTATGGAAAGAGGCAATCGGGCCTTAAATCCCTTGTATATGTGTGAGATTTTCATCGGAGTAGTGATTTAATGTGTACAATGTCCATCCAACCGAAGCAGATAGCCTTCACTTGTTTGTAGAAGATACGTCGGTAAGACGGAATTAAAAAATCGGCCACCGTACCTGAGACAAAGATGGTAATAATGGCTACGTAGGCAGCTCCATGAATGCCATAGTGCCGAATAAAAATCAAATTGAGCACGATGCAAGTCACGCAGCCTATCACGTTTCTTATAGAGGCATATTTTTGGATGCCCTCAATTATTATCAACTGGCCGGAGGTCTGCGAAAGGGCATCTCCAATTACCTTAAATGCCAGGATGGAAAGCACGGAAGCAGCCCCGATATACATCTGTCCGAAGGTGAAATAGACCAAGGGATAGGATAGGAGACTTGTTAAGAGGGCCAGCAAAATGCATGCAGACACCGTGATATTCATGAAACGGCATGATAGTTCCTCATAGTGCTCCACACTACCCTGCCGGGCCTCTACCAACATTGGACTGATGGTTTGTGAGATGATGGTGGGCACAAAGACCAGCAATTCCGCGAACCTGACGGCTACGGAATAAACGCCAAGGTGGCTCTGGTCTATCATTTTACCTATCATCATCTGGTCGATACGATTGTAGACAATGATTGCAGCCCCTGACAAAAGGAGGGGGAACGACTGCCGGATCATATAGGCGGCCAGAACGCCGTCGAACCTCCATTTTCGGATAGAGTCTACCTTGTGGGCATACGATGTGGTATAGCCCACGGCTAAGAGCAGAGAATCGAGAAGCAGGGAACAAATAAACCAGACAAGCGGGAGATGGAATAAGACTAAAACCACCTTGATGGCTACGCCTATCAGCGTACGGGAAATTTCTGTCTTCACCACATACTCGTTCCAGACAATCGCCGTGAAATGGTTTCTGGAGACCCATGTCGTGTTCAGTATAACCGACAATGCATAAATCATGATGTATGTTCGCACACTGTAATCCGGCTCAAATAGTACTATCGTGATTAGAATAGCAACAATGGTCAGCAGGGCAAAGAAGAGTTTCAAGGCAAACGTTGTGCCAACAATGCGGTCCCTCTGGGTCAGGTCCTTCGACTCCTCGCGTATCTGTATGAAATCGAGCCCGAAATCGGCAAACACTTGGAAGATGGCCACAAAGCTGACCACATAATTCATGATGCCGTATTGTTCCTTGCCCAGGTATCTCGCTACAATGATGCCCACGACAAGAACACTAGTCAGGCTGACTATCTTGCCGCTGATGGCCCACGCAATGTTGGTCAGGGCTCTTTTCTTCTTTTCAGAGATATCCGCGCCTTTCACTCAGGAACATATTAATTCGATTCTTTACGTAAGATGTAGCCAGATGTGGCAAGCGTGGCCAATATCATCATACCGGCGACAAAGAGCATACGCTTCGGGCCTGCAGGCTTTACTGGAACGATAGCACTCTTCAGAGTAGTGAATGCTGGTGTCTTCTGTTGCAACTTCACCTTTGTGGCCTGCAACTGAGTCTCCATAGCGGTGAGCGCATTTTGCTTGAGTGCTAAATCGGCCTCCAACTTGTCGCGCTCCCCCTGATAACTCTGCATAATAACGTTTTTATGGGCATCGCAGTAGCGACTGTAGGCTGCCATTGCAAGGTCGTATTCATGCTCAGCACTGTCACGCATCTGCTGATAGTGTGCCAAATCCTCGGTAATCTTGCTGGTGCGATAACGGATGATGAAGTCCTGCAGGTGCATTTTTACGCTGTCGGCCATCGTAGCACAGATTAGGGGATCCTGGTCCTTCACGCTGATAGTTATGACACTGGTCTTACGGTCCACTGCACAACCGATATTGTCCATCACAACCTTCATAAGTTCGAAATCCTTCTTGTTCATCAGGAAGGGACTGATATCGCCCTTTCCAACTCCCTGCGGAACTTCATCCTCCCCTTCAAAATATTCCTTGATGGCCTTCCGAGCCCTATAGAAGGGCAAGATCAGAAAATTCTGCTTCTGGTGGTACTTCATGTACTTGAAGTAGTTCGTTGTAAGGTCTCCCTTGCGAGTTGATACCTCAATGCCGAAAAGTCCTACGATGAACTCAGGGCTTTCAAACAGGTCGGGATAGAGTTCAGGATAGATGGCATCCTGCCCGCCAATACCTCCAATATTGAAGCCAAATGAGGAGGCTATCGAGGAGAGTCCGCCAACATCCTCCCCCGACATCTCTGGGGCCAATTTCACTTCGCAATCGTAGAAACGAGGCTGGGGAAGAATCCAGATACATGCCAGGACGAAAGTACAAGCCCAAACCTTTACAAAGAGTTTTCTCTTAACCCATACGGTACGAGCGACCTTCTTTACGTCTATAATCTGCTGTTCCATGATTTGCCACTTTTCCTATTATTTCTTCAAAATACTAATCAATGCTACTACCACGCTGGCCAACGATGCGCCACCGCTGGCGATGGCCATCACCTCGCCCGTTGTCATTCGTTTACCCTGCTTCTTCGAGGGTACCACGATTTCGCAGCCAGGTTCGATGTCCTTGCTTGAGCGACGGTTTAACTTCTCGGCCGATCCGTTCATGTAGATGGCATAGACGCCCTTCTTCTTTGCACGGTTGCTATAGCCGCCGGCTCGCTTGATGTAGTAGCTGAGTTTCTTACCCTTGGCATAGCCCATAGATACGGGGTATACGACCTCGCCGCTCAGCTTGACGGTGTTGGAGAACTGGGGAATGACGAGCAGGTCGCCCTCGCGCATGACGATGTCCGACGTACCGCCGGGGTTCTTGATGGCCTCCTCCAGGTTGATGCTCATGGGATAGGTGTCACCCATGTCCAGTTTCAGCGCCATCAGCGAGTCGGCCTGTGCCATGTTGTACAGTTTGTCGCTCTGCATGGCTTCCTCGTAGGTCTGTATCTGTGCTGCACGCAAGGAGTTCTCGCGCTGCAGTTTCTCTTCCTCAGTCATCTTTCGGGTCAGGCGGGCACCTCGGGCATGGGCCAGTTTGGTCAGGCCGCCGGCATCTTTCACCAAGTCTGATAAGCGATAGTTCTTGGTGCTCATGGCATAGTCGCCTTCGAAGTTGATGCAGCCCTCCACGCGAACGGTCTGTTGCACGCTGTAGGCCGGACTCTTACGGACAACGATGATATCGTAGGGCTGAAGTGTGAAATCACCTTCGCCGGAACGGAAACCGTCGTTCAAACTCATGGAATAGACTTCGGTACTGGCATCTGTGCTCTCCACAGCCGCTGCATCGGAGATGCGACGAAAGACGTCGATTTTGGCCATCGAAGCCGCAGGTGTCAGGCCACCGGCCATGAGAACGAGGTCCTCAACAGTGGTGTTCTCGGCATACTGGTAGTCGCCGGGGTAAAGCACTTCGCCGCGGATGGTCAGCGTCTGTTCGCCCTTCATATCGACGGTGCTGGGGACAAAGAGCACGTCGCCGCGGCGCAGGGGCACATCGGGCGTGGTTCCCTTGAGGATGCCCTCAATGTCCACACTCAGCATCTCCAGCGTCAGGTCTTCCTTCTCGCGGTGCATGACGGCACGATTCTGGAAAGCGTCCTCGCGCAACCCGTCGGCAGCCTTCAACAGTCCGCCCACGGTCTGCACGTCGTTGCCCAGCTCAAACTGGCCGGCATGGCGTACGGCACCACGCACCTCTACCATGTTGCTGAAACGGGCCAGAACGGAGTCGACGTAGATGCTGTCGCCGTCCTTCAGCATGAAGGAGGACATCTTGAACTCATCCACCGTGTGCATGCTGTACTCACTGCCTGCCTTACGGGTCAGGCGGACATTCTTCGTGAAGGCATCGCCTGCAAAGCCGCCTGCGTTGCGGATGACCTGCATGACGCTCTCCGTCGATTTCATTTCATAGAACATAGGACGCTTCACCTTACCTCGCACATTCACCAGGCAGTCGTAGGGGTCCACCGAGATGACGTCGTTGTCCTGCAGGCGGACATCGCCCTTCACATTACCGTTCAGCAGGTAGTCATAGACGTCGATGGTGGCTATCTGCCGTCCGCTGCGGTAGACCTTGATGTTACGCAGCGTACCAATGTCGCTGATTCCGCCGGCGGCATACAAGGCATTGAAGGCACTGGACAGACTGGAGAGGGTGTACGTGCCGGGCATACGTACCTCACCAATGACCTGCACCTGGATGCTGCGGGTCTCGCCCACAGCCAGGTTTATCTTACAATCGCCGTAGTAGCGTCCAAGGGTGTTCCGTACCAGATTGGTAGCCTGACCGACACTGAGGCCGCCCAACTTAATGGGCCCCACGCCCTCGATGACGATATATCCGTCGGGCGATACGGTGCCCTCGAACGTTTCCTGACTGGCTCCCCACACGTCGATGATGACATTGTCGCCGGCTCCCAGACGGTAGTTGGCCGGTGTGGCCATGTTCTGGTTGGGCTCGAAGGTCAGGAACTTGTTGTTGAAGATGTTGCGCCCGAAGACTTGGACCTCGTCCTCGCGACCTAACATATTTTGGTAGTACAGGAGCGAGTCGATGTCCATGAAACCTATCTCGTCGTTCAGCTCGCTGTTCTGTTCGCGACGTGTCAGGTAGTCTTTCTCGTCGACTTCGCGCTGCGAACGCACCATGTAGCCCTGCTTCTGGCGATACAGGTCCTCGGCCTTCTCCTTGTTGGTACGAACGCGGTTGGCCGTATTGTTCGCATTCTTGCCGGTCAGGTCCACAGCACCCATCTGTTTCTGCTCGGCCTCCACCTTCTTGCGGATGCGGCGCAACTGCTCCACGGTGACGCCCTTCTTCAACAGTTTCTGCACAATGCTCTGCTGGTTCTGGCCCGCGGCCTGCTCCTTCTGAACGAATTGAATCACTTGCTCGTCAGTCATCGACTGACCGTAAGCACAAACGGCACCCATCATCATGAATGCCAACACGAGAATATATCTTCGCATATCGTTAAATTTTCTTTCCATATCCTATTAGTCGAACGGTGGTGAGCATGATGCGCAGGTCGAGCCACAAGCTGCGGTGCTGCAGGTACTCCAGGTCCATCTGCAGTCGGATGAGCATCTTCTCCAAGGTATCAGTATAGCCGTTGTATATCGTGGCCATGCTGGTCACGCCTGGCCGGATGCGGTAGAGGTACTGGTAGTCAGGGTTTTCCTGCATAATCTGCCGGATGAAGTATTGGCGTTCGGGTCTGGGACCGACAAACGACATATCGCCCACCAGGACGTTCCACAACTGAGGCAACTCGTCCAAATGATGCTCGCGAAGATAGCGGCAGAAGGGGGTTAGCCGCTGGTCGCTCTTCTCCGCTAATTGTGGAACACCATCGGGCTCCGGATCGAAGTTCATCGTGCGGAACTTCAGGATGTTAAAGGGACGGCCACCCATACCGATGCGCTCCTGTCGGAAGATGACGGTATCGTCGGTCTGACGTCGAAGACGCAGATAGATGTACAGGAAGGCGGGTGACAGGGCTATCAGCCCACACAGCGAAACGACGACATCAAACCAGCGTTTGACGGCACGCCCCAGCACGTTCATCCCGTCCTCGTATTTTTGTTCCTCTGATTCCACTCGTATGTTACGTTTGCACAGTTCTTACTTTATTATATATTATCACTATAATAACTCCAAAATCGCAATAATATTGTGAAAAAATCACAATTTTTCCATACATTCTTCCCAGCTTAGGCAGATATTCTCCGTTCATCGACGACGTACGGATATCCGCCGACGATGAACGTCCGTCCGTCGACGATGTATGTTCGTACACCGACCGATGTACAAAGAATATCATATAAGGAGCATGATAAATCTTCGTGAATTATTTGGAAAAACGAACTTTTATGCATACCTTTGCGCTCAGTAACACGCAGAACAACTGGGGTCGACATGGATTTGACAGCAGGATGGGACGTTGTGTAAGCACGCAGAGAGTTGGCAGCCGCTCTCTTAAATCTCTGACAGCCGAACAATTAACTGGCGAAAACAACTACGCTCTCGCTGCCTGATTGAAGTATAGTAAATCCGAGGCTTAATCGCGGCACCAGGTGCTGCGACGGGATGTCACTCAGAGGCTAACGCCCCGAAGCGCTCTGGCAAAGTGGCACAGCAAAATCGGGGATAGTTGCGGACGGCCTCGCGTCCACGATGAAACCTTAGAGGATAAGGCACGAGTTGGTGGTCTGGGTCTTGCCCGTGCACGAAAACGAAGTCCAGAATAAGCGTGTAGAAAGCACAGGGTTTCCCTGTTTGGACGAGGGTTCAATCCCCTCCGGCTCCACAAAAATGGTGAAGAGTGTAATCGGACGGCCCTTGGGCCTACGCTTGCAGAACGAAGCGGGGCAAGAAGGAGTAAGGTTTAAGGATTCACTTTTCACCGTGAAAATTTAGTATAAGAATGAAGGAACTCCAACTCAAGTACGGGTGTAACCCGAACCAGAAGCCCTCGCGCATCTTCATGGAGGAGGGCGAATTGCCAATCGCTGTACTGAACGGCCGTCCCGGCTACATCAACCTGCTCGATGCCCTGAACTCGTGGCAGTTGGTGAAGGAACTGAAAGCTGCCACGGGTCTGCCCGCCGCTGCCTCATTCAAACACGTCAGCCCAGCCGGAGCAGCCGTAGGCCTGCCCCTGAGCGACACTCTCCGGAAGATTTACTTCGTCGACGACGCTCCCCTGCCCCTCACCCCAATAGCCTCGGCCTACGCCCGGGCCCGAGGAGCCGACCGCATGTCCAGCTACGGTGATTTCATCGCCCTAAGCGACACCTGCGACGAGTCGACGGCACGTCTCATCAACCGCGAAGTCTCGGACGGCATCATTGCCCCCGACTATACCCCCGAGGCACTGGAAGTGCTCCGCCAGAAACGCAAGGGCACCTATTGCGTCATCCAGATTGACCCCGACTATCGTCCTGCCCCCATCGAGCGCAAGCAGGTCTTCGGCATCACCTTCGAACAGGGGCGCAACGAGATTGACCTGGCCGACCCCGCTCTCTTCGAGAATATTCCTACCCAGAACAAGACGTTCACCCCCGAGGCCCGTCGCGACCTCATCATCGCCCTCATCACGCTGAAGTACACCCAGTCCAACAGTGTCTGCTACGTCAAGGATGGACAGGCCATAGGCATCGGCGCCGGACAACAGAGCCGCATCCACTGCACCCGCCTGGCCGGACAGAAGGCCGACACATGGTGGCTACGCCAGCACCCGCGGGTGATGGCCCTACCCTTCGTACCAGGCATACGCCGCGCCGACCGCGACAACACCATCGACGTCTACATCGGTCCCGAGTTCGACGACGTGCTGCGCGAGGGCGAGTGGCAGAAGTTCTTCACCCAGCGGCCCGAACCGTTGTCGGAAACCGAGAAGCGCGAATGGCTGGCCCAAAACACCGACGTATGCCTGGGTAGCGATGCCTTCTTCCCCTTCGGCGACAACATCGAACGTGCCCACAAGAGCGGTGTGCGCTACGTGGCCCAGGCCGGTGGCTCTGTGCGCGACGACCACGTCATCGAGACCTGCGACAAATACGGCATTACCATGACCTTCACCGGCGTACGCCTATTCCATCATTAATAATATGAACAAGTTCGCAGGCGACGACATCGACGATGTAATCCTCAACGGCATCACCTTCCGTGGAGGACCAAAGAAGGAAAGCGCACCTTCTAATGGGAAAGTACGAACTAAAGCGCAAAAGAAGAAGTACATAACAGGTGCCCACGGCAGCGGCTCAGCCAAGAAAAAGGCCGACATCCGCAAGGCGCGAGCCAATCGACACAAGTAAAGCAAAAACAAGAGACTGAGAGTCGACGACCCTCAGTCTCTTGTTTCTATATCCTCATACTCAAAGTCCTCGAGGTCGTCGATGTCCTCTATATCATCCTCGTCCAGGAATTCGATTTCCTCGTCTTCGCCCATGTCAGCAAGTTCCTCTTGCAAATGGGTGACATCCTTGTTTCGGTGGACGATGCGTTCCTCGTTGGTGATGGCTGCCAGTTTGTTGCTTTCGCTGTTCAGGGCCTCCCAGAGGATGTCCTTCAACTCCGTCAGACCGCGGTTGGCAACGGCGGAGATGAAAATGTGCGGCAGGTCGTCGGGCAGTTCCTTCGACAACATTTCCACGAGTTCGTCGTCCAAAAGGTCGCTCTTCGTGATGGCCAGCACGCGCTGCTTGTCCATCATATCGGGGTTGAAAGTGCGCACCTCGTTGAGCAGGATTTCATATTCGCGGCGAATGTCGTCGGTATCGCCCGGCACCATGAACAACAGGAGCGAGTTACGCTCGATGTGGCGCAGGAAACGCAGCCCCAGCCCACGGCCCTCAGAGGCACCCTCGATGATACCCGGAATGTCGGCCATGACGAACGACTGTCCGTCGCGATAGCTGACGATGCCCAGCGAGGGTTCCATCGTGGTAAAGGGGTAGTTGGCTATCTTGGGGCGGGCGCTGGAGAGGCTGGCGAGCAGGGTACTTTTGCCCGCATTGGGAAAGCCTACAAGGCCCACATCGGCCAGCAGTTTCAGCTCCAGGATGACGATGCGCTCCTGCATGGGCTCGCCCGGCTGGGCATAGCGCGGTGCCTGATTGGTGGAGGTACGGAAGTTCCAGTTGCCCAGTCCACCGCGACCGCCCTTCAACAACATCACCACCTGCCCGTCCTGACTGACGTCGCATAGGTATTCACCCGTCTCGGCATCGTAGACCACGGTGCCACAGGGCACATCGATGTAGCGGTCCTCACCGTCGCGCCCCGTACTGCGACTCTGTCCTCCGTTACCACCATGTCCGGCAAAGACATGACGTTCGTAGCGCAGGTGCAGCAGCGTCCAATAGTTATGATTGCCACGCAGGTAGATGTGACCGCCCCGGCCACCATCGCCGCCGTCAGGCCCGCCATTGGGCACGTACTTGGCACGATGCATGTGAGCCGAACCGCGACCTCCCTTGCCCGAACGGCAACAGATTTTTACGTAGTCGACGAAGTTACTTTCCATTCACTTCAACGTATCGAGGAAGGCAAAGATGTTGGCCAACATCTGGTCCTTGCTGCCCTCCCAGGTGAAGGTGTGGCGGATGCCTTCCTTCTCGAACCATGCTGCAAGCGGCTCGGTCTGGCTGTGGTACACGGCGAAGCGTTTCTTGATGGTCTCCGCATTGTCATCGGCACGGCCTTCTATCTCGGCACGGCGCAACAGGCGCTCCATCAGCGTCTGTTCGTCGACAATCAGCTCTATCATTACACCCATGTCGTGATGGCGCTCAGCCAACATTTTCTTCAGGGCCTCAGCCTGAGCTATGGTGCGAGGGAAACCGTCGAAGATAACACCCTTGCCGGCAGGCAAGCTATCGTAGGTCTTAGCCAGGATGTCAATCATCAGCTCGTCGGGAATCAACTGTCCGTTGTCGATGTAGCCCTTGGCCGTCTTGCCCAGTTCTGTGTCGTTCTTGATTTCGGCGCGCAACACGTCACCCGTAGAAATGTGTCCCATGCCATAGCGGCTTACAATCTCGTCGCTATACGTGCCCTTGCCACTGCCCGGTGCACCAAAGATAATAATGTTCTTCATATCTTCACTATTTATTTTTTATTTTTCACTTTTTAACTACATAGGGTATAAATGTCCTTCGTATTCCGACCGAAGCCGTCGTAGTCGAGGCCATAGCCCACGATGAAGTCATTCGGAATCTGCATGGCGCAGTAGCGGATGTCCAGGTTCACCTGCAACTTTCCAGGCTTCAGGAGCAGCGTACAGATGTCGATGCTGCCAGGATTGTGGCGTTTCAGCGTTTCGAGCATGTGGGCCATGGTGAGGCCTGTGTCCACGATGTCCTCCACGATGATAACGGGGCGCCCCGTCACGTCGACACTCAGTCCCATGATTTCGCGGATTTCACCTGTCGAACCCATACCCTCGTACGAGGCCAGGCGCACAAACGAAATCTCGCAAGGCAGCGTCACCTCACGCAGAAGGTCGGCAGCGAAGATGAACGAACCGTTCAGTACGGCCAGGAAGATGGGGTTTTGGCCGGCATAGTCGCGATTAATCTCAGCGGCCACACGCCGCACCTCAGCCATTATCCGTTCCTCGGGAATGGAAACAGCGAAAGTTTTGTCCTTAACTTGGATAGTTTTGTTCATAAAAAAGCCTTTTTCTTCGGCAAAGATACAAAACAATTATCAATTGTCAATTGTCAATTATCAATTATTTATTAACTTTGTGGCGTGAAAACTCAAATTAGGGACATACAGACGGACGAATTGCGCAAAATGTTGCGCCCACGGCCACAGGACGGGCATAAAGGGACCTTCGGTCACGCCCTATTGGTGGTCGGCAGTCAGGGCATGGCCGGTGCAGCCATTCTGTCGGCCGAGGCCTGCCTGCGCAGCGGTGTTGGCAAACTGAGCATCGTCACGCCAGAGGTCAACCGACCGCTGCTGCAAATCACCGTGCCCGAGGCCATTGTGGTCACAGGGAACAGCGAGGCAGCATATACCAGTATGGGCATTGGTCCAGGCATAGGAATAGACGAAGACCTCGTCATGCGATACCTGAGAGCCGCGTCGCAGACTCCCTGCGTCATCGATGCCGATGGACTGAACACGCTGGCGACACACCCAACTCTACATGGTCTCATACAACCCGACTCCATCCTCACCCCTCATCCAAAGGAGGCCGAACGTCTGTTTGGCGGAAGCGATGCCAGCCACGTGAAGGCATTCGTCGAGAAACACAAGGTCTACGTCGTGCTGAAGGGACATCCCACGCACGTTTACACTCCGACAGACGAAGTCTACCTCCTCAAGGTGGGCAATTCCGGCATGGCCACAGCAGGCAGCGGCGACGTACTCACGGGCACCGTCACGGGACTGCTGGCCCAGGGCTACACACCTCGCGATGCTGCAATGCTCGGAGTATGGCTACACGGAACTGCAGGAGACTATGCTGCCGATGAAATGAGCGAAAATTGCATGTTGGCCCGCGATATCATACGCCATCTGCCGGATGCATTCAAGCAACTGGCAATGTAAGATGTTAAATGTATAATGTATATAAATAATGATGAAACGATTCGTACTCCTCATTTTCTCAATTTCTCAATTTCTCATTTTCGCCACCGCCCAGACCGAGGTCAGCCGCTTCGTGCCCGGCACAACACTGGAAGGCATCAACTACTTCCTGCCACAAACGGCTCTACGCGTGACCATCGTAGCAGAAAAGTACACAACCACGCCAGGCGAACTGAACAAATATGCCTTCCGCTATCTGCGTATCAAAGATGTTCCCACGACAGCCTCCACCCAGTGGGCTATCAAGACGATAACCGTGGAACCCTATGGTGTACCCGACCCTGAAAAGGCCTACAGCGTGAAGGTGAAGAGCAAGACCATTGCCCCACTCGTCAGCCTGACACGTGACGGCATCATCCTGAGCATCAACACCGAAGCAACGGAGGAGGCCCTGCCAGCCCTGCCGGAGGACATTCCCGCACCCGAGCCCCTGAATGCCAAGCAATACATGAATCAGGAAATGCTTTCGGCTGGCAGTTCGACCAAACTGGCCGAGCTTTGTGCCCAGGAGATTTACGACATACGCGACAGCCGCAATGCCCTGGTGCGTGGCGAGGCTGACAATACTCCCAAGGACGGGGAGCAACTGCGGCTGATGCTCTCACAACTCGACACTCAGGCCAAAGCATTGGAGCAACTGTTCACGGGCTACACCCAGACGAGCACCGAGGTCTTCAGCATTAACTACCTGCCCACTCAGGAGACGGAGAAGGATGTGCTGTTCCGTTTCTCTCCCCTACTGGGCGTGGTAGACAAGGACGACCTCTCGGGCCATCCCATATACATCAGCATCCACAACACCGGCAACCTGCCTGCAAAAGTAGAAGTACCCACGGAAGAGAAGAAGAGATTCTCCTTCCTGCAAAAGAAACCCAGCACCGAGAAAGGCATCTTCTATAATATACCCGCCCGCGAGACCATAACCGTTTTCGACGTCAATCAGACCTACACCACCCAGGACTGCAGCATGGGGCAGTTCGGCTACACCGAAATCCTGAGCACTGTGCTCTTCGACAAGAATATGACCACCAAGGTCACCTTCCATCAGCAAAACGGTGGCGTGAAGAAACTGGAACAATAGTTTAAAATAATTGACAAATGATAATTGGTAATTGACAATTATTTATTATCTTTGCACCCGAAAAATCAAAAACGATGCTGCTTTAGCTCAGTGGTAGAGCGCATCCTTGGTAAGGATGAGGTCCCGAGTTCAACTCTCGGAAGCAGCTCGCAAAAGAAAGGCGTGCTCCCAGCTGGGGGCACGCCTTTTTTTGTATCTATCGGTTTCCCGATTAGAGTTTGTTGTCAGAACCGAGTACGTTCACAATCTTGTGGATGTACATCTTCTTCATGTTCTCGCGAGCGGGCTTCAGATACTGACGAGGATCGAAGTGGCTGGGATTCTCGGCCAGGTGCTTGCGGATGGCAGCGGTCATGGCCAGGCGAGAGTCGGAGTCGATGTTGATCTTGCAGACGGCGCTCTTAGAAGCCTCGCGCAGCTGCTCTTCGGGAATACCTACAGCGTCGGGCAACTTGCCACCGAAGGCATTGATGGTGTCAACCTCGTCCTGAGGAACGGAGCTTGAGCCGTGCAGTACGATGGGGAAGCCGGGGATGCGCTTCTCAATCTCGTGCAGGATGTCGAATGCCAATGGAGGAGGCACGAGCTTGCCGGTCTTCGGGTCACGTGTGCACTGTTCGGGAGTGAACTTGTAGGCACCGTGGCTGGTACCGATGGAGATGGCCAGGCTGTCGCAGCCAGAGCGCTTCGAGAAGTCCTCAACCTCCTCGGGACGGGTGTAGTGGCTCTCGGCAGAACTTACCTCATCCTCTACGCCAGCCAGTACGCCGAGCTCAGCCTCTACGGTAACGTCGTGCTGGTGAGCGTACTCAACCACCTTCTTCGTGATGGCGATGTTCTCCTCGTAGGGGAGGGCAGAGCCGTCGAACATGACGCTGGAGAAACCATTGTCGATGCACTCCTTGCAGATTTCGAAACTGTCACCGTGGTCGAGGTGCAGGGCAATCTGAGGATTGGGGCAACCCAGTTCCTTGGCATACTCTACAGCACCCTGAGCCATGTAGCGCAGGATGGTGCCGTTGGCATAGTTGCGGGCACCCTTGGATACCTGCATGATGACGGGAGACTTGGTCTCCACAGCTGCCTGTACGATGGCCTGCATCTGCTCCATCGTGTTGAAGTTGAAGGCGGGGATTGCATAGCCGCCCTTAACTGCTTTAGCGAACATTTCACGGGTGTTCACCAGTCCCAGTTCTTTGTAACTTACCATAGTTTATTTAAATTAAGAGTTAAAAATTAAAAATGTATGTTCTGCCTTTAGGGGACTTCGCGTATCAATTTTTCACTTATTTCATCTCTTTTATCAAATACGACACCGTGGGCAGGTGATCGCTGTAGCCGTTGAGCCACGTACCGCCGGCGGTGGTGCGCTTGGGCGAACCCTTATACTTACCTTCCTGCTGGATGAGGTAGTCGCGACGGAAGATGTGCCAGGCATAGAGTGTCAAGTGGCTGTACTCCTTACGCTCCTTCACGTCGAGCAGGCTGCGCGAGAAGACGATTTGGTCGAACAGGTTCCATCCGCCCTGATAGGTCAGTGTGCCTTGTCCCTGACCTCTCAGCACCTCCCACCAGGGGTTGAAGAAGTCAGACTTGCCCACCTCCTTCATCTTGCGTTTAGCTCCAAGAAACTTGGCCATAGAGTCGTTGTCGGGGTCGTCGTTCATGTCGCCCATGACAATGATGCGCTGGTTGCTGTCGGCCACGAGGATGCTGTCCGTCAGGTGGCGCACCTGCTTGCCGGCAATGTCACGGAAGTAGCCAGTGGCACCGCGGCTGGGCCAGTGGCAAACGATGACAGTGAGCGGTTCGCCGGCCATCTCGCCCTGTACGGTCAGGAAACCACGAGTAGCACGTGTGGTGTCACCGTTCTCGTAGACATAGGGCTGCAGGAACCATTTCTTGGGCGTAAACATACGGGGATTGTATAACAGGGCGCAGTCCACGCCACGCTTGTCGGGTCCCTCGATGTGGATGTAGCGTATGCCGCGATTCTTCAGTGCGGGCTGAGCCGTCAGATCGTCCAGGACATGTGCGTTCTCCACCTCGCTGACACCGATGACGGCCGCTCCGGCAGGCACCTTGTCGGTGCCGATGTCGGCCAGGGCGCGAGACATGTTCTGCAACTTGTTGGTGTACTTGTTCTCGTCCCAATGATACGAACCCGTAGGCAGGAATTCATAGTCGTTCTTGCCCTCATCGTGTTGGGTGTCAAAGATATTCTCAAGATTGTAGAAGGCCACGGGGTAGAGCCCGTACTTCTTTTGTGCAGTGCACGCTGTTGTGGTCAGAAAGACCAGCAACAAGGAAAACATGTTCTTACGCATACACATATCTATATACTTTATGTATTATTCGTCGACAAAGATACAAAAAAAAATGATACCCAAGACAGATATGCCGAAAAAAAGCGAAACATTTTTGTTGCCACATTAACTTTTTTTTTCAAAAAATGCAGAAACATGGGGCGAATGGCGGTTTTTTTCTTAACTTTGTAGCCGTAGAGCCTTAAGAACGAACATTAAACAAATATATTAACCTATGACAAAGAAGCTAACGTTTGTGACCCTATTCCTTGGAATTGCGTCACTTGGCTACGCCCAGAACAAGGAAACGAACGACACGGGCACCACCGACGATGTCTCGCTGCGACAGGACAACGCGGCATTCGTCTTCACCGAGTCGCAGCTGGGCGAGAACGACGACGTCACTCAGAACGTCATCATGGTGAACTCCAGCAACAACGTCTACACCAGCAACGTGGGCTACCTGTTCAGCCCCGCCCGCTACAAGTACCGCGCCTACAACTCGCGCTACAATGACATCTACTTCAATGGTGTCCAGGTGAACAATGCCGAGAACGGACAGTTCAACTACAGCACCATCGGCGGCATGAACGATGCCACGCGCAACATCGATGCTTCGGGTGTCTTCGAGTCGAATGCATTCTCGATGGCCAACATCGGCGGTTCGTCGAACTACAACTTCCGTGCCTCATCCCTGCCCTCAGGACATAAGGTGACGCTCAGCGGTGCCAACCGCAACTACACCATGCGCGCCATGTACACCTTCGGCAGCGGCGTGACGAAACGCGGATGGGCCGTCGCCGGCACCGTCGGCTACCGTTGGGCCAGTTTGCAGACGGCAGCCGTAGAGGGAACGTTCTACAACTCACTCTCCTACTTCCTCAGCATACAGAAGATGTGGGGCGACCGCCACTCGCTGAACCTGGCCACATGGGGCAACCCCACGGAGCGTGCCCAGCAGGGTGCCTCCACCGATGAGGCCTACTGGCTGGCTAACGACTACCAGTACAATCCCTACTGGGGCTATCAGGGCGGCAAGAAGCGTGCCAGTCGCGTGGTGAACAACTACGAGCCCACGGCACTGCTGACATGGGACTACAAAATCAACGAACGCATGAAGCTGACCACCAGCCTCATCGGAAAGTATGCGATGTACAGCTCCAGCAAGCTCAACTACTCGGGCACAAATCCCCACCCCGACTATTGGAAGCGATTCCCCTCTTATAATTATAATGTATGGGGCGACACGCCTCCTACAGCCGATGAGATGACGGCCTGGCAGAATGCCTACAACTCGTGGACGGGTACGACGGCCTATCGCCAGATAGACTTCGACATGCTCTATTTCGCCAATCAGCAGCTTAACGCCACAGGCCACGATGCCATCTACTACATCGAGCGTCGCCACAACGACCACCTGAACTTTGCCCTCAGTTCCACCTTAGACTGGAACGTATCGAAGGACTCGAAGTTCCAGAGCGGCATACAGTTGGGCACGAACAAGGGCATGCACTACGAGACGATGGACGACCTGTTGGGCTCCGAATACTTCCACAACCGCAATACCTACGCCGAAGGCTCGTATGCCGACGGTGCCGACCAAATCTACTATGACCTGAACAACAAGGACGGACTCGTCCGGGTGGGCGACCGTTTCCGTTACGACTACAACCTGATGGTACAGAACGCCAAGTTGTGGGCCACATGGACTAAGGATAAAGGCATCAGCCACAACTTCATCTCTGCAAAGGTAGGCGGTTCGCAGATGTGGCGCGACGGCAAGATGAACAATGGTATCTTTGCCAACTACCTGGATGCCAACGGTCAGGAGGTAAAGCTTTCATACGGCAAGAGCGGTAAGGCCCGTTTCCTGGACGGCGGCTTCAAGATGGGCACCAACCTGAATCTGGGTCGTGGCAATGCCATCTCCCTGGGTATCGGCTACGAGACACGTGCCCCGCAGGCCAACGTTGCCTTCGTCAGCCCCGAAATGAACAACAACTTCGTCGGCAACCTGGTAAACGAGAAGATATTCTCCAGCGAACTGGGCTATGCCCTGAACTGCAAGTGGCTGCAGATGAACCTGACGGCCTACTACACTCACTCGTACGACGGCACCGAGTGGCAACAGTTCTACAACGACAACGAGAACTCCTTCACCTACAACAGCCTGTTCGGCGTCGAGAAGGACTACTACGGCGTAGAACTGGGCATGAAGTTCAAGGTCACCAGCAACTTCAACATCAACCTCCTGGGTTCGTTTGCCGAAGCTAAGTATGCCAAGGACACCCGAGCCGTTTACATGCTTTCCAACGAAGGTATTGAGCGCTCGGCACTCTGTCTGAACAAAGACATGCGCGAGAGCGGTACCCCGCTGGCAGCCATCAGCCTAGGCCTGAAGTACAGCATCAAGGGATGGTACTTCAATCTGAACGCCAACTACTACGACCGCATCTACCTTTCCTACTCACCCAACATGCGCTACTCCGTCATGGGTGACCCCAACTCCAACGAATACCATTCGGGCGTAGCCGACTATGTACTGAAGCAGACGGGTGCCGGAGAGCTGAACGAAAACTATCAGTTGGGTGGCTACAACGCTGAAGGCGAGGCCATGCTGACGAGTGCCGGTCGCGACTACTTTGCACAATCCAAGGGCAAGGGCGGATTCATGCTCGACGGCTCCATCGGCCACACCTTCCGCATCCGCGGCCGCCATCCCCTGAACATAAACCTCATGGTGACCAACATCACCAACAACCGCAAACTGTGCACCGGTGGTTACGAGCAGAGCCGCTCTACCAACTACACCACAGTGGAGGGCGCAGAGCAGAACCGTACCTATAACTTCCAGAAGAATCCCAAGAAGTTCTACGCACAGGGCATCAACTTCATGCTCAACCTCAACTATAAGTTCTAAAGAACAATGGATAATGGACAATTGATAAATGATAATTGATACAACTATGAGAAACTATATGAAATATCTCTTTGGACTCTGTCTGCTCTGTGTGCTCAGTGCCGCCTGTCAGGACGGTGACTGGGCGGCCCCCGACTTCTCCGAAGGGGTTCCCTACGGCAACAATAGCCTGACCGAGACCAACGTCATCACTATCGCACAGCTCAAGGCCATGTACCCCAAATACAATAACACCTTCAGCTGCGTGGAGATAACCGACGACGTACAACTGCGTGTCCGCGTCACGGGCAACGACGTGCAGGGTAATATCTACAATAGCATAGCCGTACAGGACGAGCAAGGCAACGCACTCATCGTCTGCATCGCAGCCAGCGACCTCTATGCCAGGATGCCTGTCGGACAGGAACTGCTCATCAACCTCAAGGGCCTCTACTTCGGATGCTACGGTGCACAGCCCCAGCTGGGCACGCCCTACACCAACGCAGCCGGTAACACCTTCCCCAGCCGCATGAACCACAGCATCTGGAGAGAGCACGTGAAACTCGTGGGCAAGGCCGACCCCTCGAAGGTGGTTCCCATCGACTTCCCCGCAAACCCCACCATGGAGGATGCTGGCAAGCTGATGACCATCCGTAACGTCAGTGTACAGGGAGCTGACGGCAAGGTGACGTGGGCCTCGCAAGCCGATGCTGGCACATACACCAACGTGCAGAAGTACTTCGTGGACATGAGCAGCGACATCATGCTCTACACCAGCACATACGCTGACTTTGCCAACACCCCCATCCCAACAGGCAAGATGAACATTACAGGCATCTGGAAGGTATATCAGACCAATACCAAATACAGTCCCAAGTGGGAACTCCTTATCCGCGACTTCAAGGACATCGAAGTGATTGGAGAATGAGAAATTGAGAGAATGAGAAAATGAGAAAGTAAATAAAAACATAATACAACTATGAAAAAGTTTTGGAAATCACTTATGTTCGCACTCGCAGGCGTATTCGCCCTGTCGAGCTGCGAGGACGTGCCTGCACCCTATCCCATTCCAAATGGTGGTGGTAACAACACTCCAACAACATCAACCTTCTATTCCAGCACCAGTTGCTCCGACTTCACAACGCTGGCAGCAGCCTCTGGTAACGATCCTTGGAGCCAGGGAGGCAGCTACACGCAGGCCACTGGTTACCAGAAGTGGGATGGTGCCGATGCCAAGAGCAACCGCATGGCTGATGGTTATCTCATCTCCCCAGCTTTCGGTACCGTTACGGACAGCACCGATGCTTACATCAGTTTCCAGTACTGTGTGGCCTACGCCAACAACGATGCTCAATTCGCTGACCACATCAAGCTCTATGCCTCTTCGCAATACGACCCTGCTGAGGGATTCGTAGCAGAGAAGTGGACACAGCTCGACTGGAAGGCTACCCATACATCCACGAACTGGGAACTGGCAACCACTACGGTAGCCCTGCCTGCTGAGTTCCTGAACAAGGAGAACGTGAACATCGCCTTCTATTTCACCACACCCAACGACACCAAGTCCGCGACTTTCGAGGTTAAGGATCTGAAGGTGGTAGCGGGTACTCCCGCAGAGAATGGCGGTGATACACCTACACCCGCTGGTACTGAAGTTACCTGCGCTGAGGCTGTAACGCTGACCAACGCTCTGGCTGATGGTGCTACGTCAACAGAAGTTTACAGTGTTACGGGTTACATCACGCAAGTAGTGGGTAGTGTAAGCAATAACCAGCAGACCTTCTGGATGGCCGACAGCAAGGATGGCGGCAAGGTATTCGAGGCATACTATGCTAACTTGCCCGAGGGTGTTAGCGAATTTAAGGCTGGCGCAAAGGTGAAGATTACCGGTAAGCTTACGAAGTACGTCAAGGACGGTAAGGTTACAGCAGAAATAAAGAATGCCGAAGTTGAAATTCTGGAGGCAGGTGGTGACACTCCCGACCCACAGCCTACGGGCACAGAAATCACCTGCGCCAAAGCCGTTGAACTGACCAATGCACTGACCGACGGCGGCACCTCCGAAGAGGTGTACAGCATTACGGGTTATATCACAGAGGTTGTGGGCAGCGTAAGCACTAAGACGGGTACGCCTCAGCAGACCTTCTGGATGGCCGACACCAAGGATGGCGGCAAGGTATTCGAAGCCTACTATGCCAACGTGCCCTCGGGCATCAGCGAATTTAAGGCTGGCGCAAAGGTGAAGATTACCGGTAAACTTACGAAGTACGTCAAGGATGGTAAGGTAACGCCCGAAATCAAGAATCCTACCGTAGAAATACTTGATGACGGCGGCGATACCCCCGACCCACAGCCTACGGGCACAGAAATCACCTGCGCCAAAGCCGTTGAACTGACCAACGCACTGACCGACGGCAGCACCTCCGAAGAGGTGTACAGCGTTACGGGTTATATCACAGAGGTTGTGGGCAGCGTAAGCACTAAGACGGGTACACCTCAGCAGACCTTCTGGATGGCCGACACCAAGGATGGCGGCAAGGTATTCGAAGCCTACTATGCCAACGTGCCCGAGGGCATCAGCGAATTTAAGGCTGGCGCAAAGGTGAAGATTACCGGTAAACTTACGAAGTACGTCAAGGATGGTAAGGTAACGCCCGAAATAAAGAATGCTACCGTAGAAATCCTTGAGGACGGTGACGGCGGTAATGGCGGCGATGGCGGTGATACGCCCGAAGTTTCCGGCAACAGCATCACCTTCTCGGCTCAGGGCTACGAGAATGCTCAGGACTTCAACGACAAGAGCATTACCGTAGGCGATGCCACACTCACCTTCTCGAAAGGAAGTGGCAGCACTACTCCTAAGTACTATAACACAGGAACGGGTATGCGCTTGTATGGTGGCAATACGCTGACCATCAGTTCCAGCAAGACCATTAGCAAGGTTGCATTTACGTTTGACAAAGGCGAAGACCAGAATAACCGTCCATTCTACGCAACCAGCAGCAACACCAGCTTCACTCCTGGCACATTCGACTATGAGGCACAAACCTGGAGCGGAAGCGCCACAGAGGTTGTAGCTTCCTACACAGGCAATGGTGGACACATCCGCATCCAAAGCATCACCATCACCTACGCTGAATAAAAACACGCATAAACATATATAAAAGCCCGCGAAGCACCACACTTCGCGGGCTTTTACATTAAAAAAGAATCTTAGGTTTTTGAGAAATCAGAAATGATCACTAACTTTACTGCCTGATAAAGCATATTCTGACATGAACACCATCTCATTCAACAAAGAAGGAATCAGCATATCCGTATCCGTTTATGTGTTCAAAGAGAATGACGTCTTTATTGCCTATTGCCCATCGCTTGACCTTTCAGGCTATGACACGACGGAGAGCAAGGCGCGTCAGGATTTTGAATATATGCTGTCCGAATATCTGCGTAGTCAAATGGAACAGAATACGCTGCACGAGGATTTGACACGGCACGGGTGGAAGGTTGGTCCACGACGGGGCACGGAGCCCAGGTTCGACGAACGGCTATCGGGTAATGCTCAGATGCAGAAAGTCGTCTCCATGCCCGAGTTTTCCAAAATTAACGTGAACACACGTTGCCCGGCATTCGCATGAACACCTACAGTCTGAACAACATTTCCCTGATAGAATTTCGTCAGTTCCTATCCGACATAGGCTGTCGCGAAGTGGAATGCAGTGATGGAGGCCATGAAAAATGGACGAAAGAGGGATGACTGCATCCCGTGATTCTGTAAACACACATAACTCCCGTTCCGGAATTTATTGTCAAAAACAATCTGCGCACGTTAGGACTCACACGCAAGGACTTTATCAACTGGTTGAAAAGACAAAACAAGAAATAACACCTCGTTTAGCCCTCGTTTATACCCTTTTGCTTAAAAAAACTCAAATAAATTTGGTTATTCGCTGGATTTGCACTAATTTTGCACTCCGTAATGCCGAATAGTGGGCTTTGTGCCGTGTTACCAACTCTATTCGACCCGAGAAAAAGAAAACAGAAACAATAAAAACAATACGAAAATGAAAAAGGATCTTCATCCCGAAAACTATCGCCCCGTAGTCTTCAAGGACATGTCGAACGGCGATATGTTCCTTAGTCGCTCCACCTGTAAGACCAGCGAGACCATCGAGTTCGAAGGCGAAACCTATCCCCTTGTGAAACTGGAAATCTCCAGCACCTCTCACCCCTTCTACACGGGCAAGTCGAAGCTCGTCGACACCGCAGGTCGCGTAGATAAGTTCATGAGCCGCTATGCACGCTCTCGCAAGTAACCTACGGTGGCTATGCACCAAGACAACGAACATCAGCCTCATTCTGGGGCTGATGTTTGTTTTTACGGGATGTAACAACGACGACGAGTACATCCCCCCCACCTCCTACAGCACTAACCAGAACGGCAATGCACAGGTTGTGGGAACCACGCCCGTAACCAACAGCAACGGGCGCATCGTGAACTGCGGTTCCGTCAGGGCCGTGACGGAGGGCACCACCGACCTGCAGCAGGCTGCCTGTCGACTGGAAATCCCCAGACTGAAGGGAGGCGAGCAGAATCTCTTCATCGTGCACACGGTGCCCACCTACGGCATCAACTACGCAATGGAATACAACTGCACCCTGCGCTCCCAATGGTGGTCGGCCTACCGCTGGGACCGCACCAACTCGAGCAAGAGCGTGAGCCGCACCGATGCCTGGTTGCCCGACCCCCTGATTCCGCAGGAATACCAGACCGACCAGTCCGACTACAGTGGCACCGGATACACCCGTGGACACATCATGGCCAGCGAGGACCGCGTGTACTCGCGGCAGGCCAACGAACAGACGTTCTACTACAGCAACATGCAGCCCCAGCTCTACAACTTCAACACGCAGGGTATCTGGTGGAACATCGAGAACCTGCTCATCCGCAGCCAGTACAACACCAACGCCTTTCGCGACACGCTCTACGTCGTGAAGGGGGGAACCATCCGCCAGGGCGAGTACACCACCACCGCCAAGCGCCTGCCCGTGCCCAAGTACTTCTTCATGGCGCTGCTGCGCAAGCGCAACGACATCCAAGTCAATGGCGGTTACGCTGCCGTGGGATTCTGGATGGAGCACAAGGACAACAACGATGCCAACTACAAGGCATACGCCAGGAGCATCGACGAACTGGAAGACCTGACGGGTCTGGACTTCTTCTGCAACCTGCCCGACGACATCGAGCGCACGGTGGAGGCCAGCTACTCCACCACCGTCTGGAAGCTACAATGAACCAAAAGGGGAGCCCACGTGGACTCCCCTTTTTTTATTTCGTCAGGTTACCTAGTATGTCGCGCGTCAGTTCTCGCGTGATGGTGCGTGTAGCTGCCGAGGTGGCATTCTTGGCTATGCGGCCTTTCGTAGAGGTGCGCGACTTGGTCTTTTTGCCCGTAACAGCATCGCTCACCATAGTGCCTAGCACTGTGGCCAGCGTACCCGTAACGGCCGTGAAGATGGCCTTCAGCACCTTCGAGACGAGGGAACTCCGACTCCTACCCCCTGCCCTCCCCGAGGGAAGGGAGTTTTTAGTTTGGGAGGCAGGCTGCTGCTCCCCCTCGGGGGAGTCTGGGAGAGAGGCCTCCTGCTGCAATTGTTCGTAGGCGCTCACGTTCTCCACCGCCGTGTCGTACTTGCCGTAGATGCGCGACTGTTTGATGATGTCCAGACGCTGACCGTCGGTGATGGCACCGATTTGCGACAGGGGGAAGAGTATCTTCGCCCGTTCCACCATGTTGGGAGCACCCTTCTCATCGAGGAACGATACCAGCGCCTCGCCCGTCTCCAGGTTCATGATAGCCTCGTCGGTCTTGAAGGCAGGATTCGGGCGGAACGTCTCGGCTGCCGTGCGGACGGCCTTCTGATCCCTCGGGGTATAGGCACGTAGGGCATGCTGCACGCGGTTGCCCAGCTGGCCCAGAATGTTCTCAGGGATGTCCGTGGGGCTCTGCGTCACAAAGTAGATGCCCACGCCCTTCGAGCGGATGAGCCGGATGACCTGTTCTATCTTGTCCACCAGAGCCTTCGATGTGTCCTCGAACAGCATGTGGGCCTCGTCGAAGAAGAAGATAAGCTTGGGCAGAGGCAGGTCGCCCACCTCGGGCAGTCGCGAGTACAAGTCGCTCAGGAGCCAGAGCAGGAAGGTCGAGTACAGCTTGGGCTGCATCATCAGCCGGTCGGCAGCCAGCACGTTCATCACGCCCCGTCCGTCCTCCTGTTGCAGAAGGTCCATGACGTCGAACGACGGTTCACCGAAGAACCGCTCTGCCCCCTGGCTCTCCAGTCCGAGCAAGGCGCGCTGTATGGCCCCCACCGAGGCTGCGGAGACGTTGCCGTAGCGGGTCGTGTACTCCTTGGCGTGCTTCGACACATAGTCGAGCATAGCGCGCAGGTCCTTCAGGTCCGTCAGCAGTAGTCCGCGCTCGTCGGCAATGCGGAAGGTGATGTTCAGGACGCCGTCCTGCGTGTCGTTCAGTCCCAGCAGACGGCTGAGCAGCTGCGGCCCCATCTGGCTGACGGTGGCGCGCATGGGGTGGCCCTGTTCACCATAGACGTCGAAGAAGCGTACCGGACAGGGCTGAAACTCCGGATTCTCTATGCCAAACTCGGGCGCACGCTTCTCGATGAAGCCCGACATGCGGCCCGCCTGACTGATGCCCGAGAGGTCGCCCTTCATGTCGGCCATGAAGCAGGGCACGCCTGCCTGGCAGAAGCTCTCGGCAATCACCTGCAGAGTCACCGTCTTTCCCGTACCCGTGGCCCCGGCCACCAGTCCATGGCGGTTGGCCATCTTGCCCACGATGCTCAGCGGGCCGTTCTCGCAATGGGCCACATACAGCCCTCGTTCCCTGTCGTACATATAACGTATATTTCGATGAGAAGTATTTCGCATGTAAAGTTACGAATAATTATAAAAACAGACAAAGAAACGCCCTTTTTTCTGTCTTTTTCTCAGCCCACCTACGTGATTAGCTCGCAAGTGAGCCTATTTTTCATCCCTACACAACGCCTTGCGTGAAGGTTTCAAAACAGGGGATGAAACGAAAGTGGATGGAGAATAATACGCCAAGTATGCGGTAGAATGGATTTTTTTGCGTAACTTTGTGACGATGAATACTAACGCAATAAACGATATCGCATGAAAACAACTGACAACGGTAGCCGCGGCTACCTCATCTCCATCGTCATGGTGGCCGTACTGGGCGGACTGCTCTTCGGCTACGACACAGCCGTCATCTCGGGTGCTGAGAAGGGTCTACAAGCCTTCTTCATGGAGGCCAAGGACTTCACATACACCAACGGGTGGCACGGCTTCACCTCGGCCTCGGCCCTCATCGGCTGCATCATCGGCTCGGCCCTGTCCGGCTTCCTGGCCACGAACCTGGGGCGCAAGCGTTCGCTGATAGTGGCCGGCATACTTTTCTTCGTCTCGGCACTGGGGTCGATGAACCCCGAGTTCCTGCTGTTTGAGCACGGACAGCCCAGCTACTCATTGCTCATCGTGTTCAACATCTACCGCGTCATCGGCGGCGTGGGCGTGGGACTGGCTTCGGCCATCTGTCCCATGTACATCGGCGAGGTGGCACCCTCGAACATCCGAGGCATGCTGGTCAGTTGGAACCAGTTTGCCATCATCTTCGGCCAGCTGGTAGTGTACTTCGTCAACTTCTTCATCTTGGGCGACCACATACAGCCCCTGGTGGAGGAGATGGGACGCGGACTGGCGGCCATCAACCCCGCCGCCCAGTGGACAGTGACGACGGGCTGGCGCTATATGTTCGGTTCGGAGGCCATACCCGCAGGACTCTTCGCCCTGCTCATCTGCTTCGTGCCCGAGACACCGCGCTACCTGGTATCCATCGGGCGCGATGACGTAGCAGAGCGCATCCTGTCGAAAATCAACGGAACATTGAAGGCCCGGCAGATTCTGCAGGACATCAAGGACACGATGGTCGTGAAGACGGAACGCCTGATGACCTACGGCTGGATGTGCATCTTCGTGGGCATCATGCTCTCGGTGTTCCAGCAGGCCGTGGGCATCAATGCCGTACTATACTACGCTCCGCGCATCTTCGGCGACATGGGCATGGAGAACCCAATGGTCATCACCGTCTTTATGGGCATCATCAACATCCTCTTCACACTGGTAGCCATCTTCACCGTCGAGAAGTGGGGCCGCAAGCCGCTGCTCATCTACGGCTCGCTGGGTATGGCACTGGGAGCCTTCGGTGTAGCCGTCACCTTCGGGCATACGGGGCTGGAACTCCTCACTGCAGCCTCGCTGCTCATCTACTCGGCCTCGTTCATGTTCTCGTGGGGACCCATCTGCTGGGTGCTCATAGCCGAGATATTCCCAAACACCATCCGAGGCGGCGCCGTTGCCATCGCTGTGGCCTTCCAGTGGATATTCAACTTCATCGTCTCCTCCACCTTCGTGCCCATGTTCAACATGCACCTCAGTGATGGCGACGACTTCGGTCACTGGTTCACCTACGGCCTGTATGGCGTCATCTGTCTCCTGGCTGCCCTGTTCGTATGGCGACTGGTGCCCGAGACCAAAGGCAAGACGCTGGAGGACATGACTGCGCTGTGGGGGAGAATGAAAAAATGAGATATTGAGATAATGAGATAATGAGAAAGATATTTGTTATTCTGTTGCTTGCAGGGGCAGTAGCTGCCCGTGCCGAGCGAACCACCATCGAGACCCATGGGGGCGCAGTCTGCATCGAGTTCCTGTCGCCCCAAGTAGTACGCGTACTGAAGACCACGAAAGCCGACAGCCCTGTGCAGCAGAGCCTCGTAGTGACCATGAAGCCAGAGCCATGCAAAGTGACCGTTGGTTCAGCCAACGGGAAGACGACCTTGAAGAGCACGGACCTCACCGTCAGCGTTGACAGCGGGACGGGATGTGTGACCTTCAGCGACAAGCAGGGAAAGACACTGCTGGCGGAGGGCGACTGGAAGCTGACGCCTCTGACAACGGCACTGGACCAGGGGTGCGTGCGTGCCCGCAGCAACTTCCGACTGGACAAGGACGAACCCATTTACGGCATCGGACTGATAGAAAACCACAAGATGAACCAGCGCGGCGAACACCGCCGCATGATGCAGTCGAACCTGGAGGACTTCCAAAACGTGTTCCAAAGTCTAAAGGGGTACGCTCTCTTCTGGGACAACTACTCGCCCACACAAATCGACGACACCCCGCAGGACGGACTGACATTGGACTCGGAGGTAGCCGACGCCATCGACTACTACTTCATGTACGGCAAGACGGCCGACGGCAACGTGGCCCTCATCCGACAGCTCTCAGGCGACGTGCCCATGCTACCCCTATGGAGCTACGGATTCTGGCAGAGCCGCGAACGCTACAAGAGTCAGAAGGAACTGACCGAAGTTGTGAACAAATACCGACAGCTGGGCGTGCCTCTGGACGGTATCATCATGGACTGGCAGTACTGGGACTCGAACTATCTGTGGAACGCCATGGAGTTCCTAAACCCCGAATTTCCAAATGCCAAGGGCATGATTGACGACATCCACAAGAAGAAGGCACACCTGGCCATCAGCATCTGGCAGAGCTTCGGACCGTACACCAAAGCCTTCCGACAGATGAAGGAGAAGAACCTGCTCTTCGACTTCGAGACGTGGCCACAGAGCGGACTGCCGATGTGGCCGCCCCGCAAGGACTATCCCAGCGGCGTGCGCGTCTACAAACCCTATACCGAGGAGGCGCGCTCCATCTACTGGCAGAACCTGCGCCGACTCTTCGACCTAGGCTGCGACGTGTGGTGGATGGACTCTACCGACCCCGACCACTCCGATTACAAGGAAAGCGACCTGGACGTCCCCGCCGTTGGCAATCAGTCGTTTCGAAAGCTTCGTAACGCATTCCCCCTAGCCTGTGTCCGTGGCGTCTACGAGAACCAGCGCAAGACCACCGACCAGAAGCGAGCCATGATTCTGACCCGCTCGGGCTTTGCCGGACAACAGCGCTACGCCGCAAACGTGTGGACGGGCGACGTACGCAGCGACTGGCCTACCCTGCGCAACCAGATTCCCATGCTGCTGAACTACTCGCTGACGGGCAACCCCCACTGCAATACCGACATCGGCGGCTTCTTCTCAGGTGCCTACAACCGCTCGTATAGCGAACCGGAGTCGGGTGCTCGGAACCCGCAGTTCCAGGAACTCTATGTACGCTGGATGCAGTTCGGAGCCTTCTGCCCCATGATGCGCTCGCACGGCACTGAGACCTATCGCGAACTCTACTACTATGGCAAGGCTGGCGAACCCGTCTACGACGCCCTGCTCCAGGCCATCAAGTTGCGCTACCGCCTCATTCCTTATATTTATAGCACGGCCTGGGACGTGACCCGAAATCGCGGCACCTTCATGCGCGCCCTGTGGATGGACTTTGCCGATGATGCCCGCAGCCATGACATGAAGGATGAGTTCCTCTTCGGACGCTCGCTGCTCGTGGCACCCATCGTCAATGCCCAGTACACACCGGAGAAACGGATGTCGTTCGACGAAATGAGTGGTTGGGACAAGAAAGAATTGACAATTGATAATGGACAATTGACCATTGATTTCATGCAACCCAAATCCACAACCGTCTACCTGCCGAAAACGAGAAATGGAGAAAATGAGAAAATGAGGAACGGCCTGTGGTACGACTACTTCACGGGCAAGGCCTACGACGGCGGTCAGGAGGTGACGCTCGAGACCACCCTGCAGACCATCCCCCTCTTTGTCCGTGCTGGCAGCATCGTCCCTGTCGGTGGTGACCTGCAGACTACGGCCGACCGCGACTGGTCGAGTCTGGAGCTGCGCGTCTACCCGGGTGCCAACGGTCAGTTCACCCTCTATGAGGACGACGGAGAGACGTACAACTACGAAAAGGGACAATACACCGAGATTCCCATCACGTGGAACGATAAGAAACGGACACTGACCTTGGGCAACCGCAAAGGCCAGTTCCCGGGGATGTTGCCGTCACGCCAGTTCACCATCCTGCTGCCCGACGGTACACAGAAGGCCGTCACCTATAAAGGCAAGGCCGTACAGGTGAAAATGTGAGAATGAGAGAATGTGTTTGCCCTGGGGTTGTTACTCCAGGGCAAATTCGTTACCGGTCCAGCGATAGCGGAGGGGACGGAGGAAGCGGCGAGCCAGCTTCTTCTCGTCGCGAGACAGTTCGTCGACGGAGAGGACAAGCGTGAAGACGGGCTCCGAGGGACTGGCCGTGACCTCCACCAGACGCAGGTCGTCGACGGAGCGCTGGGCAAAGTCCATAGCGCGAGCTACACTATCGGGGCTCTGAGCAAAGAAGTCGCGCGTGGCGGGCTGAGGCAGTTCGAGCCAGTAGAGACGCTGCCACGCAGTGTTGTAGAAGGTCACACGACTGTCGCGAACAGGCCCCGATGCGGTCTGTATGAGGCAAACGACATCGACACTGTCCGCAGTGCGTAACAGTTTCAGCTCTGCCGTACTCGACTTGGAGAGCGTGAGCCGCAGGTACGAATCGGTAAGTGTGTCCAGACGCGCATAGTCGTTGAAACGGTTGCGCACCTTGGCTTCCATGTGGTTGTTGTAAAAGTCAAGCATATCGCGACGACTCTTCTCCGTCAGCAGGGGGAAGATGCTGTCGGGAGCGCTGGTGAAAACGCTGAAAACGTTTTCACAATGGAGACTAAGGAAATGAGAGAATGAGAAAATGAGAAAAACTACTATATGTTTCATCGTGCACCAAGATAAAGGAACAACATACCGATAAGTACCAACAAGAGATCGACAGCTTTTGAGCGCAGGTTCTTCTCGTGGAACATCATTGCACCAACGGTGAAGCTGACTAGCACACTGCCGCGTCGCACCATACTGACCACACTGATTAGCGCTCCAGGCAGACTGAGGGCATAGAAATAAGCGAAATCGGCCGCACTGAGGAAGAGGCTGACCAGGAAGATATATTTTAAGGAGCTAGGGTGTGCACTGCCCCTTGCCCCCTGCTCCTTGAGCAACACGATTCCCATCAGCAGGCACTGGTAGAAGTTGAAGTAGCACTGCACCGTCAGGCGGTTCAGCCCTACCCCACCGGCTTCGGGCGCTGCCATGAGGTATTTGTCGTAGAGTCCACTCAAGGCCCCCAGGGCGGCCGCCAATACGGTAAGCAATATCCAGCGGTTGTGACGGAAGTCGATGCCCTCCTTCTTTCCGCTCCGGCTCAGCATGTAGAAACTGATGATGGCAAACAGCACACCCACCCACTGGTACAGGTTCAACCGTTCGCCAAAGATGAGCAAGGCACCCAGCAGCACCATGACCGGACGTGTGGCATTGATGGGGCCTACGACCGTCAGGGGCAGATACTTCATGCCGTAGTAGCCGCATATCCACGAAGAGAGCACAATCAGGCTCTTCAGTACGATGTAGCGCTGCACCTCCCATCCACCAAAAGGCACCTCGGGCAACAGGGCCACAGGCAGAAAGATGAGCGAGGAGAAGAGGGTGTTGAGGAACAGCACCGGCAAAACGGCATTGTCCCGCAATGCCCGCTTCTTGCAGACATCGTAGAACCCCAGAAGGGTCGCACTGAGGAAGGAAAACAATAACCAGATCATAAGGCCCCCTCCTCATTCCCTCCCCAAGGGGAGGGTGACATATACTCAACCTCTGTGAGGAAGAGCCCATGAGCTGGTACACTCTCGCCTGCCGAACAGCGGTTCTTCTGCTCAATCACCTGACAGAAATCCTCCACCGTCATGCGTCCACGTCCCACCTCTATGAGAGTGCCCACGATGGCGCGCACCATGTTGCGCAGGAAGCGGTTGGCGGTGATAGTAAAAATCCACCCCGTCCCTCCTTCTTCCTCCCACCCGGCCTCTGTGATGCGACAGAGGTTGGTCTTCGTGTCGGTCTGCGTCTTCGAGAAACTGGTGAAGTCCTCGTAGCGGAGCAGACACCGGGCAGCCTCGTTCATGCGGTCGAAGTCGAGCGGGAAAGTCACCAGCCAACTATGGTACCGCAGGAAGGGATCCTTGCGCGTATGTATATGGTAGTGGTACGTGCGCGAGGTGGCCGAGAAGCGGGCGTGCATGTCATCGGGAACGGGCCACACGCGCTGCACGGCGATGTCACGAGGCAGGATTTTGTTGAGCTTGTAGGAGAACTGGACACAGTCTAGCTCCACAGGACTGTCCATGTGCGCCACCATCATGCGGGCATGCACACCGGCATCCGTACGTCCGGCACCCACCACCTCTATGGGGTGACGCAACAACGTGGTGAGCGCCCCCTGCAGGACTTCCTGCACGCTCACCCCGTTAGGCTGTATCTGCCAGCCGTGATAGGCTGTGCCGTCGAAACTCAGCTGAATGAAATAACGCATTTCATTCTCTCATTTTCCCAATATCCCTATGCCGAACACAACAGCAGGATAATGAGTTGCGCTGTCAGGATGCGCAGGAACATGCTCAGGGGATAAACCGTGGAGTAGCCCACAGCCGGAGCATCGTTGCCCGCCGTTTGGTTGGCGTAGGCCAGAGCTGGTGGATCGGTATTGGAACCGGCTATCAAGCCCATCAGGGTGAAGTAGTTCAACTTATAGCGCAGACGGGCCACAGTGCCCACAATCAGGATAGGCAACACGGTAATGAGGAAACCGCACCACACGTAGGTCAGTCCATCGCCCGCGACCACAGTGTTCCAGAACGATGCACCGGCCTTGATGCCCACACTGGCCAGGAACAGGACGAGGCCTATCTCGCGAAGCATCAGATTGGCACTGGTGGTGGTATAGGCCACCAGATGGGCACGATAACCGAAACGGCCAACCAGAATGGCGATAATCAGCGGACCACCGGCCAGACCCAGCTTCACAGGGGTGGGAATGCCCGGAATGGCGATGGGCATCATGCCGAAGATGATACCAACCAGTATGCCCACGAAGATGGTTGAGAGATTGGGATGGTCGAGACTCTTCACAGAGTTGCCCATCATCGAAGCGACGCGGTCGACAGCATCCTCGGGACCTACGACGACAATCTTGTCGCCCACCTGCATACGCAGGTTACGGTCGGCATAGAGGTTCATGCCGTTGCGGCGGATGCGGGTCACATTCACGCCATACACCGAGCTGAAATGCAGAGAACCGAACGTCTTGCCGTTCATACTGGGCTGCGTCACCAGAATGTGCTTGCTCACCAGAGGCACATCCTGTTCCTCCCATTCTACTTCGCAAGGCTCACCGATGAAGGCCGTGATGGCCTCAGCAGCCTCCTCGGCGCAGACGATAAACATCTTGTCGCCCTCGTACAGGATGGTGTCACGGTTGGGGATGCTGACGTGCCCGTCGTGCAGGATGCGCGAAACCACGAAGTCGCGTCCCAAGAACTGACTTACCTGCAACAGCGTACGGCCGGACAAAGCACGGTTCATTACCTGCAAGGTCATCTTATGCGGCTTGGCGTGGGGATTCTCAGCACGCTCCTTCTCCAACTGTTCCTGTTCCTTCTTCATCTTTACGTTGCATATCATGCGAATGGCGATGGTGGCGAGAATGATACCCACCACGCCCAAGGGATAGGCACAGGCATAACCGTTGGCAATGGGAGGCGCATCGGCACCGAAGATGGTGGAGCAGGCCTCGTTGGCCGCACCCAGTCCAGGGGTGTTGGTGATGGCACCGCAAAGCACACCGACCATCATGGCCAGACTTCGGGCATTCTCGCCCATGATAGGGCCACCCTTGTAGAAGACCAGGAAGAAGAGTCCGATGCAGCAGGCCACATTGAGCAGGATGATGGAGACGGCCATCAGATTCATCTTGATGCCCGCATCTCTGAGACTCTCGAAGAAACCTGGTCCCACCTGCAAACCGATGCAGTAGACAAACAGGATGAGTCCGAAGTCCTGGATGTAGGTCAGGATGTTCGTGGTTCCCGTCAGGCCCAGATGCCCGGCCAGGATGCCGGCAAACAGGACGAAAGTGACGCCCAGCGAGATACCGAAAATCTTGATTCGGCCCAGGGCGATACCGATGGAGATGACCAGTGCATACAGCAAGACGATGTGTGCAATGGAGTCCGAATCGGTGAAAAGATTAAGCAACCAATCCATGAAGATAATTTACGATTTAACAATTAACTATTTACGATTTACTTTCGACATCACCACTACAGGATGGAGCGATACAGGGCAACAATGTCATCGCGCGTCACAGGGCGCGGATTGCCAGGTGTGCAGACATCGGCAATAGCCTGGTCGGCCAGCGCCGGGATATCCTTCTCCGTGATACCCAGTTCGGTCAGTCGTTTGTTGGTCCCGACGCGGGCACTCAGGTCCTCGATGGCCTTGCAGGCAGCCTCGGCAGCCTCCTGGGTGGTCATGCCTGCCACGTAGACGCCGCAGGCCTTGGCAATGTCGATGTACTTGTCCATCGCTGCGGGCATGTTGAAGCGCATCACCGTGGGCAGCAGCATGGCACAGGCTACACCGTGGGGCACGTCGAACAGGGCCGAAAGAGGGTGAGCCATGCCGTGGTCGACACCCAGACCCACATTCGAGAAGGCCATACCGGCCACATACTGGGCCACGGCCATTCCGTCACGCCCCTTCGGGTTTGTAGGTTCGTCAACAGCCAAGGGCAGATACTTGTATATCATCTCTATGGCCTTTATCTCGAACATATCGGAGAGTTCCCAGGCAGCCTTCGTGATGAGGCCCTCTATGGCATGCGTCATCGCATCCATGCCCGTGGCAGCGGTCAACGACTTGGGCAGAGAGTACATCAGTTCGGCATCGATGATAGCCACGCAGGGGATGTCATTGGGGTCGACGCACACCATCTTGGCCTGGCGCGTCTCGTCGATGATGACATAGTTGATGGTGGTCTCCGCAGCCGTACCTGCCGTGGTGGGCAGGGCAATGATGGGCAGCGACTTCTTCTTCGTGTCGGCCACGCCCTCCAGCGAAACGATGTCTGCAAACTCGGGGTTGCGGACCACGATGCCTATGCCCTTGGCGGTGTCCATCGAAGAACCGCCACCGATGGCCACAATGAAATCGGCCCCGGCCCGTTTGCAGGCCTCAATGCCGTTCTTCACGTTCGTCACCGTGGGATTGGGTTTCACGTCGTCGAACACTTCGTACTGGATACCGGCCTCGTCCATGACGTCAAGCACCATCTTAGCCACACCGAACTTCATCAGCCCTTTGTCGGTCACTACCAATGCTTTCGTAAAGCCCAGACGGGCCACCACGCCGGGCAGTTCCTTACGGGCACCCGGTCCGAAGTACGACACTTCGTTCAAGATAAATCTGTTTGACATAGCTATTTAGGTTATAAGGTTTGTGTGTTTACTTCGTGCGCGTCAGCTTGAATTTCTTCTTCTCGTCCATCTTGCCGTAGAGGTACTTGCCGTCGTCGCTCAGGCGCATGGTGTCGCGCTCCTCGCCGTCGAAGAGATAGACGTGGTTGCCCTGCACCGTGTAGGTAGCCTTCTCGTCGGGCATAACCTTCGTAGCCAGCCCTATCAGTTTGCGCTTGGCCCACCCGATGCCGGCAGCTTTCATTACCCTATCGTCCACCTTCATCTCGCACTTCATCACCACGTTCTTGTCGTCCTTGAAGACTACGGTAATGGCCATCTTCATACCGTCCTTCATGGCCACCATCAATTTCTTTGTCTCCTCCAACTTCTTGTCCACCTCGGCCAGTTCCTTAGCCGTAAGCTTACGACCCTTCTTCTCCTCGGCCTTGGCAATGAATTCGCGGCGTGCCTTCTCCATGTCTCCAACTCCTTCGTTCACGGCCTTGTTTATCTCGTCGGCCATGATGTTGGAGTGGTGATACTCGCGTCCGGCCAGACTGGTCTGCGCGCTGACGCCCACGGCTACCAGCAGAGCACATACGAATAGAATCCTTCTCATCATATAAAATTGCCTCTTTACAAATACTCTGCAAAATTACGAAAAAAACTTCTTATCCCACGACAAATCGGGACAAAAGTTGCCGAACGTATGGAAAAAGGAGGGCCAGGCAAGGGATTGGGAAGGAGTTGTATGTGTACGAGGCTTCATCGACGCGTCGTTCGGCCTCGTTCCACGTATGGAACTGGCTTGTGTCACGCGTGACACAAGCTGGGGTCACGTAGGACCTAAACGAAGAAGTCGGGAAGAGGGTCGGTGGGACTGTAGGTGGTGCGGATGCGCCATTCCTGCGGATAGAGGTTGTTGAGGCGGGAGCCAACACTCTTGGCCAGACCAAGAGGCAGACCACGGTAGGTGACAGCGACAAGGCCACGGGGAGCCGCAATGTGCAGGGCCTCGTGACGGAGGTAACGAATGGCGTCGTCGTAGGACAACGACAATGGACAATGGACAATAGATAATTGACAATTATAGTCGTTGACGTCAGCAAGAACATTGAGACCTCTGATGCAACAGGTCTCTGTGCTCTCCGTATTCTCTGTGCTCTCCGTGTGCCGCAAGGCGGCGATATAGAGACCCTCGCCACGGTCACGGCCTGGCAAGAAGTGACGTTCCTCGAGCAGTTGGAGGCCATATTCCGACTGGAGCCAGCAGACCTGGTCCTCGTCCTCATAGCGGTTGAAGGTGCAGGTGCTGTAGACGAGCAGACCGCCAGGCTTCAGAGTGGGCAGTATGGCGCGGAGAATGTCGCGCTGGCGCTCGGCACACTGCTGTACGTTCTGTAGACTCCACTCCTGAAGGGCGACGGGGTCCTTGCGGAACATGCCCTCACCGGAACAGGGAACGTCGGTGAGGATAAGGTCGAAGGCGTGGCGCAGATGACCGAAGTCCTGCGGATAGTTGTTGGTGACGATGCAATTGGGATAGCCCCACTTCTGCATGTTCTCGGCCAGCACCTGGGCACGTTTGCGAATGGGCTCGTTGCTGATGAGGGTACTGCCCTCAGGCAACGTGGCAGCCAGCAAGGTGCTCTTGCCACCGGGGGCTGCACAGAGGTCGAGGGCTACAAGGGGCTCAGGGGACTTATAGGACCCATATTTTCTTAGGATTTCGGCAAGATACATGGAGGAGGCATCCTGCACGTAATAGGCTCCGGCATGGAAGAGTGGATCAAAGGTGAAGGCCCTACGTGCATCGAGATAATAGGCATCGGGGCACCAAGAGACAGGGTCGCCCAAGGCCTCACGGTTCAGCGTGAGATGGGCCGTCTTGCGTGGATTGAAGCGCAAGGCAACCGTAGGCTGCTGACTGAGTCCCTCGAACAGGGCTTCTGCCTGCTCTTCGCCCATGTGTGAGCGCATCAATGCGATGAAGTCCTCCGATAAACCCATTTGCAACGCTTAATTATTAATCATTAATTTATACCGACACCTCACCCTTTATGGCCGGCCACGGGTCGTAACCCTCGAGCTGGAAGTCGTCGTACTGGAAGTCGAAGATGTTCTTGACCTCGGGATTGAGAACCATGTGCGGCAGGGGGCGAGGCTTGCGAGTGAGCTGGAGACGAACCTGATCGAGATGGTTCGTATAGATGTGGGTGTCGCCCGTGGTATGGATGAAGTCGCCAGGCTGCAGGCCGCAAACCTGGGCCATCATCATGCACAGGAGGGCATACGAGGCGATGTTGAAGGGAACACCCAGGAAACAGTCAGCGCTGCGCTGGTAGAGCTGCAGCGAGAGGCGTCCGTCGGCCACGTAGAACTGGAAGAAAGCGTGACAGGGGGGCAGATTCATGTTGTCGATGTCGGCCACGTTCCAGGCCGAAACGATGATGCGGCGACTGTTGGGGTTGTGCTTGATGTCGTCGACGGCCTGCTGTATCTGGTCTATGAAACCGCCGTTGTAGTCGGGCCATGACCGCCACTGATAGCCATAGATGTGGCCGAGGTCGCCCGTAACGGGGTCGGCCCATTCGTTCCAGATGCGCACACCATGTTCCTGGAGGTAACGGACATTCGTGTCGCCCTGCAGGAACCAGAGCAGTTCGTAGATGATGCTCTTGAGGTGAACCTTCTTGGTGGTGAGCAGGGGAAAGCCCTGCGAGAGGTCGAAACGCATCTGGTGGCCAAAGATGCTGATGGTGCCCGTTCCGGTACGGTCACCCTTCGTGACGCCTTCGTCGAGGATGCGCTGCAATAGATGGAGATACGGCTGCATTGTTTAATGAAGAGTGAAGAATTAAGAATTCTTGTTTTCGTTAGCGTTTACACTTACGTAATCCACAAAACGGTAGCGATAGGCATGGCGGTCGTCGGGCTCGTGCTGTTCCTCCCAGATGGCCGTCCAGTCAGAATAGTCGGGGAAGAAAGCATCGGCCTGGGCCGGAGTGTCGTCGATCTCCGTCAAACAGAGGCGGTCGGCCAAGTGAAGCGCGTGACGATAGACACTGGCTCCACCAATCACGAAAACCTCCTCGTCGGGCCGGCAACTCATAAGCGCTGCCTCGAGCGTGGGAAACGTCTCAGCACCAGGAAACTGGGCACCGCTGTGCGACAACACAATATTGCGGCGGTTGGGCAGTGCCCCTTTGGGCAGGGACTCGAAAGTGCGGCGCCCCATGATGATGGTGTGGCCCGTGGTGAGCGACTTGAAACGACGCAGGTCGTTGGGCAACCAGTAGAGCAGTTTGTTCTGGTAGCCAATAGCACGATTGCGCGAGACGGCCGCAATTAGACTAATCATGGCTGGTGCAGATGGGCATCTGGCGGTGGATGGGCTCATGGAACGAAATCATCGTTTCACTGCGCTGGATGCCGATGGGTTGCAACTTGTCGTGAATAATGCTCAGCAGGTGAGCATTGTCGTGGGCATAGATTTTCACGAAGAGGTCGTAGTTGCCCGTAGTGAAGTGACACTCAACTATCTCGGGAATCTTCCGGAGTTCAGTGAGTACACGCTCGGAGTCGGAGGGGTCGCGCAGGAGCAGTCCCACGAAGGCACACGTGCCGTTACCAACCATTTCGGGGTCGAGCAGATACTGCGAACCCTGAATGACACCCGACGACATGAGCTTCTGCACACGCTGGTGAATGGCTGCACCGGATACCCCACACTTGCGCGCAACCTCCAGGAAGGGAATCTTAGCGTCGCACGCAATCAAATTGAGGATTTCTTTGTCTAAATCGTCTAATACCATCATTATTTTACCTTAATGTCCTGCAAAGTTACAAATTTATTGTCAAATGGGAAAGTAAATGCTTGAAAATAAAAAAAAGGGAGAGACCGACGTAATATCGGTCTCTCCCTTGATGGTTCATGTTTGAGAATCGTGCTTACTGCCGATGGGTAGAGGAGTAGTTGACCTTCAGTGCCCAAGAGCGGCGCAGCACTTCCTTGATGTCGGTGATGTAGCCCATCTGTGTGCGCTGGTCGGCCTTGATGGATACTACCTGAGCCGACTGATCCGACATGGACTGACGCTCCTGGTAGATGAAGTCCATCACCTCCGAGGGTTCGGCATAGCGGTCGTTCAGCTGGATGCGGGTCGAACTACCATACTGAGCACGCAGTTGGTCGGTAGGAGGACCTACGTAGATGAACGAAACAGCAGATTTCTTTTCCAGTTTCTCCAATTCCGTACCTGCGGGAACCACGAACTTCACCTTCAGCGTAACCTCGCGCATAGTGGTTACAATCATGTGAAAATCAAGTCAGGCAGAGATGAGGTGTTCATCTCCGGCATTTCGCGACTACCTTTTTTCTTTGCCATAATTAGTTCCCTCCATAGTTTTTAGGTTCTGCCTCAGAAATCTTCTGAGGATAATAGGTACGTATAGCAACCTTCTGCTCGTCGCTCAGCGCAGCATAGATGCGGCCGAACTTCTGCTTCGACAGTTCATCGCGCAGTTCGTTGTAGGCAGCCACCAACTCGTTCTGTACCTGGAAGTACATGTTGTATGGTGTGCCGCGGTCGGTCTGAACTGAAATCACATGTTTGTCTGTCAGGGCGCACATTCCCAATAAGGGTACATTGATGCCGTGCTTCTCAGGCAGAATGCTAAGGTTGTTCTCGTTCTTGATGAACATCTTTGCACGGTCGCGCAATTCGCGGATGTCGACATAACTCGAAGCCGTGCCGTCCTTCACCCACAGGTAACCCTGGGCGTTGATACGAACCTCCATCACATTGCGCTCCTTGATCTTCAGTTCCTGCTGAATCTCTTCGTTGTCAGGCGGCTGGGGCAGACGACGTGCCAGACCCATGTCCGTGTCCATAGAGGTGGTTATCAGGAAGAAGATAAGCAGAATGAAGGAGATGTCCGCAGTAGAACTGGCGTTCAGACCTGGTACTTTCCTTTTTTTCTTTGCCATATCTCGCTTGAGTTAATTCGGTTTTACTTCTTAGTTGCACTCTTGGTCATTACACCCGTACCTGCAACAACAACAGCAATGACAGATACAACTGCCAGGAAATAGATAGACACCATGAAGGCATCGACCAAGGAAACCATACTGCTGGAAGTCGTAACACCACTGGAGGTGGTGAAAGCCTCCTCGCCAAGATTGAACACGTAACCGAGAACAAATGCGGCCAGTGTCACTATTGCAGTGAAGATGACAATCTTTGAGCCTGGGATACCTGTAGCTTTTACCTCATCGCTACCAGCGGCGCTGCGTGCGCTCTTAATCAAGCTCCATACCATCAGGCAGAAGGTGGCAAGACCCAGCACATACATCAGGCCCATAAGCAGGTTGGTCATTGTGGGAGCAACATTGCCCGACTCGTCGTAGTTATCATAGCCCACCATGAAGAACAGCAGGAAGACCACAATGATTAGACCACATACTGCATATAGTACATTATTGGATATTTTCTCTAATTTCATAATTACTCTCCTTAATAATTAAAGAATGAGTGGATTGGGGTTAATTACTTCTGGCACTTGGGCGACTTCACGCACATGGTCAGCAGTTCCTGAGCGGACTCTTCCATGTTGGCAGTCAGACCTTCGATGCTACCAAGGATGAAGTTGTAGAACAACTGCAGAATCAAGGCAACAACGATACCGAAGATAGTGGTAATCAGGGCCACCTTCATACCGCCGGCAACGACAGTGGGAGAAATATCACCAGCCTTCTCAATCGTATCGAAGGCCATAACCATACCGATCACAGTACCCAAGAATCCGAGAGAGGGAGCAGAGGCGATGAAGAAGGTAATCCAAGAGCAGTGCTGTTCGAGATAAGAACCCTGAATCTCAGCCTCGGTATTAATAGCGCGCTCAATAGAAGCGATATCGTTCTGATCCTTGCTGTTCAAGCAAGTCAGAGCCTTGCTGGATACACGAGCAACAGGACCACGTGTAGCGGCGCAAAGTGCAAGAGCATCCTCAACCTTGTCCTTAGCAACCAAGTCAGCCAGGTCAGACATGAACTTACGGGTGTTAACCTGAGCCAAAGTCAGATAGATAACGCGCTCGATGCAGAATGCCAGACCCAGGACCAGAGCCAGAGCAACGAGAGACATGAAGCCGGCATCACCCTCGATGAACTTTGTCTTCAGAACCTTGTGAAGGCTTTCGCTCTCTTCTTCCACGATAGGAGTCTCAGCAACAGCCTCAACGGCAGCGGTGTCAACAGCAGCAGTGTCAACGGCAGCGGTATCAACCTGCTCGGTCTCGGCTGCCTCTACATCTTCCTGTGCCATCACGTTAGAAGTTGCAGCAAAAGAACATGCTGCAACCAATGCAACAATTGCAAATAACTTTTTCATTGTTTTTTGATTTTAAAGTTAATTAATTTTTATTTGTTTTTACTATTTTCACGTTTCTACGGAGTGTATTCTCCATATCTTTGCGGAGAGACGGGGATTCGAACCCCGGATACGCTTTTGACGTATACACGCTTTCCAGGCGTGCCTCTTCAGCCACTCGAGCATCTCTCCAAAAGGGCACATTTATGGGCATATTCTGCCCTATTCAGCCTTATTCGGAGTGCAAGTTACGAAAAAAAAGTGAACTGCACACGTTTTCTCTCATAAATTTCTTCTTTTTTTGCGATTTAAGGGTATAAATGGGCAATTAGGGGAGCGAGAAGAGCCGTTTGGCGGTGTCTGTGGTGACTTTATCAGCCTCTGACAGGGTGATTCCGTACACTTCAGCCAAACGTTGCAAAGTATCGGCCACAAAAGCACTTTCGTTACGCTTACCGCGATGGGGGACAGGAGCCAGATAGGGAGCGTCGGTTTCCACCACCACACGCTCCAAAGGAACGTTGCGCAACACCTCGGGAAGGGTTGACTTCTTGTACGTCAGCACACCGCCGATGCCCAGAACAAAACCAGGGAAGGAGAGCAATTGTTGCGCCTCCTCGACCGTTCCGCCAAAACAATGGAAGATGCCACGCAGGTGCTCGGCCCGGTGACGTTCCATCACCTCCACAAGTTCGCAGTGGGCAGCACGGCAATGAATGACTAAGGGCAAATCCAAATCGAACGCCCAGCAGAGCTGCTGTTCGAAAGCTCCCAACTGTTCGGTGCGGAAGGTCTGATCCCAGTAGAAGTCGAGTCCCACCTCCCCAATCGCAATGTAGGGATGGGCGGGCTGCTGCAGCAATTCCCGCATGGAGGAGAGAACACCTGCATAGTCAGTCCGTACGTCTTCGGGATGGAGGCCCATCATGGGGAGACAATAGTCGGGATATCGACGACAGAGCGCAAGCATGGGCTCCACCGTATCGGAATTGATGTTGGGCAGCAATACCCGCTCCACCCCTGCCTCTCGGGCACGGGCCACCACCTGATCGCGGTCTTCGTCGAACTCAGGGCCGTAGATATGACTATGGGTGTCCATCATGACTGGCGGTTGAGCATCTGCTGGGCATACTGCCATAGGAGGCGCTTACGCTCTTCGGGCAAATTCACACGAGCCAGACTCTGGGCTGCCAGGGCATAGTAGTACTCTATCTTCTGACGGGCCAACTGGGAGATACCTATCTCGTCGTAGAGGCGAGTGACAGCACGAATCTTCTCTTCCTCTTCATAGTCCGTGGCCGAGAGCCAGCGGTCAAGTTCGTGCCGCTGTTGCTCGTTGGCACGCAACTGGGCATTGATGAGCATATAGGTTTTCTTGTTGCAAAGGATGTCGCCACCTATGCGCTTGCCAAAGACTTCGAAGTTGCCATACACATCCAGGTAGTCATCCTGAAGTTGGAAGGCCAGCCCCACCTGTTCGCCAAAATCATAAAGGGCCTGGGCATCGGCCTTCGGTGCATCGGCCAGCAGGGCACCCATCTTCAAGGCACAGGCCAAAAGGACGCTGGTCTTCAGACGAATCATCTCGATGTACTCATCCTCCGTCACGTCGTTGCGGGTCTCGAACTCAATATCGTACTGCTGTCCCTCATCTATCTCCAGCGTTGTGGTGGTGAACAAATCCATCACCTCCGGCAAATATCGGGGATTGCACTGGGCAACACGCTGGTAGGCCAGGACCAACATGGTGTCGCCACTAAGGATGGCCTGGTTATCGTTCCAGCGACGGTGTACCGTGGCATGACCGCGACGAACGTCGGCACGGTCCATCAGGTCGTCGTGCAGCAGGGTGAAGTTGTGATAGGTCTCCACGCCCAGGGCCGGCATCATGATGTGGTCGGGATTTTCCCGGTAGAGGTTATAGGCCATGAGCATCAGTACGGGACGGATGCGCTTTCCTCCCAGCGAAAGGGCATAACGAATAGGGTCGTACAGTCCGGCGGGTTGCCGGTCATCGGGCAGACTGGCTAATGCCTGATTCACCCGCTCCAAAAGTTCAGAACTTGTATACATATATAATATAAAAAAGGATTACGAATGCAAATATAACGAAAATATGGGAGAATGACGAATGTTTTCGGAAAACTTTACTCGGGAAGAACAAAAAGGCTGCCGGAATGCGGCAGCCTCTGAGTATAAGATTACAATTGATTTTTAGCTCAACTTGAACATAACGGGAAGCACGTAACGCATACGTACGGGTTTGTTACCCTGACGAGCGGGCTTCCACTTGGGCATGGACTTAACCACGCGTTCGGCCTCCTTCGACAGGTGCTCGTCCGGCGAACGAACGACCTTGACATCAACGATGGAGCCGTCCTTGTTGATTACGAACTGAACGCTGACGCGGCCCTGAATATTCTGCTCGCGGCAGATGGAAGGATACTGCATATTCTTGGCCAACCATGCATAAACGTCGCCGGGGAACTCAGCGCTCTCTTCGGGAACGTCCAGGATGCGGTCATCATCCACCTCCTCAACGACGGGGGCAGGAGGACCTGCAACCACTGCGGTGGGAGCACCCGTACCCGGAGTGGAAACGATGCTTTGGTTCACCTCCTCAGAAGTCTGGATTTCCTCTTCGACAAGTTCTTCCTCATTGTCCACCACATCCAAAATCTCGGGTGTCATAGGAGCTGCCTGTGGAGGGGGAGCCTGCACGGGCTGTTCTTGCTTGGTGATGGGAATCATGTCCTCCTCGACTGCCATGTCGTAGATAGGTTCGTTACTCTCATCAATCTTAATCTCACGCTGGGTCCACTCAAAAGCCACAAATATTGCAGCCAGAACGAGTACGTAACCAATCAGCATACTGGTCCACGACTGACCCTGAAGTTCGTCATTGATGGTTTTGTTCTCTACGTTTTCCATATAGATTTGCGTTAATTTTCCATTCTTCGGGAACAAATGTAACACAATTTTTTCATTTACATTCGCTATTGAGCAATTTTTTTTCCCATTTCCCACTTTTTTAAGGTTCTGACACAACTTTTATGGTACTTTTAGCGTTTTAGAGGTAAAAAAAGCGTACCTTTACGACGCAAAAACATAATATGATGACACACCGGTCGTTTTTCTTCATCATCGGACTTGTTTTTTCTGTTGCCACACGGGGACAGGAAAGCGGCAGTGTGTTCAACTTCCTCAGCCTGCCCACCTCGGCACATTCCATAGCTTTGGGCGGTCGGAACATATCCACCATCGAGGACGATGCCTCGCTCATCTTTCAGAATCCCGCACAAATGGCCAATGTCAGCAGCAATTCGATGAATGTGAACTTCATGACCTATATGCGAGGCTCTAAGACGGGTAGCGCAGCCTTTGTACGTGCGCAGGGCGAACGCGGCACGTGGGGCATTTGCGCGCAATTCGTAGGATATGGTAAAATGAAGGAAACCCTGGTCACAGGCGAAGTCATAGGCGATATGCACGCCCTGGACATGGCCATAAGTGGTATGTACTGTTACAACTTGAGCGAACGCTGGAGTGGTGGCGCCACAGGACGCTTCATCTACTCCAAACTGGCCGACTATAGTTCCGTGGGACTGGCTGTGGACTTGGGACTGAACTACTTCGACGAAGAACATGGTTTTTCCTTCTCGGCCGTGGCAGCCAATCTGGGCGGGCAAGTGAAGGCATACGGCGAGCACCATGAGCGACTGCCTTTCGACCTTCAGATTGGCTTTTCGAAAAACCTTGGCCACGCCCCCATACGCTTCACCGTGACACTGGTGGACCTGACCCGATGGAGCAAGGGGTATTACTATCATGTCAGCCAAGAGCCCAAAGCAGGAACTATATTGATAAACCACTTCAACGTGGGCATCGACATTATACCCACGAAGCAGTTCTATATTGCCGCAGGCTATAACTTCCGCCGCGCCTATGAGATGAAGGCTGCTGGTTCGAGCCATGCCGCCGGACTCACCTTTGGTGCCGGACTCAACATCAAGAATTTCAAACTCGGACTGGCTTATGCTAAGTACCACGTCAGTGCACCCACCTTGGCCGTCAGTCTCTCCTATTCCCTATAAGTCCATGAAAAAAATCACTATTGCCATCGACGGCTTCTCATCGTGCGGAAAGAGCACCATGGCCAAGGATCTGGCCCGCGAAATAGGTTATGTCTACGTGGACAGTGGTGCCATGTATCGCACCGTAACACTTTTCGCTTTGGACAACCACATCATCCAAGCCGACGGACATATCGACGAGCAACGACTGAAGAAGGAGATGAAGAACATTCAAATTTCCTTTCAATTCAATCCCGAACGCGGACGTCCCGATACCTATTTGAATGGTACGCGCGTAGAAGACCGCATCCGCACGCTGGAAGTGAGCAACCACGTCAGTCCTATTGCTGCGCTGGGGTTTGTCCGCGAGGAAATGGTGCGCCAACAACAGCGTATGGGCCAGGAGGGAGGCATCATCATGGACGGCCGTGACATCGGTACCACCGTATTCCCCCAGGCTGAGTTGAAAATCTTCGTGACCGCATCAGCTGAGATTCGTGCCCAACGTCGCTACGACGAACTGACGGCCAAAGGCGAGGCGTGCGACATGCAGGAAATCCTGCACAACGTGGAGGAACGCGACTACATCGATACACACCGCGAAATCAGCCCACTCCGTCAGGCATCCGATGCCCAGATACTGGACAATAGCCACATGACTATCGAAGAACAGAAACAATGGTTGCTACGGGCATACGAGCGGGCAGCGAAAGATGCTTTATAAGACCTATAACACGTGAACGTAGAAATTGACACTGGCAGTGGATTCTGTTTTGGCGTGACCCGCGCCATTGGAAAGGCAGAAGAGGTATTGCAGAACAATGCCCGACCACTGTATTGCCTGGGCGACATCGTCCACAACTCCATGGAATGTGACCGTCTGCAACAATTAGGTCTCATCACTATCGGACACGACGAATACAACCAGTTGCACGATGCCGCCGTGCTGCTCCGCGCCCACGGCGAACCGCCACAAACCTACCATAAGGCACGCCAAAACAACATCGAGCTCATCGACGCCACCTGTCCTGTGGTACTTCACCTCCAAGAACGCATCAAGCGGGAATACGACAGCGACCCCGAGCACCACAAGCAAATCGTCATTTTCGGTAAACCGGGGCACGCTGAGGTACTTGGACTTGTGGGCCAGACCGAGGGTACGGCCATCGTCATCGAACGGCCCGAAGACGTGAAGGACCTCAACTTCAGCCAGGACATCTACCTATACAGCCAGACAACCAAGCCTCTGGACGAGTTCCGTCGCATCGTTGACTATATCGAGAAACACATCTCACCTCAGGCCAACTTCCGCTATTACGATACCATCTGCCGCCAAGTGGCCAACCGCATGCCCCACATCCGCGAGTTTGCCTCGCGCCACGATGTGGTGCTATTCGTCTGCGGCAAGAAGTCGAGCAACGGTCGTGTACTGTTCAGCGAGTGTCAGCGTGTGAATCCACAAAGCTATATGATAAGTGCAGCCAACGAGATTGACCCCCGTTGGCTGACCGAATGTGACTCCATTGGCATCTGTGGTGCCACCAGCACCCCCACGTGGCTAATGGAGGAGTGCAAAGTACGCATCGAGCAGTTGCTTGGCAGCAACGAATGAGGTTTTCTCCCCTCTCAACACACTGGCCTCCGAGGCCTTCAGTAAGTCCTCGATGGTCTGGTTCTGATAGAAGTTATTGCGCAATTGTTCGTTGATGGTCTCGTACATCCAGTACTTGGCCTGCTCGTTGCGGCGGTAATCGAAATAGCCGTTGGCCTTCACAAAGTCGACGTACTCATATATCATGTCCCAGACTTCCTTAATACCCAGTCCGTAGAAACCCGAATAGCAGAGTACCTTCGGCATCCAGCCACTCTCCGTCGGCGGGAACAGGTGCAGGGCGTTGCGGAAGTGGTTGGCTGCCAACTGGCATTTCTCCACATTGTTGCCGTCGCACTTGTTTATCACAATACCGTCAGCCATTTCCATGATGCCACGCTTGATTCCCTGCAGTTCGTCGCCAGTACCCGCCAGTTGGATGAGCAGGAAGAAGTCTACCATCGAGTGACACGCCGTCTCACTCTGTCCTACACCCACGGTCTCTACAAAGATTTTGTCGTATCCGGCAGCTTCGCATAGGATGATGGTCTCGCGAGTCTTGCGGGCCACGCCGCCCAGTGAACCGGCCGATGGGCTGGGACGAATGAAACTGTCGGGATGAACCGAAAGTTTTTCCATGCGTGTCTTATCGCCCAGGATGCTGCCTTTCGTACGCTCGGAACTGGGATCGATAGCTAACACGGCCAGTTTGCCGCCATACTGCTTCAGCACATGGATGCCGAACTCATCGATACTGGTACTCTTGCCGGCCCCTGGCACACCGCTAATACCCACGCGCACCGACTTGCCACTGTATGGCAGACATTTCTCTATCACTTCCTGCGCAATGGCCTGATGCCCGGGATTTGTGCTTTCCACCAGCGTAACGGCTTGTCCCAAGATGGCTGATTCGCCCTTTAATATGCCCTCCACGTAGTCGTCGGCCGTCAGTCGCCGCCGGGCGAAACGTCCACGCTTCAAATAGGGATTGACTATCGAAACAGGACCTACACCGCTGTTCACGGTCAGTCCCTTGTACTCTGCACTGTTCTCCGGATGTTCCATTGTGAGGGTTATGAGGTTATTCCACGTTTATGTTCAACATTGTCTTGGCCTGGCGCGGGTCGTTGCTGATGAGCAATAGTCGCGGACCGTTCTTAGCCCGCTGCAGTTCCTTGCCACTCAAGGTGATTTTCAGTTTCGTGCTGCCATGCGGAGGAATATTTCGGTCACCTAAGCTCACCGTCATGGCCCGGTTGAAGACCTGTACGGCATTCACCGTCAGCATCTCCTCACCGGTATTCGTCACGTTGAGAACCTTGGTTACCTTATTTTTCTTCGAGTCCATCGTCACCGTGATATCGCTCCCGACCTGCTTTTCGTTGTCGGTCAGAACAATGTGCGGTGCAGTGGCCAAACGTTCGGGGGTCAGGTTACGAAAGGCGGGTAACAGCACTGCCGATACCACAATTTCGTTCTTCTCGCTCACCTTGTCGCCCATATAGCGGGCCAGGTATATCGACGTCTGATTCAATCCGTCCAGAAATAGTTTTTCACTGTTCAGTGTCAGTCGTATTTTACCCACACGTCCCTGCTGAATAATGGCTGGCACATACTCAGCCGTGAGATATTCGGGCAGGTGCATCAACTGGGGCGTGTATGTCCCGTGCTCCATGTTGGCCACCTGCAATTCCACCACGGGATGGTCCCCCTTGTTCACGTCGTCAAACTCTATATAGTTGGTATTCAGCCGGACGTTGCCCAGGTCGATGGGGAAGTCACCATCATAGTCCAGTGCCGACTCTACGACCCGTCCCTGGAAGGAGAGGTACAGAGGGGCATCCTGCACGTTGGTGTACACAGCCAGTTCCCGGTAGAACGAGCCTAACATCCCCGCATCATACGTAGCCGTGATTGTCCCACTTTTACCAGCCGGGATGGCATGGCGGGGAAAATCCACGTTTATACATCCACAAGAAGGGTGCACCTCACTGATGAGCAAGGGTTTGTTGCCTTTGTTCTGGAAGGTGAATGTCACCGTCTTGGGATTCTGCCACAACATCTCCCCCACCTTCTGCTGCGGGGTGTCTACGACCATGCGCGGTTGGGCGTTCACTCGCGCAACACCCAACCACAAGCCCGCGACTATCGACAAATATGTAATTGATATGTATTTCATTCCTACTGACCTTTTGCGTTACAAAAGTACAATTATTTCTTCGTCCCCGCAAATAATGAAGCGAATAATATTCCCAACCTCAACGCTGCAAGGGCTTCAGAGTACGCAGGCCGGCCTCCACACTGCGCAGGAGGTCACGCTTGGCCGTGTTCGGCGAGAAGACGAAACCTTCAGCCACCACAATGCGGCGTTTCACGCTATCCACATGGAGGTGCGCTACAAAAGGACCTCCCATGAATCCGCCATGCATATCCCACAATCCATGTACCTCCACCAGATCTCCGCTGTCGGTCTTTCGCAGGACGGGCCATACCACAGGTTCCCCACTGTTGCTTCGCGAGGTCTGCATCCACTGTCCCTCCTGTGCTCCAGGTATGTTCTGGCGCAACACCGAGTCGCGCCTACCGACGTAGAGGTCCATGTTGCAAATATTCTCACCCTGCCACGGGAGTGTGTAAAAGACAAAGTTAATGTCCTTATCACCTCCACGGTTCGACGATGCCCAAAGAAAGTCCTTACCCTGTTTGGTCGATTTCAGATCGACGGGCATCGAAATACTGTAGCCCAGTCGACGCAGTTCCTGATCCACCTTTTTACTGTGTTTCCGACGGAGCATGTCAGCCTGGCGGTCGAGCTGGAAGTCGAGTATCAAATGCTGTATGTGTTCACGGTTTTGGCTTAGAAACGAGCGCAAGGCATCGGGCGATGCGGCCCGTACCATCAACTGCAACTGAGGCTGGGCGTTCACGTCACGTGCTACGCCCAATACGGGTTCCTTCTGTGCGGGGTCCAACTCCACCCGCAGTTGGCTGTGCATCAGTTTGTACACCTTCTCGTACCCTCGTTCGCCAATGGTCATCGTACGGAAAATGCGTTCTGCCGAACCTAATCCAGGTGCATCACAGTCAGTGATAGTCCGCAGCGTGTCGGCAATATCACTATTCACCAACGAAGCAGGTAGGACTACCAGCAACTCGGACGGAGTGCCCTTGGCATCAGCCAAGCGGGTCTTTTCATCCTTACACCCCATCATGAGGAACGCAACCAATAGCAGTATCAGTTTTTTACTTTTCACCTTTTACTTCCACGAGTTTGTCGTCACTATGTCCTTGAAACTCCTCGGCATATTCACAGCGAATGACGGCCACGCCCGAGTGGTATTTTCCGTCGCGCTCCACATAGAGAGTCTCCTCGATGAGATATTCGCCGCGTGGCAACTGGCAGAAACTGAACTCTGTCGTGGCATCATGCACCTGACGGTAGTAGCCCAAGCCCCCACCCCATCGGTAGCCGGAACGCTGGTCGACAGGTTCCGTGAAGGCTGGACGCGGGCAGACGAGAGTGACATATTCGTAGTTGCGGTCGGCCGTGATACGATAGCGTACCGTATATCGGCTACCCGTTTTTGCGTTCTTCGGGTATTCCTGCGTGACGTTCAGTCCCACGGAATGAGCCTGCACCTGGTCGAATCGTTGCTCAAAGTCGGCATACACGCCGCCCCAGCTCTCGCCCTTCGACAACTTCTGAAGACGCAGGTGGACGGGCAACTTGCCTTTCTCTATTAACATAGAATCGCGCGCATAGCCCAACGTATCTTCCTCTGCCACAATGTTCCACTGTTTGCCACGTTGGAATGACAGGGTCAAAACATCCTTAAGTTGGCTCGGAGTATTCTGAGTATTCATCAAAGCAAAGACGGCATTGGCGGTATTGACTGGCGTGGACCATTCCTGCGTGCGTTTCTGCTGCAACAAGTAGCGGCGCATACCACGCAACAACGTGTCTTCGGGATTCATGCGCTGCAAGGCCTCCATCAGCTGGACGTGGATGTGCAGTTTGCGGTCGATGCTCGTGAAGCTGCCCTTCGGGAACTCGATATACGTGCCCCGTTCCGGACTCGATACCAGGTACTTGCGGAACTCATTGACACACTTCTTGGCTTTGCGGTTGGCTTCGCCCTGTTTCAGCACGATAGCCAACAACGCCAGCCGTTCGTAGCCTTCCTCTTCAATGTCTTCACGCTTAGCCAGTTTCATCAGGAAGTTCACCTTCTTCTGCTCCTCCTTCGAAAGTTGTACACCGCTGTACTGGGCGATGTAGAGGGTACGCAGGTCGGCAACGGAGAGATAGGCAGAATCGACACGCTGACTAAGCAGATAGTGAACAGCCTTGGCATTTACCTGCTCGGCAGGTTTCTCACCCGTCAGCATGTTCAGACGCGTCAGCAGATACGACACCTCGCGCGTCAGGTACGGACTGGTCGGCATCTGCGGATACCAGCGGAAGCCTCCATCGGCATCTTGCAACGCCTTCAACTTCTCCAGGTATGACTCGGTGCTATCCGCCATATTCACGCCCAACGTCTTACCCAGCAACCCCGCATAATAGGCCGATGCCAGCGAGAGTACATCGTTGTGTCTGGCCCGTGCCAATGGCAGTAGGCTCTGCAGGACATACTGCTCAGGATGAGTGGTGTATTCGACCGTCAACTGACGTTCCGTGACATCGTCGGGGAAGACTTTCGAGAGGTCGATGTTCGTCCCCCCGGGGTCATAGGCCGTGATGGCTATGGTATTGGTCACGTGTATCGTGGCAGGCAACACGGGCAACAGACGTTGTTCACCGTCGCTGCATGTGGAACCTTCGGCCATCCAGCGAATCACCACGTCCGAACCATCCTGAACTGAATATGGATAGTGCAGGACTGTATCGCTCTGGGCCTTCAGGTCGAAGGTCGTCTTCCACGTCTTCAGAACCTTTTCTGTCCGTGCATCCAGTATCTGCATCAGGCCCTTGCCCTTCTGCTTCTGATTGCTGACGTTGCGGATGGAGGCTATCAGAACGGCCTCATCACCCGGACGCAGGAAACGTGGCAGATAAAGTTGGGCCATCAGGTCCTTGCGAGCCTCAATCTGTTCATTCAGGTTAGCATACATCAAGTCTGCCGTATGGGCCACGCCCATCAGATTCCACCGCGTCAGGCTCTCGGGCAACGTGAAGGCTATGCTCACCTGTCCGTTTGCATCCGTGCGCAGCTGGGGATAGAAGAAGGCTGTCTCGTTGAAGTTCTCACGCATAGGCACGCAGAAGGTCTCCTCACTTTCCTCCTCTTCACTTCCCTCCACAGCAACTACCGTAGCCTCATTCAGGGTACTAGCGAGAGGCATCACTCCATCCGAGCCCGAGTCTTGAACAGTGGCTACGACATTCAGACCGGCAACCCGTCTTTCCAGTGCCCCGTCACTTTCCACGGCCGAGTATTCCTTCATGTTCCGCGTGCTGGCAGCCTTAAGTGGCATAATCCGGCCTCCGCCGGAACGGGTATAAGCCCCAACCTGGAAGAGTTCGGAGTCGATGTATGTCAGTTCAAGACCTTGCTCTTTCTTCGTCTTCTGGTTATACCATCCGCCAAAGTTCAGCAGCCCCAGTCTAAGACGCTGTGCGAACTGGTAGGGAACGCCGAAAGTACGGTGTCCGCGATTGATGTCAAAATTCCATCTATGGCGGACAAAGTAGTCGAGCGAAGCATCGTACATGGCCACCATCAGGTTGGCGTCGGCAGGTGTGCCATCAGGACGGCGCAACGTCAGTCGCCATTCCTCTTGCTGGCCCGGTTGCACAAGGTCACGGAACGTATCCCAGTGGGTACGCAGACGCGTATCGGGCGTCAGTAGATAGATGGTCTTTGTTGCGGTATGGACGCGCCCTTCCTTCACAAAGCAGAACGAGGCCGTCAGGCTTTGGTCATACTCTTCGCGATAAGGAATGTCGAGCACGAGAGTCTCGTTGTTCAGCACCACCATTTCGTCCTTCCATACCTTGCCAGCAGCCGAAAGGGTGTAGAACAGATTTACGTCGCGCAGGTTGGTAGTCACTTCTATGCGTGCAGGTTTGTTGACAGCAAAGCTGTCGGCCTCACAACGGACGAGGAAGGTGGAATCCACCTTCACGGCCTCAGGTTCGGGAGCCGGCTCACTAACACGCCAATACCAGTGCTGGGTGTTGTGTGTCTCGCCTTGCTGACTCAGCACATCTACCGTCACATATAACGATTGACGGGGCGTTTCAATTTTTAATTTTTCACTGTCAATTTTTAATTTATACACGAATCGTCCCTTGTCGTCCGTCTCGATGGTGTCGAGCTGCTGAACCTCGCTTTGGGGATATCGCTTCGCATAATATCTCCATAGCGAACGCCAGTGGTAGGTACCCGTGACTCGTGCTCCGCGCAACGGACTGCCGTCGTAGTTGCGAGCCGTACCGCGAACTTCGCAAGTAGCCTCGTCGACGTAGAGACTGTCGTCGAGCACAATCTCAAAGGTGGGGCGTTTGTACTCTTCGACACGGAAATAGGTACGTTCCCGTTTGTCGGCCACGATATAGAAACTACCGTTCTGCCGTCCCGTTGGGATGACAAAGTCAGCACTGAACACACCCATATCGTTGGCATCCACCACGCGCTCTTCCAGGAGTTTACGATTCGAATCGAAAAAGCTAAGCGTATGTTTCCCCTCGCCGGCGACTTCAGTGTCCCAGTCATGACGGCTGTAGGCAAGTCCGCTCACGTGTACCGTCTGTCCCGGACGATAGATGGCGCGATCCGTGAAAAGCACGGTATAGAGCCGCGACTCTTTCGGTACGCCCTCCCATCGGCTTACATTATAAAAATAATGTGTTCCGAGCATCCAGTCGGCAGTATCGGGACTGCATATCTTATAGGTCAGTTGACTGCGCCAGCGCGGATTCCGTCCTTCGCCCACGTACTTGGGCACACGCACCTTTCCGTCCTGCCCTGTCTGTCCGACAAAGTAGGCAACGGTGTCCTTAAAATCGCCCGTGGGTTTATAGGCCGTGACCGATACGTTCGGCTGCGGCCGTCCAGTCTCGGGGTCGACCACCAAGACTTGCACACTGCTGTCGGGTAGCACCTGAAACACATCTTGCAGGGTGGTCACCCACACCCAATTTTCCAGCGGTTTCACCTTCTCCGTCAGTTTGGCACTGGTTCGGGGCAGAAAGGTCAGTTTATAGCGGCCAGGCTTCGGAGCCGTCCACTGCAAGGAGTCACAGAAGGTGTCCACGGGGTCTTGCTCTGGGAACGTGCGCACCTCCTCACCGTTAATCAGCACGGACTGCACATTACGTCCCTTAAAATGCCACCAGTACTGTTTTCCTGGCGACACACAATCCCCCCCGCTCCACTCCAGGAAGGGGTCGGATAGCCGTGTCAGGGCATTCTGCAGAACGACGCGACGTCTGTACTTCGGATATTTTGCGATACCCTCCTGCAGCCACTCGCGACAGCGGCGTGCCGACTGGTTTGCTTCCACAATTTCGTTTTGCCCTACCTTTCGATAACCGGGTAGCTCTTTAGTCCTTATACCCAGTCGCAGGTACACCTCAGCACACAGGGGCACGTCGGCATACTCATTGCGCAAGCGAATAAGGTCTGCCTCCGTGATGTCCGACTCTTTTTCGTCGAGCGAGTCAAGGGCCAGTAGCAAGGCACCTTCGCGCAATCCCGCCTTGCGGTAGAAGTCTATCACGTCGCCGTACTTAGGCAGTACGCTTGCGGTGTCGCGAACATGTTTGTGGACATCGGACACCATACTGCGCCACACGACGTTCAGCATGTCGCCACAGAAATAACTTTCGTCCTTACCTATGACCACGAAGGGTTTCCACTTCTTGGCCTTGGTCGCAGCCAGTACCTGCTTATCGGCCAGGGCATGACCATACCACGTAATCGTAGAGTCGCGCAGGTCCGAACCCACGCTGCGCCAGCTGACACGATGGGCATAGAGTCGGGCTATGGCAGCTGCATAGACTGCCCGCTCGCCCGCATCCTGCGACTGCAAGCGGCAGCACTTCAGGCTGTCGATGTTGCGTTCCAGGCTGTCGGGGTGCACGTCCTCCACCTTCATGTAGGACAGTAGCAGATCCGTAAGTTCCTTACCCTGGTTCTTGGCCGAGGCTGTATTTGGCCAAACGGCCAGACACATAATCAAAAAGATGCAAACTCTTCGCATAAGGGGACTTTTATTAGATTTCTTCAAGTAATTGAGTCAGGAAGTTCCAGAACTTCTCGACGGAGGGTATCAGGCAACGTTCATCGGGGGTGTGGGGCGAACGGAGCGTAGGACCAAAGCTGACAAGGTCCATCTTGGGATATACGCCGCCGATGATGCTGCATTCCAGACCAGCGTGGCAAACTTCCACACGGGCGGGCGTATCGGGGTACATGCGGTTGTAGACCTGAACCATCTTTGCTGTGATGGGGCTGTCGAAGTTGGGCTGCCATGCACCATACTGACCGCCATACTCCACCTTCATGCCAGCCATCGAGAAGCAGGCTTCCTGCATCTCCTGGATGTACTCCATCATGGTCTCGTTCGAACTGCGGGCCAGGATGAGGATGTCCACCTTCCCAGCGCCAATGGTCACGATGCCCAGATTCGAGCTGGTCTCGACAACGGAGGGAATGGAGGGGATATTCCTCAGCACACCATCGTGACAAGCCACCAGCGCGTTCACCACGTTGTCCTGAATCTCCTCGGGGACAAGACCTGCCGGAAGAGCCGTTTCCTCGATGAAAAGGGCTATTTCCGACTCTACACCACGATACTCGCTGGCGAAGGTTTCGCGACAGTAGTCAACGAGTTCCTTCAGGTCATCGAGGTTCTCACGAGGGATGGTTAGCACCACCTCTGCTGTGCGCGGGATGGCATTGCGCATGTTGCCGCCCTGCCACGAACTGAGACGGGCATCGTCATCGATGATGGCCTGGCGCACCAGACGGGCCATCAGTTTATTGGCGTTGGCACGCCCCTCGTTGATTTCCAGTCCGGAATGACCGCCACGCAGGTTCTTCAGCGTAACCTTTACGGCTATGTCACCTTCCTCCACGGGTACTTCCTTGTAGCCCAGCGATGCACTGATGTTCACGCCACCGGCACTGCCGATGACGAACTCGCCCAACGTCTCGTTATCGATGTTCAGCAGGATGTCGCCCTTCAGCGTGTCGGCTGCCAAGTGATTCACGCCGTACATGCAGGTCTCCTCGTCGGCCGTGATCAGGGCCTCCAACGGACCATGCTTCAGGTCGTTGCTTTCGAAGATACCCATAATGGCTGCTACGCCCATACCGTCGTCGCTGCCCAGGGTGGTACCCTTGGCACGCACCCATTCACCGTCGATGTACGTCTCTATGGGGTCGGTCTCGAAGTTGTGCTGGCTCTCATCGGTCTTCTGGGGCACCATATCCATGTGGGCCTGCAGGGTGGCCATCGGGCGCCCTTCCATACCGGGAGTGGCAGGCTTGCGCATGACAATGTTCTCGGCACCATCCTTCCAGGCCTCTATGCCGCGTTCCTTTGCCCACTGGAGCAAAAACTCTTGTACTTTCTCAAGGTGTCCGCTCGGACGGGGCACCTGTGTCAGCAGGTAGAAGTTCTCCCACACTGCCTTGGGGTTCAGATTTCTAATCATGGTCATCATTATTAAACATATATGGGGCAAAGATAAAGAAAATTCTGCTTTATCCCAAAATTTTTCGTGTTAAACAATGATAAAGGGATGCACCTGTGTGGATGCATCCCTTTCTTCATCTACTATTTTATCTCAATTAAAGCTCGATTTCATCGGAAGAAATCCAGATATCCAGCTCCTTTTCCAAAGATACCTCGCCCTCAGTGATTGAAGCAGCAGTAGTACCGACAGAAAGGGCCAAAACGTCGCAAATCGAATCGTTGATACCCATTTCAACGCCTTCCATTTGGGGTGCAATATATGTCTTTTTCATAATGTCTAAAGTATTTTTATTTGAAAGTGTTATTACTTGCTCCGCTTTGTCACTCACTTAATCACGACCTTTTTGCCGTTCACGATGTAGAGACCGTGGGCAGGACGAACTACCTTGCGACCAGAGAGGTCGTACACGGCATTGCCGTTCTGCGTCTCAGCCATCTCTGCCACCTGAATGCCCGTAGCCTCATTGAAGCTGATGAAGGCATCGCCACGAACTGAAGATTCTGTCGGCACCTGTGTCAGGTCAACGTATGCCCTATTGGCAGCGAGTTTAACGTCGGAATCCACGAAGTAGAGTTTGTTGCCACTCAGGACGAAGTTTGTTTCTTTCTTATCCACCGCGATTTCGCTGAATGTGCCTATCAAACCGTTGTTAGCAACAGATTCGGCAACATCTGCGCCTACATCTGCGCGGAAGAAGTTTGCATTACGAACAGCACCTGCGTTATCTCTTCCGTTTTCATCCGTAGCCTTAAAGATGTAAGGCTTCCCTGCTTCCAGGAGTCCAGTTACCTTAGTCAGGTTGATGCCGCTGGCACTCTTACTCTCTATGCTATACACCTCACAACCCGCATAAGAAGCTACATAAGGCAGACAGATGGTGCCATACTTTCCCGTCTCGGTGTATTCGCGAACCGCATCACCTCCTGCATAGCCACCATTTACCTTTGTGTTGTTATAGTCGGTGAGATAGGCATTAGCTACAGATATAGTTCCGTTTATTTTTAACTCTTTGATTTTCGAGATGTCCATACCCTTGTTTATTCTCAGGTAGTCAAGGCTGATGCGAATGGCATTCTGGTTGTTCCAACGATCAAGCCACATATTTCCACCAGTTCCAGCACTACCACCGCTATAAGCCTCGCCAGACACCGTCACGCCATAAACGTCTGTTATCGTTATCTCATGACTTTCATCTGCAGCCGTATTTGAGGTTGTTATCATGATGTAGTCCCAATCTGAAAGGTCCACAGGAGTTTCAAATGTCCACGCGCCATCCGCCATTTTGGAAAGGGCGAAGATTTCGTCATTGGCGGCATTATCCTGCTTGTCGTAATCAACAATAACCTTTTTGTCAATTACAAGGCTGTTATAGAGCTTCAAATAGCAGACTTCATCTTGAGAACCATTCACTTTCATATACTTATTCAGCGAGCAATTCTTAAACGTGAAGCCATTACCATCGGAATAAGCTACCTTCCAAATACCCTGGTATTTTGTATCTGTGCCATAACCTGCTGCTTTGTCAGCCTGAGCACTTCCAGAGAATATCGAACCCCAATTCGTGAAATTTACATTGTTGCCAAGACCCCAAGGTGCAGGGAATGCAGTCCCTTCCTCATTGAAGATATTAATTGCATAAATATCAGTATCTGCATTTCCATCCTCATCTAAGTCAAGACCCTCAATATTCGTAAGAGTATAATAGAAATATGAATCGTAAGGAACCTGTGCAACAGCATCACCCTTGGCATCCTGACTGCCTGAAAAATAGAGCACATTTGCTCCGTCGCCAATTACAAACCTTGTACCGTCCGTAATGCCATCCAATGAGGTGATTTCATCACCAAAACCGGTTACTGCAGCAATCGTTGTCGTGGGGTTAAACATATACGCATTTGTAATAACAACCGATGCGGCATTTTCCGCATTAACAGTTCCAATTGCGCTGGTCGGACTCCAAATGGTAATATCAGCAATACTCGTGAAATCACAAGACGGATTAGCCTCAGCAAGTGCCTTAAGGTCTACATTATTCTCACCAACAACAAGATTAACATCGGCATAATTATCTGAAGTATCCTTAATCCTCAGTCTGATATTTTCGATGTTATCACTCATGGCAGACAGCGTAGCATGGAATTTGGTATATGCAGAAATATCTCCACTGGGAAGACCCGTGAGAAGAATCTGCCAACCATTAACGTCTGTAAATGACAGGGTGTTTGTACCTGCATCCCATGAGCATCCAGTGGCAACCACGAAAGAAGCATTTGTTTTTTCTGCTTCTACTCCACTCACTCCAGCAATAAGCAAAGCCGCAGTGAGCAATAATTTAGTAATTTTTCTCATAATTAGGTTAGTTTGTTAATAAATTTAATAAAAAATGCATGAATTTGCAGCAAAATTAAGAAATCCTTGTATTTCACGCGCATTAAATACGTTTCATCCGAGTGCACAAGCGTCTTATCCCCCGTCAACACAGCGGGATGAAACAAAAACGCATACGGATGAAACGCATCATACGCATCGCGTCACTGCCCGAACTGACCCTTGACAGCACGATAGCGGGTCTGCGAACCCTCACCCTCGCGCAACAGACGCCCCTCATGGACAAGGCGGCGCAGGAGCGAGGTGACGCGGTGGCGTGTGAGCACCCCTTCGAAGGCCATGAAGACGTTCTTGTGAGTGATGCTCTCTTTCTCGCGGAACAGGGTGGAAAACACCTCCTCCACCTGGTTACGGTCTGCCTGGATGGCGGTGCCGTATGGCGTCTGGTTCACCGCGAACCGACTGACGGCATCGCGCAACTCGCGGTCGGGTTGGAAAATCAGTCCGTCGACACGGACATTGCGCCCGTGATAGCAACCCTCGCGAATCTCAATGTCGCCACGCAATGACAGGCGGAACGTGCCGATGCCAGGCAGCGTGACAGCCTTGCCCTCGCGCAACTCGTGGAGCATGATGCGCTGTAACTCGCCCAAAGCAAATATCAGATTGGACGGCGTCATCGCTGTCCCCCACGGGGCATTCTTCTGAAAATCAACGACGTCTACGGTTTCCCGCGAACGCAAACGGGGATACAAATCCTTCACGTCCCCGTCTTCCGTGGGCAGCGGCCCACGCTTGGCAATGGTGAAATCTATGGCCATACGTTTGTCTTCATGATGTTTTCGTCCACAAATATAGGTATTTCGCGCCACATTTCCTAATGTTTCGGTCGAAAGTTCACGAAGGAGAGTTTGAACCGTCATGTCCGTTCAATTGAACAAACACGACCGCTCAATTGAACGGACATGACGGTTCAACCCCGATAACACCTCCCTCCGTCGTGAAGTTCTACAAGCGGATTAAACCTTTCCGCCTAACGATGGTCTACGATATATATGTAAAAACTAAAGAACAATAGCATGAAACGAATCCTACTCTCCCTGACCCTGCTCTGTCTGACATTGGCAGCCGGAGCCAAGCAACCGAAGTGGACAACCATACGCAACGGCCAACTGTGGCTGACGGACAGCGGCGACACCGTACAGGCCCACGCACCGGGCTTCATCCACGAGGACGGACGGTGGTACATGGTGGGCGAAGACCGCAGTCATCCGTGGAACCCAGACGTGAACCTGTACTCGTCCACCGACCTGCAGCACTGGCGCTTCGAACGGAAAATCATTGAGAACGGTGTCACCGATCCGCGACTGGGGCACAGCCGCATGATAGAACGTGCCAAACTGCTCAAGAACCCACGCACGGGCCGCTACGTCGTCTGGTGCCATTGGGAATCGAAGAACTATGGAGCCTCGGAGGCAGCCTGCTTCGAGGCAGAGAAGGTGAACGGCCCCTACCGGCTGGTGTGGAGCGGACGCCCGCTGGACACGAAGAGCCGCGACTGCAACGTCTTCGTGGACACTGACGGACAGGCCTACTTCGTTAGTACCACAAACGAAAATCAGGACCTGGGCCTCTTCACCCTCTCCGACGACTATCTGTCGGCCACCCGCCATACGCTGCTTTTCCCCGGCGACCGCCGCGAGGCTCCCGTCATCGTACACGTCGGCGACCGCTACTTCATGCTCAGCAGTGCCTGCACAGGCTGGGCACCCAACCAGTGCAAGTATGCCTACAGCAACGACCTGCACGCCGGCTGGTCGCCGCTTATCGACGTGGGCGACAAACTGGCCTATCGCACACAGGCAGCTGCCGTACTGGAAATCCGGGGCACGAAACAGACCACCTACCTCTACGTGGGCGACCGCTGGATGGACCCCACTCTGCCCGAGACGAAGACCATCATCTTCCCCATCTCGTTCCACGGCAACGAATGTCGGATGCACTACTGCGATCAGTTCGAGATAAACTTCAAGACAGGCGAATGGCGCAAATAATTCATAAATTATAATGCATAATGCATAATTAATTTGTACCTTTGCACTGCATTTGACATTTAACACTTGACATTCACAATGAAGAAGAATCTCGAAACCATCTGCATTCATGGCGGATGGAAACCCACAAAGGGCGAACCGCAACAGTTGCCCATCTATCAGAGCACTACATTCAAGTACGATACCAGCGAGCAGATGGCCAAACTCTTCGACCTGGAAGAGAGCGGCTACTTCTACACCCGTCTGGCCAACCCTACGGTGGACGCCGTAGCCAAGAAAATTAACGCCTTGGAGGGCGGCGTAGGCTGTGTGCTGACCAGCAGCGGGCAGGCAGCCAACTTCTATGCCGTGTTCAACATCTGCCAGTCGGGCGACCACTTCATCACGTCCTCGAACATCTACGGCGGCACGTATAACCTCTTCGGGGTGACCATGAAGAAGTTGGGCATCGAATGCACATTCATCGACCCCGATTGGGACGACGAGCGCATCGAGCGTGAGTTCCGCCCCAACACAAAGTGTTTCTTCGGCGAGACCATCTCCAATCCCGGCGGCAACGTCTTCGACATCGAGCGCTTTGCCCAGATGGCCCACCGCCACGGCGTGCCGCTTATCGTGGACAACACCTTTGCCACCCCCATCAACTGCCGCCCCTTTGAATGGGGATGCGACATCGTGACGCACTCCACCACCAAATATATGGACGGACACGCCACACAGGTAGGCGGTGCCGTAGTCGACAGCGGCAATTTCGACTGGACAGCCCATGCCGACAAGTATGCTTGCCTTTGTGAACCCGATGAGAGCTATCACGGCCTGACCTACACCAAGGCCTTTGGCAAGGGAGCCTACACTACGAAACTGGTAGCACAGCTGATGCGCGACCTCGGCAGCATACCCGGTCCCCAAAATGCCTTCCTGCTGAACCTTGGCCTCGAAACCCTGCACCTGCGTATGGCCCGCCACTGCGAGAATGCCCAGAAGGTGGCCGAATGGTTGGAGCAGAACCCGAAAGTAAGTTGGGTGAATTATTGCGGTCTGCCCTCGAACAAATACTATGCTTTGGGACAGAAATACCTGCCCAACGGCTCCTGCGGTGTCATTGCCTTCGGTCTAAAAGGTACACGCGAGGATGCCATCCGCTTCATGGACAATCTGGACTTCATCAGCATCGTGACCCACGTAGCTGATGCCCGCACCTGTGTCTTGCATCCCGCCAGCCACACCCACCGCCAACTCAGCGACGAGCAACTGCGCGAGGCCGGCGTGGCTCCCGACCTCGTCCGCCTGTCCATCGGCATCGAGAACGTTGACGACATCATCGCCGACCTGCAGCAGGCTATGGAAAAGATGTAACTGAAACTCGCCCTCGCAACATCGAGAAACTGGGAAAAGCCACCTTTATATTCGTTTTTGCAATATTTTTTCGTAAAAGTTGTCTTTTTTCGACAAAAAATCGTATATTTGCAAGCACAAATATATTGGCTGGACATTGAGAACGACGTCCCAGGTAAGCACATTGTTTAATGTGCAAACTCGACGAGGCGAGACAATACCCTCGAACATTGGGTTTGCCCCTGATGTTTACCCCGAGGCTATAAACACAAAAACCGGGGTGTCGATGAGGTATGCACCAGACTCAGCCAAAGCGTGGTACGTGTTCCGTGCCTCATACAGGCGAGAGGACAAAGCGTCAGACTTCCTGATAAATGATGGAACATATACCTACATAGCAAAAAGATATGTCGAGAAGTATTTTCGCGGGAAGCGAAGACGCTTCCTGGAGACCTTGATTCCCAATCTGGTGTTTGCCTATACCACCAAGCAAAAGGCCAACGAATACGTAAACAATACACCCGCTCTCTCCTATCTGAGTTTTTACTACAACCACTTTGAGCATGATGCGCAACAGAAGAATCCGCCTTTAACGATTCCACTCGAAGAGATGAACCGGTTCATACAGGCGACCTGCAACAGAAATGAGCATTTGCTGTTTGTCGACGAATCCCAATGCCACTACAAGAGCGGTGATATGGTCGTTGTGACGGAAGGGACATTCAAAGGCGTAGAAGGGAGAGTCGCCCGCGTAGCAGGACAGCAAAGAGTTGTAATAGCGTTGTCGAACATCGGACTCGTCTCCACAGCATACATACCTACAGCATTTATCCAGACTATCGAATAGCAAATGAAGAAATTCCTCACAAACCTATTACTACTGGCCGTAGTTCTTTGGGCAACCAGCTGCTCCGCCCCGAAGAATGTCGCATACTTCCAGGATGCGAAGGAGATAATTGGCATGACATTGCAGAACGAGCAGCCATTCCGTTTGCGTCCGAAAGACAAAATCAACATTGTGGTCAACAGCACCGACCCCATGCTGGTGCAGCAGTTCAACCTGATATCGACCTCCAGCAATATGCGTCCACTTGGAACAGATTTGGCTCCACAGACATCAGTGGGGAATGTAAAAGTCGGCTCAAGCCAAATACTGGCCTATACCGTGGACGAACAAGGCGATATCGATTTCCCCGTATTGGGCAAAATTGCCGTTGAAGGGAAAACCCGCCAGGAGGTAGCCGCCCATATCCGCTCAAGGCTTATCGAACGCGACCTGGTCAAGGACCCCATCGTCATTGTCGAATATGTCAATTTAGGCGTTGTCGTCCTTGGTGAAGTTAACCGCCCGGGTCGAGTAGATGTGATGAAGGACTACTTCACCATCCTTGATGCCATCGCCGCTGCTGGCGACCTGACCATCAACGGAGAGCGCAAAAATGTGATGGTGCACCGGTCAGTGGATGGTGAAGACCAGACCTACACCATCAATCTGTGCGACCGCCAGGAAGTGCTCACCTCGCCAGCCTTCTATTTGCAGCAGAACGATGTAGTCTATGTATCGCCCAACAACAAACGCAAACGGGAATTCCGTTCAACTGGCAATATCTTTAATCAACCAGCGATCTATATTTCGCTGGCCTCGCTGCTTACCACCATTGCCGTGTTATTGTTGAAGTAAAAATGTATTGAGATGGCAGAGAAAACAAACAAGACAAACGACAATTTCCTTTCCATCACCGACCTTTGGCATCTTTGCATAAATCGCTGGCGATGGTTTGTCGCATCTTTATTTATATGCACGCTATTCGCCGTCAGATACCTTCTGACTACCCCCTATCTGTATAGTCGCTCTGCATCCATCATGGTATACGAAGATGCCATCGGGAATAATGCTACCGACAAAAACAGCAGGGACTTCAATGACATAGGACTTTTCAAACAAAAGAACAATGTTTCCGACATTGTGCGGCACATAACATCCTTGGATATCCTGATGGAAGTTGCGAACCGTTTAGGAGAACCATTGGATATACCACAAGCTCAAGCCGTAGCCGAGGGCATACAAAGCCGTTTGTCTGTAGAGGGTGGAGATGGCAAGTCCAACATCATAGACCTTCGTTACAAAGATTTCTCTACTGCTCAAGCTGCCCAGGTTCTTTCCCTTATCATGGAGGTGTATAACGACAAATGGATACAGAACAAACAAGAAGCTATTCGGAGTACATCCAAATTCATTGATGTCAAACTGCGGATGCTTGAGAGCGAACTTGACATGGTGGACGACAGCATATCTTCTTATAAGAGTCGTTATGGTATCACGGAACTTGAGAATGTGAGCAACATCTATTTACAGCAGCAAAGTCAGACAGATGCAGAAATGCTGAAACTGATGAATCAGAAGGCAATGGCTGAATATATCCGTAGTTTGTTAGCAGACGAAACATCACAAAAACAATTGCTATTGGTCAATTCGGGTATCAACAATACTTTAATAGAATCGCAGATTACGCTCTACAACGACCTGCTATTGCAAATGCAGAGCCACATGGAATATACATCTGGGCAGAACCCGTTGATTATCAACTTAGAAAAGGAATTGAACAGCCTTCGTAAAAACATTCTCGCCAATGTCATCAACCATATCCGCACCATTGACATTCAGCTTCAGTCCTTAGATGACTATCACGACTTAACTACATCTAAGATTACATCCAACCCCAAACAGGCTAAGCATCTTGTTGCCATCGAGCGAGAACAAAAAGTCAAGGAAAGTCTCTACCTGTATCTGTTACAGAAGAAAGAGGAGAACGAAATCAGTCTCACCTATCAATCTGCCCCCACGCAGGTTATCGATTTCCCCCATGGAAGTGGAAAACCTATTTCCCCCAAACGTATAAGAGTGCTTTTCTCTGCAATTCTCTTTGGTATACTGATACCATTCTCGATTATTTTCTTCCCTCTCATCCTGGACGAAACTGTTCGTGGACGATTGGATATAGAATGTAGAGACGACATCCCATTCCTTGGCGAAGTACCTTTTGTAAAACAGCGAATTACGCTGCTCAACAGAATTCGACGACTTCGCTTAAAGCCTGAAGGAGTCCCCATAGTTGTTTATGGTGGTGGCCAAGACCCTGCAAATGAGGCATTCCGAATCTTACGAACCAGATTGGATGATATTAACAGCACTCACGCCGAGCGAAATGTATTCATGGTCACCGCATCAAAGGTAAATATTGGCAAAACTTTTATTGCCATGAATCTGGCTCTGACTCTGGCCATTGCAAGGAAACGAGTATTGTTCATCGACTGCGACCTTCGCAAAGGCACCGCCTCCCACCTTTGGCATGCTTTAGGAAATGGGTTGACGGATTACCTCAATGGTCTGGTTACCAGTACCGATTCTTTATTCTTCCATCCAGAAAAGTTCCCCACACTTGATATTTTGCCCTGCGGAAAAGCTCCTGCTAATCCCACAGAGGTGCTGGAAAGTTCTCTGTTTGGGGAGTTTATCAATCAGGTCCGGCCTTTATACGACTACATCATCATTGATACACCTGCAGCAAACGATTTGGCTGATGCTGAGATAATAGCGAAGCATACCGACTTTAAGCTACATATTATCCGAGCAGGTATGTTCAAGCGCAGCCATTTGGATGATTTGGCTGAAAAGGAAGATAAAAAGGCAAATACATACATCATACTGAATGGTGTCAGCTTGAGAAGTCTATATAATGATTCAAACTGCTAATGAAATAAGAATTATTTATTCAACCATATTTATTTGATGTCAGGACTAAAGTCTGCTGCAATATCTGGTGTTAAATGGAACATGATTAGCCGAGCATACAGTGCCATGGCCAAAATGCTTCAGGTTGCTATCTTGACCCGTTTCATTTCAAAGGAAGAATTTGGACTGATGGGAGTGGCAATTCTTGTCAATTCTTTTTGCATGGTGTTTGCCGATTTGGGATTGTCTTCAGCCGTGATGCACCTTCAGGAACTCACCAGGAAGCAGTTCTCATCGTTCTACTGGATGAATATCTTCATGGGGATGGGATTGACCCTTATAGCCTGGGCATGCTCTCCCCTTGTCGCAGCTTATTATCATCAGCCGGAGTTGGTTAGTATCATCTCCATCACCTGTTTGATGCTCTTTACCGAATCAGTCTATACCTTGCAAAAGACCATTCAACAGAAGAACCTGAACTTTCAGTTTATGTCCGTCGTGGAGATTCTGTCAGCAACGCTTCTCCTTGTCTCCAATGCACTGTTTGCCATGAAAGGGTTTGGACTATACAGCATGGTTTATTCGTCTTTGCTTGGCAGCATCTTCAAAGCAGTCGTGTACATATATATGGGGCTGTTCAAAGAGCATAACATTTGCATGCATTTCAAGTTTGCTGACATCAAGCGTCCATTGAAAATAGGAAGTTATTTGGTAGGTTCTGGAATCTTAGACTTCTTCTCAACTCACATGGATGACTTTATTATAAGCAAATTCTTTTCGATGGAACTCTTTGGCGTATATACACTCTGTAAGACATTAGCCAGTCGCATCTTCCAATTTGTCAATCCCGTTGTGACCAATGTATTAACCCCGGTTATGGCAAAGATTCAAAGCGACAAGGAAAAGATGACATTCTATTATTTCAAGAGCATAGACATGCTCGGAGCCATCAATTTCCCCGTTTATTCTGTCTTTGCCCTTTTATCTTTCTCCGTTTTGTCCATATTATACGGTGAGACTTACTCACAATACGCATTCATTCTATTCTGCTTGGCCTATTATTATTCCTTTGTGTCCTGTAACAATCCTGTCGGGGCACTTACTGTTTCTACAGGCCGAACAGATTTAGGTATGTACTGGACCATGTTCAGAATATGCTTCTATGCCATCTACTATTACTTAATCTCGCAGTTCTCTTTCTACATTTTTGCTATAGGTGTAGCCTTAATCCCGATTATCACTTCTTATCCATTCTGGAGAATTGTGTTCCATAAAGTAACGACGATATCTTTCCCCTCATATTTCATGGTACCCATAAAGCCTTTCTTATGTTGCATACCTTTGATTCCAATATATTTCCTCGACCAGTGGATTGCAAAGCCGATTTTAGCCCTTATTATACTAACACCATTGGTTTTCGGAGGTTATTTTCTTCTAACTTACCTATTTAGAAAACAATTGGTAATGGAAGTTGCATCCACAATTCGTCATGATTTATTGAAAAACAAGAAATAAAACCTACTACAATGTTTCAAGTTCACCCATCCAGCTATATCGACGACGACGTCACGATTGGCGACGGCACGAAGATTTGGCATTTCTGCCATGTACAGCGTGGTGCCGTGATTGGCGAAAACTGTTCCTTAGGGCAGAACGTCAACATCGGTAACAATGTGAAGATTGGCAACGGGGTTCGGATTCAGAACAACGTATCTGTGTATGAAGGTGTAGAACTTGAAGACAATGTCTTCTGCGGCCCTTCATGCGTGTTTACCAATGTCCTTGTACCCCGTGCGCACTTCCCCGTGCACGGCAAGTATAACAAGACCCTCATCAAGGAAGGAGCATCTCTCGGTGCCAATTGCACCATTGTATGCGGTCACACCGTAGGGCGAGGAGCCATGATTGCAGCCGGTGCGGTTGTCACTAAGGATGTACCCGATTTCGCTCTCATGGCTGGTGTTCCCGCCCGCCAAATCGGTATTGTCAACGAGAAAGGCGAAATTGTTGAAAGAATGAAATAGCCCCATTATAAAATCGTAAATATCATGATGCAATTCAGAGATTTAGCAAAACAATATGAGGTGCTGAAATCCGACATGGATAAAGCCATGCTCGAAGTGGCCTCTCAGTCCCATTATATCATGGGGCCTCAAGTGAAGGAACTGGAACAGCAGTTGGCCGAATACGTTGGTGTGAAGCATTGTCTGACCTGCGCCAATGGGACTGATGCTCTGACCCTTGCTTTGAAAGCATGGGGAATCGGGCCCGGCGATGCTGTCTTTGTGCCTGACTTTACGTTCTTTGCCTCAGCCGAGGTCGTAGCATTGGAAGGCGCAACACCCATTTTTGTGGATGTTGATGATACCACATTCAATGTCGATGTCAAAAGCTTAGAGTTTGCTATCCAACAAACACTGGCAGAAGGGAAACTGACGCCAAAGGTAATCGTAGCAGTCGACCTGTTTGGTCTTCCCGCGAACTATCCCGCAGTAAAAACTGTTGCCGAGAAGTATGGCTTGTTTATCCTCGAGGATGGTGCACAGGGTTTCGGTGGTAGCATCAATGGCCAGAAATCATGTTCCTTTGGCGATATCAGTACGACCTCTTTCTTCCCCGCCAAGCCCCTTGGCTGTTATGGCGATGGAGGTGCCGTATTTACCAACAATGACGAGTGGGCTGCTCTTATGAACTCCTACCGTGTTCATGGCAAGGGGACTGACAAGTACGACAATGTGCGTATCGGCATGAACTCTCGTCTCGATACCTTGCAGGCTGCCATTCTGCAAGTGAAGCTCCGCGCATTCGACGACGAAGTGGAACGCGTGAACGAAGTAGCGCGCACGTACACGCGCATATTAAATAAGTATGTAAAAACGCCCGTCATCCCCGAGGACTTTCGCTCCAGTTGGGCACAGTACACCATCCAGCTACCCGACGAAGCCAAGCGCAATAATCTGCAAGCCGCACTGAAAGAGGCTGGCATCCCGTCAATGGTCTACTATCCAAAAACCATGCACGCCCAAACAGCTTTCAGGAATTGTCAATGCTCAATCCTCAATTATCAATTATATACAGCTGGCCGTCTCTGCAGCACTGTGCTCTCACTTCCCATGCATCCCTATTTGGAGGTTTCGGATATTGAGTTCATCTGCTCAACCCTCATAGCATCGCTATAAATACATAATAATGTTAAGTAGTCCGTGAAAGTAACTATTAAGAATAGGTTGAACCAGATTCCAGCTCTGAATGACAGTTTGGACGAATGGAATCATGAGATGCAGATAGGAGACATTCTCGAATGCAATGCCTTCACTTCATCTCAAGAATACAGGTCTATCAAGAAGAGATATCCTCTTGGAATGGGTAACATTGTCATTCCCTTGTCGTACATCTGGAATGATATGTTCCCGAAGATGAAGTGGACCCGCGGCTTTTATTTCTTCGTGAGCCGAGAGCACCATCGCATCTACAGCCACACAGAAATCTTGGGTCGTATATGTCGTGCAGGATTTCGCATCGTAAGTGAGAAAAACAAGAGAGGCTATCTACACATTGTTGCGGAAAAGAAATCAGAACCATTAGAGCATAATGACTCTACGGAGTCACCGCTCCTGAAGTTGTATCGAGTTGGCAAGGATGGAAAATTGATAAAAGTGTACAAATTCCGTACGATGTACAGCTATTCGCAGTATCTTCAAGATTATGTTTACGAACGAAACAAACTGAACAGAAGCGGCAAGCTGAAAAATGACTTCCGTGTCAATATCTGGGGAAAACTGTTTCGCTCTATATGGTTAGACGAGTTGCCAATGCTGTGGAATGTTCTGCGTGGAGATATGAAATGGGTCGGTGTACGTCCGTTGTCGCAACACTTCTTCTCACTCTATACCCCCGAGATGCAGAAACTGCGCACCAGAGTAAAACCAGGTATGTTGCCGCCTTTTTATTATGAAAAGGAAGCTCCTAAGGGATTGGACGAAATTCAGGCATCAGAGTGCCGCTACGTAGAAGCTTATCTGAAACACCCCTTCCTCACCGACTGGCGATACTTTTGGGGAACCATTTACAACATCCTGATAAAATCAAAGCGTAGTAAATAAGAATGAAGGTTAGTGTTGTCATACCTGTCTACAACGTTAAGCCCTATTTGGAGCGATGCGTAAAATCTGTAATCAGCCAGACCTACAAGGATTTGGAAATAATACTTGTGGATGATGGCAGTACAGATGGCAGTGGTGAGCTTTGTGATGATATCGCTACTACAGACAATCGCATCATTGTTATTCACCAGAATAATCAAGGACTATCGGGCGCACGCAATGAAGGTATACGTAAAGCCAATGGAGAATATATCATCTTCATAGATTCCGATGATGCATGGTTAATAGACAATGGTTTGGAGCTATTGATAAAAAAGATTCATCCGAATTGTGATTTAATCACATTCAAGAACGTTGATTTCTGGGATAAAGATAGAGCTACCCTTACAAAAAACTATGATATTGATACCCTCAACCGACTTCCTAACCCTCAAGCCGTCTTTTTACATTTAGTGCGAACACAAGCCTTGCGCATAAGTGCCTGTTTTATTCTCGTCAGGCGGCAAATACTAACAGACAATAATATTTTCTTCTATAAAGGCATCATCAGTGAAGATTTAAGTTGGAGTTTACACCTTTGGCAGCACATACAGACTGTTGTAATAGTGAATCTTGATTTTTATGGTTATTATCACAGAGAAAATAGCATAACAACCACAATTGCCAATACCCTTCATGCTTATCAGTGCTTTGACCAAATATTCAGTTATTGGGAAGAGCAATGTAATCAACATTGTATCAATGCAGAAGCAATTAGAATCTATTTGGCTGATATATGGGTTAGCAGAGGTTACGCTTTTTATAAATTGAAAACATCTGAAAAATCTGCAGCACTTGCAATAATGAAGCAACACAGCAATCTCCTACAGTACGCAACAACGTCAAAGTCAAAGCGAGTGGCAATTATGAAACAATATATCGGGATAAAGAATTCATTATTGGTTTTAGGAGTTTACTGGCGTTTGCGAACAAAAATCATTGGACATGTAATTAGAAAAAAATGAAAAATAGTTCTTATTGGTTGTTTGAGTTACATAAAGATGGTAGTGTACACTATCAAACCGCATACTCATCTCGTTTTGCCAACGATAAAGTAGAGGCTGAAACAGAATCCTTTACAATCCTTGCAGACGGAATTGTGCTAAACAAGACTGAGTTGCAAGGAAACGCCCCACATGGTAAAACCCTTTTTGACTATTACAAACATTGTTACGACACGCCTAAAGCCATTAAACAGCTGATAGGCCCTTTTACGGCTGTTGTATATAATAAAGAGAAGGGCAATGGCATCGCCTTTGGTAACCAGACAGGTGACGCGTCAGTTTTTTATGGCTATAATAAAGAAAACGGCACATTATACCTATCCAACAACTTCAATGCTGTTTTTGAAGGCTGTCGTCCTTGCGGTATCAACGAGAGAGCTGCCCACTACCTCCTAACATACGGGTTTATTGTAGATGACTCAACTATAGCAGATGGCATTTACAGATTGCAGGCAGGAAAGTTATTGCGATTCGACACTAATGGTGTAAAAGTAGAACAGTACCATCGTTTTAACTTTCACGACAAAATCGACCTTACGATGGATGAAGCCATCGAAAAACTCGATGTGCTGTTCCGCAAGGCTGTAAAACGATGCTTTGACAAGGACTTAGAGTATGGCTACCATCAGCACCTTGCCGACATGAGTGCTGGATTAGATAGTCGCATGACCAATGTCGTGGCAAAAGACTTAGGCTATACCAATATTGTGAATATCAGCTATAGCCAGTCAAATAGCGATGAACAGAAAATCGCCCAACAAGTATCTTTATCATTAGGAAACCCCCTTTATCACCGTTCATTAGACGATGCCACATTCATCTACGACATGAAGGAAAGCATACATGAAGAATATGGTGTGGCATACGCCTATGGTTTTACGGGTGGACGCCAGTTCCTGAGATTGATTGATTTTGATAAATTGGGGTTGGAGCACACTGGTCAGATTGGCGATGTGGTTATTTCCCAATTCTTTCCTAAGACTACGCCTTTTCAAGACTATAACGTAAAAAGGATGTCAGGCGTTCTGAAACAACGCTTCCCACTGAAAGCCGATGACTTTGTCACCAATGAAGAATTTGCATTTTATACAAGGGCATTTCAGGGAGCTCTATCCACCCATTATATAAGAGCTCAGTATACATACGCAGTTTCTCCATTCCTTGACCCTGAGTTGTTGGAGTTCTGTGCTTCACTGCCCGATGAGATACGAGCCAGCCATCGTCTCTATTGGAATTGGATAGATCGTAAGTATCCGTCGTTTGGTAAAATTCCAAGCAGTCGCAAGAGACAATACAAGGGAATGGGATTGAATGAAGCCATTAAATTATATACAGGCAAGATAATCTACAAGACCAAAAGGAAATCTCGAAAAATCGCTTATCGCCTTGGATTGACAGCCCATAGAGAATCGCGTAATGATATGAACCCACATCAGTATTGGTATGACACGAACGAGAAACTGAGGAATTTCATTGCAAACTATTATCAAAAGAACCAATACTTGGTAGCAGGACAAGGACAACTGGAAACCGAATGTAGAACAATGTTCGAAAGTCAATCGGCATTCGATAAGCTGCTGTGTATTTCATTGCTTGAAACAATCAACGTTTACTTCAACAAAAAAGGCAATTAAAAGAATCAACATGGGCAAAAGAATACTGGTAATCGGACGGAGTGACATTATCTTCATCATACGTCTTTTACAGAACATCTACGGACAAAATCCTTCAGGTCTGGAGATAGAACTCTTTGACAATCGTCATTGGGTAGAAGATGTTTGTTACGAAAGGATTCCCTACAAAGTATATGGTGTTCAGATGCCCAAATGGTGTAAAAAACTAACTCAGGTGCCAGTACTGCGGATATTTGTTAGAATGTTCTTTGAATACACCACTTTAAATACGATTATACGTAATAAGAAATTCGATGCAATTAATATCCAGGAGTTGCCTTTTTACTCATGGATTTACGTAAAGAGTGCTCACAAACATGGAATCAAAGCCATTTTAACTCCCATAGGCAGCGATGCATTGAGGGTGAAAGGATGGACTCACAAATTCCTACAGAAAGGATTCAACATTGCTGACTATGTGACAATCACCTCAGGCAGTGGTTTTGCTGAGAAAGTCATTGGTAATTTCAATATAAACAGAAACATAGTAAAAGACTTGTCATACGGTTCTGATGCCATTTCTGAAATCATTCGGATGAAAGGTCACTATTCAAGAGAGGAACTGGCACAAATGTTGAACATCCCATACGCCGACTATTATATATGTTGTGGCTATAATGCATATCCGGCCCAAAATCATGTGGATATACTGAAAGCCATCGCTGCCAATGCCGAGAATCTGCCGAAAGACTACAAGATACTTTTCCCTTTAGGCTATGGTTATGGCAAGGAAATTCGTGAAAAATTGGAGTTAGAGAATGAGAAATTTGGTCTTGACATAGTATTTCTAATGAACTACCTCTCACCTGAGAAAGTGGCAGCTTTGAGATTGATTACCGACCTCTTCATCCATATTCAGGAAACCGATGCTCACTGCTTCACTATGCGAGAATTCCTGTTGGCTGATACACAAGTCATCAATGGAAAGTGGTTGTCATACCCAGAATTAGAAAAAAACGGTGTACCGTATTACGAATGTGAAAGCAAAGATACATTGAAGGATGTATTAGTTGCATTTTTCAAAAAAGAATTGCCACCAGCCCAATGCCCTAAAGAACTAAGGACGAGTCTTGAACAAAGTTCATGGGATAATGTAGCCAAGCGCTGGATAGACTTTTATGCATATTGCTAACATGAATTAGAAAATATTACAACTATGAAAAACAACAGGGAAAAGGTTCTTTATGTAGCAAAATCCGATGGTAAGGGCGTAGAAAATAAAATTCAAGGCTTCTGCAATGCTGTTGCTCGCGCAGGGTATCATGTGGAGTTAGACATAGAACAGTCAGCTGGATTTGCGGCTATTAATAGACAGATTCGGAAAATGATTTCATCCGACGCGAAATACATTGTAATGAGAAGCCCAACAAGGAACAGTATCTTTTTCGTCTTATGTTTTATATGGTTAAGACTTCAAGGCAAAACCCTCATCATCGACCAACCTTCCCCTGCTTCCACATATATCAAAGAAGTCAATTACCAAGACAGATCTTTCATCAATAAAACTGCGAAGAAACTACTGACGTATATCGGTTGCCCCTTCACATTTATGCTGGCACATCGTGTCGTGGAATATGGTATTGAGTCCTCTTATTTCCGATTTTTCTCTGGGAATAGGGAGTTAGTCATTGGTAATGGCATTGATACAGCAAGAATATCGTTACGCAAGAATGATTACCCTGATGGAACGGAACTTTTGTCAATGATAGGTGTTGGTGCTCGCATTGAGAGCTGGCATGGATTTGATCGTGTGGTGCGTGCCATGGGAGAATGGAAAAAACAAGGTAGAAAACCGAGAGTCGTTTTCGATCTTGTAGGAGACCCCAGAACACTGCATGTTAATGAAATCAAAGAGCTTATCAAAATCTATGGGCTTGAGGATGATGTAAGATTCCTTGGCAGCCAACCGGCTGATGCACTGACTGCCCTATATGACAAGGAATCGTTGGCTATCAGTTCCTTGGCGAACTTCCGTCGTGGGCTATACAATGCTTCTGTACTTAAATCCCGTGAATACTGTCTTGCAGGTATTCCTTTCGTATCTGCGGATGAAGATCCAGACTTCCCAACACAAATACCTTTCCGGTTTGCGATACCCAATGACAATAGTATAGATGCAATCATTAACATCTTTGAATCGTTTGCTGAGAGAAGAAAACAGTTCACAGACGAAGACATCCGGCAGTATGCCATAGACCATCTTTCGTTCGATGTAAAGTTCAGGGAAATCATGAAAGGACTCTAAGGGACACCTATGCTCTTAAAAAGAACCATACTGACTTTCTTATTCACAGGACTCCTATTGTACGTTGTCCTTATGTTGTATTGTCAGGACACTGCCAGCTATTACAACTTCGTAAATGTGATAGTGTTTTTAACCTATACTATGGTACTTTTGTGGAGTATTGGACGTGAAGAGGAATATTACACATATTCCAGATTGGGTAAATGTGTTTTTATATATTCTCTTTGTGCTGTCTGCCTGTACTTAGACATGTCCTTTCATTATACGAATAATACGTTTTATTGGGACTTTACCGACCCTTACCAGTATTTTCTCATGAACGAGAGGATGCTTGAAAACGACATCCCCTTCTCTGAGATGCCAGCATATATTACCTCCTTCCATCGCAGGTGGGGCTTTGATGACTGGGGAGCGAACATTTCCCAGATGTTATTTTTAAAAATAATACCATCAAGATATTTCCTATTTTTCACGCAAATTGTTCTTGGTGCAATTGGGGCTATGATGTTTTTTAATCTGTGTGGAAAGATAATGAAAAAAGAGTATGCCTATATTGCTTCTCTATCCTACTCTATTGCATCATTTAGCATCTTTTACTATAGTTCGTTCCGCAAAGAAAGCATCATGGTCTTTCTCGTCATTTTTTGCTATTGGCTTTTCTACCAGTATTTCCCGAATAAGAATAAAGTGTTTTTATTGCTTGCCTCTCTTGCTGCTATACTTCTGTTTTTTTTCCGACCAGCAGTCTCTATTCTAATATTGGTAGGTTTTTTCTCATATTTTGCTGCCGAAGAGTGGGGAAGTCGAAAGATGATTCCTCTCTTTGTCGTCGTTCTAATCATTCTTGCTCTTTCGGCTTCTATCATTTCAGCTAGTGCAGACAGATATACAGCTGGAGGTATCACGGAAAATGAAAACTATGTAGATGCCACACCTTTCAGTATCGCAGTCAGCTCCATAGGTGTAGCAATTGGACCTTTCCCCCAATTACTATTCCTGGACACAATCGTAGCCTCGCATTTACCACTATATGGAAACGGGTTGTTATTGAAATTTTTGATGTTCCTTTATTTTTGGAGAGGTTTTATAGAATGTATTAAGGAAAGAACAGCTATGGTCATGCCCCTATATGTTTTCATTGTATTGGAGATGGTTGCACTTGCCATTATGAACGATGGGCTTGAATTACGAAAATCCATGCCTCATATCCCCATATTTTATATGGCGACATTTTGGTTTATAAGCAAATACGACGAGAATATTGAGACAAATGCTGATACATCCTTACGATATATCGTCCCTTATATCAGAACTAACTATATATGTATTCTTACTGCTTGTTTCGTATTTTTAGCGACTTTTATTTGGAACTCAATGAGATAAGCACGTAAATATAATTGATTTTTTATTAACTTTTTAACAATAGGGCCTTATGAGGATTTTAATTGTAGCAAGTTACAATGCAGGAAAGTTCAATTCCTTTGTAACAGAACAGGCAGAGAAACTCAAGAATGAGGGATGCGAAGTGGAATATTTCGGTATTGTCGGCCAGGGAATTAAAGGCTATATTTCCAACAGGAAAGCTTACATCCAGAAGATTCGAGAATGCAAGCCCGACATTGTTCATGCCCACGGCGGCTTAAGCGGCCTGTTTGCTGTTTTGCAAAACAAGGTACCTGTAGTTATCACCTTCCATAACGGTGAGATTCTCTTGCCCTGGGTCAATCTGCTCTCATCGATAGGTGCCACGAGGGCTAAATTTGTGGTCTATGTGGCTGAACATATCCGTCAACTCAGCTACTACAAGCACAATCACTATACCTTTATTCCATGCGGCATCAATCTTTCCGATTGCAACATCACACCGTATGAGGAAGCTCGTAAGGCACTCGGTTTTGAAGATACCAAGAAATACATTCTCTTCGGTGGTGCCTTCGATAATTTGCGAAAGAACTATCCTTTACTAAAGGAGGCCGTTTCTCTTCTTCCCGATAAGGACAATGTGGTGTGCCTGGAAATGAAGGGGCTTTCAAGAGAAGAATGTACATTGAGGATGTGCGCATGTGATTTGTTTGCACTGCCAACGAAGAGCGAAGGCTCCCCACAGGCGCTAAAGGAAGCTATGGCATGCAACTGTCCCATTGTTGCAACCGATGTGGCAGACATCAAACATCTATTGGGAGATGTTGAAGGTCATTATATCTGCAAGTTCGATGCTCAAGACTTAGCGAACCAAATCACCAAGGCATTCAAATTTGGGAAACGAACAAATGCCCGGGAGCGCATCACCGAGCTTGGACTTACCAACGAACTCGTTGCCAAGAAACTTGTTCCCATCTATAAAGAAGTATTAAAGCAAAAATAAGCTGTAGCGTAAATATATAGAAATGAAAATACTCGTTGACATTGGACATCCTGCACATATTCACTACTTCAAGAATTGTGCACGCATCATGACAGAAAAAGGACATGGATTTCTGTTTGTGGTCCGTGAAAGAGACAGTACCATGGAGCTGATTCGTTCTACGGGATTCAACTACGTGTCCAGGGGTAAAGGTAAGACGGGGTTAGTAAACAAAACTCTTGGCATTATCCAAATAGACCATAAATTGTACAAGATAGCCAAGAAGTTCAAGCCTGATTATTTTCTGTCGTTCTCTTCACCCTACGCAGCACATGTTGCCTGGTTGATGCGAAAGCCCCATATCGCATTTGAGGACACGGAACATGCCAAGTTTGAACACTGGATGTGCAGACCCTTCACGGATGTTGTATTAACTACATCCTGCTACTATGCCAAACTGTGGAAGAACCAGATTAAGTTCTCCTCATACATGGAGTTCTGTTATCTGCATCCTAATTACTTCACACCAGACAAGAGCGTACTGGAAAGAATCGGAGTGAAAGAAGGTGAGAAGTATTGCATTCTTCGCTTCGTATCGTGGGATGCCAACCACGACGTAGGACAGAAAGGGTTGAGTTATCAGGACAAACTGAAAATCGTTGAGGAGTTGAGCAAGGACTGTCGCGTGTTCATTTCTTCGGAACAGAACTTGGAAGATTCCCTGAAACCGTATCAACTGAAGATACATCCCAAAGACTTGCATAGCATTCTCCATTACGCAACATTGTATATAGGCGAAGGAAGCACAACGGCATCAGAGGCCGTGATTCTGGGAACGCCGGCCATTTATATCAATACACTTCGCGTTGGATACATGGAAGAAGACGAAGAGAGAGGACTGCTCTTCCATCCTGATAATCTGGATGGGTGTCTGGCAGCTGTCAGACAAATCCTACGAGAGGATGGATACCAAGAGGAATTTAAGAAGCGGTGGGAAAAACTGCTACATGACAAGATAGACCCAACAGCATTCATGGTGTGGTTCATAGAGAACTATCCCGAGAGCAAGCGCATCATGCGAGAGAATCCTGACTACCAATACCGTTTCAAATAAAATGGATTTCACAAGGGAAATATATAGGCAGTTGCTTGTCAGCCTTCAAACGGCAGGTTATAACTTTATAACCTATAATGCCTACTGCAAAGGCAATAGACCAGAACGGTTTGTCATCCTGCGCCATGATGTGGACTTGCTTCCCTATCATTCGTTGACTACGGCCCAGATAGAGCATGAATTGGGAATTAGCGCTGTCTATTATTTCCGAGCCGTACCTGAGAGTTGGGATGAAACTGTCATAAAGGGAATTGCCTCGTTGGGACATGAAGTTGGCTACCACTATGAATCGCTCACAACATGCAAAGGTAATACCACAGCAGCTTATGAAGATTTCAAAAAGAATCTGGAGGCATTGAGAAGAATAGTGGATGTGCAAACCATTTGTATGCATGGAAGTCCACGTTCTCCTTACGACAGCAAGGACATCTGGAAGACATATTCGTACCGTGATTTGGGAATTATCGGAGAACCATATTTTGACACCGATTTCTCAAACGTATTCTATCTTACGGATACGGGACGCTGTTGGGATGGTTATAAAAAAAGTGTACGCGACAAGATTCCTACATACCAAGACGAGTGGACGGCAAAAGGATGGGTGTTCCACAACACAACAGACATAATCCATGCAATCCCCAAAGGCACATTACCATCAAGACTGATGATTACTACACATCCGCAACGATGGAATGACGACTTGGGCAGTTGGTTACGCGAATACATCATGCAAAATATAAAAAATGTTGTTAAGATGTTACTCATCAAACGCAACAGTTGATAATTGTTGAAAGTTGTGGAGAACGCCACCAGAAATATAACCAAAATCATACTCCAATATGATACTGGCGTTCCCGGAATCGTCATCATCGGATTATTCATAATAATGGCAGGAAGTATTACCATGCTGTATGTGACAAGAAAAGATTATTCTTCATTCTTTCGGAATATGTCATTGAGCGTACTGATGGGTTATGCTTCCTTTATCCTATGTGCTACATTATTGTTTCGTGAGAAGACAGCGTGTGCAAGATGTTATATGATTCCGTTTGCGAGTTATGACGACCTCTATTATAAGATGATTGCTGAAATACTTCTGAATGTGTTGTTTTTTATACCCATAGGATTCCTGATAGCAGCAGCCGTGAAACAGAAGGGCTTCCACTTCGTGCTCTGCACGGGCTGCATGTTCTCCCTGGCGATAGAAACCGCACAATTACTCTGTCATCGTGGAATTTGCAATATTGATGATGTATTTCATAATACATTGGGCTGCGCTATAGGTTACGTTGTATATCGACTGTGCAAATCCATACAGAAAATTTTCACAAAAAGAAATATCATTCTATCAGACTAATTGATATACAGGTGGTTACATTATGATATTTCGTATGATATTATGATATTTCTTCATTCGTGATTCATGAAGAAGAGCCGGATTCCACGTATGGAACTGACGAGTTCCACATGTGGAACTCACTGAAGGGATGTTGACCTGATGATACTGGGAAATATCATAATCTCATGGAAATATCATAGGAAATATCATTTCATATCCAGCTATATTTCAATACGACACCATTCGATGCTGGCATACGAATGCCACTCTACCAATGTTTGTTATACAGACATCCGGTTTAATGACTGCAGTGTTCTGTCTGTCCATACTCCTTGACAAGATCCGGTTGTACATTTGGAATCAACTTTGCAAGGTTACAACAAAACCAGCTAATCAATGAAACTCTATACCGACAGCCTTCACAAAATAGCTTATGCTACCGATGCATCGGTGTATCGGGAAATCCCGTATGGGGTGGCCTATCCCGAGACAACGGAGGATGTACAGGAACTGATGCGGCTGGCAAGGGAGAAGGGCATTGACCTGATTCCGAGGGCTGGTGGAACCAGCATTGCCGGGCAGGTTGTGGGCAGCGGTATTGTAGTGGATATCAGTAAGCATTGGAACAAGATTCTTGAAATTAATGCCGAGAAACGATGGGCGAGAGTGCAGCCAGGAGTTGTGAGGGACGAACTGAATATTGCCCTCAAACCTTACGGATTGTTCTTCAGTCCTGAGACATCGACCAGTAATAGGTGCTGTATTGGCGGTATGTTTGGCAACAACTCCTGCGGCACACATTCGTTGGTATATGGCAGTACACGCCATCATGTCATTGCCTGCAAGGGTATTCTCTCTGATGGGAGTGTTGAAGAGTTCAAGAGTTCAAAAGTTCAAGAGTTAGAGGACAGGTTTGGCAAAGCGTTCTGGAAGCATAATGGGCATGAGACACTGATTGAGCGAATATATGCACAACTCATCAACTTTGCACAAGATGAGAAAACAGCAAAACTCATTGCCGACAACTATCCTGATAAGGAACTGCAGAGGCGGAGTTGCGGCTATGCAATTGATGAAAGCCTCACCCCCAACCCCTCTCCAAAGGGCGAGGGGAGTATTAACTTGTGTAAGCTTCTTGCCGGAAGTGAGGGAACATTGGCCTTTATCACGGAGATAACAGTGAGCCTCGACCCATTGCCGCCAAAAGAGGTGATGGTGGTCTGCGGCCATTGCGATGACCTCATGAAGAGCTTCGAGGGGAATCTTGTGGCACTGCGCCACAATCCTACAGCCATTGAGTTGATGGACGGGGATATCCTAGAACTCAGCAAACAGAATACAACTTTCAACGCTCAACTTTCAACGCTCAACTTTGGTTCTCCTGCTGCCTTACTGATTACGGAATTGAGAGCTGAGACACGGGAAGAGCTTGACCTTAAGGCTGATGCCTTGGAACAGGATTTGCTCAATAGCGGACATATATATAAATCTACACGCGCGTATGGAGCAGATGTCGCTAAAGTGTGGAACCTGCGCAAGGCTGGTTTGGGTATTCTCAGCGGCATGAAGGGCGACGCCAAGCCCATGGGTGTGATAGAAGATACGGCAGTCGCTCCGAGTCGTTTGCCTGCCTATATGAAGGACTTCCGTGAAATGCTCGACAGACTTGGAGCCAAATGCGTCTTTTATGGGCATATCAGCACAGGGGAACTGCACCTACGCCCCATCATCAATCTGAAAACGCACGAGGGACGCGAACTGTTCCGCAAGGTGGCATACGAGACAGCCCTTTTGGTGAAGAAGCATCGGGGAACTATCAGTGGTGAGCATGGTGACGGACGACTCAGAGGCGAGTTCATTCCCCTACTCTATGGCGATGAGACCTACGAACTGATGCGGCAGGTGAAGCAGTGCTGGGATCCTGACGGCATACTGAACCGCCACAAGATTGTAGACACCCTGCCAATGGACTCCATGCTGCGCTTCGATGAAAACCAGCAATATGCCATTGAAAAGCTAATCGGCACCGACAAGACTTATTTTAACTGGAAAGCTGCGTTTGATGAATGTACAGCACCGGGGGCTACAGGGGCAAGGTCGCAGACACACGCCCTGATGTGCTCCATAGAGCAATGCAACGGTGCGGGTGACTGCCGTAAATCAAGCCTAATTGGTGGTACCATGTGCCCAGCCTTCAAGGTCAGTGGCGACGAATTGCAATCCACCCGTGCCCGCGCCAACGTCCTCCATGAAGTATTGACCAGAGGTAAATTATCAATTATCAATTGTCAATTATCAATTGTAAAAGACCTCCTTGACTCCTGTCTTGCCTGCAAGGGCTGCCGGGGCGAATGTCCCTCAAATGTGGATTTAACACGCATCCGGGCAGAAGTCCTTCAACACTATTACGACCAGCATGGAACGCCTCTACGCACATGGCTCGTAGCCCGAACTGCACAAATGGAGTCGTTAGCTCAGCATCTACGCCCGATCTATAATTTCTTCATTTCGTTCAAGCCCACAGCATCGCTCATCAAAAATGCAATAGGCTTTGCGCAAGAAAGAGAGCTGCCGAGACTTAAACGATTGTGCATTCCCCAACAAGGCATTAAGAGCGAGAAGAAGGTCTTTTTCTTCCTTGACGAGTTCACACGCAATCATGAGCCGGAATTAGCAGAGAGCTTTATTGGACTGCTTCATGCTATGGGCTATGAAGTTGAAATACCCAATCTCTTAGAAAGCGGTCGTGCTGCCATCTCTAAAGGCTCCCTAAAACGTGCCAAAAAGATTGCACAAGAGAATGTGAAACGCCTCTCCTCAATTGTTAATTGTCAATTAGTCGGTATTGAGCCTTCGACCATCCTCACCTTCCGCGACGAATATCCCGACTTGGTGCCAGCCGAACTGAGGAACGATGCCAAGGCATTAGGCCAACGCTGTCTGCTGTTTGATGAATTCTTGTTACAAGAAATCAAAGCAGGTCATATCAACCGTAGCAACTTTGACCAAACCCCGATAGAAATTTTCCTGCACGGTCATTGTCATCAGAAGGCATTGGTAGGAGTAGAGGTGATGGCGGAGGTGATGCGTCAATTGCTGAATGCGAAGGTAAATGTCATTCCCAGCGGTTGCTGCGGTATGGCCGGCTCTTTCGGCTACGAGAAGGAACACTACCAAACATCTCTCGCCATTGGCGAAATGGTGTTGTTCCCGACTATCCGAAAAATTGTCAATTATCAATTATCAATTGTCAATTCGCAACAACGTAAGCCTACTTACGTTATTGCACCTGGCACGTCGTGTAGACAGCAGATACTTGACGGAACGGGAGTCAAGGCTGTACATCCAATAGAAATTCTATACAAATACTTGAAGAATTAAGAAAAGATAATATTATGAAACAAAAACGAAAAACTATGGAAAAGAAAAACTTTGCACTTATTGGCGCTGCAGGCTACATTGCCCCGCGCCACATCAAAGCTATCGCTGACACAGGTAACAATCTGATGGTCGCTTACGACAAGTTTGACAGCGTAGGACGCCTCGACAGCTCGTTCCCCGACTGTATGTTCTACACGGAGAACGAGCAGTTTGACCGTTTCTGTTCGAAGCAGATGCGTAAAGCCAATCCCTTGCACTTTACTTCCATCTGCACGCCGAACTACACCCACGATGCCTTCATCCGTTACGGGCTACGCTTGGGCACTGATGTCATCTGCGAGAAACCGCTGGTGCTGAACCCTTGGAACATCGATAACCTGGTGGAGATGGAGCAGGAAACGGGCCATAAGGCTTACACCATCCTGCAACTGCGTCTACACGATGCCATTGCGGCACTGAAGAAAAAAGTGGATGAAGGACCGAAAGACAAGGTTTACGACGTGGATCTGACTTATATCACCTCCCGTGGTAAATGGTATTATATCTCCTGGAAGGGCGACATCCGCAAGAGCGGTGGTGTGGCTACGAATATCGGCGTACATTTCTATGACATGCTGCAGTGGGTGTTCGGTCCCGTGAAGCGTAACGTAGTACACGTAATGAGCTTTGACCGTGTGGCCGGATACTTGGAACTGGAGAAGGCTCGTGTGCGTTACTTCCTGAGCATCAATGCAGAGTGTCTGCCTGCCAATGCCGTTCAAGGTGAAAAGAAAACCTATCGCACATTGAACATCGATGGCGATGAGTTCGAATTCAGCCAGGGCTTCACCGAACTGCATACCAAGAGCTACGAGAAAATCTTTGCCGGTGAGGGATTCCGTATCAGTGAAGCACGCCCCAGCATCGAAATCGTCAGCGACATCCGCAATGCCTCTCCCATTGGCTTGAAGGGTGATTACCACCCCATGGCCAAGATGCCATTGGCTGCACACCCCTTTGGTTGGGACGACAAGCGATAACATCTTACCTCATATATCTGACGTCATACCTCAATATGTCCTATACTCCAAGTAATGCACGCATGATGAAGAATACTACCCTGCTTTACATCAGGATGGCATTCATGATGTGCATCAGTCTGTACACCTCAAGGGTGGTGCTACAGACACTTGGGGTAGAAGACTATGGTATCTATGATGTCGTGGGAGGGGTGGTCATTCTTCTAAGTTTCATCTATGATGGAATGACCACCTCCACCCTACGCTTCCTTACTTTTGAGTTAGGTACTGGAGACAAAAAACGCTTGAATGAGACATTTATTACCAGTCTGAACATCCATTTTCTGATATCATTGCTTGTTGTCGCACTTGCCGAAACCGTGGGATTATGGTTCTTGTATAACAAGATGCTCATACCTCCGGGACGCATGACTGCTGCCTTCTGGTGCTATCAGCTGAGTATTTTCACAGCTGTAGTCAACATCATGAGCTACCCATACAATGCTGTCATACTAGCACATGAACGGATGTCGGCTTTTGCCTATATTACCATTCTGGATGCCGTTTTGAAACTACTTCTTGTCTATCTACTATTGGTATTCAGTTACGACCGCCTCATTCTCTATGCCATTCTGTTTGCAGGAGAGAAACTGCTCTTGCGCTCTGTATATAACATATATTGCAAACACCATTTCGAAGAGTGCTCATATCGATGGACATACAATAAGTCACTGTCCCAAGAGATGCTGTCCTTTGCCGGATGGAATATATGGGGGAATATGGCATACGCATTCTGCACACAAGGCCTGAACATTATTCTAAACATGTTCTTCGGTCCCGTTGTAAACGCTGCACGCGCCGTTGCAGTGCAGGTGGAAAGCGCAGTAAGCAGATTTGCCACTAATTTCCAAATGGCCATCAACCCGCAAATTACAAAAACATACGCCAGCGGCCAAATAAAGGAGATGCACAAACTCATCTTCAGAAGTAGTCGGTTCACGTTTTGTATACTACTCATCCTTTGTCTTCCTCTAATTGTCGAGACACCTTTCATCCTATCACTTTGGCTTAAGGACGTTCCTGAACATGCAGTGATTTTTGTCAGGCTGCTACTCATCATATTGATTGTTCAGCAACATGCCAATCCATTGACTACAGCCGTGGCTGCAACGGGGAAAGTCCGCAAGATCGAATTTGTAAATGGAGCACTGGTTCTTGCCATTACGCCACTATCATATATTATCTTGAAACTGGGAGGTTTACCCTGGCATGTATATGCCGTTCACCTCTGTATCGCCATCGTCGCATTAGGAGCAAGGATACATATCACGATGCCATTGATTAGCATGAAATTTGGTGAATATATTCATTCTGATGTGAAACCCTGTGTCTTAGTGCTACTACTTTCGATGATACTGCCTTGTATTCTGAAACAAGCCTCTTGTTCAAGTTGGGGCTTTGCTATCTTGACAATAACACTTACAGTTATCAGTACGATAGTCATGAGTTTTGTAGCAGGTTTAAAATCAGAAGAGCAACATCTCATCCTGTCAAAAATGAAGTCCTATGCAACAGCCCATTCCTAAAACCATTCATTATTGTTGGTTCGGCGGCAAGCCGTTGCCAAAGCTGGCATTGAGATGCATCGCATCGTGGCGGAAGTTTCTTCCCGACTATGAGATTAAGGAGTGGAACGAACAGAACTTCAATGTAAACCAATGTGCCTATTCTGCCGAAGCATACCAGCTAAAGGATTTTGCCCATGTCAGCGACTACGCCCGTTTCTGGATTTTATACCATAACGGTGGCATCTATTTGGATACGGATGTTGAAGTGATTCGCCCATTGGATGATATCATCGAGAAAGGAACATTCATGGGATTTGAGTGCCAAGAAGGAACTCCATTAGATAATCCAAATGGCAACATAAACGCCGGACTTGGCATGGGTGTTTATATAGGTCATCCATTCTTTGGAAAGATTGTAAACTATTATGAGCACATCCATTTTGTTAGGTGGAATGGAAAAAATACCGGCAACGTCACACATCACGCAACTAAATTCTTAGACTACGGCCATAAACAAGTGCTTGAAGGAGGTATCGTCAGCGTGAATGGACTGCTGATTTATCCTATAGATTATTTCTGCCCATACGACTACTACAGGAAAGAGATGCATGTCACGGAAAACACACGAACCATTCACCACTACATGGCCTCGTGGGTTCGGAAAGTGAACCGTCTGCAGAACCTGCGCAAGAGACTGATGGCAATATACACCAGAGTAAGATATACTTTAATATTCAACAAATAATAACAATATGAAACATCTTTATTTGACATTTGTCGGTTTGTTCACACTGATGTTTCTGGGTTGTAGCCCAGAGGAGGCATCAGAATACGAACGTCTAAGCCAAAAGTTTACCGACTCACTGGGAGTAAACATTAGTACACTTCAGTGGTGGCGGACAACCGTTACGCTGAGAATAAACGTAACCACCGACAAGCCAGTAACACTGATGCTGATGTCCTTTGGCGATGGAGGAACTATACTTTACGATTACAAGGAAGTAGAGTCCAGCAGAACAGTAACAATGACGGCCCCACAAGGTCAGGGCAATACTCTCAATCTGGCCTATCTCTACAAGAACAAACTTTACAACAAGGAAATCATCCTCAATGGAGCCACAGAGGAAGTAATCACACTTAATACTACTACCTCCAAAAAGGTGGCGAAACGTGCTAATCATGCAGCATCGCTGAGCGGCAGCAGTATCGCAGGAGATGCCCAATATTACCAATTTACTGAAAGTCAGTTGGAAGACTATTTCAAGATGATGGATTTCTCAAAAACCAACACGGATGCTAAAGTATTGGGGTTGAACTGCAACTATGAGTTGGAGTCTAATGGCCCGTTCTACATTACTTGGGTGAACGGTTATGAAGCAGAACAACGATCACGTATATTAGGATATTATTATCACTCTCCTGACACATGGAAAGATATTACCTACGTAGATCTGTCAGAGACCCACAAATGGGACTACATCGACGATCTGGCCAAAGTGCAATATCAAATCAGCATATACGATGCCGTAGATGGGCATGATTTCTATCCTAACACGTGGTATGATGCCAACTTTGACCTTTCTGACACATACGGAGCCACAAAGTGCAATAATATGGATCGCGTAGGCGATAATGTCTATAATTCACAGGAAGTATATCGCCGCTATGGGTTATTGATATCAGCTTTACAAGGCATTTCTTTTAAGATAGATGTACCTGTAGGAATGCGTATCGGATTCTTCCTACGTGCCAATGAGCAACCTGAGCCCGAACAATGGACACTTCTGAAGAGCAAAGGAATCAATCCCTATGTGGAGAAGCAAAGCGATTTCATGGGAACTTGTTTCTGCGCAGAATTCATGAATGTTGCAGGCAACGGTAGAGGATACCATCGCAGTTTCATCGAAGATTTTGAAGAGGTCTATTGGATGGGAATGGAAGACCTTGTAAATGGAGGTGACCACGACTGTAATGACGTTATCTTTGGTGTGGTGTCTGATTTAAAAATACACATGCCCACCATTGTTAACCCCGAGTTACCAGAACCTGAAGACGACATCAACGAAGTCCTGGATGAAACGACTCCCTTCCCCTGGACTGTTGCCTACGAGGATGTCTATCGTGACACCGACTTTGACTTCAATGATGCCGTAATTAAACTGGAGCCGGACTATGTCAACGAGGTGTGCTGCATATCAGTGATGGCAGCCGGCAGCACGTCGCGTATGTATCTCCACTACGACGGTCCCGACGGAGACGAAAACCTGGGCGAAATACATGAATTGCTCGGCACTAAGACACAAACATACATCAACACGAAAGAAGCTGTTGCCAACACGCCTTTCGTCCAAATTGACTGTGTGCCTTGGCCGAAGGATTATACGATGGCCAACGATGCCAAACGTTTCTACATTGAGGTACAACGCGGCACATGCAAAGACTGCACGGACCTCATCACTTTGGCATACGAACCGGGCCAGTTGCCGGAAGCATTGCTTGTGGCAGGCGAGTGGAAATGGCCTATGGAGGGCGTACACATTAATTCTGCATACAATGATTTCTCAAGATGGGCCCATGATCCCTCAAGAAGATGGGAGTGGTACAAGACTCCTGAGTACAACACTGCTATTGCGTATTGATAAATGAAAACAATTGCGATGAAACAAATATTAACATGGAGTTTCTTGCTATGCTCCCTGTTCATTCAGGCACAAACCGTTGCCGACAACACTGAAATTGCCGACAATACTGAAATTGCAGGCAACACTGATAGGGCAGACAGCATAGATGCAAGAAACAGAAGGAAAGATCCTTTTTACATACAGCTTTATGGCGGTATAAACAAGTCTGCTAACGAAAATCTACCCTGGACGGAGTTTTCGGGCTATCCTTGGTCCGGCGGCGGATTCCTTGCCTTGGGACGTGAGATAACTCCTTTGTGGGGATGGCGTGCTGCACTGCGCATCAACCACAACAAGAGCCGTAATGTCCAGGAATGCGAATCAAAGGATGTATATGGGTGGAATAGTCTCAGTTTGTTTGGTGATGCCACCTTCGATGTGACGGACGTCGTTCGCAGGAAGGCCATGACGAAAAAAAACTCCAGATTCAACGTAAAGGCTTTTGCTGGCATCGGAGTGGCCTATACGTGGAAATTCGACAAGGTTCCTCTGTCATATACTCATGCCTATTCGCGCAGTAGTCGGTTGGTACCAACCATGCGATTAGGCGTAAATGCCACCTACAGGCTTAGCGACAGATGGCGTATCGGTGCCGAACTAAGTCAGTCGTTGTTCACCGACCGCTTTAACGGAGTGGCCTATGATGCTCCACTGGACGGGCGCACGAATTTGAAAGTCGGAGTCACCCTCCTGCTTGCAAAAAAGAAAAAGGTTGTCAAACCTGTGATTCGACTGAACAAACTTAAGGAAAGTCCGACAATGATGATGGCCACACCGGCCCCTGAAGATACGAAAATGAGACATATCGAGGGACATGCCTTCCTGGATTTCCCGGTCAACGAGACCGTTATTTATCCTAACTATCGCAAGAATCCGGAGGAACTGACCCGAATCCATAAATCCATTGACAGTGTAATGTTTGACAAAGCGGTCAGCATCACCCGGATTACGCTGCACGGATATGCCTCGCCCGAAAGTCCCTACAGCAACAATACCCGTTTGGCCAAAGGACGTACCGAGTCACTGAAGAGCTACCTGATACGCAAGTACAACTTTAGTCCGCAACTGTTCCAGACCGAATTCACCCCGGAGGACTGGGAGAACCTGAAAGGCTTCCTGATTGACAGCAAGACACGAAAGGTAAAGGGCGACTTCTGGTATGACAATAAAGATTACATCGAAACACCCGAAATGCCAGACTATGTACACCAGCACCAGGACGAATTGCTACGCATTATCGGGAAAGACATGGACCCGGATACCAAGGAAGAACTGCTGAAGAAGGTTGGCGGTGGGGAGCCTTATCGATGGCTCTTGGAACATGTTTATCCAGGTCTGCGCCATACCGACTACATCATTGAGTACAAGATTCGTGCATTCTCTGTGGAGCAGGGCCGCAAACTCATCTATACACACCCGGAAGCCCTGAGTCTGGAAGAGATGTTCAAGGTGGCTGCAAGTTACAAGGAGCGTTCCGACAACTGGCTTGATGCCTTGCTCATAGCTGTAGAGACCTACCCCGATGATGAAGATGCAAACCTCAATGCAGCCAACGGATGCGTGATGACTGGACGTCTGGTAGATGCCAAGAAGTACCTCCAAAAAGCCGGAAACAGCAGACAGGCAAAGTATATTGGCGATGTCATCCAGGCTATGGAGGGAAATGGCAAATGGAAGGTTGAGAATGGAAAAGTGATTATAGAAGAATGAAAAAAAGAAAAAAGAAAATAGAAAATAGAAAATAATAAAACAATGAAAGAAACAAAAATCTGTGTAATCGGACTCGGTTACGTTGGTCTGCCCTTGGCACGACTGTTTTCAACAAAGTATCCCACCGTTGGTTTCGACATGAACCAGCAACGTGTCGACGCACTCATGACAGGCCACGATGCCACACTTGAGGTTTCTGACGAACTCCTGCAAGATGCCATCAACAATCACGGGTTTGTCTGCACGACGGACTTGGAGAAGATTCGCGACTGCAACTTCTATGTTGTTGCCGTACCCACACCTGTGGACGAGGACGACTTCCCCGACCTGCGCCCACTCATCGGAGCCAGCGAAACCGTGGGCAAGGTGATTTCCAAGGGCGATGTAGTGGTCTACGAGAGTACCGTCTATCCCGGTGTCACCGAAGAGGAATGTCTGCCCGTAGTGGAGCGCGTCAGCGGAATGAAGTTCAACGAGGACTTCTTTGCCGGCTATTCACCCGAGCGCATCAATCCGGGCGATAAGGAGCACACCGTGGAGAAAATCAAGAAGGTGACTTCCGGCTCTACCCCCGAGATTGCCGACTATGTGGATGCCGTCTACAACTCTGTCTTGGTGAACGGCACGCACAAGGCATCAAGCATCAAGGTAGCCGAGGCCTCGAAGATTATCGAGAATTCACAGCGCGACGTGAACATTGCCTTCATGAACGAGCTGGCACGTATCTTCAACGTGATGGGCATCGATACGCACGACGTCATCGAGGCTGCGGCATCGAAATGGAACTTTATCAAGCTCTCTCCGGGACTGGTAGGCGGCCACTGCATCAGCGTCGACCCATACTACCTCATCCAAAAGGCCCAGGCCAACGGTGTCTGGCCGCGCATCATGATGAATGCACGCCGTCTGAACGACATGATGGGTGAATATGTTGGTCAACAGGTCGTTGAACTGATGAATCTCAAGGGCATATTGGTGAAGGATGCCAAAATTCTCATCCTCGGCATCACCTTCAAGGAAAACTGTCCCGACATCCGCAACACGAAAGTGGTGGACATCTACTCCATGTTGAGCAGATATACCCCAAACATTACCGTCTACGACCCATGGGCCAATGCAGAGCACGTGATGAAGGAGTACAATACCCCCATCGTGAACACCCTGCCTGACAGTAAGTTCGACGTAGTCATCCTTGCCGTAGCCCACAAGGAGTTCATCGGCCTCGACATTAAATCGATGCTCAAAGAAAACGGTTTGGTGTATGACGTGAAGGGAATTCTGCCACGTGATATCGTAGACGGTAGGCTGTAATTTTCATACGTAGTAACGAAACTTGCTGCAAAAGCAGGAAATTTAGAAAAAAAGTTGTATCTTTGCGGACAAAATGGTCTTTTTTAACAAAGAGATGAAGATAAAACGTTATTTGCTGACACTGCTGGCTGTCCTGTTTTGCTGCACAGCTCAGTGTGGCGTCTCACCAGACGACATCGAGCAGCTCAAAGCAAAAATGCGGACTTACTTCAACAGCGAAGACCGTGACAAGTTCTTCAGCATCACCAACCAGTTGAGAGAGGCCAGCAAGGATGTGGGAGACGAGAGGATGTACTACTCTGCCTGGGGCTATCAGGGCATCTACGAAGCTACACAGCATAACTATCGGCAGGCGCTTGAAATCGCAAAGGAAATCAAGGACGATGCACACGAAAACGGCAGCATCTACGGTGAATATGCTGCGCTGCACGCCGAAGCCTCGATTTTGTTACAAAAGCAGGACTACGCGGCAGCAGAAGAGGCTTTCCTGAATGCTGTGGAGTTCCATCACAGACACTTCCCCAGCGAGAGTGCCGCCGAAGACCTGCAGGAACTCATGAAGATTGCCAACCATCGCAAGGACACCAAGACCTGTGTGCGTTTTGCCCGTCAGATTGTGAAAGAATCGAACGTGGATCCCATCCACAAGGGCAAAGCACTATCCTATCTCTGCCAGATAGCTTTCGACAATAACGACAAGGACGAGTTCAACCGTATCCATGACGAAATGGTACTCCTGCAGAATTCCGACAGTCTCAGTTCCCTGAAAACGCTCATTGACGTGAATTACCACATCATCAACGGAGATTATCATCAGGCACTGCAACTATCGGATCAGCTTGAGGAGGTGAAAAGCGCAGAGCGGAAAGCTCTCATTTACCACCGCATGGGTGACGATGCGAATGCCTACAACTATATGTTGAAGTACAAGCATCTTAGCGATTCCATCACGCAGGAATCCCACAGCAGCACCGTATCCTCCTATTTCACGCAGATGAACGACAACCGCCAGGCACTGGAGCAGCATTTGCTTGAAAAGGAAAACGCTCGTTTGCGCACACGTTTCTACATAGCAGTAGGAATCGCAGCATTTGTGGTTTTGTTCTTCTTCACCCTGAGAGGGCGCCGACTGATTCGGAAACTCCGCCAGGACAATATGTTGTTGGTTTACGAACGGAAAGACGCAGAACGGGCACTCACGGACTTGAACGAGCTGTCGTTTTATGAAAGTAAGACGGAACTGTCGCTCTCCTCGCCGGTTCAGCTGAACGAAATGTGCAACCGCCTGGCTGGTGCCACACAGTCCCTCTGCCATAGAAGTGTCACAGTCATGTTCATCACGGAATTCCCTGACGATTTTGAGATGAAGAGCGAGCCCGATGCCTTGAAGAAGTTACTGACACACCTGCTCCACTACTCCGCACGCTTTACGCAGGAGGGTTCTATCAAACTGGTTTGCGCCGATGCCGGAGAGAATGTCCTGTTCAGCGTCACGGACACCAGTGCCGGATTCGGTAATAAACCGACAACAAACATCATCGGTATGTTTTCCGAGCAGGGTAATAAGATACGCTACGTTGGCATGAACTTCAATATCTGCCAGTCCATCACACGCCTGCTTCTGGGGCGCATCTGGTACGATGCAGAATACACCAACGGCACACGCTTCTGTTGCGAGCTTCCTAAAGACCCCACCGATATGTTAAATAATCTTAAAAACGGGGGGGATGGAGCCTTTAACCTATGAACGCTTCTCAACGAAGGAAATAAAACGTTAACCGAATAGTAAGTGGAAGAGAAAACGATAAAAACATCCCGCAAGCCGATGCGTAACATACTGCTCGCTGTGCTGGCAGGGTTCGCAGCCATTGCATCCGTGTCTTTTGTGATATGTTATCAAGTTTTGATGGCAGAGGCTAATGCACGATACATCGGCATCAGGAACGTATCCTCGGAAAAGGTGGCCAAGACCATCCGAGGCGTAGAGTTGAATGCCCTAAACATCTTCGATGAAGTGAGAAGCCACCTGCATAGTTCGGAGGAGGTGATTGCAGCATTGAAGAACGATGCCAACCTGAACATGGATACGCGAGGCTATTTCGCAGCCTTCGAACTGGACTTCTTCCCTGACAAAGGAACATGGTTTGAACCGTACATTTACCAACCCGATGTCACGGGATTCGAGTATAAGCAAGTAGGTTCGGCACGCCACAACTATACCCGGTCGCCGTGGTACATCCATGCAAAGAAGACGGGCAAGACCTTCTGGTCCGAACCCTACTTTTACTACGACGGCACCAGCATGAGTGGCCACTATTGTACGTACGTCAAGCCCATCTACACCGATAAGGGGCAATTGGCCTGTGTCTGCGGTGCCGACATTAAGTTCGAGTGGCTGGCCAAGGAATTGGCATGGGTCGATGAGACCAGCAAGGACAACAGCCTGTTGAACAACGTCCCCCTGTTCAAACACTTGGGCTACTATTCCGTCATTCTTGACGAGGACGGTTCCTGTCTCGCGAATCCCGAAGACAAGGCGTTAATTATCGGTGACCGGGAAATTCTCAAAGATATGGCGCAGAAAAGAAGCGGTATTGCAGACTTGAACGTGAACGGTGTCGCATGTAAGGTGTATTACGGCCCCATAGAATTTATCGACTGGGCATTAGCCGTCGTCGTGCCCGTACATGATATTTGGCAGCCATTAATTCCTGTGGGCGGCATCCTCTTATTGCTCACGGTCATAGGCTTGTTTATTGTCTGGCTGGTCTGTCGGCGTGTCCTTCGATAAAGTCTTCAGACATCTTTAATAAAGTTATTTATGAGAAAGAAAATCTTCGCCCCACCATCACTCAGGCTTAACACGGTTATCGTTGTCGGAGTCATTCTGCTGCTTGTGGTGTCGATGGCTATAATTTTCCACCAATCGCGCCAAACCCTGAAACAGGAGGCTGTGCAAAATGCTGAACTGATGCTGGAGGCCACAACACTGCGAGTAGAAAACATCCTTCGAAGCGTGGAACAGACAACAGGCAACATCTATTATGATATGATAATGCATTTCAGTGAACACGACCGCTTCGAAACCTATACTCGTGAGATGGTGGAAAGCAATCCCTATATCTACGGCTGTGCCATAGCCCTCAGTCCCCAAAGTACCGCTGACAAGAACCGTTTCCTGGTATATACACATCGTAGGAAATTCGATTCTTCGGACCTCGTCACTTCAAACCGCTACAGCGACAAGCCCTATATGGAACAGGCCTGGTATGTTGACCCGTCAAAATCGGGCCAGATATTCTGGATGGTTCCCAAGAAGGACCGCAGAGATGATGATGTGCCGCTCATGCTCTACTGCATACCGATTCGTTTCGGTAACGGCATAGTTGCGGCCGTTATTGTCGTAGAGGTGTCGATGGACCTGTTCTCGCAAGTCGTGCAGAAGGCCAAGCCTTCGTCCCACAGCTACAGTATGCTGTTGGACAGTGATGGTTCATACCTCATACATCCAGACCACAATAAGTTAAATGGCCAGACGATTTATACGTCTATCGAGGAGGATGCCGACACGGCCATGCTTTCTACCGCCAACGCCATACTCTCTGGCAAGTCAGGCTATAAATCCTTCCGTGAACAGGGAAAGGAGTATTATGCATTCTACAAGCCTTTCTTCCGCACCAACGAGCAGGGACACAAACTATACAACATCAATTGGAGCATCTGCCTCATCTATCCGAAGGAGGACATTACCGCACCACTCAATGAACTGTTTCTTTCAGTCCTGAGTATCTCAGCCATTGGACTGCTGCTGTTCTTCTTGTTTACCCGTATTGTCATCCGTCAGCAGACGAAACCGCTGCGCAGGCTTACTCAAGTGGCAGAGGAAATTGCCGATGGCAGTTACGATGAGGAAATACCCAAGACACGCCGCATGGACGAAATCGGTGAGTTCCAAAGACACTTCAAGCATATGCAGGATGCGCTGCTCGCCAGGGTCGATGAACAGGAGAAACTGACATCTGAGCTTCGCGAACGCCAAAAATCGCTACGCAAGGCCCTCGAGCAGATTCAGGAGAACGAGCACGTGAATACGGACATCCTGAACAAGGTGTCCAAGCAGATGATGACACATTCCCAGGCCATCAGTGCCAGTGTCGACGCTCTTTGTGACAATCCTCAAAACATCAGTCAGGAAGAGGCTCAGCACGAAGTGGAAACCATCAGAAGGCAGAGAGAGGCTATTCTCGGACAACTCAATCAAATGTTTAACACCTCGGAGAACGAGGTGGGAAAGGAGGACAGCCATGAGTAAGGTCCATCAAATACTTTCCAAAAAGATTTTCCTCGCTATCTTCCTGTTAGCGTTCCCACTCTTCGTTGTGTGCTTGAGTTCCTTCTTCAGTCATGTGCGAGTGCTCCTGCACGAGAAGGCCTTGGAGCGTACGTCCAGCATTCTCAACACGACCATGCAGCATATGGTCATTTTCATGAGTGCCATAGAGACAGCTGCCAACTCGAATGCATGGCTTTTGGAGGAGAATTTCAATCCCGAATCGTTGCAGGCCCTGTCGCGCCGTATCGTGAGTCTCAACGGCAGCGTTTACAGTTGCACGGTGTCCACAGAACCCGATGCACTGCCGCAAGGCGGACGCTATTTCTCGGTCTATACCGTCAACGAGGGGGACACTATCCTGACGATGGTTGAACCGGACTTCGATTATACCGACAGGGTTTGGTATCAGGCGGCCATACAATCCGGCAGGGCATGTTGGGTCGATCCCTTCAGCGATTTCAATGAGGCCTACGTCAGTACCACGGATGCCGTGTGTTCCTACAGCAGACCTTTGCGGCCACACGGAGACCGGATAGAGGGTGTTGTCTCCACCGACTTCTCCTTCACCAAACTGACAGAACTCATCCGCGACACCGACCTTCCCTTCCCCAGTGCCTACTACATGCTCCTCGGTGCCGACGGACGCTTCCTCCTGCATCCACAAGCCAGCCTTCTCTTCCGGAAAACCATCTTCTCCGACATCGATCCAATTCAGAATCCCGACGTAATCACATTAGGACAAGAGATGATAGCCGGGAAACAGGGCATCATGCATGTCGTCAAGAACGGCGTGAAATATCATGTCTGCTATGCGCCTGTGCCCGGAGCCCCTTGGAGTCTCGCTTTGGTATGTCATGACGATGAGGTGCTGATAGACTTCTATCATCTGTTCTATCTCGTCATTGGGCTGGTCGTTGTCGGGCTGTTCCTCATCGTATGGCTGGCATTCATTGTCGTCAGGAACAACATGCGCCCCCTCAATCAGCTTATGGAGGCCACGAAGAAGATTTCCAACGGCCAATACGACGAGGTGATAGAGCGCTCCGACCGTAAGGATGTCATCTCGAAACTGCAGAATGCCTTCGCCTTGATGCAGGAGGCGATAGTCTCCCGCGATGAAAGCATCTGTCGAATGACCGAACAACTCAATAAAGAGAACGAGGAACTGGAGCAGGCGACCCAACTGGCAGAGAAATCGATGGAGGAGAAACACGTGCTCTTCCGACACATACTGCGTCAGATAAAGACGCCGCTGGACGTCATCGATGGCCTGACCCATGTGGTGTTGGACAACCTTGTCTCTCGGAAAAATATGGGTAGCGTTGCTGAAACCATGAAACTCAATGCCGCCCGTCTCAGCCGCCGTGTGGCCATGCTTTACGACAGTTCTACCGAAGGAGCTTCCAACGAGGAAAAAGATGCACGGAACGACGAAGTGTCTTGCAACCAAATTGCAAAGGAAAGTATAGCATATATTCGTGACCTTAACCCGACAATGGAAGCGCACTTCGAGTCCGAGTTGCCGGACGATGCGTGCATCCTGACCAGCCAAATCTATTTCAAGCGGTCGCTTTGTGAAATCATCCTCAACGCGGTCAAATTCTCCGACGGCAAACACATCACATTCCGCATCACTCAGTCGGACACTGAGGTCTGCTTCATCATCGAGGATGTGGGACCAGGCATGCCCAAAGATTCACAGCCCCTATTTACCCAGCCCTTCATGAAATTAGACATGGAATCGCAAGGCCTCGGCATCGGTCTTCCGCTCGTCAAGCGCCACATCACCAGCCTCGGCGGAGAAGTCATCCTGGACACAGCATATCAGCAGGGCTGCCGCATTATATTGAAGATGCCTAAATGAGCATTTTGATATTCACATTGAAAAAAGCCATGAAGCATTATGTAGTCATCGCAGTGGGGCTGTTGTTCTCCGTTCACGCCTTTGCCCAGCTGCCTTATTTCGCAGGTGTCACCGACAAGAACAAGATGTATGGCTACTCGTCGGTGAAATGCCGACCTGGCATCAATCACCTGGAGACTTACACCACCTTCCAATACGGACTAGGAGCAGACTTTGCCACAGGCATCGATCTCTATACGGGTCCGCACTGTGCCTACTGGGGTGCACTCGTCCGCTATGGTCGGACTATCAACAAATGGATTAACATCGGTGCACAGATTACGCCTTCATTCAACCTGAACGACAGTTTCCGGTTCTCGTACCTTACAAACGCACTCTACACAAACGGTGCTCTCACGAGAGACGGCCGCCTCTTCTGGTGTTCCAACACGTGGTGGGTCGTAAAGAACGGAGCAGACAACACCTTCTACAACTACGAGTATCTGGGCTATACGGTCCCCTTCAAAAAAGAAGGCCATTCCATCACCCCCATGGCAGGTATCAATCACTCCTGGCTGTTTGACCAGAAAATCAACATTACCGCAGGCCTCTACTATACGTTCAGGAAATGGAGCTTCTATGTCTGGGGCGACAAGTTCCTGGAAAAGCACCCGCGATTCATTGTCGGCATCGAATTCACACTATAATCGGAATATTTATCAACTCATTAAATACTGAGAGAACGCCGTCTGGAACTGGCCTACGAGGGGCAGTATCGATGGGATTTGATGCGAACAGACAACCTATTGGGTGACCTTCGGCTGGGTGCCATTGCCAAGAACCGATGGAACCTGCCCGTGCCCGACTATGAAGTCCGCTTTACCAAAGGTGCTATAAGCCAGAACACTGGATACGTAGAGTGAAGGGAGTGCATCGGATTAAGCCGGCAATGCAATGCTTTTCCTATTAAAAAAATGAATATTATATTTGGAAAAATGGAAACTATTCCTTATTTTTGCAACCAGATAACCAATAATTAACTAAAACTATGACAAATCCCGCTACATTCCTGGCGAGAGCATGCACATTTGCATGTATTCTTTTCATGGCATCATCATGCAAAGACACCGATGATTTTTTCTCGGACAAGAACCAGACAGCCACACAGAAGGAAGGCAACATGTTCGATTTCTCCACCACTCAGGAAGTAGACCTGATTGTGGACTACTCCGACTTTGAAACCCTTGGTCCTGTGAAATTCAGTGTTTATGCCACCAACCCCATAGTTGGCAAAAACACAGATTACGAGCACTTGAACGAAAACATTAAGCCCCTTATCGAACTCTATACCGACGATAACGGCAAGTTCGACCAAACCCTCACTTTGCCATCCTATGCCAAGGTATTGCACATCGTGACAGGTAATCTTGCCATTGGCTTTGATCATTCCATTGTTGAAGTGGTCAATAATGAGGCTAAGGTTGTGGTAAAAAATGACGGAACAACCATGGATATTTATTATCCGACACGCGCCACACGCGCCACTTGGGAGGGAGAACCGACCAACGAGTTAGGTAAACTGATAAGCACAGGCTACAAAGTGAACTCTAGTGGAAATGCAACAAGTACGCAGGTTTATAATACGTGGCATACGCCATTAGGTCATTGGAACACTGCCAGCGGTCACCCTGTTGACTATTTGCTGGACAAGACAAAGGTTACAACACCGGGGCTGGTGCTCTCTCAGAAAGAGGTTGATGACATGTATAATGAGGTATGTAATATTCTTCCAAATAATACTGGCATCGATAATTCACACTATCGCACCTCTGCTGACGTTACACTCAAAGAGGAATCTGAAGTCACCATCACGGCATTGGGTAGTTTTACGTGTTGGAACAGTTCACTCGCCTATTACTACTATACCGAGGGTACTAAGCCAACTGACCGCATGGACCTGAACCCCATAATGCTATTCCCCAATACACAAGATGGCAAAAGATATGGTGACGACAACAGCAAACAAACTACTTATAAGGGAAATATAGGAATGATACGTGGTGATGTCATTCAGTTGATGTACTATCCTAATATCGCTAATAATGACTACTCCGGCGCAACTACAAAATTTCCTAAAGGAACCAAGATTGGCTTTCTCATGAGGACGAATGGTTGGGGGATGATGGGCGATGAATTTTGCACAAAAACGTATAAAACCGCACAGAATATTTGGGTATCTTCTACCGAAGGCATGTCATTTGCAGAGCCTTTCTCAGGAAAAACCTTCAAGAAACCCAATCCAAACGGCGAAGCCCGTACCGCAATGTTTTCGTACACAGCTTCAGACAACACCAAATATTGTATCATGGCGTTCGAGGATGCATGTGACGACACAGACTATAACGACTTGATTTTCTCACTTAACCCTGCCAACGTCTTTTTGGGTTTAAATGATGTGGAAAAAGACAAAACCACAATATCTGGCGTATATGCATTTGAAGACCGTTGGCCCCAAAAAGCCGACTACGACATGAACGACGTCATGTTGGATTACACTCAGGAATTGACTTTCACTGGTGGCAAAATCAGCAAACAGACTATCAGCCTCACCACATACCAGAACTTTGTGAGTGACGTCAGTGGACTGGCCGCCCGACTGGTATTCAAGACAAAACCGACCACCATTGAAATGAAGAAGGCAGCCAAAAACAATACCGCCTCTGCTGCCCAATTCGACTATGATGGCGAAGCATACTACCTGACTTCCAACATTACGGGTGAACTGGGAAGCACGTATATCTTTGAACTCACCTATAGCACCCCTCAAAGCATAGAGAATATTGCAAGCATTCAACCCTTCTTGTATCGTGACGAGATAAAGGATGGCAAGGAAAGCCGATGGGAAGTGCACATCCCTTACGAGGCTCCTACCAGCAAAATGGACAAGAGCTACTTCGGAAAAGGCAGCGACGCATCGAACGTCAATGCCAAGAGATACTATATTAGTTCTGAGGACTATCCCTTTGCCTTCTATATGGCTAATGCAAGGATAGATTATTTCACCGACAACATCCTGAAGCGTGATAACGAGTCCAAGCCCATCGACACGTTCTTCCCCGAGTTTATCGAATGGTCAAAGAGCAAGGGAAAGAAGAATGCCGACTGGTATTTGCATCCGCAAAACGAATAAGTCTAATACACTTTACCTGCATAGGGGGCTGTGTCACGCATCCGACACAGTCCCCTTGTTTTTTTTGCATACAAAAAATAGTCAAAAGATTTTGGATACTTATTTTTTATTCCTAACTTTGTGTTATAGTCTAAGAAAAATTAATTCAAATTGATGAAAAGGTTAACAACATTTATACCGCTCTGCTATTTATGGATAGGGGTTATTACATCCTTCGCGTTACCGCTCTCCGTAAATGCCCTGGAGGCAACGGACTCCGAGGGGAGCATACCCCAATACCAACTCTGCCTATGGACGAAGGCGGGCATCAAGACGGGCTATCTCTCTTCCGACCATCCCCATTTCAGTCTTGTCGGCGAATACATACGTTTCACCACCGACAAAGTCACGTTTGACATCGCTATCAAGGAGTTCGACCGTTTCACCCTCGAACAAGTTATTCCCGAGGAACCACAGGGCAACCTGCGTTTCTTCGTATGGCTGCGCAATGGCGTGGTACATGGGTACGACCTGGAGGATAATCCCCTGGTGACGCTGGGCGAAACGGTGTTCACCCTCACTACCACGAAACTGACGATGGAGTACCAGGCTACCGACATCCTGCGCTTCACCTTACAGGACGAAGCTATAGTCGACCAAGTACCGGCCGTTCCCCTTCACAAGGCCCTGGACAATGTACAATTCCGCGAGGGCATGCTATTCCTTTGCAACGGAACACCGGACAGTGCAGTTCGCATCTATGACACAGCCGGAAGGCTGGTACGGGCTACGAAAGCCGATGCCGAGGGGAACCTATCGCTTTCGTTGGCCTCGTTCCGCACCGGAATCTACATCATTAAGACCGAAAAAACAACAATAAAAATACAAAAACGATGAAAAGGAGTATTTTCAAGAACATTTGCCTTGCCCTGCTGTGCTGCGGCATGTCACTACAGACTACGGCACAGGGTATCGTGGTAAACAAGGTGGACGGCACCAAAGTCTATTTCAAGGCATCGGAGGTGCTAAGCATAGGTGTATATGGATATGGCGAGGAGCCAGGCCCCAATCCCGACGAAGGAGAGACGGTGACGGTAAACAGTGTTTCGTTCCGCATGATACATGTCGAGGGAGGCACGTTCCAGATGGGAAGCACCATAGGCGACGATGACGAAATGCCCGTTCACGAGGTCAAGGTAAACAGTTTCTCCATCGGCCAGACCGAAGTGACGCAGGAATTGTGGCAGGCCGTGATGGGCTCCGTCCCCAGTAATTTCAAGGGAGATAAGCTCCCCGTGGAGAGAGTAAGTTGGAACGACTGCCAGAACTTCATCTCGAAATTGAACCAACTGACGGGGAAGACCTTCCGTCTGCCCACGGAGGCCGAATGGGAATATGCAGCACGCGGTGGCAACAAGAGCAACGGCTACACCTATAGCGGTGGCAACAAACTTGACGACGTGGCATGGTACGTCTCAAACAGCAACTATACCACCCACGAGGTAGCCACCAAGGCCCCCAACGAACTGGGGATTTATGACATGAGCGGCAATGTCTACGAATGGTGCCAGGACTGGTATGGCGAAGACTATTATTCAAAGAGTGTAGTTGATAATCCCACTGGCCCCACAACAAGCAAGAGCCGCGTGCTGCGTGGCGGAAGCTGGGCCGAGAAAGACGCGAACTGCCGTGTGGCGTATCGCTATGACTACACACCGACTGACAATTACTTCTTCCTTGGTTTCAGACTGGTTCTAAATTAACAATCGAGGCCCAGAGAGAAGAACCCCACGGTTCTTATCCTGTGAAATAAGATCGGGAGACTCATCATATTCGCGAGTCTCCCGATTTTATTATATTTCGCAGAGAAGTATGTCATTCTAACACATCCCCATAGGTATTACAAATCCCTATAGATATCTTTCATCTCGCAGGGGAACCAGAACGAGGCAACGTTTTTCTTGTCGTTTTCCTTATCCATGAGGAACTCGCCTCCGAACATATCTATAATAGCGCGGCAGATGGCCAGACTCAATGCGGTAGACTTGTTGGAATCTTTCAGGGCACCTTCCTCCTGAAGCAGCGAATATATGTCGCCCTGCGCCAGTTCGGATTGATCCAAACCTGTATAGCTGACAGCGACCTTCAGTCCCCTGCGCTCACAGTTATATCTGATGAAGATGTCGCCATGTGTAACGTGTTTTGCTGCACTTGTCAGCAGATGCATCATCAGCTGGTGCATAAGATTGGTGTCAAGTATAGCCCTGCAATGCGGTGAAAGGTCCGAGATGACACGTACAGCAACATCGGGCCTGGTGTAGTTCATCGCCTCGCGCCGATATGATGCCATAAGTTCGGTAAGGTTCACCTCTATGAACGTGAAACTCGGAGTGATGCCCTCGAACTTGGACATATCGTGAAGCTGCAGTACAAAGTCAAGCAGATCTTTCGAGTAGTCGGAGATTTCCGTCACCGCCTTTCTCGTCTGGGCAGGTTGCAGGTTTACGTCTTTTTCCTCAAGTAATTTGTTGCAAGAGCCTACAATGGCATTCAACGGCGTGCGAAGGGTGCGGCTTATATTGTCAATAAACACCGACTTCAGCTGCTCGCTCTTCTGAGCACGTTTAGTTGCCAAATACAAAAGTTTGACGTAGTGGCGTCGAACTAGCAAGAGACAAATGCCAAAGGCAATTAATAAAAATACAATAATCAAAATTGCTGCTTTCATAACAAGTTAAAATATTAGAATTAGTCAGGAATACATTATTAATACAAAGTTATTAAAAAAAAAATGAGAGTAGCAAGAATTATGTAATTATTTTGCCAAATATGACGTTTCGCGATTTTTCTCTTTTGAGAATTTCGGGGAAAGTCAAATTTATTTAGAGGAAACCAGAATGAACCCCTCAACTACGAGAACCAGCAGCCCCACGGGACTGCTGGAATAAATCACTTGAGGACTATCTTCCTTCCGCCAACGATGTATATGCCTGGAGATGGCGTACCAGATACCTTACGACCCAAAAGGTCATAAACAGGCTTAGAGGCCATCTCCTGTTCCGAAGGCTGGATGGGAGCCATGCCATCCGGATTGAAGCCACCAAAGAAGTAAAGCCGGAAGTGGTCGAACATGGTCCAGTAATATGCGAGGGCACTCGTACACTTGATGCCAATGCGAAGCGAACTGCCAGCTTGTTCCAATGCGGCATCGACATGACTGTCGTAGAGTCCCTTGACAAAGTATTTCTCCGCACCGACCATACAGTTTGGTATATAGGTTCCATCGCTCAACTTCTTGTCACTGCCCCATCCGCCATCGTTGAAAAGGGCAGTAGGCTGACGGTCGTCACAGATGTGACAAATGGCAGCCGACTTACTGTTAATGTAAAGCGAAGTCGTGACTTTAGCCGTTCCTTTACTATAGGGAGTGAAAATGCTTTCAGCACTGCCGGGGCGCTGGATGGCATTGGCACGCAGTTCGTAGTTGCCCGAAGGCATATTGTCGAGCACCTGGTAGTAGTTGAAGGTCTTCTCATAGAATTCAGCCCCCTGTGCATCGTAGCCCGGAGCCCCGTTGGTAGAAGTCCAGCCGCTGGTGGCATCCTTGTCGAAATCGGGATTCTCGAGCATATAGGTGAGGTCGAAGGGCTGTTCCATACGGGTTGCAGACACAGAGGAGAGGAAGGTGACGGAAGCCGTGCGAGCCTCTTCCGTAAGTGCACTGACCTCTACACCTTTGGTACAGGCTTCAGCCTGTGTCTCAATGTCGGCCAGCGTACTGCCCAACGTGGCATCCGCTCCCTCGACATCCTCGCTGTGGGGCGTTTCGGCCAGCTTACGAATCTGTGCTATCAACTCCGCCAGTTCGGCACGAGCCTGCTCGATGTCGCCGTTATCAAAGTTCAAGGCCTCCTCGGCTGTCAAAATGAGCCAGCGCTGCGTGGTGGCACTGTTCGCAATATTGAACGAACCTGTGCCCGTCTTCCCACTAGCATTTGCCACAAGCACTGGCGGATTGGCAGAGCTCTCTGGATGGATGATATAATAACCACGATGGCCGCCAACGTTTACACGTCCACGCATCAGATGGAAGTTGTCGGCGGAAGTGGGATTCGTATGATTGACGGTCTTTATGCCACTGCTATAAGTCATGTAGTAACCCGTAGCCGCATTGCGCAGTTGGTAGTACTGGTTCGAGGGCGTAAAACTGAGATACCAGGCTGCGGCATCGTCCAAGGCAGCCTCTTCAGCGGTCATCGTCTTCCATTGCAAGGTGTGACTGCCCGTCTCCACGAGATAGGCACTGCGCAGGCCCCGGCTCTCGTCCTCGTTCTTGATGTAATACTTCACGCCGTCCTCATAATTAAAGGCATAATAGGGCAAGGCATAGCCAATCTCGCCCGAAGCAGGCAGACCATCCTCGTTCAGTGCCTGGGCCAAAATGCCCATCATACAGTAGAGGTTGTCCGAATGGGTGTCCTCGTGTGCACCATTACATCCATAGGGCCATAGGTGCATATCGTCGCCCGAAAGTACCTCATCGGCACTGTTATCCCAGAAGCGAAGGGCCTCGGTCACGCGTTCGCCAAGCCAGACACCGTTCACACGGTAATCGCCCGACCACCAGTTGCCGTGCTGGCCGACACCGATAGCATGGAGAGCTTCGTGCATGATGGTTCCCACCTGCTGATAGGCGCTGCTTGCTCCCACGCGCATACTACCGCCATAGCTGCAGTCTGCCGTGGGGGTTCCGGGGCTATAGCTTACGCTCAGTCCCATGCCGTGAATACTGGACAGATTGTTCCAATAGTAATCGACCGCCGTACCAATGACATAGTTTAGGCGTGCATTGGTATCCTCGTCGCCACCGTTGTTATACCACCACCCTATTTTCCCCTTGGGAACCGTGATAAATTTGATGACTTCACCATAGCCCACAGCATAGTCCTTATTAATTGCATAGGCACGCATGTAATAGACGGTTGCAGGCTTCAATTCGCGCAACCAATAAATTCTGCCGGCCTGGTTCAGGTATTCAGTGGTACGACTGTCGGTCACCTTCGGGTCGGGCTGTTCACTCCAACAGAACCCCTCTTCGATGATGTCGCTCCCCGAAACGGTACTGCGTCCGAAGGCCCAGGTACAACCACGGATATAACGTGTATCTGTAACAACAGTGGGCGGTGTACCACTGCCCATACCGTTCAATATCTTGAAGGCGAACGACGCCTCGGCCAAAGCGGCAATGGCGGCCTCGGCCTGGGCATTGGTGGTTGAGGTGGCCTCATAAACCGCCCGAGCAGCATTGATGGCCGCCTGATAGTCGTCTTTCTGTATGGCTGCAGACGCATCTATCTCATCCTGCGCTGCCGCGATGGCATTGGCAAGCCGACCGAAAACCTCCTGCGACGTTGTGGCTACGGCAACAGTTGCCTCCAATGTGGAAGCGGAAGCGGGGATATTGCTCTCCGTATCGAGTGCGGTACGTGCTGCTGCAATGGCATCGGCCAGGGCCTGTTGTACGGTGCTGTTCATCCGCTGGTTTACGAGCGCCTCGGCTTTGGCAATCCATAAAGCGAACTCCGTCTTCACATCGTCGTAGTTGTCACTAATGAATTCCAGTTGGAAGTTATCGAGGGAAAGCCAGTTACCGGTAGCACCCTTGGCTTCGAAACCAATCTCCATCACATCAGCCACCTGTACGAACTCCAACGTATAGTTTGCACGCACCGTCACAGGCACGGTATGCCCCCCGGCAAACAGCCAAGCACCCGTCTGTTCGACGTTGGGCGTGTCTTCCTGAATGTTCTGTGCAGCGAACTTCAGGCGATAACGTCCAGCAGGCAGTTCCGTAAGCGTCTGGCTGAGACGAGCATCGCCAATGGTGTTGCCACGCCATGTCCAGCTCTCCACGTACCACGAGCCCTTTTTAAGCGTAAAGATATCATTGTTTTGAGTGCCCATATTCGTTACGCTCCAACCCGTGAAATCGCCTGTCTCGAAGCTGGGATTGGTGATGCGGCCGGTCATGTCGAGCGGAGAATCCTCGCTGGAGTTGGCACGAAGATAAATGTCTATAGCCTTATCCATCCCCACGATGGCAGCAGCCTGTTCCTCGGCAACAGCATCCGCCTTGGTGGCCACAACCTTGGCATGGGCAATGGCATCCGTCAGTTGCTGGTTTTCCTTTCCCGTAGCCGTAGCATAGGCCGTTTCTGCATTTTGGATAGCGGCTGCGAGTTCGGCAGAAAGATCGTTGCCCACAAGCGTCAGTCGGAAGTTGTCCACAGCAAGCCAGTTACCCGATGCATTCTGTGCCTCAAAACCAATGGTGACACTACCCGACACGAAGTTGAACGCAACGGTATAGGTATCGCGCACAGTGACCGTGGTTTTTTCGGACGAGGCTTTCAGCGTGAAGGAGGAAGGAGTTTCGGCAAAAATCCAGGCACCCGTCTGCGCTGCCTTTGGCGTATTTTCCTGGATGTTCTGCGCCGCCGCTGTCAGTTCATAGTTACCTGGAGGCAGGTTCGTCAGTCTCTGGGCCAGTCGACCCGAACCTACGGCACCACCACGCCCCGTCCAGCGTTCCATGTAGGTGTTGCCCTCCTTGATGGAAAAGACACTATTTCCCTGGGCATTCATCCCCTTGTGTTCCCATCCTTCGCGGTGTCCTGCTCGAAACTGGGATTAACGATGAGCGACGTATAATCGGTCTGCGCATTCGCCGTAACGACATACATAAGGGCAGCCAACACTGCCATTAGCCATTTTTTCTTCAACATGGTATTAAATTTTAGTTATTGTCTGCAAATGTATGAAATAATTCCGGAAAAAAAAGAAGATACTAAAAAAAGCCCCGATGGCATCCATCGGAGCTCTTGTCAATTGTCAATTATCCATTGTTTACATCATGCCGCCCATGCCACCCATGCCGGGGTTGCCCATCGGCATTTCGGGCTTGTCCTCCTTGGCGTCGCAGATGACGCACTCGGTGGTGAGGAACATGCCGGCGATGCTGGCAGCGTTCTCCAGAGCCACACGTGCCACCTTGGCAGGGTCGATGATACCCGATGCCTTCAGGTTCTCGTACTTGTCGGCACGAGCATTGTAACCGTAGTCGCCCTCGCCATTGCGAACCTCGTTCACTACGACGCTGCCTTCCAGACCGGCGTTCTCGACAATCTGGCGCAGGGGCTCCTCAATGGCGCGACGGATAATCTGGATACCCGTCTGCTCGTCGGCATTCTCAGCCTTCAGACCTTCCAGCACCTTCTGGGCGCGGATGTAGGCCACACCACCGCCGGGGATGATACCCTCTTCGATGGCTGCACGCGTTGCGCACAGGGCATCGTCCACGCGGTCCTTCTTCTCCTTCATCTCCACCTCGCTGGGAGCACCGACGTAGAGAACAGCCACGCCACCTGCCAATTTGGCAAGACGCTCCTGCAGCTTCTCCTTGTCATAGTCGCTCGTGGTGTTGGCTATCTCGTTCTTAATCTGGTTGATGCGGTCCTTGATGAGCTCGCTCTGACCATGACCGTTCACGATGGTCGTGTTGTCCTTCGATATGGTCACTTTGTCACTCGAACCGAGCATTTCTATGGTGGCCTGCTCCAGCTTCAGACCCGTATCCTCGCTGATTACCAGACCACCGGTCAGGGTAGCGATGTCCTGCAACATAGCCTTACGACGGTCGCCGAAGCCGGGAGCCTTGACGGCACAAATCTTCAGCTGCGTGCGCAGACGGTTCACTACTAATGTGGTTAGAGCCTCGCTCTCGACATCCTCGGCAATAACCAACAGGGGACGACCAGTCTGTACGGCGGGTTCCAGGATGGGCAGGAAGTCCTTCAGGTTCGAGATCTTCTTGTCATAGATGAGGATGTAGGGGTTCTCCATCACGCACTCCATCTTCTCCGTATCCGTTACAAAGTAGGGCGACAGATAACCGCGATCGAACTGCATACCCTCGACCACACCGATGGTGGTGTCGCGGCCCTTAGCTTCCTCGATGGTGATGACACCGTCCTTCGATACCTTGCCCATAGCATCAGCCAGGAGCTTACCAATTTCGGGGTCGTTGTTGGCGCTGACGGTGGCCACCTGCTCTATCTTCTGATAGTCGCTGCCCACCTGCTCCGACATTTCCTTAATCTCACCTACAACGGCAGCGACAGCCTTGTCGATACCACGCTTCAAGTCCATGGGATTGGCACCGGCAGCCACGTTGCGAAGGCCTTCACGAACGATGGCCTGAGCCAGTACCGTAGCTGTGGTCGTGCCGTCACCAGCATCATCACCCGTCTTCGAAGCTACGCTCTTAACTAACTGTGCACCAGCGTTCTGGAAGGCATCAGCCAGTTCCACTTCCTTGGCTACAGTCACACCATCCTTCGTTATCTGGGGAGCACCGAACTTCTTCTCCAGGATTACATTACGACCCTTCGGACCGAGGGTAACCTTCACGGCATTTGCCAACTGGTCCACACCCTGTTTCATCAGGTCGCGGGCCTCGAGATTGAATTTAATATCTTTTGCCATAGTTAAGCCCCTCTCCTCACGTTCCCTCCCCCGAATGGGAGGGGCAAGAAGTATCGCCTGAGAGGCAAAGGCGTTTTTATTGTCTTATTATTGTTATCTTTTCAATTCCCCAATATCCTTATTTCGGAAGTGACTTCCCTCCCATTCGGGGGAGGGACTGGGGGAGAGGGACTTTATCCCAGAATAGCCACCACGTCGCTCTGGCGCATGATGAGGTACTTCTTTCCTTCCAGCTCCAGCTCCGTGCCGGCATACTTGCCGTAGAGCACCTGGTCGCCGACCTTCAGCACCATTTCCTCGTCCTTAGTGCCCTGGCCAACGGCTACGATTTCGCCCTTCAGGGGTTTCTCCTTTGCGGTATCGGGGATAATGATACCGCCCACTGTCTTTGTCTCTGCAGGTGCGGGCTCAATGAGCACGCGGTCTGCCAATGGTTTAATGTTCATAGTTTTCGATTTTATTAGTTTTTGAGTCAATAAATTCCAAATATGGTTTTACAAAGTATGTGCCAAATGGTCGTATTAACGAAAAAATAATGAAAATTTCTTCTTTTTACATGATACTAAAAAAAATAATTGTATCTTTGACCTCAAATTTACTACCATGAAGAATAATCTGTTTTGGACACACGTGATTGGCTATGGCATCATATTCGTCGGAGTATGGGCCGGACTGATTGCCTTCCCCGCCAAGACGGGTTATATGTGGGAGCCGTGGCCGTCAAGCATCAGCAGTGTGGTGAACTTCCTGACAACGGTCCTGTTTACGCTCTTCGTCTGCCTGACTGCCCATTTAGCACACACCGACCGCACACTGGCAGGCATACTGGCAACGGCGGTGTTCATCATCTTCTTCTGTCCGGGCGAGGAAGAATTCTTCGGCCGCGACGAAGCGGCACTGACGGAACTCTCCTCACAATGCATCGTGCCGTTTTTCATTTCTCAGTACAACCGCGTCAGCCAAAAGGAATTTCATCGATGGTATCTGTTGATGCTCCTGATGGGCATCTTCTGCAGCTTCACCCACAATGGCATCACCATCCCCCTGTGCTGCGCCTTCGTGTGGCTGGCTTTCCAGCGGCACGAACGCTTCTTCCGTCAGGCCTGCTGGCCCATGGTCATCGGTGTCATCATCGGTACGGGACTAAGCTTGTGGAAGAAGTGGGACGACAGTCTGAACATGGCCACGGACCTGAAGGTCATCACCTCGGTGACAAGCATTGCCATGAAAACGCTCTGGGACACGAAAGTGTTCGTTCTTTCTGTTGGTCTGACGGCTTACCTGACCTCACGAAGAGAAGGGCGGAAGACCCTGCTCTACATCGCTCGGCGCCACTATGTGCTTGCGCTTTGTGCACTTTTTTCCCTGCTCACCCTACCCTTTGCCCCGCTGGGCATTCAGAATGCAGTGACAGGAGTATGCTTCTTCAGCATGTTTTGGCTGCTCTTTCTATGCCAACATTTAGTAGGACAATACCTTAACCATAAAATTTAATACGTTATGAAACAGTTTGAGAAAATCGTAGGGCTCATCGATGCCCCGTTCACTCCCTTCAAGGAGAATGGTGATGTAAACCTTGCCCCCATCCCCGCCTATGCCCAGATGCTGGCCAAGAACGGACTGCAGGGCGTGTTCATCAACGGCTCCAGTGGCGAAGGCTACATGCTGACGAGCGAGGAGCGTATGCAGATAGCCGAAGCCTGGATGGCTGCGGCTCCCGAAGGTTTCAAGGTCATCGTGCATGTAGGTAGTTGCTGCGTACGCGAGAGTCGCCGGCTGGCCGAACATGCACAGAAGATTGGTGCCTGGGGCATCGGTGCCATGGCTCCCCCATTCCCCAAGGTAGGCCGCATCGAGGAACTGGTGAAGTACTGCGAGGAGATTGCCTGCGGTGCTCCCGACCTGCCCTTCTACTACTACCACATTCCCGCCTTCAACGGGGCATTCCTGCCCATGGTGGAACTGCTGAAGGCCGTGGACGGCCGCATTCCCAACTTCGCTGGCATCAAGTACACCTTTGAGAGCATCTACGAATACAACCAGTGCCGACTGTATGCCGACGGCAAGTTCGACATGCTGCACGGACAGGACGAGACCATTCTGCCCTCGCTGGCCATGGGTGGCGCACGCGGTGGCATCGGTGGCACCACGAACTACAACGGACGCGGTCTGGTAGGCATCATCGAGGCCTGGAAGAAGGGTGACCTGGAAAAGGCCCGCGAACTGCAGAACTATGCCCAGGAGGTCATCAACGTCATCTGCCACTTCCGAGGCAACATCGTGGGCGGCAAGCGCATCATGAAACTCATGGGTCTGGACCTCGGCCCCAACCGCACCCCATTCCAGAACATGACCGACGAGGAAGAGAAGCGCCTGAAGGCCGAACTCGACGCCATCGATTTCTGGAACAATTGCAATAAGCTATAAGACCCATAAGACTTATAAGACCTATAAGGCCTATGAAAAGCATGAACAAAATTAAAGCATTTCTTTTCCTGATGCTACTGTTGCCGCTGACAGCAGTAGCTCAGGAGAAACTCAGCATTGAAGCCCTGCCTCCTCACGCCACATCTGGCGGACAGGGTGTGGCGGCAGCCTTCTCCGGACAGATTAACGGGACGCTCACCATCGCCGGTGGTTGCAATTTCCCCGACACACCCGCTGCCGAAGGCGGACAGAAGAAGTTCTACGACAGCGTGTGGTATTTGGGCAAGAGCCAGTGGTATAAACAGCAGTACAGTCTGCCCCACCCCACAGCCTATGGTGCCAGTGTGACCCTTCCGGATAAAGGTATCGTCTGCATCGGCGGCACGGACGGCAATCAAAGTCTGTCCAACGTGTATCGGCTGACGAACGACGGGCTGAAGAACCTGCCCTCACTGCCCGTTGGCATCGACAATGCAACAGCAGCCACTGACGGCAAGGACATATACCTCGTAGGTGGCCAAACCAATGGAAAGCCGCAAATGTCCGTCTATCACATCAACGTACAATCGGCTGCCGAATGGGAACCCATTGCCACTCTGCCCGGACAGGCACGCTTGCAACCTTGTGCTGTGGTACAGAGCAACGGACTGGACATGGGTCTCTATGTCTTCGGCGGCTATGACCCCGAAACAGGAAAAGTGGCTGACGACGTACAGGTACTGAACCTGAAGACCATGCTGTGGACCAGCCGTTCCAATAGTCAGGCCACCGTGGGCATGACGGCCGTCAAGTCGGGCTACAGCCACGTCCTGTTCTTCGGCGGTGTCAACAAAACCATCTTCGAGAAAGCAGTTCGCGGTGAGTATGGTGCCGACTATCTCACGCATCCCGCTCCGTGGTATCAGTTCAACCCTGACATTCTGGTCTATCACACCATTACCGATTCGTGGTACGCCATACCCGGCAACTCGCTCTTGGCACGTGCCGGTGCCGGACTGATAGAGAAGGACGGCAGCTACATCCTGGCCGACGGTGAGAGCAAACCTGGCATTCGCGCTACGGAGGTCATGAAGGTGCAGTTCACCCACGAGGTCAGCTTCGGCTGGCTCAACTGGCTGGTGCTCATCATCTACCTGGTGTCCATGCTGGGACTGGGTGTGTACTTCATGCGCCGTGCCTCCAACTCCACCGAAGACTTCTTCAAGGGCGGTGGCCGCATCCCCTGGTGGGCAGCAGGCATCAGTATCTTCGCTACTATGCTGTCGGCCATCACTTATATGGCCATTCCGGCCAAGGCCTACGCCACCGACTGGACCTACTATCCCATGCAGATATGCATCCTGATCGTGTCGTTCCCCGTCATCAAGTACTATCTGCCCTTCTTCCGCCGACTCAACGTCACCACGGCCTATGAGTACCTCGAGGTTCGCTTCAATGCGGCCACACGCACCATGGCCTCCGTGCTGTTCATCGTGTTCATGGTAGCGCGTACTGCCCTTGTATTGTTCCTGCCTTCGTTGGCCATGACAGCCGTAACGGGCATCGACATCTACATCTGCATCGCCCTCATGGCCCTCATCACCATCGTGTATTGCACCATGGGCGGCGTGGAAGCCGTAGTGTGGGGCGACGTAATCCAGGGTATCATACTCGTGGGCGGTGCCATCTTCGCAGCCATTTACCTTATTATGAATACGGGTGAGAACGGTGCTTCCGACTTCTGGCAGATAGCAACGGACAACGACAAACTGCGCGTGTTCCTCTTCGATGCCGAGCATCCGTTCGACTACGTGAATGCCACGTGGTGGGTAGTCATCCTGGGTGGACTGGCCAACAACCTCATATCCTATACCTCGGACCAAACCGTCATCCAACGCTACCTCACCACCAGCGACGAAAAGAGTGCCGCACGAGGCATCCTAACCAACGGTATCATGTCCGTCATCGTAACCATCGCCTTCTTCACCATCGGCACGGGTCTGTACACCTTCTTCAAGACCCACCCCGCGGAACTCGACTTCACAATGGCCAAGGGCGATGCCATCTTCCCCTTCTTCATGATGAGCCAGATGCCACAGGGCGTGGCAGGACTGTTGATTGCCGCCATCTTCGCAGCCACGATGAGCACCATCGCCTCTAACATCAACTCCGTATCGACGGCCTTCACCGTTGACCTATGGAGCAAGATAAAGGGTGACGGCAAAGCTGTTTCAGTCAAGACGGCCCGTATCGCCGGCATCATTGCAGGCATGCTGGGTATGGCCATCGCCTGGCTCATGGCTACGGTGGACATCCAGTCACTGCTCGACTACTTCAACACCATCCTCGGTCTGCTCAGCGGAGCCATCGGCGGTCTGTTCCTCATGGGTATCTTCTTCCCACGCATCGGTTCGCGTGCTGCCATCACGGGTTTCATCTGTGGCACGGCTACGGTAATGTACATGAACTTCTTCACACAGGCCAACTTCCTGTTGTTCGGCTTCGTGTCAATGCTCGTCAGTGTTGTCGTGGGCTGGCTTCTGTCACTGGGCAGCAAGGTACCAGCTAAAAAGGTATAAGCAACAAGTATCCAACAAACAAAAGGCTGCGTCGCACTGACGTAGCCTTTTGTTTTCTCATTCTTTCAATTACTTATTCTCTATTATCCGCTCCAGCGTCTGCCATACCTGGAAGAGGCCGCGGGGAACATGGAAGCAGCCCTTCCACTTGCCGCCCTTCAAGGTGAGCAGCACCTCGCCACGACGGTTCAGGTAGCCGAACCATTCTGGATATTCGCTGTCGCGGAAGTGATTCCATGCATAGTCGTGAACACGCATGAACCATTCTAGACACTGCTCGTTGCCTGTCAGTTCGTAGCCCTTAATCATGGTGATAAGCGTCTCGATGTGTACCCACCAGAGCTTCTGATCCCACTCCAACTGCTGCAGGGGACGACCCAGACGATCCATGAAGTAGAAGATGCCACCGTACTGCTTGTCCCATCCGTACTCGACTTCGCGCAGCGCAATATGTACTGCCTTGTCGATGAGGTCCTGACGACCCAAGCGACGACCCAGATCCATGATGAACCACATGGCCTCGATGGCATGACCGGGATTCTGCAGTCGGCCTTCGTGACAGTCGACCAGCTCACCGTCCTTCGAGACGTTCTCCACAATCATGTCCAACTCGGGACGATAGAACACATCCAGCACCTCGTGCAGGCAGATGTCGATGGTCTCCTGCAGGAAGGCAGGCTCCAAAAGGTCCTCAATCTCCAGCGCTACGTTGCACAGAATCATAGGCAGAGCGAAGTCCTTCATGGCACGTGCCCCAGGAGCGGCCTTGCTCCAACGATCCTTCGGGTTATTGCGACGTGCGAGCACGATGTCGAACGTCTTCTTTGCTATGTCGGCATATTCGGGATTGCCCGTAGCCTTGTACAACTGACCGAAGGCTATCACAGCAAAGGTGTAGGAGAAGATGTTGTAAGGCTCCACCAACGGATGTCCTTCGCGATCCAGCGAGAAGTACCAGTTCAGGTTGCCGTCGTGACCGTATTTCTTCAGGAACTCAGCACCCTGTATGGCCGCATCCAGCCACTGCTTACGAGTCTCTGCGCTCACTCCGTCTTTCTCGCTCAGCTTATTATAGAGGGTGGAGAGCATCCACACCTCGCGGCCCTGGAGCCAAATAAACTTATCGGTGTCGTACACCTCACCGTCGCGTTCGATGCAGGTGAAATAGCCACCAAACTCGTGGTCGATGCTCTTGGTCATCCAGAAGGGCATCACCTTATCCAACAATTCACTCTTATACTGCGCTGCCAGCGCTTTGAAATCGACATTCATAAGGCTATTTGGTTTTAATGTTATTAGGTTTTAAGGTTTATGGCACAAAGATACAAATAAATTAAATATTAAAAATCAAAAATTAAAAATTATTTGTACTTTTGTATCATGAAGGTGCTTATCGACGATAAAATACAGGAATACACGCCCGAGCAGATAGCCCTGTGGACAGAAGAACTACCACGGTGGCGACGCGAGAAAGTACAGGCCATCAAACACGACACGGGCCGCCGCCAGTCGCTACTGGCCTACCGTCTGCTCTGCCAGGGCCTACGCCAGGAGTATGCCATCACGGAACCGCCAACGTTCGTGTATAACGAACACGGAAAACCCTACATTAAAATTAAAAATGAAAAAATCTTGAACGAGTCAAGCGTCACAAGTGCCGAGCGAAAAGTTGAAAATGAGGTTGCACCCTACTTCTCCTTGAGTCATTGCCGCGAGGCTGTAGCCTGCATCATCGACGAACGGCCCTGCGGCATCGACATCGAAAGTGTAGGCAGGAAAGTCTCCGACAACCTTATCCGCTACTCCATGAGCGAGGAGGAACAGCAGGAGATAGCAAGCCCTCCTCCTCACGGGGGAACCCTGGAGAGGGGCTTGACCTTTCTGCGTCTGTGGACACGGAAGGAGGCTGTACTGAAACTCATCGGTACGGGCATCCGAGACACCATGAAAGACGTACTCCTTAATTGTCCCTACCATCTGGAAACCCGCGAAACAGAAAATTGGGTGATGAGCATCGCCACATCACCCAACAAATAACGTATCGTCAGACGGACTCTCTACGAGCCTGTCCGTAACGCCTTACAGTTTCGTCCAATAGACGGTCTCGCTGATGGGTCCCCACGAACCACGCACCTTCAGCGTCTTGGCATCCTTGAACGACACACGCACCTTGAAGAACTTGCCACGTGTGGGGTCGTAGATTTGTCCGTCGTTCCACTCTTGCTTGTCCGCGTCAAAGGTTATTTTGTCTATGAGCACAATCCGGTCCGAGGGGGTTTTGCGCTTCGACTTGTCGGGGTTGCGCTTGTCCACACGGGGTGTACCGTCCTTCTCCTTCATGTTCTCCAACCATGTTACCTGGCAAGTATAGCCGTTGCCATTCTTACGGAACACCACCTTCGAGTTATCGCCACCCTGCACCACCTTGTATGTACCCAGGATATCGTCGGCCTTCACCTGTGCCGACAGACTGGTTGCTGCCATCAGGCCGCACACCAGCATCAAAAGAAACTTTTTCATAATCAAAACTACATTAAACTTGTCTGCGACTACAAAGATAGTCTTTTTTAAGCAAACATCAGGTATAATTAAGTTTTTTTGACAATTAATTCGTTAAGTCACCACGTCTCATTCTCTCATTTCCTCCTCCCCTCATTCTCTCATTTCCCCCTTCTCTCATTCTCTCATTTCCCCCTTCTCTCATTCTCTCATTTCCCCCCTCTCTCATTCTCCCTTGTCCGCGTCCACCAAACTTTCCGAATCGGAATTCAGCAGTAAAGAGAAAGTACGAGTTCACGGCCTCGTTACGCGAATCGGTACGAGCCGTAGCCGAGATGCTACGGTTGATATTGTCGCGCTGGCGCAGCAGGTCGTAGGCACGTACGCTGAGGGTGAGGTTCCTCTGCTTCAGCAGTCGCTGACTGATGCTGGCGTTCCAGATGACCTTGTTGGTATTCATCGAATGGTCGGCATATCCGCGACGGCTCTGTTCCGAGATGTCTGTCCACAGACTCATGCCCCAGGGGAACTGCAGGTTCAGGGAACCGCCGTACGAGAAGTTGTAGGTGTCGAGGTTCGAGGCCGACGAGTTGGTCGAACGGCTGTGGTTGTACCCGATGTTGCCATTGGTGCTTACCTCCAGGTTATATTTGGTTTCCCAATCGCGACGATACGACAGTCGCAGACTCTGACGGATGTTCTTGCCTCGCGTACGATTCTTCACCGTCTCCTGCGTCTTGCTCTGATAAACATACGAGACAGCATTGGTCATCGAACCGTTTGTGCTCGTATTGATATGCCAATATTTCTCAGGCCCCAGCGCCGTGTTGAAGTTGAACGAAGCCGAAGCGTTCCAGTTGCCGTTGATGTTCACGGGTTTCGAGATGCGCCCGCCCGTCACGTCGTTGTATTCGGTGCGATTGGTGGTGGAGTTCTGTGTGGTGCGGAACTGTCCGCTGACCGAGAATGTGCGCTGCTTGTCGGTAACCGAACGGTTGTAATTAGCTGTTACGTTGTGGGTGAACGATGGTTTCAGCTCGGGGTTACCCAGACGGATGTTCAGCGGGTCGGCATTCGAGAGTGTATCGGGTATCAGATCGGTGATGCCGGGTTGCCCGGTGTTGCCGTTATATCGGATATCCAGATTTTCCGTCCGACTGAACATATAGCGGAAGTTCACCGTAGGCGAGGCATTGAAGACGACCCGGCGCACATCGTAGTGTTTCGTTCCCTTCGTATAATCCACACGGTTCACCTGGGGCTGCAGGTTGGCCCCGACGGTCAGTCGGTACAGCGTGCGGTTCATGCGCAACTGTAGGCGTATATCGTGATTCTGATAGACATTGGTGGTATAGTTGCACTGAGCGGTATCGGGCGCTGCCAGAGATTCCCATTGACGATAATTGTCGATTCCTATATTATATAAGGTATAGGGATTGTAGAGTTCGTCATTAGCATCTTTCATCCAGTCGAAGATGCTGCTGACCGTGCGGTCGCGGTCGGTGAACCGGTAGTTGTACTGGTACGACATCTGAAGGAAGAGCTGCCTGCCGATGGGTTCGATATAGGTCAGTCGTGTCGACACGTTGCGGTTCTTCGAGGGAGCTTCGTTGTACTGTATCTTGTGGTACACCGAGTCTTCACCACTGACAGCCAACAACTGGTAGTAGTCGGTCTGACTGTAGTTCTGTCCTTCGCTCTTCGACTTTCCCCAGCTCACATCGGCATTCAGGGTTACGTTACGTCCGGGTTTCTCCAACCGTCGGTTTACCTGCAAGGACACACTTCCGTTCAGATTGTGCGAGGCATTATGGTTGGCGCCCACACGATGATTCACACCGATGGTATCACTAAGCAACCGATAGTCGCGCAACGGGTCGTCGCTGAATAGATAGGGGTCGTCATTGAAGGCTGCACTCTCGTTCTGCGAACTGCTGCTCGACTTGTTCCACGACAGATTGGGGCGGAACATCACATTTGTCATCGAGTCGGGGCGCCATTCCATACGGTAGTTGAACGAAAATCCCTTGTTGTCGTTCGAACTTCGGTTCCACGAGTTGCTATAGGCTGCATTGCGGTTCTCGAAACTTTGCGAATTGTTCCACGACTGACTGCCGCCCTGCGAGAAATTCGTATTAATGCTGCCATTCATCTCCAGCAGTGGGTCTCTACGGCTCTTGGCATCATCCTGACTACCTTTTATGATATAGTTCATCGTGGCACCGCCTGACTGATTGTCGGTCATACCATTGCCGTTGGTGTTGTTGGCGTTGCCATAGAACGAGAACTTCTGGTCGCCGATGAAACGGTTCACCATCAGTCGGCCTGTATAGCGGTCGTGTGTTCCGTAACCACCGTTCACGTTGCCGAACCATCCGCGTTTACGATTCTTCTTGATGCTCAAATCCAACACCGTACGTTCATTTCCGTCATCCACACCTGTCACACGGGCAAAATCGCTCTTCCGTTCGTAGGCCTTCACCCTGTCCACGATTTCTGCCGGCAGGTTCTTGAGTATCACGTTACCGTCCGTGCCATAGAATTCCTTACCGTCCACCAGGAACTGCTGTATCTGCTTACCGTTCCAGGTGTACGACCCATCGTCGTTGACCACTATACCAGGCAGTTTCTTTATCAGTTCCTCCACCAGTGCGCCGTCTTGTAGCTTGAAGGCATCGGCATTGTACATCACCGTATCGTCCACCACCGTCATTTCCGGCAGCTTACCCTCCACCACGGCCTCGGCCATCACCTTGGCATCCTCACGCATCAAGACGTCCTTCACACGGAAGTTGCCGGCTCGCTTGGGCAGTGCCAGTGCGAAGCGCTGTTCCTTGAAACCGATGAACGAGACACTCAGCGTATAGTTGCCCGGCACGACGTTGGGCAAGGTGAACATCCCGCTCTTCTGCACCAGCGCACCAGCCACCTGAGTACTGTCGCGAAACAGACGCACCTGCGCCCCCTCCAGCGGGTCAAGACTCTGGTTCTCGCGTACCACGCCTCGAATAGTCAGTCGTAGTTCCTCCGACTCAGTCTGTGCAGATAGGAACAACGAGAATAGGCAGAGAAGTATAAACAGCAAGTGTCTCATGCCTTAATAGACACGAGACACTCGTCATAGTTTAACTAGTTCTTCTATATTATCTAGTATTTCTAGCCGTTCTAGTTTGACTAGTCCTTAGAACTCACAATTCTTCGGAGTTCTGGGGAAGGGTATCACATCACGGATGTTCTGCATACCCGTGACAAAGAGTATCAGTCGCTCGAAGCCCAGACCAAAACCGGCGTGGGGGCAAGAGCCCCAGCGACGGGTGTCGAGGTACCATTCGAGTTTCTCGGTCTCCATCTGGCGACGGCCAATCTCGGCCATCAGTTTGTCGTAGCTCTCCTCACGGACGCTGCCACCGATGATTTCGCCAATCTGCGGGAAGAGCACATCGGTGCCCTGCATCGTCTTGCCGTCCTCGTTCATCTTCATGTAGAATGCCTTGATTTCCTTCGGATAGTCGGTCATGATAACAGGCTTCTTGAAGTGCTCCTCCACGAGGTAGCGCTCATGCTCCGAGGCCAAATCGTCTCCCCAGTTGCAGGGAAACTCGAACTTCTTGCCGTTCCGTATGGCTTCCTGCAGAATCTCGATACCCTGTGTGTAAGGCAGACGCACGAACGATTCCTTCAGCACGCCTTCCAGACGCTCGATGAGGGTCTTGTCCACCATCTTGTTCAGGAACTCCAAGTCGTCGCGACAATTGTCCAATGCCCAGCGCACGCAGTACTTGATAAAGTCCTCTTCCAGGTCCATCAAGTCGTCCTTGTCATAGAAGGCCATCTCGGGCTCTATCATCCAGAACTCGGCCAAGTGGCGCGGTGTGTTGGAGTTCTCGGCGCGGAACGTAGGACCGAAGGTATAAATCTGCCCCAGGGCCGTAGCACCCAGCTCGCCCTCCAACTGACCGCTGACGGTCAGGGCAACCTGCTCGCCAAAGAAGTCGTCACTGAAATCAATCTTCCCATCCTCACCCTTCTTCAGGTCGTACAGGTTCTTGGTGGTTACCTGAAACATGTTACCGGCTCCCTCGCAGTCACTTGCAGTAATCAGCGGCGTGTGGAAATAGTAGAAACCGTGCTCATGGAAGTACGTATGAATGGCCATTGCCATATTGTGGCGGATGCGCAGGATGGCACCGAAGGTGTTGGTCCTGGGGCGCATATGAGCCACCGTGCGCAAGTATTCCCACGAGGCCCCCTTCTTCTGCAGAGGGTAGGTGTTGTCGCACTCGCCCAGCACCTCTATCTGCTTGGCCTGAATCTCGCTGGCCTGTCCGGCTGCGGGGCTCTCTACCAGGGTACCCACCACCTTCAGGCAGGCTCCCGTGGTAATCAGCTTCACCGTCTCTTCATCGAAGTTCTGGTCCTCGCCCACAATCTGTACGTTCTTGATGGTCGAACCATCGTTGAGAGCAATGAAGAATATGCCCTTCGAGCCGCGCTTCGAGCGGACCCAACCCATCACTGTTATCTCACTGCCGAAGTCCGTACGCTTCAGCGCATCAATTACTTTTGTCCGTTTCATATTTCATTATTTTACTCGAACATTCCTGTGTACAGCATATTCACCTCGGCCTCGGTCAGGAAACGCCAGTCGCCGCGACGCACGTTCTTTTTCGTCAGTCCGGCAAAGTATACGCGATCCAGCTTCACCACCTTGTAACCCAGGTGTTCGAAGATACGGCGCACGATGCGGTTACGGCCCGAGTGAATCTCGATACCCACCTGCTTCTTGTCCTTCTCGTCGGCATACTCAATGGCATCGGCCTTTATGGGTCCATCTTCCAGTTCTATGCCGTCAGTAATCTGACGCATGTCCTCCACGCTGACGTTTTTGTCCAGGAACACATGGTATATCTTTTTCTTCAAATACTTGGGATGAGTGAGTTTGCTGGCCAGTTCACCGTCGTTGGTGAGCAACAGCACGCCCGTGGTGTTACGGTCCAGTCGGCCTACGGGGTAAATACGCTCGCGGCAGCAGTTCTTCACCAGGTCCATCACTGTCTTGCGGTTCTGGGGGTCGTCGCTCGTGGTCACGGTGTCCTTGGGCTTGTTTAGCAGTACGTACACCTTCTTTTCGGGCGTTATCAGCTGGTCGTGGAAGAGTACACTGTCGGTGCGCATCACCTTCGTGCCCAGTTCGGTCACCACCTGTCCATTCACACGTACCACACCAGCCTGGATGAAGTCATCGGCCTCGCGACGGCTGCAGACACCCGAATTGGCCAGAAACTTGTTCAGTCGGATGGGTTCATTGGGATCGTAGTGCTTCTCCTTATACTCAATCTGCTTCTTCATGCTGTACTTGGCATGGGGGTTATAGTCGGCCGTGCGCTGGCGATAGCCGCCACGCTGCTGACCATAGCCGCCCTCGCGACGCTGGCCGTTGCCGCCACCTTGATAGCCACCCTCGCGACGGGGACGCTGCTGGCTGTAACCACCCTCACGGCGCTGGTAGCCGCCCGCGCGCTGGTAGCCACCCTCACGCTGGTAGCCACCCTCGCGACGCTGGTAACCACCTTCGCGGTTTTGACCACCCTCGCGGTTGTATGACTGATAGCCGCCTTCACGATGTGCACCGTAGGGACGCGACGCATCGCGTCCGTAACCTGCACCATGAGGACGGGCTGGCTCGTATGAACTGCTTCGTTGAATGCGCGGACGCTTCGTACGTCCCTCGCCATTGAAACTCTTTGATGATCCTTCTCTGTGGTAGGGACGATAGCCCTCCCGGCCTTCTCCCTTCTCGTCGGAAAACTGCTCTTTCCAACGCTCGTCTTCTGTAATCATAGTTTTTTTCTTGTTTAATTAATTAAGGAAGTCCCAGGGAATCTTAGATTCCAACATAATTCTCTGGCGAAATCCGCCTTAGTTCTTCTTTTACTTGTTCGCTTACGTTTAGTGTTTCTATAAATTCTTTAATGGTTTCCCGGCTGATGCCCTTTCCCGTGCGGGTCAGGGCCTTTAGCGTCTCGTAGGGATTGGGATAACCCTCGCGGCGCAGGATGGTTTGTATGGCCTCAGCGCACACGGCCCACTGGTTGTCCAGGTCGCGACGGATGGCCTCTTCGTTCAGGACCAGCTTGCGCAATCCCTTCAGTGTGCTCTGTATCGAGATGAGCATGTGTCCCATGGGCACCCCAATGTTGCGCAGAACGGTCGAGTCGGTCAGGTCGCGCTGCAGTCGGCTGATGGGCAGTTTCTGGCTCAGGTGTGCCAGTATGGCGTTGGCTACACCCAGATTGCCCTCCGAGTTCTCGAAGTCGATGGGGTTCACCTTGTGGGGCATGGCGCTACTGCCCACTTCGCCCTTCTTCACCTGCTGGCGGAAGTACTCCATCGAAATGTACTGCCACACGTCGCGATCCAGATCGATGATGATGGTGTTCACACGTCGCATGGCATCAAACACGGCGGCCAGACAGTCGTAGTTGCTGATCTGCGTGGTGTACTCCTCGCGCTCCAGTCCCAGTCGTTCAGCAACAAATCGCGTGCCAAACTCGCGCCAGTCTCTGTCGGGATAGGCCACATGGTGAGCATTGAAGTTACCTGTAGCCCCACCGAACTTGGCCGTGATGGGACATGCCTTAAGCATATCCAACTGCCGACGCAGACGATAGGCAAACACACGAATCTCCTTACCCAGACGGGTCGGGCTGGCCGGCTGGCCGTGGGTCTTGGCCAGCATGGGCACATCCTTCCACTCCTCAGCATACGCCTCCAACTGGACTATCAGTTCCTCTATCTGAGGATAATACACCTCCTCCAAGGCTTCCTTCAATGACAGGGGTACGCTGGTGTTGTTGATGTCCTGCGAAGTCAGGCCGAAGTGGATGAACTCCTTGAAAGTGGAAACTGGAAAGTGGGAAGTGGAAAGTTTTTCTAACTCGTCGAACTTCTCCTTGATGAAGTATTCCACGGCCTTCACGTCGTGGTTCGTTACAGCCTCTATTTCCTTCACGCGCCGCGCATTCTCTTCCGAGAAGTTGCGGTAGATGTCGCGCAGACGTTCGTAGATTGCCGGCAAGTCGAAGGCATCATTTTCATTTGTCCATTGTCCATTGTCAAATGCGCTCTGCAAGAGCGACAACTCCTCACACAGGGCAATGAAGTATTCCACCTCCACGCGGATGCGATACCTTATCAGAGCATATTCCGAGAAATATTGGGCTAAAGCCTCTGTTTTGCCTCTGTATCGCCCATCAATAGGGGATATGGCCGTCAACAAATCCAGTTCCATAAAAACCAATACGTTTAAGAGACTGCAAAGGTACGAAAATAAATTAAGAATTAAAAATTAAACATTAAAAATGACAGAAAAAATGTTGGCCTCGCCCTCGCGGCGAAGCCAACATCCTAATCATCAAAGAAAAAATACCCATTCACATGGGATGTGGGCGCTGAGGGATTCGAACCCCCGACCCTCTGCTTGTAAGGCAGACGCTCTGAACCAACTGAGCTAAGCGCCCGTCGGAACCGCAGTTCCTAATTGCGAATACAAAGGTACGACAATAAATTAAATATTGAAAATTAAATATTAAAAATTATCGTATCTTTAACACTTTTTCACTTTTACCCCGTCTTCGACCCTTTGTCATTAGGCTTTAGCTGCAAAGCGCTTGGCCTGTTCGGCTATCAAGGCCTCATCGTCGAAGTAGTTTATCTGCATAGCGCGACGCACCTCGTCCAGCGTCTGCTGTCCGCGTTGACGGGCGGCCTCGGTGCCTCGGCGCAGGATGTCGTACACCTCGGGGATGCGCTGTTCCCACATGGCACGGCGTTCACGGATGGGTTCGAATCGCGAATTCAGGACATTCAGCAGGAACTTCTTGCATGTGCCATCGCCCAATCCGCCGCGCGTGTAGTGCGCCTTCAGTTCATCCAAGTTCTTGTACTCGGGCAGGAACTGCGCGAAATCGTCGTCGGTGCAGAAGGCATCGAGGTACGTAAACACGGTATTGCCCTCCAGGTGCCCCGGCGATTCTATGGTCAGGTGCTGCGGGTCGGTGAACATCGAGTTCACCTTCTTCTTCAGCTCCTTAGCCGAGTCGGAGAGGTAGATGCAATTGCCCAGCGACTTCGACATCTTGGCCTTGCCATCTGTTCCAGGCAGTCGCATGCAGGCCTGATTGTCGGGCAGCAGTATCTGGGGTTCGATGAGCACGTCGCCGTAGATGTGGTTGAAGCGGCGGACTATCTCGTTCGTCAGCTCCAGCATGGGTTTCTGGTCCTCGCCCACGGGCACCGTAGTGGCCTTGAACAGGGTGATGTCAGCAGCCTGCGAGATGGGATAGCAGAAGAAGCCCGTGGGCGTACCACCCTCGAACTTGCGCATCTCCAGCTCCGTCTTCACGGTCGGGTTACGTTGCAGGCGCTGCACGCTCACCAGATTCATGTAGTAGAACGATAGTTCTGTCAGTTCGGGTACGGCCGACTGCACGAAGATGTGCGTCTTTTCCGGGTCAATGCCCACCGACAGGTAGTCCAGCGCCACCTCAATGATGTTCTGCCGTACCTTTTCGGGGTTGTCGAAGTTGTCCGTCAACGCCTGGGCGTCGGCTATCATGATAAATATCTCGTCGTACTCGCCCGAGTTCTGCAGCTCCACACGACGGCGCAGCGAGCCTACGTAGTGACCAATGTGCAACCGTCCCGTTGGGCGGTCGCCTGTAAGTATTACCTTTTCTTTTGATTCCATAGTTGTATTTTTGTCATTTCAGCCGACAAAGATACAAATAAATTCTATGATTTCCTAAGATTTCCAAGGATTTCCAAGGATTTCCGAAGAAGACCTAATACTGCACCCTCTTCACGCCTCCGTCGCTGTAGCGAACGATGTTCACGCCACGCTGCAGGCGCGAACGACGCTGACCGTCGGGGCCATAGATGGCCACGGGTTCGCCCTGCGAATCATGGGTGTCGGGGTAGAAACCCTCGACCACGGTGGTGGTGCCGTCCGTGTCCACGTAGGCCACGCGCAGTCGCGGAGCCAGGTTCGGGGTCGTCGGTGCAGGCCCGATGATGTAGGCCGTGAAAGCCCTCAGTATGGCATCGCTGCCACTGCCCAGCATCAGTCCGCCCTGTGCGTTCACGATGCCGTATTTGCCGTCCATCGAGAAGGCCGGATCGTAGTTGGCATACATCCCCCACTCCGTGGAGCAACCGCTGTAGCCCGTCAGTGTCTGGCTCGATGCTGCAGGTACCTCTGGAATGGCAGCCACACTGATGCCGTCCACCATATTTGTCCACGTGGGGTTCACCACCGGCGTGCCCAGATGCAGCACGTAGGGCTGATTGGCTGCAATCGCGCCACCGTCCACTTTATGGAAGTAGAGCGTATATTCGTCGTTCGTACCAGCATCCACCTGGGTATGCGTCACCGTCTTCAGTTGAGCCACCCAGTCTTCAGCATTGGCACGTCCTGTCAGGGTTGCAACGTTGGTAGCGAACGGTAAGGCGATGGTGGAGTAACCGGCCTTGAGGGTGCGTTGAAGGAATATCTTCCGATAATCGACCTCGTCATCATAGTCGGGAGCCGTTCCAGGCGTCAGCGTCAGGAAATCATCGGGCCAGAATACCGTAATGTTATATGTCTGGGTCTTGGCCAGATAAGCATCGTTGCCCGACTGCGTCAGGGTCAGTGTAGTGCTTCCCTCGGCCAGGCCGGTGATGGTGATGGTCTCGTCATCGCGCACGACATCAATAATGGTATTGTCACCATTTGTGATAGTAAAGCCCTCCTCACTGTCTGCACCCACGCCCGTCACCGTGATGGTGGCCGTGCAGGTCTGCTCCACCCTACCGTCCACCTCACCGTTTGTGCCCGTGGTGAAGTGAGCATCCGGGGTAAAGACGGGCACACTCTTATTAAAGACAGAGAACGTGCGCGAGATTGATGCCGGCAGATACTTATAGTTACCAGCCTGTCTGGCCGTGATTACAATATTTGAACCCGTCTCCTCAGCTGTAAGCAGACCCGTTGAAGGATCGACGGTAATGGCTTTTGTATTACCTGATTCATAGGTCACGGGAGTGAGACCAACATCGGACTTTGCCGTATTCCCCTCTAAAGTGCTGCCCACCTGCATACCGGTTTCCAAATTGGGGTCGTCCCATGTCAGCGTCTGCGTTAGTTTGTTCACCTTTATGCTGAACGAAGCACTCTTGGGCACATACTTGTAGGTCTCCGCCTGAGTGATGGTCACCGTGGCCGTACCGGCATTGACGGCTGTCAGTGTCCCGTTGGCAAAAGAGAGCAAGCCGCCATCGCGATTTTGATCTTCATTGGTGTACTGGGGCGTAGTCCAGGATGCTGACAATGCGCCATCGCTGACGGGATTTGTCAGCGTTACCGTTGCCGTGCCGTCAACATCCAGTTCCGTTGTACTGAGGGCGATGCCTACGTTGTTCTCCAACTTGTTGACCGTGAATGTGAACGACTGGCTGGTGGCATTGTAAACGCTGGTACTCTTTTGGTATATGGTAAGCGTGGCAGTACCACCATTCAGGCCAGTAATTGTATTTGTAACAGGATTGTAACTAATGACCCCATTGCCGTTATTGACAGTCGCTGGAGAATGGTTGATAACATAGTATAAGTCCTTCGTATTATCGTCCGACGGGATTGCTGAAGTTCCTGTAATGGAAAATACCTTGTCTATCACACCATCCACAGTGGTTGTCGTCTCTGTATTCTCGCCTCGAGCGATTGTTACATTTCGTTTCTTGGATGTTGCCGTGAATGTCAACTCTGCGGAATTGAAAAGGTCTGAGATGGTGATTGTTGCGGCATCAGATCCGGCAAACTCATAGCCCACCTTATTGGGCTTATATGTTACCGTTATTTCTACGGGTGTGTCGCCTTCACCAACATTATCGCTATTATACGCTACTGCTATCTTAGATGGAGATACCTCAAAGCGAGGATTATTACTGATAATCTCAATGTCCCCACCATTGGTGGTACTATACCTCACCGTGAACTTTTTGGTTAGGTATGGTGTAGCATCTACGTAGGTTTCCCCAAGATTAGTGCCATTTACATCATTGGCCCTGATAAAAGTTTTGCGAGTAACTAAGATATTTTTTACTTGGTGATTTCCGCCTGCTGGAAATTCTGATAATATCTGTACATAAGCGATGTCCTCTGGTATCGGTTGATTGTTACCAGGGAAAGAGCATGGATACCATGTATTTCTATCAGCCAATTCCAAATCAAAAGATGTCCAATTACTGCCATCGGCGGAATATTGGGCCTTATAACCCAAATTATCGGTAACACCTAATATGGGCGTTCTTTTCGCGTCAAATGTAAAGAATTCGCCTGGACCATCTAATTCCAGAGCTCCTGTACTGCCATAAGTACCCCAGCTTATTTCTTCATCATGTTTATACACATATCCTGGATCCTCTGCTATGGAATTCACCTTAATGCGAACCGTCGTTGTTGCCGGCTCGTATTTATAGGTCTCAGCTTGTGAGATTGTCCAAATGTTGGTGCCGTCAGTGGAGCCGGCTGTGATAGTTCTGGTATTGACGCCGTCGACAACCGTATTATTGCCGAGGGTAGCTGTTGCTGTAGATCCGGAGGTGAGTGCCACGGTGTATGCACCGTTGGAAACAGAAGAGTATTTCAGTACGATATTGTCACCTCGCGCCACATTCTTCGAGTTTCGCACCTCGTTATCAAGTGTAAGCGTAATGGCATTTCTGATTTTGCTGACCGTTATATCATAGACATCACTCTCGAAGTCTGCGTATGTGTCAGTAGCAGCCTGTATGAATTTAATTTTAGCCGTACCTGCATTGCAAGCAGTAATGGCGTTATTAGCGAATGTAATGACATGAGCGCCTTCATACACATCCGAAGAAAAAACTTCCTCTGTAATCTCGGCAGTAATGTCAGATGGATTATTTTGGCTCTCAGTATCAATAACAAGATTTATGGTTCCATCCACTTCTACGTCTTGAGCGGGTAGAGTGAATGCCAAGGTGTTGGGCACCTTCGTCACCTTGACGGCGATAGTCCTTGTTGCACTTTTATGCGTTGCCGTTGCTGCCTGGGTAAAAATTATGTTGGTCGAGCCTTCCGATAGAGCCGTAATTTTGTTGTCAGCTGCATCGTAGACGGCAATACTCTCCGAACCCTCTGGGGCGTATGTCACTTGTATCGGGTTTCCGTTACCTGTTTCGGCGGTTACCACACCCGTCCATCCGTTGCCAACCTGCATAGCCTTTGTCTCTGCAGCGACGGCAAGGTTGTTGGCATATTTGCTGACCTTGAATGTATATTGAGCATTAGCGCCATTCACTGTAGCTGTACCATCATCTGTAAGTGTGAGAGTGGCTTCGGCATCAGCATCATCCTCCCCTGCAGCAACAGCAGTAATAGTCAGAGTTTTGCCATCGTCGCTTCTGCTCCAACTAATTACCCCAGCAGGAGATGCCGTAACAAAGAAGGTTCCTTCTCCGTCTTGTGTGGGTTTAGTTGCGCCAATATTGGTCAGTCTTATGGTTGTGGTGCCTCCAACTTTAAGGTATGTGGTCGAGGGTTTCTCGTTCCCATCCCACCAGCCCGGGGTGAAAGTAGCCTGCTTCTTCGCTACGGTAAACGTTTCCTCTATATTAGTCGCAGCATTGTACTTATAGTTACCAGCCTGACTGGCCGTGATGATGGCCTTACCGTCCGATATACCTTTTATCTTTCCCGGTTCCTCTGTGACGCTAATTACACTGGCGTCGGAGGTGGTATATGTCACAGGCAGTCCGCGATTTGACTCTGCTGCATCCAGCACCTCTGTCGGAAGAAGGGTAAAGTCTTCTGTTTTCCAACTTAGCGACTGATCGTATTTGGTTACGTTTACGTTAAGAGTTTTATTAACGCCCTCGTATGCTCCATTCTGATCTTGATAGATTCTCAATGTGGCAGAACCTGCATTCAAGGCTGTTATTGCGTTCGTCGCAGGATCGTAGGAGATGACACCAGTCCCACTGTTTTGGGATTCGTTGGTGTACACTACGTTAGCAATTTCATATTGTACAGAGGCTGTACTATTCTTGTTACTATATACACCCGCCTTTGTCCCATCAACCTTCATGTCCTGATTACCGATGACTGTCAACGTATTTGCATTTCTTACGACAGTAAATGTGCGTGTATTGGTACACTGATAGTACCCGTCCCCTGTCGATCCGGTTGTAGCGGTAATCGTTGCCGTTCCTGCCGCCACAGCAGTGAGCGTAGAACCGCTAACAGATATAACTGATGAATTAGAGGACGTATACGTAAGCGTCCGACCTGATGTTGCTGAAGCAGCATTGGAAATAGTGTTGCCAGCAAGAACTGTTTCCGAAATATCTGTATCAAAAGTTACTGCGTCAAAACTCTTAATTAAGGCCTGTGCGTTTGCAATTGCCGTTGTTGTCGTTGCATTCTCCAGCGCAGTTTCCGCTGCTTCGATGTCCGACGATGCTATATTTGCGGGGTTATTGGCAGCGCTATTCGTTTTTGCTGTAGCAATGATGGTTTCGGCATTCGCGTAATCAGTCTTCATTGCTGGGGCAGTCGTCAGCCAACTATTTATAGCAGTCGTGGAAGAGTTGATGTTAGACTCCTTATTCACAGAACTTTTCCATATCGTGTAATTCGAATATTTGCAGGTAACACTACTTCCATTTATTTTTTCAGCGCCCCATGAGCAATCTAATTGCCCCGAAACTAAGGCGTAGAAAGCATTCGGCAAATTCGAACTTTTATACGTATCAACCACACTATTATACGCAGTCTCATAACTTACCAAAGGAGTGTGGTTCGCATATTGCGTTGCATTGACAAGGTACCATTCATGATGCCCACTCGTAGTTGAGGTTCTATATTCATCGGTTAGGGTTGTTCCGCTGGCATATAAATAATATAATTGCAAGCCAGAAACTCGATGATAAATTTGAAAGTAACCATTACTATAATCAAAGGTAGCCTTTAAATAATTAGTGACTCCTGAAGTAGACGTTTGATTTGTTTCAGCAGCATTTGTTCTAAAACGAATATAATAACTACCGGATTTCAGTCTAGTATTGCTGTCATAATTCCAGAGGCTCGCCGACGATGCTTCTACCATCGCAGAACTGCCACTCACACCAGCTTTAACAAAACGTCCTGTAGACGGATGATATAAATAAAATGAGGAGGACCCTGCTGAAGGATTTGAAGACCAGTCATTAAGCCAGTCAATACCCCACACCTCGCCGCTCCACGCGCACGCGCAGATTATAATAATAAGGTATATATATCGTATCTTTTGCTTCATTTTCTTCTTTTTGGTTGCCCCCTAATAAGGGGCGGGTTTTGGTCCTAGTATGGACGGAGGTCGGACAATAGTAATGTCGGGCCTTGGTCGACGTATCGTCGGAGCCTCGACGACGCGTCGTCGGAGGCGGGGTCTATTGGGGACTAATCAAACTCCCCTGTGTGGGTGCCTTTGAAGTCTATCATCACCACCCCGGTGATGGGGTCGGCGCAGAGGGTGAGGGTATAGGCCAGGCCGGCCTCAACAGTGATGGAGCCCGTGGCTCCGGTGATATCTGTCACATGGCTGCCCGCGAGGGCTGCAACTGCAAGGGTGTAGTTGAGGGTGCCTACGGGGAAGTAGGCCTCCGTGGAGGCTGAGGTTAGGTTTATCGTACGGGTGCCGACGGTGAACGTACCGTTCCCGTAGAGTTCGGCAAAGGTGTCTTTATCAGCATCTTCGTCAACGTCGTACACGATGGTCAGTTTGGCGTTCGCAGGTTTCAGCAGGACGTTCACAGTTGTGGTGGAGCCGACATGTATGTCAAAGGTTGCCTGATCTCCGTTGCCATCTACACTTGTGCCCTCATAATAGGAGTCGCCATTACCTGTTTCCGATGCAGTCTTCAAGGTAGCACCGCCCCTGACAGTCAGGGTGTACGTTCCTGCCTCCACCTCCATGTTCGCGTTGCCCATGAGCTCGCTCAAGATACCTGTCTTACTCACGGGCTGATTGTCAATGAGCGACGTGCCCGTCAGTGTGTATGTGTATTTACTGTATTCCGATGACGGGAGGGTCTGCACGGTGCGGGTAATCCCCGCGTCCGTGTAGGCCTCCACATCAGCGATATTGAGCACAATACGCCCTGTCACGCTCTGCTCCGGCTGGGGCTGAGTGTCCTCATTCAGGCATCCCGACAACAACAGTGTCAGGAACGCTAAAAGCAGTATCTTAGGAGTATCGTGCAGCATAATTTCAAATTCTGCAATTATAATAGTTCCTCACCTGTTTCAGCACTGATGGTAATAGTCTGTTCTGTACCACTATCCCAGGTATCATCATACTTAATCGTAAGAGCGATGTTACCATCCTCATCAGAGGTAATACTCAATGTATTAGTAGTGCCTTCATTGCCCATTGTAAAGTTTACAGGGATATCTGTCTTTGTATTATTGCCTATTGTATAGCTAAATTTAACAGTAATTTCCTCATTTGCATGGAAATAAGCCTTCGTTGCATTTGCAATTTCCGCTGTTGTATACAATTTATTCACTGTAGTTTGATTTTCTTCAACTTCCTTAGCTAATGGATAGGTCATTGTTCTGTTTTTTTGATTACTTTCCAAGTCAGCTGTCAAATGACTATCAATGGATATAGCAGTTATTGTACCAGCAAATCCTGCATCCACTATAGCCAAACGAGCATTCTTTGCTTTTCCACAACTTACATATACAATTGTAGGTGTAGAACCCGCATTAATTGTAGCATAAGACAAAGATGAACCATCTGCATTACACTGGCCCCCCTCGTAGTATGCCTCTCCTAATCCATTATTAGGCATAGCCACATCCTTAGTATTATGACTACGAGCACTTATCGTATAATCACTTCCAAATGGAAAATCCGTTGTGGCTAAAGTTGTACCTACTTGACCATTATATAAAGCTTCACTTTCACTGTCCTTATTGACAACAACATACCAAGCACTGATATCATCGAAAGTAGCATTATCAGCACGTGTAACTAGTGAATTGTCTGCTGAAATATTCAGACTAATCCGCCCCATGTTACCCTTTTCCAGATTTACTTCCTCCTCGCTAAGGCAAGAGGTGAGACTCAAAGTGGCTGCGGCAGCCATTGCACACAAGAAAAACTTTTTCATAATTGTTTTGTTTTAATTGGTTAATAAAATATTTGGTTTAACGTTTCAGGTTTCAAATTTCAATCTAGCTCTATATCTTCGGTCGTACCCTCGTCGAAGGCGGAGTCGTAGGTGATGCTGATGCCCATAGTGCCCAGCGGCTCGGACTCGCCCTTACGGATGTGGAGGCGGTAGACGCGGCCCTGCTGCAGGGTGAGGGTACGGTCGATGGTCTTCAGCATGCCGTCCCATCCGGCAGAGGCATTGACGAGCAGGCGAACGGAGTGGGTTCCATCGGCCGAGACATTGTAGTAGGCCACGCGGCCAGTGGTGGTGCTGTTGAACTCCAGACCACGTTCGTCGACAAGGGTGACGCTGTAACCCATGGTGAAAAACGAGGTGAACGACTCGTCGAAGTCGACCATCAGTCCGGCATTGGCCATGCTGCACGCTACAGTTACGGGGGTGTCCTCATTCTTCACAATGGCGAAAGATGCGGACTGTCCGAAGTAGCGACGCTGTCCCCACCCTTCGTTCTGGCTCTCGGCTTCCTCCGAGGTGCAGCTCTGAGCCGTAACCACATAGCTATTGCCCACGGGCTGAGTGCGGTCGGCCAGGGAAACATCGGCATAGGGGATATCGGCCCACACCATCTCGTCGGCCTGCAGGAGGCTGACGGTGAAGGATGCCTTCTCCGCATCGGTGAGTTCCCGTCCGGCACGCGTCTCCACCTCGACGGTCATGCTGTCGGCCGACAGTCCCAGGGAGAACGAACCACGCTGCTTGTCCAGCGGTCCGTCCAACTCGGAAAGGCAGCCTGCAAAGAGCAGTCCGAGGAACAAGGGGATAATATGTAGGACGTATCGTTTCATTAATTCGTACCGTAGCTGAAATTGAGTTTATAGACCTTCGTGTGGGTAGCACCCGAACCCCAGCTGCCCTCACAAGTAACAGAGGTTACATTGGCTGACAGCGTAACTTGCGTGATACCCATATTGTGGACATCGTTGCCATACTTCGTATTATCCACCTTTATTACCTCTTGGCTCCCCATCATTACGTTTGCCGTAAGATTAGTTGCAGCACGATGAAGAACGATGTCGTAATCAAGGGCAATGCGTGTATTACTCGGGATATTGAACCATGAGTTATTCGTAATGCGGTGGGGATTAGACCATGAATAATTACCTAATCGAACATGGTCACTGTTGAAATCCGTCGTACCCTTGTCGTTTGCCCAACCTGTGTTCTGCGTAGGCGGCTGGAAGTTGGCGGGCAAGCCCGTAATGCGCACCTGCTTACTGGCCGAAACCGACGTACCCGCAAAGTTGGCCGTCACGGCAAAGGTATACAGTGAGCCACTGACAGGCACGCTGGTATAATTGCTCCAAGAGGGGGTGTTGGTCGTAGCCGTCTCACTGGACGTCTGACCATTAAACGTGCGGCTGTAGGTGCGGGTATAGTTGCTGTTGCTGAGCAGTGACGTTGCTACCGACAACTTGGCAGAAGGACTGTAAACCGTCAAGCGGTCGCACTGGTTGGCGGCAGTCACTTCCCCCTGTTCATACTTGGTGTGGGCCGTATAGCAGTCCACTGACAGAGTGAGCGACGGATGGGGAACCGTCAGGTTTGGCATGGTTTTTGTTATCTGTTTTCCGTTGCTGGTTGTGTAGGTACACTCAACCGTGTAATCACCCGCAGGAATATAGGGCCAGTGGGCATCAGACTCGTCAGAAGTGAGGCTATTGCCCGTTACAGACAAGGTACGAACCACCGTGCCTGCGCTGTTCTTAATCCTCACCATCCAAGGTTGTCCCTCGATGGGAGCCCCCGCGACAGTGAGCGAAGTGCCCTGCAGAACTTTGCTATTGTCGTAGACATGATGGCAATCGGAAACTGCGGGTGTGTTCACCAGATCGATGCTGCCCAGCGAGTAGATGCGACCGGCCTGACCGCCGAACATGGTAGACGAGGCCAGACGATAGGTCTTGCTGTCGGAGGTCTGCATGGCCATGGAGAATCCGCTAAGCTGGACAGGAGCTGTCAGAATGTAATACGTGCCTGCTGCGAAGGTGTTGGTACGGCGAGGAGGCAAAACCGTGATGGTCTGGCTCTCCGAAGAGGCTATACTTACGACAGGCGAAGCACCGGAATAGTCGATATTAAGTTTGCCAGCTACAGCGGTAGGAGCGGTAAACGTGATGCTTCTGACCTTATCGGCAGCGTAGGCAGGCACCGTGAAGCGGAGCAACTGGCATACGTTGTGGAACGTGACGTCGGAGGGACTGCCATCAATGTGACGCTTTCCCTTGGCCACGGAGATGTTCAGCCCGACGGGGAAACCATCGGCCACCATATACTGCTCGGCAGGCAACGTGGCCGACAGGGCGGAAAAGGAAGCGGCCGTAGCGCCAGCCTGCTCGTAGGGATAGATGGCAGCGAAGTCCTCTGTCTTGGCCGTAATCTGCCCCACGAAACGGGTGAGCCCGTCGGTGGTTTGGCCAGCGAATTGATGCTTCGAGCCCTTGAAGTCGTAGACAGCCACCTCGTCGCCCTCGCTCCACAGGACGGCTCCGTCCTCGAGTGTGGTGCGCGTGTCCTCGGCCCGGGCATCAATAGCCATCGACACCAGCTGCTGACGGTCGTCGTCGAAGGCCGTGTCCGTACAGGCGCTCAGGAACAGGGCGGCCATCAGCGGTAATATGATATGATATATCTTCTTAGTCATAGTTATCAATGTCTACGTCGGTATTGTCCTCGGCATAGCCCTCGTGGGTACTGCCCATATCGGTCTGGCCATCGTCCTGCTTGATGTCGTCGTCGGTGATGTATAGTCTGTCGTCCACAAAGAGTTCCTCCTCGTCGACGGTGATGTTCAGACTGAAGGTGGACATCTCATAGTTGATGGTAACCCTATAGATGTGAGCCTTCGTGAGGGTGATTTCGATGTCGCGGTCAAGCGTCTTGCGCGGACTCACGGCATGGATGTGATAGGTAATCTGGCGAGTGCCTTCGTCGCCTACGTTAAAGTAGGCCACCTCGCTGTCCTGACTGGACGAGCCATTGTCCGACAGTCCGCCACTGTTCTTGTCGAACAGCAGGGTGCGACTGCCCTCGGTGACGGTGACGCGGAACCCGTCCGTGAAGTAGGAAGATACGGTCTTGTCAAAATATACCTCCATACCGGCATTGACCACAGAACAGGAGACGCCCACCTGTGTGGTTTGTCCGGCCTTGATGGCAAAGGATTCAGAAAGGCCCATGTAGCGACGCTCGCCCCAACCCTCGTTACTGCTCTCGGCCGTCTGTTCGCTGCAGCTCTCGGCCTTGATGCGATAACCGTAACCGGCAGAGAGGCGGGTGTTGACGTTCTTCAGGAGGTCGGTCTCACGATAGACGTCACTACCTTTATATATAGTAATAAGGAAATTGTCGGCCTGTTCCTTTGAGATGGTGGTCGTGGTACCACGCGTCTGGCGGTCGCCCGAGAGGGTGAGTTCGAAGGTACCCATGGAGTCGGCCTCGGAAGTCGTAGGCTCCGAGGGACGGGGCATCTCCGCCTCCGATAGACAGGAGGTGAGAAGTAGCAAGCAAATCAATATGTAGAGAATACTTCTCATAAATTCACATTATTATCATCGGTCTCCATGTCATCCGTAATCACGATGTCCACACCGCCCGTAGTGGCATCCGAGTCGTAGCTGTAGCGAAGGGTGTAGAGCTTGCCTGCCTCAATGTCGGTGATGGGAATGGCCGAATGGCTGCTGGTGCGACCGTCAGTGTTAGTGGCACTGAGGGCATAGGAGAAGCCGCCGTCAGAGACATCGAAATAGGCACGTTCGCCCTGCTGAATGACCACCGTGCGGCCACCGCTCTTGAGGCGGAAGGTGTAGCTTCGGAATAGATTGTCCCACAAAGCAGGTAACTGCAAACCGACGGCGTAGTTGGTCATGGGCACGCACATCTGTAAGCGCTTCACCATATCGTATTCCATCTCTACGCTGACCTCCTGGAAGTAGCAGGGTTCGCCCTTGCCTTCGTTGGCATCGGTCCACGTAGTCTGGTTGTCGGTATAAGCCTGGATGACGAAGGTTCCAGGCTCGAGCACTATCTTCTGGGGAACGGAGCCTGCATCGTAGTGACGATAGAGTGCTCTGTCGGCATCGAGGATGTCCACCGCGAGGTCGGCATCGCAGGCACGCGTAACAGCCATCGTAGGACGTCCCATGCGCTCGAGGTCGAGCAACAGCACAGCCTCGTCCTGCACCGTCTGCAGTTCGTCTTGCTGACAGGCCGCCAGCAGTGTCAGGCTCAGGAGCATGTATAACAGGCGTCTCATGGACGGGCGTATTTCAGGGTTAGTGAATAGATGTGGGAGCAGGTCTGACCAGCACCGTAATCGTTGTAGCAGCGAATGGTAGTGGCATAGTTAGAATCATCGTGGAAGACATCCGTCGTACCACTGTACAGATGGTCAGTATCGCGGAATGGAGTTCCGGCCTCTTCCTTCTTGTAAACCTCCATCTCACCAACGGTGATGGATAGATAAGTACCCACAGTCAGAGTGTGAACATTCACACTATAATCGGCACAGATGTATGTGGAGGGCGGAATGCAGACGGAGGTAGTGGTCTGGATGTACTGACTGCCAGTACTAAGATGACCAAGACGGACATCATTATCGAACCAATCGACACCACCTGAAGCATCCCATTCATCGTGACTGGCCAGGTTCAGCGAATAGGGCAGACCGGTGATGATGTATTCCTCCTGCGCACTGACAGAAACGCCATCGAAGGTGAGGTCTCCCCTCAGCACATGGGCCGCCGAACGAACGGTCTGGCCCGTCATGTTGCCCGGCTCGTAACTATTGAGACCTTTGCCCATGTTCGTGGTGGTTCCGTCGTAAGTGTACGAGAAGGCATACGTGCAATGACTGTTGTTGAGCAGCGAGGGGCTGACATTGATGGATACCGTGGGTTCGTAGATGGTGAGGCGGTCGCAGGCATTGGCAGCATCGATGTCGTCCTCCAGGTACTTGGAATAGGAAGTGTAACCCGTAACGGCTACCTGCAGCCCCGTAGGAGCAGGCACCTCGAACTCGCGGCTGCTGGCCTTCGTTGATGACCCATCATCGGAAATGATATAGTAGGTGGCTTTGTAAGTCCCCTGAGGCAAGTAGGGCCACTCGGAAGAGGCGGTATATTCGGAAGTGAGCACACCCGAACCCTGCATGGTACGCACTTCGACGCCGGCAGCATTGGTAACCACGGCCTTCCAGTTCATGCCGGGGTAGCCGTTCGAGGAGGTAAGCAACGAACCTACAAGATTACCATAGCGGTCGAACTGAAGGGAGGGAGTGAGGGTAGGCACGGGCAACCACGACAGCGGAATGGTCTCGTCCAGCGTCACAGTCTCGACCTCCACCTTGCAGATGTCAACACCCAGTGCGCTCTCGGGATCGGGGAGCGAGAGGGTGACGATGGCATGGTCGGCAGCAGCAAGCGTCTCGGGGAAATCCTCACTGCTGAGTTCACAACTGACCTCGCGGTTATCTTCTAACTTCAGTTTGCCCCAGAACTTCAGCACCACATGACTGCCGGCCTGAACGTAGATACTGCGTCCAGGGGCACTCTTGGTGATGGACTGAAAGTGATTGCCCACATAGACACGGAGGTCATAGTCACTGTAGAAACGGTCGAAGCGGGCCTGTTCTTCGGTATCACGGCCAAAACGAGCGGACACCAGTGCATTGCCCACCTTGGCCGTAAGACTGGCCTCGGCAGTCTCGTCCTTCGTCACCTCCACCTGGGTTTCACCCACATAGTAGGGGGCATCGATGGCCAGGAGAGCATCCGTGCCGTAGGTAACCCTCACCGTATATTTGCCCACGGGCAGAGTCAGTTCGTCTTCGGTAAATACATCGTCATATACAGCACGCCCTGCCACGTTGGTAATGGTCAGACGGAAGTCCGAAGCCAAGGGGGCACCGATGTCGGAAGGCGACGTGCGCGTAGTGGCCGTAGAGATATTGCTCAACGACAGGCGCAGGTGTCCTCCCTCACCAGTAGCGGGAGTGTCCAACTCATTGGCACAGGCCATAAAGACCAGTGTCAAGAGAGCGAGTAACGGACGATATATATACTTATTCATACAATAGTTCTATGTTGTCTATCTGCAATAGCGATTCCTCGCCGCCAGTGAAGTAGTCTCCATATTTCGAGCTCGAGGCTACCACTATGATATACTTGGGTTGGCGGTCGCGCACACGATAGTCCAGGGTCAGCGTTTCTGTAGTCCAAGTGCTCACGTCCTCGCCCTTGGTCAACTGGGCAAAAGCAATAAGGTGGGAGTCGTTCATGTCGAAGAGGTGCAGTGCACTGGGACGAGTACGGATAAGGTAAGGACACGTGTACGTGACACCGCGCGAGGTGTAGCTCACGGGGTCCCAATCGCCAAGGGCGATGTAAATGCTGCACGAGTCGGGCTTTCCTTTCATGTTCTCGTACATGGAGCGGGAAATATAATCTCCCCAGGCTTCCTTCCAGTCGCCACCGTCTTTGGTGATTGTGGAGGTCTTGTACTTATAGTCGAAACGCATCTTGGTGGGGTAGGCCGTGAAAGGACGACCGAACGAGAGCACGCCGTTGGTGCCGTTAGTCTCGATGTAGTCGCCCGTAAAGATGTTGCCGGCAGCAAACTTGATGACGATGTATTTCGACTGAAGGTTTGCAAAACGTCGACCATCCTCGTCCTTATACGTGCTGTTACTGTTACCTACCGTAGTAGCACCGGCATTGCCCGTGCTCCAGTAAGAGATGTCGCCTTCGGCCCAAGGCTGCCAGAGTTCCTTGCCTGAAGATGCTATAATGCTACTCCATTCATCGAAACCGCCATTCAGCAAATGCTGCTCGGCCACGGTGGTGAATGTCTGTTCCTCGCTCACGGCAGTTCCAGAGGTAACACGATAGGTATAGGTTATACCTGGGCGCAAACCTGTAATATCGGCCGTGAAACGCGTGCCGTTAACCGACATCTGAGACATATTCGCCGGAGTCCATTCGCTGGTGCCTTCAGCATGGTACTCTACATCGGGTTGAGTGCCCATGGGTATGGAGCCACTGATGGTAGCCGATACGCTACGGGCAAAAGCCGAGACCTCAATGGTTTCCGCTGCATCTGTCTTATAGACAAAGACTTGCCAGGTCTGCGCCTTACTCGAAGCTGCCGTAGTAACCTGGAAAGTCTGTACACGCGAGAAATCGTAGGTATCGGACTGTGTAGGGTCTGGTGTAACCGTTCCATGTGGACCGCCTAACGAGAATTTGTGTACTTTTATGGCTGAAAGATTCTTTGTGGAAGCCACATAAACAATGACATTCTGATTTATGGGATCAACGACAGCCTCGCCCACCTGGCCCTCGATATGCACCTCGCGCATGATGACCTGACGGACACGAATGGTCCACTCGTAGTCCTGATAGGTCTGAAGGGTGAAGCGGACGGCACCGTTGGAGAAGTTCACCTTGCTGCTCGTATCACCGTTCGTGCGCCAGAAACTGGTCTTAGGGAACTGATTGGGATAGATGCAAACACCCTCTTCGGGGATGATGGTGGCCTCGTTGCTCACTTCGAAACGCTTGATGGTAAGGGCCGACAGGTCTACAGTATCGCCGACATAGACATCTACAGTGCGGGTGGTCTTGTTGATGCCAGCCTCTGAATAACCATTGTCCGATTCGCTGCATTGCCCCTCCACTTCGAAGGCCGTAATCACAGCCTCACGAATGGGGTACGGTATGTCATCCTTGATGGCACAGGACATTACGACCAGTGCCATTGTTAAACAGAGCAATATGTCCTTACAACGAATCATAGATAGAACGTCAATCCGATATTGATACTTAAGAAGTTGAAACGAAAGTTAGCACCGCCACTACGCACACGTCCGGTCTCCACCTGATTGGTCTTCTGGTCCACCCAACGGTACTTGACACCCATGATGCCGATGCTGGCCTCAACAGCCAGAAAGTCAGTAGCAAAGACGGCCATACCCGGACAAACCTGAAGTTGTATGGTATTGGCGGTGGTGAAACTGCCATCGTAGTCCACACCGCTACCCGTGCTGTTCTTACTGGTAGAGCGGGAGTAACCGGCACGCACCTCGGCAAAAGCACCAAAAATGTTACTCTTACCGATGGGCAGATAGGGACGAACGAAGAAGTCGGCCGTATGGGTATGACCCAGATAGTAGAGGTCCTCCAATGCTATATTGAAGTCCTCGCCCAAGTTCAGATCGAACTTACCCAGATAGAAGTAGTTGCGCGTATAGTTGTAACGTGCACCAACACATAAATTGTTAGCCACGAAATAGCCGAAATAGGGACTACCACTGATGGTATGACCCTCGATGTCGACATTTTTCAACACTAACAGGTTGTAGTTGTCGGTGTCCCATTCCGAGAAGTTGATCGTACCACCAATCATCCATTGTCCCTTCGGAACAAAAGTAGCACGAAGCGACTCGCGAGGTACACGTTCTATCTTGCGTTTCTTCTGCGAACGATCCCAAATCTGTTCTGCCCTAGTACGAGGACGATTGTCGATTTGCGGCTGGATTCCATGAGTGGCCAGAGCCCGCTGCACGCCAAGATTCACGGCATGGGCAATGATACTGTCCATATTCTGGGGCATAGCCATCGGAGCGGTTGTCTCTCCCTGCTGAGAAACGACAGGAGCACGGCCATAAGCAGGTCGCATAGTCACCACAGTGTCGCCCGTAGCAGTTATCACGGTGTCGCCCGTAGCCACATTGCGAGGCCGAACTCTTTGCGCGCAGATTGCTGCTGGCACGAATGCCAGCAGCAACCCGAGCAGGTATCTGTTTGATTTATTTATCATTAGAACTTATTCTCCATAGATAAAGTCGAAGTCGTCGAGGTACATACAACTACTATCTGAACCATAGAAGTAATCACCAAACTTACTTGCCGAGAAGACAATCAGAACGTGTGTGGGCTTACGAGTGGTGTTGTAGTATGTGAGAGGTATCGTGATTTCGCGCCATGCACCATTGTCGCTTGTGTTCTGCTCATACTCGCCGTAGGCAATGACTCGTGAGTCGGAACCATCCCAAGCAGGGAAGCTGGACATATCGCCGTTGTCGACATGGAGTGCCTCCGTGAGCAGGGCAAAGCGAATCTGAGCCACATCATTAGATCCACTGGCGGGAGCGCCTACACCTGAAGGCTGACTGCCACGGTTGATGGCACCAGGCGAGTAGCTGATGTAGCCATGGAGTGCGCTAGGACGAGAGGTGAAGGGAACACCCCAGTTGAGCTTGGCACTGCTGGTACCGTTCAGCGAACCAAAGGTTCCGGTGTACATACTTGCTGCGGCAAACTTGATGATGACGTACATGGACTGCAGCTTAGCAGAATAGGCGCCACTGTGAACCGGCGAAGTAGCACTGGTGGTGACGTTATAGTTCTCACCCATCAGACCAGCAGAACCTGGGTTGGACGTATCCCAGAACGAAGTGCCGTTTGCATTGGGATACCAAACGTTGCCATCCTTGTGCCAGTTCTCGAAGCCTCCATTCGTGAGCGGAGTCGCAGCCTCAGTGGTGAAGTTGATTTCGTTGCTGTTTACAGGGGCGTCACTATCGTAAACGAAGCGGTAGGTGTAGGCCGTCTCAGGAGTCAGACCCAACAGTTTACACGTATAGTCGTCGCCGTTGTTGGTAAGGGCACTATTGGGAACAGTAGTCCATTCGTCAGCCGTCCGAGTCTTCCACTGCAGGACAACCTTATCGGGTTCGAAGGTACTCGTCTTGGCGGTCACCTTACCACTGAGTTCTGCATAGCGTGCCCATGCGTTAGCCGTAAAGGCTTGCAGACTGGTGCTGCTCTTTCGGGGAACCTCAACCTCGTAGGTGTAGGTCTGTGCGGCATCATCCGTGTAAACGGTCACACCACCCTGCTTACCGGCCTCGGCAACCTTGTAGGTAATTATGATATGGTCGCGAGCCTTCACATCTTCTATCTTGTTGTTCTGAACAAAGGTCTGGTCGCTATTGTTAGTCACACTAATCATGAAGTTAAGTGCACCAACGGGGAAATAAGCCGAGCCAACTGTCTGCTTCATAACGAAGGTGACAGGGGCGATGTTGGACACATCGGAGGTTACAATGGCCATCGCACTCTTGAAGGCCTCGATGAAACTGTTGTCAAAGTTTACCGTAACCTTCACGTTTGCCAATGTACAGGTGACGGTGGCCTTCACCAGTTTCTTTGCCTCGACGGTCACAGTTGTGGAACCGGCATAATAAGGTATGCCAAAGCCTGAGTCGGAACCATCCCAGTTAGCAGAATGTGCCACGATGGTATAGGTGCCCGGAGCGAGTGTGAGGTTGCCCTTGAAGTTTGCGTCGTTTTCAAAATCATCGGTTTGCAGGGCAATGGAACCATCGGCATTACGCAATTCGACATGCAGCGTCTTGGCATTATAACCCGCTGGAACGGCACGGGTATGAGTGGAAACGAGAGTGTTAACCTCGAGTTTCAGATAGCCCAGCTCTTCCTCAACTTCTACATCGTTATTGCTGCAAGACATTACGATGAATGCTGCACAAAGAACAGATAAAAATGCATATATCTTTTTCATAGCGTTGTCAATATTTATAGTGTAACATGTTACGCCGTAATGGTGATGGTGACCTTGCCGGTCTTAATATTACCATTCATGTCGGTAACCGTAAGGTTGAAGGTATGGGTACCTACGAGAACCTGCAGCAACTGGAAGAAGTTTCCGATGGGGAACACATATTCCTTGTCACCCTCGGCAGGTACGGACAGAGGCTGGTTGAGGTCATTGAATAAGGTCACCACTTGCTGATTACCGACAATTTCGGCACCACCAATGAAGTCAACACCGTAGTCAGTATTCAACTTTCCTACAGAACTAATCATATCTTCACTCGTGGACTCAATCTTCACGATGATGCTCTTCAGACCATTCTCAGCCTTAATCTCGGTATCGCCCAGCGACTTGTCGACCGTAGCAGCGCCCAAGAATGGGAAACTAATGGGGGCGGGCAAGCTGAGCGTAATAGCATCGTCACCCGTAACAGGTGGGTCTTGGGGCTCATCAGGATCGTCGATGTTTATATCGTCAGTAATCTCGACTATCAAATCATCGGTATGCTCCTCAAAGGTTACAGTAGCGTTGATAGTGATGGTAGTAACTTCACCCGTATTGGCCTCTGCGGGCTTGAAGTTCAGGACGATGGCATCGCCACCAGAGAAGTATTGATGATCATCGTCGTAATGCTCATTGGCCTGGTCTTTGCTGATAAAATTCGTTGCAGACACGATGTTGCCATCTTTGGTAGTACCACGGAAATTAACAGTAAGGCGCTCCACTTCATTCTCGAAATACCAGTAAATGGGAGCTGGGGATGCGCCATCGGTCTTTGTAAAGGCAAGAGCCGTGACAGCACCCTCCGTGCCGTCGTCCAACGTGATGCTCCAATCGGTAAAGACGCTCATGAACTCGGGATCGTAGGCCACCTCGATGCGGCTGTTCTGAATAGTGCAGACAACCTCTACGTCCGTGGTGGTGTTCTTGAGGATTTCCATAGTCTCCGTTCCATCGTAGTAGGGAGCCGTCATCTTCTTTTGCAACACACCTGGAGTGTGGGACTCTACAGTGTACGTTCCGACATTGAGCACCTCTGTTGCAGGAACATCGTCAACAGTGTTATAACTCTTGACCACCTTGCCCTCTGCATCATAGACTACAACAGGGAAATCAGAAACCTGGGATTTAGCACGCGTTGCTTCCGGATTACGTAGGGAAACGCCAAGGGCCATGAGTCCTTTTTCGGCAGACTCTTTTGAGCCCTTAAATTCCTCGCTCACACACGAAGCAAGGCTAACAATGGCCAAAAGGCCAAAAGGTAATATATTCTTAAATTTCATATTACTATTCATTATTTGATTCCACATTTAATACTTAAATCCACGTTACCGGAACCTCAATGGTAATGGGTTTGTCGTTTGTGCTTTCATCAATTGTAATGGTCAGCTTCATAAAGCCGTTCTCCATCTCTGTGTAGTGGGGGGTGATGGAAAGTTTGTGGCCCTTATTGCGCTGCAACTGGAAACTGCCCGTAACAGTGCCCGTCTTCTTCTTAACACCGTTTTCCTCAATGGCGTAGTCGTCCTTAACCTTCAAATTAAGCGTGTAGTTGATGGTCTCGGCACTAGTTCCCAAAGCAACATACCAAGGCTCGGTATCATCCTTTGCCCAAGTGATGGTCTCGCCGCCAAGAGCAGCCGTACCGGAATAAGTAACGCTGTAATCGTCGTAATATGTTGCCATCTCATCGGCAAAATTAACGGAGAGTTTGCCGCAAGTGGGCTCACACGCCACTGTTATGTTCAACTCATCCTTTGCCTTAATCGTAAAATCGGTCTTGCCCTCAACACGGAAATTATCGCGAGAGGCATCGGATTCCGTACCATAATACGCCAATATCTCATAACTTCCCAGCTCGAGTTCTTTAGGTAAATTGTCGCTTAACTCTGAACCAAGGCACTCCATCATCACATTGTTGTTTGAGAGATTCAGCAACCTTACCGTATAAACAGACGTATTGCGATAGTTGGCTTCGCTAAGTGCGCGAGTCTGTTCGTCGAAACTGGCGTCGGCACTCAGGTTGAGTACAATCTTGCCCTTCTGGCTTGCCTCGTTCTTGGGAGCGAGGTCTTGCTGTTCGGACAGACATGATGTAGTGAGCATGGCTGCCCCCAACATCATTAAAAACATTGTCGATTTCTTTTTCATTTTACTTATTTACTTGATTTGTATGATTTATTTATGTTTCACTTTTTAGCGGGTATCTTTATTACCGATGCAAATTTACGAAAAAAATACGCAAGCGAAGAGGTAATTTCGGCAAAAACTATCTATTATACCGACATTACCTAATACAGAGACAACATTTCTTACGATAGAGAAACGATTAGAAATCGTATATAATGAAGCGATAAAACTCATAATCCTTCGATGAAATGGGCATTTTTATCACTTAAACAACTTTACAAGGTTCTCATGTGGGAATATAGCCACAATTGTACGCCCATCTGGGGTATAGTTTGGTTCTGATTGCTGGAAAAGTTCGTCAACCATGGTCTCCATCTCTTGGGGCGAGAGAACTCCGCCGATAGGAATGGCCGCATTACGGGCCATCGTAAGTGCCATACGATGGTGAAGTTCCTCACCCAGCGATACCGAAGACGGGGTCTCATCCTCTGCCCGACCATGAAGTTTGAGATTTTCTACAATATCGGATAAGAGGTGTTGGGGATTGACTCCGTCAAAACCGACGGGAAGTCCCTGAATGGAATAACTGCCTCCGCCCAAGGAGGAAATATCGAAACCCAGTGTGTGAAGTTCGTCCTGGATTTCCTCTACTAAGGCTGCCTCGGACATAGGAAATTGGACGACCTCAGGAAACAGCAGTCCCTGGGAGGCCGAAGGCTGACCAGAAAGCTGTTCGCGATAGCGATTGTATAATATACGGATGTGTGCGCGATGCTGGTCGATGAACATCAGTCCAGAACGTACCTCTGTGACTATGTACTGCCCACGATACTGATAGTGATGGATGCTACGCTCGGTAGCTTCTGACTCCTCATTAGAAGCCCCTTCCAGCTCCCCCATGAGGGAGATAGATTTGCCAGAGATACTTGTCTGACTAGTTGAATCTAAAGGTCCGGACGGGTACAACTGCTGCCAATCCGCAGGCACTGGTGGACGATAGCCGGAAGGTGAACGGAAGGGATTATAGCCTGTATCGAGCGTGGGACACGGCATAGGCGTTGCCGCAGGCTTGCTCACAGGATTGTAGACAGGGATGTCGCCCGGTCGGCCCTCTGTATCGAAATCTATCGATGGAATGGCGTTAAATCGTCCCAACGACTCACGAATGCCAGCGAGAATAATTTGCCATATAGCCGTCTCATTCTCAAATTTGATCTCCGTCTTCGTGGGATGGATATTTACGTCGATAGTGGTGGGGTCAACCTGCAAGAACAGGAAATAGGGAACCTGATCGGTGGCGGGGATAAGTTCCTCGAAGGCCTCCTGTACGGCTTTATGGAAATAAGGATGCCGCATATATCGCCCATTGACGTAGAAGAATTGACGCGCACCCTTGCGACGGGCTGAATCGGGACGACCCACGAAGCCATGCAGCGAACAAAGTGTGGTGTCCACATCGACCGAAAGTAACTGCTCCCCTACCCGCTTGCCGAACAGAGAAGCGATGCGTTGTTTCTGCGACTCAGGCATGAGCGTGGTTAGGACATGAGCGTTATGCGTCAGCGTGAAATAAATATCAGGATTGACCAAAGCTACACGCTCAAATTCCTGGATGATATTCGAAAGCTCGGTTTGGTTGCTTTTCAAGAACTTGCGACGGGCAGGAACATTGAAGAAGAGGTTCTGCACCATAAAGTTGGCACCTGCGGGACAATTATCAAGCTCCTGAGCTACGACACGCCCCCCCTCAATAGTCAGACAGGTGCCCAGTTCGGACTGAGGGGTACGGGTGCGCAGGGTTACCTGCGATACGGCAGCGATACTGGGCAAGGCCTCGCCACGAAAGCCCATAGTGGTGAGACTGAAAAGGTCTGCGGCCTCGGTTATCTTGCTCGTCGCATGACGTTCAAAGGCCAGGCGGGCATCGGTCTCCGACATACCCCTACCATCGTCAATGACTTGTATGCTCGTACGTCCGGCATCCACTACCACAACCTCGATACGGCGCGCAGCAGCATCAACAGCATTCTCCAACAGTTCTTTTATCACCGAGGAGGGACGCTGAATGACCTCGCCAGCTGCAATCTGGTTGGCCACGGAATCGGGTAGCAAGTGTATGATGTCCATGGATGATCAAAGTATACCCATCATGATGTAGCGCCAGATGAGGATGAGCACCAGGATGAGAATGAGGGCCAGGGGCCAGGTGAGGCGGAACTCACGTTCACTGGCACGCTTGGCACGAGGTGTAAACTGGGAAAACTTACCCTTAAAGTGGTCGGGGTCTATATCGTCGGGGGGTAATTCGCCCATCTCCCGCTTAACATCGCGCACCAATCGGTCGAGTCTGTCCTTTCGCTCGCTGGTGTACATGCTTATACGCCGGTATTTACGCGGTTCACGTGTCTGGAATAAGCTCATGGTACTGCTATTTTGGATTTATTCTTTTTTGCGGCATCGGCTTTACTTTTAATGACATCGAGACGCTGCAGAGGGGCCTCGTGTCGGACGGACTGCTTCAGTTCCGTTCCGGCCTTCTTCCCTCGCCATTGGAAGATATCATCCTTATTTAGGGGACGAATATAGTCGAACCAGGCAAAGTTACTGAGAAAGCGCATATCAGACGGAATCATCGGCAAGGGATACATCGTACCATCGGCTGCCGGAGTCGTGATGCGATCGACCTTTCGGTTATTCATATACATGCGCATCAAGCTGGTCTCCAAATGGTTCATACCCATCATCAGCGAATCGTCGTCGAACGGATAGTAATTGACGTATACGTTCTTGTCGGCAACGTTCAGGCGCGGTTCACCGTTCTCGAAGTATGTATGCATCTCGTTGCTCGCTATCTGATTGTAGTGGAGCGAGTCGAGCCGTTCCACCGAAAGGGCTTGGTTAATGACATAGACACTGTCCAACGTAGAGTCGTTGGTCCACGCCTTGATGACCTCGCCCAGAACCTGCTGCCCCTCCTGCCAGATTATAGGGTCGCGGTACATCGTCAGACAGGAGTCGCGTCCGTCAAAAACCATAGAGTCGCATACAGCCTGCACATCGACACGATAGGCACGTACATGATGGTAAGCATGAAGTACGCGATAGACCGAATCCGTCTCCTTGTGGTAGGTGTACAGGAAGAACGAATCGGCATGGGCATAAAGTGTGTCACGCTGGGAATAGTCGATGAGGAGTGCGCTGTCGGCGGCTTCGGCATAACCCGTACTGTCGTTGTACATGGCGTAGTTGCCCACGAACTTATTCTTGTTGAGGGTATCAGTATATACGGCGTGTCCATACGCACGTCCTATCTTCTCCGTAGCATCCCAGCACACACTGTCACCCACAAGCACCTTATATCCGTTTTGCAGGATGGAGCGGTCGAGCAGATAGGAGAAGTCGGCCTCGGAATCATAGTACCCATTCTCTGTATATATGTGGTTGTCACCATGATCAATATTGCTCGGACCGATTACGTGGGCTATGCCCGTACGGGAGTTGTAATGCAGTGTGTCGCTAATAAGTACGGACTTTGCCTCCTTGGGCGGACGAGGATTGACCAGCCGGACATTGTAGTTAAACTTGGCATCGCGCGTCGATGGACTATATTCGCCCCAGTCACTGGTCAACTCATTGTCCTTGTCCACCATGCGACCGCCCTCGAAGAAGTAACCCAGGTCATAGAGACGGTCATAGTCGAGAGAGTCGGCATAGAGTGTGGTTTCGTGGTGCTTCAGTATCACATGATAGCGCGCACGGGCCATTTGGTCCAAGCCGTCGTAATACAGCACATCGCTGACCAGCGAAAGCGTGTCAGCCTGCCGCATACGCACATTACCGAAGGCATCAAACGAGTTCGTAGCCTCATAGAACAGGGCACTGTCACAGAACATAAGCGTACCTTCATGCTCAAAACGGACATCGCCCACCAGGAACTGTGCCGTGGGATGGATACGTTCATTGAAATAGAGGCGGTCGGAGTGCAGCAAGTGGATACGGGAGTCTGAAGGCTGGCGCTTCCCTCCCCCTTTGCCTCGCGCCGGGCCCATCGTCATAGAAAGGCCCAAAAACGCAAATAAGCATAACAGCACCGTCCTGCAATTCCTCATATAACCCCTAATCCTTCACCCTTCACTCTTAATTCATTTTGTCACCCATCCGGGGTACTCGAAATCGCAGTCTCCCCATCCTTCCTTAATGCGGACGTAGGTGTTCTTCTGCTTGTTTCGAATCCATTCGGCAATGACATCCTGCTTCTTCTTGTTGAGCACGATGGAGCGCAAGACCTGGAAGTCCTCAGTAATGCTCGCACGGTGACTGGCGATGCGGTTCTTCAATTTGACGATGGCACACACGGTCTTTGTCTGGCGGTTCGTCATCTTGAAAGCCTGGGAAATTTCGCCTACCTCCATCTCGTCCACTACACGGGCCAGTTCAGAGGATACGTCGGCCAGCTCACGCATCTCGAACTTCGAGGTCTGCATAGGTCTGCCGTCCTCCGAGGCTTTCGTATTGGTCATCAGTCCACGGTTGTTCTTCGTGTCCTTGTCGTCACTGATATATGTGGCACCGTCCTCGAAACTGAACTTTTCGTTTCGGATATCATCGGCAATGGAGTCAAGGCGCACCAGCGCTGCATCCACGTCGGCCATTGCCACGACCGGTTTGCGCAAAATGTGGCGCACCTTTATCTTATCACCACGCTTGTCTATGAGTTGGATGATATGATATCCATACTCCGACTCTACCACCTTGGATACCTTTTTGGGGTCTGTGAGTGAGAATGCGACATTGGCAAAGGCGGGATCGAGCTGTCCACGTCCGACATAGTCGAGCTCACCGCCACGGATGGCCGACTCACGGTCTTCGCTGTTTAGGATTGCCAATGTGGAGAAGGATGAGCTGCCGTTGGTGATGCGCTCAGCATAGCCACGCAGTTCTTCCTTCACGCGATTTATCTCCTCCTGTGGTATTTTGGGATGCAGCATGAGAATCTCCACCTCCACCTGCGTAGGTATCAACGGCAGCGAATCCTCAGGAAGGTCGCGGAAATGGCGGCGAACCTCAGCAGGTGTCACCTTCACATCCTCGGTCAGTTTCTCGCGCATCCGCTCCACCATCATCTCGTTCTTATAGCGGTCCTGCAGTTCCTCGCGTATCTGCGAAATGGGCATAGCCATGTATTCCTCCAGTTTTTCTTTGCCTCCGGCCGTCATCACCCAGTCGCTGATGCGCTCCTCGACATAATTGCTCACCTGGGCGTCCGTCACCTCTATGCTGTCCAGCGCAGCCTGATGGAGGAACAATTTCTGTATGGCCAACCTTTCAGGAATGACACAATAGGGATTACCCTTAATCTGTGACCAGGAGGGGTCGCGCCGCATGCTTTCGACATCGCTCTTCAGGATGGCTTCGTCGCCCACAACCCAGATGACCTCGTCGATAACGTTGGTCTGCGCACCGACAATAAAGAAATGGAAAAATGAGAAAAAGAGAAGGAACAGACCTCTATTCATCATATTATGCATTAAGCATTATAAATTATGCATTTACTAATCGTGCTTATTCACCGTAGCCAGCACTTCGGGATAAACCTCGAAGGTGTACTTCTTGCGAAGCCCTTCCACGAACTGGCGCTCGCATTCGGCCTGATAGTCGGAAACCACTTGACTGGCGACATCCGTCCACTTCTGAGGACCTTTCTTCAGCGCACGTCCCACTACGGCAGCATAGGGGAAGCCCTTGCGCTCGCGTGTCTTGTTTTCGCGAACCTTGAAGACCAGCGAATCAAGCACGGCATGTTCGCCCTTGGCATAAAGGCGAGGCTGTTCCATACGCACGGTTACACTGTCCTTGTTGAATGTGTCGCGCACACGAACTGTCCACAGACTTTCCTCAACGCCCTTGAGCAAATTCTGCACCTTTTTCACATCAGGTTGCTGGGCAGCATAGTAAACCATACCATAGTAATGGGGCTTGTCCCATACGTAATCTTTCTTATGCTTCTTGAAATAGTTCTGCAGAGCTACAGTGTCGGATGCTGCAGGGTCCCAGATTTGCGTCTTACTGATTTCGTAAAGCAGGAGGCCGTCATGGTATTCCTGAACCAAATATTTTAGTTCCATGTCTTGGGCACAAAGGCGTTCTGTCTCGGCATCGAGCAACTGAGCAGGTGTAAGTCCACGGACTTGTGCCAGACTGTCCGTTGCCTTCTGAGCTAAACGGTCGGCCATACCACGAGACTCCAGGAAACGACGGATTTGCGGTTGAAGCGTGTCGTAGGGTTCCAAGGGTTTGCAATCCATCAACCTAACGATGTGGTAACCCACTGCAGAGAGGAAGGGCTTCGAGGTTTCTTCCTTCTTCAGCTCGTACATCACCTTTTCAAACTCAGGAACCAACTCGCCGGGGCCGAACCACCTCAGCTGTCCGCCACGCATGGCCGACTGGCGGTCTTCGGAATGAGCCTTTGCCAACTCGGCAAAATCAGCGCCCGACTGCAGGGCCTGGTAGATACTGTCGATACGGGCCTTCTTGGCATCCTGTTCCTCTTGCGGACTGTTCTGGGGGACGCGCAGGAAAATGTGAGCCGGCAGGCGCAAGTCCTTTCCGTTCAATTGCTTCAACATTCCGTCGTAGTAATTGCGGACTTCCTGTTCCTCAGCTCCCTCGGGCACGAGAAGCGGACGTATCTGCTGGTCGCGGTATGTACGGAATTCGTCGATATAACTCTTTGCCGTGTCCATTCGGGCATCCTCGGCAGCCTTCACCTTCAGCTTATAGTTGATGAAGAGGTCGACATACTCGTCAAGGTCTTTCTTGTCGATGACGTTGTCGGTATTGTTCTTGTTGTAGTTGTACTCAAACTCACTCCGCGTGACGGGCTGTCCAGCAATCTTCATCACTATGGGGTCGCCCTGAGCGAAGGACGAGAGAATTAGAGATTGAGAAAATGAGAGAATGAGAAAAAATGCTATACGTTTCATATCAGACTTTCAACTTTTAACTCTTAACTTTTAACTTTTACTGCGGTCTGCTGTAATTGGGAGCCTCGCTGGTGATGGTCACGTCGTGGGGGTGGCTCTCCAGCACGCCGGCATTGGTGATGCGGACGAAACGGGCGTGATGCAGGTCTTCGATGCTGGCAGCACCACAGTATCCCATACCCGAGCGCAAACCGCCAATGAGCTGATAGATGACCTCCTGCACCGTGCCCTTGTAGGGGACACGACCGGCTATGCCTTCGGGTACCAACTTCTTGGCATCCTTCACGTTACCCTGGAAATAGCGATCCTTCGAACCGCACTCCATAGCCTCCAGAGAACCCATGCCGCGATATGACTTGAACTTACGTCCGTTGTAGATGATGGTGTCGCCAGGGCTCTCTTCCGTACCGGCTATCAGTGAACCTATCATCACCGAGTAGCCGCCGGCAGCCAAGGCCTTCACCACATCGCCCGAGTAGCGCAGACCGCCATCGGCTATCAGGGGCACACCCGTACCAGCCAGAGCACTGGCCACGTCGTAGACAGCACTGAGCTGGGGTACTCCGACGCCAGCCACCACTCGTGTGGTGCAGATACTGCCCGGACCTATGCCCACCTTCACACCGTCGGCACCGGCCTCCACCAGTGCACGGGCAGCCTCGCCCGTTGCCACGTTACCGACCACGATGTCCACATCCTTAAACTCGGCCTTGGCCTCCTTCAGTTTTTCGATGACAAACTTCGAGTGCCCGTGAGCCGTGTCGATAACAATGGCGTCGGCACCAGCCTCGACGAGGGCACGCATACGCTCCAGCGTATCGTTGGTTACGCCCACGCCAGCAGCCACGCGCAACCGTCCCTTAGCATCCTTACAGGCCATGGGCTTATCCTTGGCCTTGGTGATGTCCTTATAGGTAATCAGTCCGATGAGATGGTTCTCATCGTCCACTACGGGGAGCTTTTCTATCTTATTCTCCTGAAGAATCTGAGCAGCACCGAACAGGTCGGTCTGCACGTGAGTGGTCACCAGGTTTTCACAAGTCATCACCTCATCGATGGGGCGGTTCTGGTTCAACTCGAAACGCAGGTCACGGTTCGTAACGATACCCACCAGATGGTTCTCATCGTCCACCACGGGAATGCCTCCAATGTGGTATTCGCTCATCAGGTCCAGTGCGTCGGCTACGGTGCGTCCACGGCGAATGGTCACCGGGTCATATATCATCCCGTTCTCAGCCCGCTTCACGATGGCCACCTGACGGGCCTGCTCCTCGATGGACATATTCTTGTGTATCACGCCGATACCTCCTTCACGGGCAATGGCTATCGCCATCGTTGCCTCCGTCACCGTGTCCATAGCCGCAGAGATGAAGGGGATTTTCAACTCGATGTTTCGGGAGAACTTCGTCGTCAGGCTAACGGTTCGGGGCAGTACTTCGCTGTAAGCAGGTACCAGCAGCACGTCGTCATAGGTCAGTCCGTCCATGACGATTCTGTCTTCGATAAATGATGCCATAATGATGTGGTTTTTGCATTTTGACTGCAAAGATAGTACAAAGTGCGCAAAATTCAAAAAGAATTAGTTCTTTTTAACTGTACTTGCTCGCTTTTTTAGTTGGCCATTTCAGAGTAGAACTTGATGCGGACGAGGCGCACCTCCTCCTCGGTGTAGTCGCCGCCCAGTTCGTCCAGGGCCTCCTCGAGGTCGTCGGTCTCGGCCTCCTCGAAATATTCGTATATATCGAGTGCATGGTCTTCGTCCATGACCTCGCGAATGTAGTAGTCGATATTTAGTTTCAGACCGCTGTACACGATGCCCTCAACCTCGTCCAACAGCTCGTCGAACTCCAGGTTACACGCCTCGGCAATGTCCTCCAGCATCATCTTCAGGTCTATCTTCTGGATAATCATCACCTTCAGCTTCGACTTGTTGTCCTTGGCCGACGAGCGAACACGCAAATTGTCGGGACGGTCTATTTCGTTTTCCTCGCAGTAGCGGGCTATCAATTCGCAAAACTCGCGTCCGAAACGCTTGACCTTGCCTTCGCTGACACCTTGCACACTGAGCATTTCCTCCTCGTTGATGGGGTACATCGTAGCCATATCCTCGAGGGTGCTGTCCTGGAATATCAGATAGGGCGGTTTGTTGATGCGGTGCCCGATGCTGCGGCGCAAGTCCTTCAGCATGGCCAGCAGGGTATCGTCCAGCGCTCCGGTGGTCACCGACTCGTAGTCGGCCTCCGAGAAGTCATGGTCCTCGATAATGGAGAATGGAACGGGAGACTTCATGAAGTCAAGCCCCTCGGGCGTCAGCTTTATCAGCCCGTAGTTCTCCACCTCCTTGTGCATATATCCGGCCAGCATGGCCTGTCGGATGACGGCATTCCAGAAACGGGGCGGATAGTCGTCGCCTATGCCGAAGGAGGCAAGGGTGTTATGCTTGTGGGCGATGACCTCTTCGGTGGAACGCCCTACGAGAACGTCTACGACATGGTTGACCTTGAAGTTCTCCTTGATGTCGCGCACAACACGCAGCGCCTTCACCAGTTGCGGTCCGGCCTCGATGGCTTCGTGGGGGTGCAGACAGTTGTCGCAGTTGCCACAGTTCTTGGGCTCATACGTCTCGCCGAAATAGTGCAGCAGCATCTTCCGTCGGCACACCGAACTCTCGGCGTATGCCGCCGTCTCCTGCAACAGCTGCCGACCGATGTCCTGCTCGCTCAGGGGCTTCCCTTCCATGAACTTCTCCAGCTTCTGCAGGTCCTTGCGGGTATAGAAGGTGATGCACAGGCCCTCTCCCCCATCGCGACCGGCACGTCCGGTCTCCTGATAATAGCCTTCGAGACTTTTCGGGATATCGTAGTGTATCACAAAACGCACGTCGGGTTTGTCGATTCCCATACCGAAAGCAATGGTGGCCACGATGACGTCGATGCGCTCCATGATGAAGTCGTCCTGTGTCTCGCTGCGCTGCTGCGCTTCCATTCCTGCATGATAGGGCTTGGCATTTATCTTATTCACCTGCAGGAACTCGGCCAGTTCTTCCACCTTCTTGCGGCTCAGGCAGTAGATGATGCCACTCTTGCCCTGATGCTGACGGATGAAGCGGACGATGTCCTTGTCCACATCCTTCGTCTTGGCCCGTATACCGTAGTATAGGTTGGGACGGTTGAAGGAGCTCTTGAACTCCGTGGCGTCACTCATTCCCAGATTCTTCATGATGTCGCCTCGCACCTTGTCGGTAGCCGTAGCGGTCAGCGCAATGATGGGAGCCGTTCCGATACTGGACACAATGGGACGAATCTTGCGATACTCCGGACGGAAGTCGTGCCCCCACTCCGAGATACAGTGGGCTTCGTCGACGGCATAGAACGAAATTTTCACGCTGCGCAGGAACTCTATATTCTCCTCCTTGGTCAGGCTTTCGGGTGCCACGTAGAGCAGTTTTGTACGTCCGCTGCGGATGTCTTCCTTGACGCAGTCAACCTCCGTCTTCGTCAGTGACGAATTGATGAAGTGGGCGATGCCGTCGTCCTCGCTGACCATGCGTATGGCGTCAACCTGATTCTTCATCAGGGCTATGAGCGGGGAGATGACGATGGCCGTACCTTCCATGAGCAAGGCGGGCAACTGGTAGCAAAGGCTTTTTCCGCCGCCCGTAGGCATCAGCACGAAAGTGTCTTTACCCGCAAGAACATTGCGGATGATGGCCTCTTGTTCCCCCTTAAAGGTATCGAAACCAAAGTACTTTTTCAGCTTCTCGCTAAGGTTAACTTCGTTCAAATTCAGTGCCTTTTGGTATTCTTCCACTTACAAAGTTATAACAAAATGCCCCAAAGTTGCAAACTTCAGGGCAAATATCTAATGTTATTTTTTGTTAAAATACCATTTATCAGCTCTCAGCGGCTTCCTTTAACAGCGAATTTTCGAGTTGTTGGCGGGCATATTCCTCTGTAATGACAATCTTTTCGCCCCGTTTATGTGTGGATGGGGCTTCGTACTGCAGTTGCATCATCAGTGTTTCCATGATGCTGCGCAGTCCGCGCGCTCCGAGTTTGTACTCTACGGCCTTGTCCACAATATAGTTCAATGCCTCGGGGGCAAACTCCAACTTGATGCCGTCCATCGCAAAGAGCTTGATTTGCTGCTTCACCAACGAGTTCTTCGGCTCCATCAGGATACGTCGCAAAGCATCACGGTCCAAGGGGTTAAGATAGGTGAGTACAGGCATGCGGCCGATAATTTCGGGAATCAGTCCGAACGACTTCAAATCCTGTGGCAGTATGTACTTCATCAGGTTCTCCTTGTCCAAATTACGGGTGTGCTGGACGGAATTGAAGCCTACCACATGGGTATTCAGTCGCTGGGCTATCTTGCGTTCGATGCCTTCGAAGGCGCCGCCGCAGATGAACAGTATATTGTGTGTGTCCACCTGCACATACTCCTGGTCGGGATGTTTGCGGCCTCCCTTGGGGGGCACATTGACGATGCTGCCTTCGAGCAACTTCAGCAGGCCTTGCTGTACACCTTCACCACTCACATCGCGGGTGATACTGGGGTTATCGCTCTTGCGGGCAATCTTGTCTATCTCGTCGACGAAAACAATGCCACGCTCGGCAGCGGCTACGTCATAGTCGGCCACCTGCAGCAGACGGCTCAGGATGCTCTCCACATCCTCACCCACATAGCCGGCCTCCGTAAGCACAGTGGCATCTACGATGGTGAACGGAACTTTCAGCATTTTGGCTATGGTGCGGGCCAATAACGTCTTGCCCGTCCCCGTGGGACCAACCATGATGATGTTGCTCTTCTCTATCTCCACCCCATCGTCGTCCTTCTGCTGAGCCAACCGCTTATAGTGGTTGTAGACGCTGACGGCCAGATAGCGCTTGGCATCATCCTGACCGATGACGTAGTGGTCAAGGTACTCCTTGATGTCCCGCGGCTTGGGCAATTCATCCAGGACAAACGGAGCTACCCCCTTTCCGGCCCGTGCCTGAGTATTTTCCTGTACAATCTGGTAGGCAGCCTTGGCACAGTCGTTGCAGATGAAGCCTGATACCCCGGTTATGAGCAGGGAGACTTCCTTATCCGAGCGGCCACAGAACGAACATACTTTCCTTGCCACAGCCTATCCTCTTTTAGCAAACACCTGATCTATCATACCGTACTCCTTTGCCTCCTCGGCCGTCATCCAGTAGTCGCGGTCGCTGTCGGCCCACACCTTGTCGAAGGGCTGGTGCGAGTGGTCGGCAATGATAGTATAGAGTTCGTTCTTCAGCTTCTGAATCTCGCGGGCCGTAATCTCGATGTCGCTGGCTTGTCCCTGTGCACCGCCCATCGGCTGGTGTATCATCACGCGACTGTGGGGCAATGCACTGCGCTTGCCCTCCTGACCAGCCACGAGCAGTACGGCAGCCATCGAGGCGGCCATACCGGTGCAGATGGTAGCCACGTCGCTCTTGATGAACTGCATCGTGTCGTAGATGCCCAGTCCGGCATGCACACTGCCACCGGGCGAGTTGATGTAAATATTGATGTCCTTACCCTGGTCGGACTGATCCAGATAGAGGAGTTGGGCCTGCAAGGTGTTGGCCGTATAGTCGTCAATCTGCGTGCCGAGGAAGATGATGCGATCCATCATTAGGCGCGAGAAGACGTCCATCTGGGTCACGTTCAACTGTCGTTCCTCCAGGATGTAGGGATTCAGGTACTGGTTCTGCATCGAGATGATGTCGTCCAGCACCATACTGTTAAGACCCAAGTGGCGGGTCGCGTATTTCTTAAAATCAGTCATTTAGTCCTTAAATAATTTATTGAACTCGTCCAGGCTGACAGTCTTCTCGTTCAGCTTTACAGTCTCCTTAGCCTTGGCAGCTATCTTCTGCTCGATGGCACGAGTGATGAGACCTTCCGTCTGATCCTTCTTCTTCAGCATCTCCTGGGCATAGTTGTTCAGCAGTTCTTCAGGCACTTCCATCATGCCGTACTGGGCAAACTGCATCTTGGTCACCGTCTTGGCTGCCTCCAGCACATCCTCCTGAGCGAGTTTAATCTCAAATTGCTCGGTCAGTTGCTCCTTGATGAGCTGCCAGGTCAGTTCCTCCAGGCTCTTCTCGAAGTTGTCGTCCACGAACTTCTCGTCCTTGTCGGGGTTGTTCAGACGCATGATGCGCTTCAGCATGGCTTCGGGATACTCCACCTTGCCAATGCGATTGGTCAGATATTTGCGCAGGTCAAGCATGAACTTGAACTCACTGTCCTTGGCAAACTGGTCGGCCATCATGTCCTTAATCCTAGCGCGGAACTCTTCCTCGCTATTCACCTTACCCTCACCGAATATGTGGTCGAAGAGGTTCTGGTCTACGGGGGCGGGCTGATAGCGCGTAATCTCCTCAATTTGGAAACTAAAGTCGCCTTTCATGTCGGCAACTTCTTCCTTCTTAAGACGCAACAGCGAGGCCAGTTCGGTCTCATTGTCATTATATGCCTTCGAGGGGTTGAACATGATGACATCGTTCACTTTGGCATCGGCAAACTTCTGCTTCTCGTCGTCGTTCTTCATGTAGTCAGGCAGCATCACGGCATCCTCCACCTGCACGCCACCTTCCTTAGGACTGCCGCTGGCGTCGAGTTCTGCCAAGAGACCCTTCACCATGTCGCGGGGTTCATATTTCTCGACCTTCTGGTACTGACCGTTACGGCCGGCATACGACTGCACCTGCTGGTCAATCATTTCGTCGCTCACCTGGATGGTGTAGTGGTCCACCTTGTCCTTCGCCGTCAGCTTGGCATCAAATTCGGGAGCCAGGGCCACGTCAAACACGAAGGTGAAGTCGTCCTGCATCTCAAAGTCCATCTTCGGGGTCTTCTCGTCGTTGGGCAGGGGCTCACCCAACACATTCATCTTCTCGTCACGGATGTAGTCGTAGAGCTTCTGGCGAATCAGTTTCTCCACGGCCTCTGCCTTCACCTCTGTGCCGAAGCGTTTCTTAATCAATCCCAGGGGCACCTGACCCACGCGGAAACCGGGCATATTGGCCTTCTTGCGAAAATTCTTCAGTTCCTTCTCTACGTTCTCGGCATAGTCTGCCTTTTCAATCTGCATGGTAATAAGGCCGTTCAGTGCGTCGACCTTCTCAAAAGTTGTATTCATTATCTATTATATTTATTATAACTTCACAATTGGCCTGCAAAGGTAGTGATTTTTTTTGGATAATTCAAATAATAAGGCCGCGAATTATAGGTCTAATGAGACATATAGGACCTATAAGACCTATGGGACCTATATAAACAAAGCCCCTGCGAGCGATTGCTTGCAGGGGCTTCCCTCATGAAAAAACGGCGGCTACCTACTCTCCCACCTTGGCAGTACCATCGGCGCGGGCGGGCTTA